>CANPVS010000025.1 GCA_947581795.1 uncultured Oscillospiraceae bacterium
CAATACCCCCTGTCGTAGTCATTCTCCTACAACAGGGGGCTTTTTGTCTACTGTCTACTTTTTGTGGGGCAATGCAGGTGGCAGGGGGATCTTTCTGTTATGGGGATTTAACTCAGGCGGCGGGCTCCTCAGCGGGTTCTTCAACCTCGGCCTCGGCGTCAGCGCCGGAGATGGCCACCACGGCGCCCTCATAGGTGTCGGCGATGAACTGGGCGACTTCCTCACCCTGCAGGACCTCCAGCAGAGCCAGGATGGCCTCGTTGGTCTCGTTGCCCTCCTTGACGCACAGGATGTTGGCGTAGGTCTTGGCGCCCTCACCGGAGGCGTCCTCCACCGCCAGGGCGTCGGTGCCAGCGTTCAGGCCGGCGTCCAGAGCATAGTTGCCGTTGATGACGGCGATGTCCACGTCCTCCAGGGACAGGGGCAGCTGAGCGGCCTCCTGCTCCACGATCTCAAAGTCGTGGGGGTTCTCGGCGATATCCAGCTTGGTGGCGTTGGAGGAGGCGTCGATGCCCTCCTTCAGGGTGAGAAGGCCCTCCTGCTGGAGCAGGAGCAGGGCGCGGGTCTCGTTGGAGCCGTCGTTGGGGATAGCGATGGTGGCGCCGTCTTCCAACTCCTCCAGCGTGGCGGTCTTGCCCGGATAGATGCCGAAGGGCTCATAGTGGACCAGGCCCACGCTCACCAGATGGGTGTCGTTCTCCTCGTTGAAGGTGTTCAGATAGGGAGTGTGCTGGAAGTAGTTGGCATCCAGGTCGCCGCTCTCCACGGCCAGGTTGGGCTGCACATAGTCGGTGTACTCCACGATGTCCAGCTCGATGCCCTGCTCGGCCAGGATGTCCTTGGCGAACTCCAGGATCTCCGCGTGGGGAGTGGGAGAGGCGCCCACCTTCAGGGTGACGGTGTCGTCGGCCAGGGCCACAGCGCCCAGGCTCAGGACCAGCGTAAGGGCCAGCACGATGGCGATGATCTTCTTCATTTTGGGATTCTCCTTTTCAAAAAATAGTTTTTATATTTGTTTCACCGGATGCGTTTGTCGCTCCGTTTGGTGATGTAGTTGCCGGTGCTCTGGAATATCTGCACCAGGACGATCAGCAGGATGACCATGACCCACATGACCAGTTCCCGCCGCCGGTAATAGCCGTAGTTGATGGCGATGGCGCCCAGGCCGCCGCCTCCCAGGATACCCGCCATGGCCCCGTAGCCGAAGATGGTGATCAGGGACACGCAGAAGTTGGATATCAGCGCGGGCTTTGCCTCGGGGATGAGGACCTTATACACGATCTGCATGGGACTGGCGCCCATTGCCTGGGCCGCCTCGACCACCCCCTGATCCACTTCCCGGATAGATGTCTCCACCAGCCGCGCCACAAAGGGGAAGGCGGCGATGGTCAGCGGCACGATGATGGCCTTGGTGCCCACGGACGTGCCCACCACCAGGCGGGACAGGGGCAGGACCACCACCAGCAGGATGAGGAACGGCACGCTGCGCAGAAGGTTGATAATGACGTTCAGCACCTGCATCACGGGGCTCGGCAGGGGGCGGATGCCCCGCTTGTCCCCGGTCACCAGCAGCACGCCCAGGGGCAGGCCGATGGCGAAGGCCAGCAGCGTGGGCAGGAAGGTCATAAGAAGGGTCTCGCCGATGGCCTTGAGCAGTTCCTCATGGATGATGCCGGTCAGCAGCTCCACATTCTTTTCACTGAACAAGGTCCGTCACCTCCTCCGCCGTCACGCCGGGTATCTCTCTCAGGTATATCAGCGCCCGGGCCGCCTCCGTCTCGTCCTGAGGCAGGCCCAGCACCATGGTGCCGAAGCTCTTATCCCCGATGGTGCGGGTGTCGGCGCTGATGATGTTCAAACAGATGCCCTCCCTGGCGGCCAGCGTCGAAATGATGGGCTCGCCGGAGGTGGCCCCGTTGAAGGCCAGCCGCACCAGCCGGTTGGCCGGGAGAACGTGTATCTTCTCGCCGTTGGGCATCACCAGTCTCCGGCCCGCCTCGGTGCGGGGGTTGGAGAAGATGTCAGAAACGTCTCCCTGCTCCTGGATGACGCCGCCCTCCAGCACCGCCACCCTATCGCATATCTGCTCCACCACCCGCATCTCGTGGGTGATGACCACCACCGTGACCCCCATCTCCCGGTTGATCTTCTTCAGAAGGTCCAGGATGGACTGGGTGGTGGTGGGGTCCAGGGCGCTGGTGGCCTCGTCGCACAGGAGCACCTGGGGCTGGGGATACTGGGCCAGGGCCCGGGCGATGGCGATGCGCTGCTTCTGGCCGCCGGACAGCTGCACCGGATAGGCGTCCGCCTTGTCGGGCAGGCCCACCATTTCCAGCAGCTCCCGCGCCCGCTTCTCCCGCCAGCTCTTCTCCCCCCGCACGCCGTTCAGCTCCAGGGGGAAGCAGATGTTTTGAAGCGCCGTGCGCTGCATGAGGAGGTTGAAGCCCTGGAAGATCATGCTCATGCCCATGCGGGCCTTGCGCAGTTCTTTTTCTTTGAGGGCCGTCAGCTCCTGGCCGTTCACCGTGACGGTGCCGCTGGTGGGCCGCTCCAGAAGGTTGATGCACCGGACCAGGGTGCTCTTGCCCGCGCCGGAAAGGCCGATGATGCCGAAGATCTCGCCCTTTTGGATATCCAGGTCTATATCCTTCAGGGCCTCCACCTTCCCGTCGCCGGTGCCGAAGGTCTTACAGAGGTGTTCGATGCGGATGATCGTCTCGCTCATATGTACCTCACAAACAAAAATGTCGTCCTTGAAAATCAAGGACGACATACAAATTACGCCGTGGTACCACCTTGCTTCACACACGCCTCACGGCGCATGCCTTTGAGGGTTCCATCAAACCCCTGCGCTGTCACGGGCGCCCCCGTCGCGGACTACATATCGCCCACGCGGCTCCAAGACCATGTTCGGCGGACTCTCTGCGCCCCTTTCCAGCTGCCGGGGCTCTCTGGCGGCATAACCTTCCGCTTACTCTTCTTTTCATTGCCTTTGGTGTGGTATTCAATTGATTGTGGTCATTATATCCCCTGTTTTCGGTCTTGTCAACAGGCGAAGAGGCAATAATTCGATGAAACGGGCCGGTAATTTTTGTGAAATTTGTGTAAATCGCAAAAGAATGGGTCTTCTCAAAAACGGTCAACGGATATATGATGCTCTTGACCGGCCGGTCAACGGAGGTGCGCCATGAACGAAAAATTCTTCTCATTGCCCCGGGAAAAACAGCAGGCCGTCATCAACGCCGGCTACCGGGTGTTCTCCCAAAACGCCTACAAGAACAGCCCCATGAGCGAGATCGCGGCGGAGGCGGGCATCAGCAAGAGCCTGCTGTTCCACTACTTCCGGAACAAGCAGGAACTGTATCTGTTTCTGTGGGACCAGTGCGCCCAAATGACCATCGATGTCCTGACCCGGTACGGGTGCTACGAGCGGCGGGAGCTGTTCGAGAGCATGGAGCGGGGCCTGCGGGCCAAGGCGGATCTGATCCGCTGCTATCCGGACATGGCCGCCTTCACCATCCGGGCCTTTTACGAAAAGGACCAGGAGGTCTGCGCCGCCGTCCAGGAGAGCTATCACCGGTATTTCAACCTCAAGGCGGACGAGGTCCGGGTGGACCTGGACCCGGCCCAGTTCATCCCCGGCCTGGACATACCCACGATGTACCAGGAGATGTACTGGGCGTCGGAGGGATACCTCTGGGAGATGGTCCAGCGGGGCGGCGTGGACATGGCGCGGATGGAGGAGGACTTCACCCGCCTCATCGCCTTCTGGAAGAGCATATACCTTAGAAAGGAGTGAGACCGTGGACGCCATCTGTGTGAAGGGCCTTACCAAGTACTATGGCAGGACCCGAGGCGTAGAGGATATCAGCCTCACCGTGGCCCAGGGTGATATCTTCGGCTTCATCGGCCCCAACGGCGCGGGCAAGTCCACCACCATCCGCGCTCTCCTGGGCCTCATCCGGCCCGACGCCGGCCGGGGACAGGTCCTGGGCCTGGACATCGGGAAAGACCGGGAGGCCATCCTGGCCCGGGTGGGATACCTGCCCTCGGAGACCGCCTTCTGGCCCGGCATGCGGGTACGGGACATATTGAGATTCTCCGCCGGTCTGCGAAGGAAGGACTGCCGGAAGACGGCGGAGGCACTGTGCGAACGCCTTCGCCTGGACCCCGCCCGCAGGGCAGACCGGCTATCCCTTGGGAACCGCCGGAAGGCCGCCCTCATCTGCGCACTGCAGCATGAGCCGGAGCTTCTCATCCTGGACGAGCCCACATCCGGCCTGGACCCCCTGATACAGCGGGAGTTTTTCGCCATCCTTCAGGAGCGGAACCGGCAGGGCGTCACCGTGTTCCTGTCCAGCCACATCCTCTGGGAGATCCGGCGCTGGTGCGCTCACGCGGCTATCCTCCGGGAGGGAGCCGTCGTCGCGGCTGGTCCTGTGGACGGCCTCATCGGCTCCGGGCAGGACCCGGAGGAGGCGTTTCTGCGCTATTACGAGGAGGCGCACAATGGTTTTTAAACACGAACTGCGCCAGGGCCGGACCTCTTTTCTGGTCTGGACCGCCTCCATCGCCGCGCTTCTGGCCACGTGTGTCCTCCTGTTCCCGGAGATGGAGGGCGAGATGGCCGCGGCCGGTCAGATGTTCGCCTCCATGGGCGGCTTTTCCGCCGCCTTCGGGATGGACCGGCTGGACGTGGGGACGCTGACCGGCTATTACGCCGTGGAGTGCGGGACCGTCCTGGGCCTGGGCGGGGCGTTTTACGCCTGCCTCGCCGGCGTCTCCGCCCTGGTGAAGGAGGAGCGGGGCCGCACGGCGGAGTTCCTGCTCACCCACCCCATTTCCCGAACGCGGGTCGTCACGGAAAAGCTGGCCGCGGTCCTGGTCCAGATCACCGCCATGAATTTGATACTGCTGGCCGCCGCCTTGGCGGCGGTAAAGCTCATTGGAGAGACGATCCCCTGGCGGGAGCTCTTGCTGCTCCACTGTGCCTGCTGGCTGCTCCAGGCAGAGCTGGCGTGCCTGTGCTTTGGCGTCTCCGCGTTCCTGCGACGGGGCGGCGCGGGGCTGGCCATGGGTCTGGCCGCCGGGATGTACTTTCTCAACATGCTGGCCAACATCTCGGACCGTGCCGGCTTTCTCAAGGCCGTGACCCCCTTTTCCTACTGCGAGGGGGCGGACATCCTGGCCGCGGGCGGGCTGAACGCGGGCCGCGTCGCCACGGGCATGGTCCTGGCCTGCGCCGCCGCGGCGGCGGCCTATCTCCGGTACCGGCGCAAGGACATATACTGACCAACCCGCGTTGCTGGCATAATAAGGCCCCCTCTGACGAGGGGGCTGTCGCCGCCTTTGGCGGTGACTGGGGGAGAGAAAAACCTGTCTCTCCCTCCGTCTCGCCCTGGCGGGCGAGCCACCTCCCTCGTCAGAGGGAGGCATTCGATATAGCAAAAGGGGCGCGTTGGTAAACGCGCCCCTTTTGTCTCTTTTTCGTTCTCACTTGTCCGCGTAGGCCATGGCCTTGTCGAACAGGGCCTCCACGTCCTTGCCGGGGGCCTTGGTGCACAGCGTCACCACCACGGCGGCGATGAGGCCCAGGATGGTGCCGGGCACGATCTCGTACACGCCCGTGCCGGACAAGTACGCCAGCCACAGGATATCCGTGGCCGCGCCCACCACGATGCCCGCCACCGCGCCGGCGAAATTGAACCGCTTCCAGAACAGGCTCAGCATGATGGCCGGACCAAAGGCCGCGCCGAAAACGCCCCAGGCGTTGGACACCAGGTCCATGATGGAGCCGGCGTTGGGGTTGGACGCGATGAGCAGCGCCGCGATGGAGATGGCGATGACCACCAGGCGGCCGGCCCAAAGCATCTCCTTATCCCCGGCCTTGTTCCTGCGGAACACAGGCTTATACACGTCGCTGGCGAAGGCGGAGGCCGCGGCCAGAAGCTGACTGTCGGCGGTGGACATGCTGGCCGCCAGCACCGCGGACAGGAGGATACCGGAGATGATGCCCGGGAAGATGCGGCGGGTCATGGTGATGAACACCAGGGAATTGCCCTCCACCGCCTCGTCATAGCCCAGGAACATGCGCCCGATCACGCCCACCAGGGTGGCGAACAGGACGATGAGCACAGTCCAGCTCACGCCGATGACGGCGGATTTTTTCAGGTCCTTCTGGCTCTTCAGGCTCATGAACCGGATGATGATGTGGGGCATGCCGAAGTAACCGAAGCCCCAGCCCAGACCGGAGACGATGTCCTGCCAGCTGGTGAAGGGGTTCAGGTACCCCTCCGGCAGCGTGGAGGCCGCCCCGGCGTCCAGCATCCCGGCGGCGAAGATGGGGGCGATGAGCAGCGCGCCCAGCATCAGCAGGCCCTGGAAGAAGTCGGTCCAGCACACGGCGGAGAAGCCGCCCAGGAAGGTGTAGCTGATGATGATCACCGCCGCGACGTACATGGCCGTCTTCTCATCCAGGCCGATGACCGTGTTGAACAGGGTCCCGCAGGCCTTCACGCTGGAGGCGGCGTAGATGGTGTAGGCCACCAGGAAGATGACCGCGCAGACGATCTGCAGCGCCTTGGACTTGGACAGGAACCGGTTGGTCAGGTACTGAGGGATGGTGATGGAATCGTCCGCCACGATGGAGAACTTCCGCAGGCGCGGGGCCTCGAATATCCAGCTCAGCGTATAACCGATGGCCAGCCCGATGGGTATCCAGGTCTGGCCCAGGCCCAGGGCGTAGATGCTGGTGGGCATGCCCATGAGCACCCAGGCGCTCATGTCCGAGGCGCCGGCGCTGAGGGCCGTGACCCAGGGGCCCATCTGGCGGCCGCCCAGGAAATACCCCTTCTCGCCGCCGGAGCGGTTCTTCACGAAGAACCACACACCGATGGAGATCATGAACACCAGATAGGCAATAAATACGACGACTTCCATATTGACCATGATTTATCCCTCTGCGATAGCTATCCGCCCCCGGTCTCGCCGGGGGCGGGATTTTGAAATTCTTTCTCTTACAGCTTCTTGCTGAAATATTCCTTGGTGGTCTTGACAATGACGCCGGACAGCAGCAGCAGCGCCACCAGGTTGGGGAAGGCCATCATGCCGTTCAGGGCGTCGGCCAGGTCCCACACCACGCCGATCTTCAGGGTGGCGCCGATGGGCAGCAGCACCAGGAAGATGATCTTGTAGATGACGGACAGCTTGGTGCCCATCTTCTTGCCGCACAGGTACTCGAAGCAGCGGGAGCCGTACAGGGACCAGCTGATGATGGTGGAAAGAGCGAACAGGCTCAGACCCACGGCCACCACCAGCGCGCCCAGCTTGCCGCCCACCACGGAGCCCATAGCGGCCTGGATGAGCTGCGCGTCGCCGTCGCCGCCCCAGGTGATGCCCAGGCCGTCGCCCAGACGGCAGTAGGCGGTGAGGAGGACCAGGCTGGTCATGGTGCAGATGACGATGGTGTCCATGAACACCTCGAAGATGCCGTACAGGCCCTGCTTCACGGGCTCGGTCTCGGAGGTGGCGGCGTGGGCCATGGGCGCGGAGCCCATACCGGCTTCGTTGGAGAACACGCCCCGGCCGACGCCCTTCTGGATGGTGGTCATGATTACGATGCCGAAGGCGCCGCCCAGCGCCGCGTCCGCGTTGAACGCGCCCTGGAAGATCATCTTGAAGGTCTCGGGGATGTACTTCACGTTGGCGAAGATAACGATCAGGGAGAAGATGATGTAGATGACGGCCATGACGGGCACCAGCCTCTCAGTAACGGAGCCGATGCGCTTGATGCCGCCGAACAGGACCAGGCCCACGATCACGGCCACCACCAGGCCGAAGATCAGGCTGGTCAGGGGCACGGCCGTGCCGAACAGGACAACGGTCTTGGCCGCGGCGCCGCCGCCGAAAGCGGTGATAGCGCCGTTCAGGGCGGAGGCGATGGAGTTGACCTGGGTCATGTTGCCGATGCCGAAGGCCGCCAGGGCGCCGAACAGGCAGAACAGGATGCCGAGCCAGGTCCAGCTCTTGCCCAGACCGTTCTTGATGTAGTACATGGGGCCGCCGACCCAGTCGCCCTTGTCGTTGCGCTCACGGAACTTGACGGCCAGCAGGACCTCGGAGTACTTGGTGCACATCCCGAACAGGGCGCACAGCCACATCCAGAACACCGCGCCGGGACCGCCCGCCACGATAGCGCCGGTGACGCCGGCGATGTTGCCGGTACCCACAGTGGCGGCCAGCGCGGTGGTCACTGCCTGGAACGGGGTGACCTCGCCCTTGCCTGCCTCCTGCTTGGAGAACATCTTGCCGATGGTGTTCTTCATGGCGTAGCCGAACTTGCGGAACTGGGGGAAGCCCATCCGCACGCTCAGATACACGCCCGTACCGGCCAGCAGGACCAGGAGCACGGGGCCCCAGACCCAGCCGTCGATCTTGGTGATAATGGCGCCGATCTTTTCCATTATTCTCTCTCCTTAACAACTAATTTACTGTTTTAACTGGTTAAAAACCATAGTTAAACAAAATGACCTTGCCAAATGGTACGCTCACGCAAACGGACGAATGCCTCCATTCAGGCAGGTCATTGCTTCTGTCCTTTTGCCTGAGAGATTTAGCGCTGTGCGCGCCTTGCCCCTTCGGCCCCCGCCGCGAGGGCGGGCTTCTCCAGAATCCCATCCACCGTCGGTCCCCTGTCCGGGTCCTGCGGCTTCACCTGGCAATATTAAAATATCAACGGGTACTTCTTACAGTTTCTTATAATATAATGGAAAACCGCCGTTTTTTCAAGTATGTGGATTGGACATTTATTGCCCGGCCGGCGGGGCTTTCTTGTGCAAAATCACGGCTCGTCACCGCGCATAACGGCCAGTTCCCGGCGCATTTTGGCGTTCCCCGGCTCCAGGGCCAGGGCCATTTTGGCGCAGTTGGCGGCCCACTCCCCTTCCCCCTGATGGCAGCACGCGGCGCTGAGCAGCGCCCAGGGAAGGGCTCCCCAGGCCTCCGGCGACGTGGTATAGGAAAGGTCCCGCTTTTGGATGTTCAGCGCCCGGCGGCAATATCGCTCGCACTCCGCCCACCGTTCCTCCTGGGCCATGAGCCGGGCCAGGTCCACCAGGGGCTCCCGCTGCTCCGGGGCCTCGAAACAGGCCCGCAGCAGCCACAGC
This sequence comes from uncultured Oscillospiraceae bacterium, assembly GCA_947581795.1. GTDB lineage: Bacteria > Bacillota > Clostridia > Oscillospirales > Oscillospiraceae > CAJOIG01. Next base: position 9,165 of record CANPVS010000025.1, read on the forward strand.
TCCGCTCCCTCCCGGTCCTCCTTCTCCGCGAGGCACCGGGCAATGTACCGCATGGAGGCGGCCCGCTCCGGCGCCCATGTGGCCGTGGGCAGGGCCAGGTGCTCCTTTAAGGTCGCGATGGCCTCGTCCCACCGGCCCCGGAACATGTACTCCCGTCCCAGATAGTGCCGGTTGCGGTCGTCCTCCGGCGCTTCCCGGACGCTCAGCTCCAGAAGCCGCAGGTAATCCCCCCGGTTCTTGGACGGGTCCGGGTGGTGCTCCAGCCGCATCCCCGGCACGGTGCAATACACCTGCGGCACATCATACGCCAGCACCTCGTGGACCGGATGGGTCCAGCGGCATACTCCCGGCCGGTGGACCTTCTCGTAAAGGAACTTCACCCCGTCGGACCCGTCGGCGTTGAAACTCCACACATACGCATACCGGGCCGTGGTGCAGCCCGGCCGCCAGGCGGCCTCCAGCGCGGCCCGCCACCCGGGCAGCAGCACCTCGTCCAGGTCCGTGCAGACAAGTATATCGGCGTCCGCCGGGACCAGTTTCATGGACAGGTTCCGGGCCGTGTCGAACCGCCAGGGCTCCACGGCCCGCTCCTCCACGTGGGCGCCCAGCGCCCGCAGCAGCTCCGCCGTCCCATCCGTGCTCCCAGTGTCCAGCACGTATACCCCGTCCGCCTCGGCCATGGACGCCATCCACCGCCGGGCGAAGGCCGCCTCGTTTTTCGCGATGGCGTAGACGTATATTTTCATGCCCATCCCTCCCCGCCATCCTACGCCAAAGCCCCGGCTCAGGTGAGCCGGGGCTTTTACCTTAGGTTTTTGCTTGTGGTTTATCCGCGGCGCTTCCGCCGGATGAGCACGGCCGCGAGGCCCAGAAGGCTCGCGCCCAGCAGGGCCGCCCAGGGGGCGATGGCCGTCTCGTCGCCGGTAACCGGGGAATGGGCGCCGTTATTGCCGCCGCTGCCGTTTCCATTCCCGTTTCCGTTCCCATTGCCTCCGTTATTGCCGCCGCTGCCGCTGGGTCCCGGCGTACCGAAGGGCTCGGACGTGGTGCCGGGCTTGCGGGTAGGCGTGGGCGTACCGAAGGGCTGGCTGGTCTCACCGGGCCCTGGGGTCGCATTGGGGTCGGGCGTCGCATTGGGATCGGGGGTCGCGTTGGGATCGGGCGTCGCGTTGGGATCCGGGGTCGCATTGGGGTCGGGCGTCGCGTTGGGATCAGGCGTGGCGTTGGGCTCAGGGCTGGCCGTGGGATCGGGCTCCTCCCAGGGCGGGGAGACCTCCCCGCCGCCACCGCCGCCGCCACCGGGGCCGGGATCACCGCCGCCGCCGGGGCCGCCAGGTCCGGGAGCCTGGTATTTGTTGGTGAACTGGACGGTCGCGTTATCGCCTATATAGCCCGTCGCTTCGCCGGGGTTATCCGTAGTCTCTGCGCCGGCGATGGTCGTGGTATAGTTGTTCTGGTTCGCCTCTGTCTCCTTGACGGTGTAGATCGCGCCGGCCGGCAGGCCTTCCGCCTTCACGCTTTCGCCGTTTTTCAGCGCAAACTGGGCCACGCCGTTGTCAAAGGTCATACCGCCGTAAGCGCCCTCCACCGACGCCGGCTCCGTATTTGTCAGCGTCACGGTGAAGTGGAACGCCCTGTCCTTGTCCGCCTCCGGCGCGCCCACCACCGTCTTGCCGACGGTCAGGGTGCCGGTCGGGTACTGGTTCGTGACGACCGCCTCGATGGCGCCGCCCGCCGGGATGGTCTCGCTCTTATGGGTGTACGTGACCGTGCAGTCCACAGGCACTCTCCCCTCCGTGACCTCGAACTGCCGTCCGGCGGGCAAGTCCGGGATTTCTATGGACTGGCCGCCCTTTAGGACGATGTTCGCCCGGCCGCCGGTGAACGTGACGCTGCCGTGCCTGCCGTCTACACTGGTGTCATACTCCCCATCCTCGTCGAAAATATCCACCTCGATGTGGTAGTCGGTCGCGTCGTTCGCGCTGCCCTGGACCACTTTACGCACGGTCAGGATGCCGGTCGCGTATGCGTTTTTGAACTCAACGGTATCCGTCATGTTCTCCGTGATCGTTCCGGAAAAACTGTCCTGTTCCGCCACGTAGGGCAGCGCCTTCGCCTCCGTCACCGTATACGATGTTCCGGCGGGCAGGCCGGAGATGACACGCGTGTTATCACCCTCGACGCCGCTCAGCTGGAAGGTGGCCGTACCGTTTGTAAATGGCAGGCCGCCGTAGGTGCCGTTCAGAAGCTCGCGGCCCCTGGACGCGTTCACGGTAAAGGTGAATTTCTGGGTCGTATCGCCGCTCGTAACGGTCTTTTTGACGGACAGAGTACCGGCCCTGAAGGTATTCGTGAAGCCGACCTGCTGTCCCATTCCGCCCTGGATCGTATCTTTCGCGTTCGTAGGCACACTCCTGGCATAATCCGGATCTTCCCGCTCCTCCACCTCATACCGCGTGTTTTCCGGCAGCCCTATCGCGACCCAGTTTTCGCCGTGGCCAAGCTCGAAGGAGATCTGGCCGTCCTCGTTGGGAGACGTCGTTCCTCCGCCCAGAAGCTTGACCTCCGTCCTGTACGGGTCGCCCTCTTCGTCGGTCAGCGTCACGGTGAAGTGGAACTTCTTGCCCGTGCCCTCCGGCGCGCCCACCACGTTTTTGCTTACCACCAGAGCGCCGTTATGGAAGGTGTTGGTGAATGTGGCCGTCGCCCCGGCAGCACTGATCGTGCCGGTGCTGCCCGTACTGGTCGTGGCGTACTTTCCGGTCGTCTCATTCTCCGCCACGGTATACCGGGCGCCGGCGGGCAGGTCCTCGATCGTGATCTCGCCTGTCCAGTCGCCGCTTGACTGCTTCGTCACGGGGATCTCAACTGTCGCCTTGCCATCCGTAAACTCTATCGTCTCTCCCTTGGCCGTCCTCTTACCATTGAATGTAGTGCCGTTGTTGGGCTCCACCGTCACGTTGAAAGTGAAGGCATTAGGGTCCTCCTCCGTGGGCTGCTGCTTCACGATCTTCTTGATGGTGAGAGGACCGCCCAGATAGGTGTTGGTGACTTTGACGGTATTCGTATCCCCTTCCGTGATCGTGCCCGTGGCCGAGCCCGTAGTCAGGACTTCACCGACCGTATATTGGGCGTTGTATTCCGGCTCCATTTCCGTCACGGTATAGCTCACGCCCACGGGGATGCCGGAGATGGTCCTCGTCCCCGTGCCGCCCGTACACTTGATCTTGACCTGAGCGGTGCCGTCGGTGAAGGCGATCCTATCGGTACCGTCAAGGGCCGTAATACCGAACTCCCCGCTGTCGAGCCCGTTCAGCTTCACCTGGAATACAAACTCGCCCTCCGCGTCCCAGCTGTCAGTGGCGCTCTTTTCTATCGTCAGGCTGCCGACGCCGCGTCTGTTGGTGAACGTGGCTTCGGCCTCTCCGCCCGCGGTGATCTGGCCCGTGATATTACCGGAGGTGGTCGTCGTGTAGCCGCCCTGGCCCGCCTCCGTCTCCCGCACGGTATAGGTCACGCCGGCGGGCAGCTGGTCAAAGGTCTTGGAAGCGGTAGCCGTCGGCTCCTGGCCGTCGCCCGTCAGCTCGAACGTACAGCCGCTCCGGCCGAAATACGCGCCGCCGAAGGTCCCTGTGACCGGGTCGCTGCCGGCCCAGAGCTCCACGGTGAAGCGGAAGGTGCCGCTCTTATCCGCGCCGTCGCCTTCGATGTTCTTCGTGACGGTCAGCTTGCCGGTCTTGCGGGTGTTGGTGACGGTGACCGTGTCATTCTGCTCATTCGTCGTAATGGTGCCTGTTTTCTCAGATACAGATTCACCATCGTAGGTCACATCATACAAGCTGTTTGTGGCCTCTTTAACGGTATACTTCGTCCCCAGGGGCAGGCCCGTGGCGGTCCTGCTCTCCCCGTGGCCCAGGTTCAGGGTGGCAGTGCCCTCCGTGAAGGTCATCTCACCGTACCGGCCGTCCAGCGCCAGGTCAGTCGTCACGGTGATGCTGAATCTGCCCGCCGCGCTGGGCTGGTCGCCGTACACCACCTCCTTGGTGACGGTCAGACTGCCGGACTGGTAGGTGTTGGTGAACGCGGCCACGGCGGTGCTCCTGTCCGGGATAGTGCCCGATGCATTCTCGGATGTGGTCGTATAGCTGTTCGTATTTGCGTCCGTCTCCGTGACGGTATAGGCCACTCCCGCGGGCAGGCCCAGGGCGGTCCTGCTCTCTCCGTCCCGCAGTTCGAAGGAGGCCGTGCCGCTGTTGAACTCCATGCTGGTGCTCCCGGAGCCGTAGACGCCGTTGACGCCGGGGATGGTAACGGTGAAGTGGAACGTGCCCTTATGGCCGTCAAGTTCATTAGCCGTAGTTTTCTTCACGGTCAGGTTGCCGGTCTTGTATCGGTTGGTGAAGGTAACGGTGGCGGAATGGTTTTTTTCTCCCGCCAGGGAGCCGGTATAACCGCTGCCGTACGGGGCGCCGTTGACCGTGGTCTCCCAGCCGTCCGCGTTGGCCTCATTTTCCGTGATGGTAAAGGTCTCGTTGGCATGAAGGCCTGTGATCACCATCTTATCACCGTTTTTCAGCGTGAAGGACGCGTTGCCGTCGTGAAACACCAAGGTGCCGTGGCTATGGTCCCCTGCGCAGCCTTCCAGATGGACGTTGAACTGATATGCAGTGTCCGGAATGGGGTCTATGCCCTCCACCTGTTTGGAAATGGTCAGGGAGCCGGTCTGGTGGGTGTTGGTGACCGTCACATCGATCGTTCTGTCGTCGTTCAGGATGGTGCCGCTGGCGTTGGTGTAACTGACCATGTAGCCCCCCCCCTCGTTCAGCGAGGCCACATCCTGCTCCGTGACGGTATAGTGCGCCCCCGCGGGCAGGCCCACGATCTCGGCACTCTCCCCATTGCTCAGGGTGAGGGTCACATTGCCGCTTGCATCAAAAACGATGTTCTGCTGTACGTCATTGTGCTCATATGTCCCCCGGTTGTATTGGACGCCGTCCACATGCACATCGATCTTAAACTCAGGGGGCGCGTCCGACTCGGCTTCATGGCCCTCGTGGACGACGGTTTTGGTGATCTTCAGGTTCCCGCCCTTGTAGGTGTTGGTGACGGTGACCTCATGATCCTCCCCGATGGTCCCCGAGTTCTTCGGTGCATAGGTCGCCGTATAGCCGTCCACGGCCTTCTCGGTGAGGGTATACGTCAGGCCGCTGGGCAGGCCATTGATCTTGATGGTGTGGGGCGCCTGGGTCCCGACCGCACTGCCGGGCATCGGGCCCGCTGTGCCCTGCAGGGAGAATTCGGCGACGCCGCTGTCGAAGTGGATCGTGTCTTCCTTTATATAACCTGTATCTTCGTCATACACCACAGGGAAATCGCCGGTCACGTCGCGGGCCGACAGGGTCAGGGTGAACTGGAACTGGCGGTACTGGCTGCCGTGCTCGGAGACATTCTTTGTGATGGTCAGATCGCCGGACTGGAAGGTGTTGGTGAACACCACTTTATCGATCTTATTGTTTTGGCCGATCGTGCCGGAGGCCGTGCCTTCGGACGGGGCCGCACTGTCCACAGTCGCGCTGGTCTCATAGCCGGTCACAGGGGTCTCCGTGACAGTATAGGTCGCGCCGGTGGGCAGGCCCACGGCCGTGACGGTCTGGTCCTTTGCCAGGTCGAACTGGGCCACGCCGTCGTTGAAGATCATGTCTTCAAACGTGCCGGTCAGGTGCTTCCCCACGCCGTCCAGCGTCACGGTAAAGTGGAACTTTCTCTTATTCTCCGACTCCGCCTCTACGCCGGTCAGATTCTTCGTCACGGACAGGCCGCCGGTCTGGGTATAGGTGTTCGTGAAGGTGACGGACGCCATCCCCGAGCTGATCGTACCGCTTGCGGCCCCCTCAGTGGTCACGGTATAGTCATCCCCCGTCCCGGTCTCTGCAACCACATAAGACACGCCCTGCGGGAGCGTGAACGTCACGGTATCGCCGGCACGGAGCGTGAAGCTGCACACGCCGTCGGAGAACCGCCTGCCGCCGTACCTGCCGTTCAGCTCGGGCGTCGTGGTCAGAGTGAAGCTGAACATATCCTGCGTGCCGCCCACCCTCACCTTCGTCACGGACAGGGTGCCGGTTTTGTACTCGTTGGTGAAGTCCAGGGTCTTCGCGCCGTTGCCGATGCCGGTCACGCCGTCGGCGGCGCCGTCAATGGCCGTGATGTGGAGCTCGTCGTTCACGCTGACCGTAATGGTCCTCGTCGAATTTGTGTCATAGGTGACGCCGGGCTTCGCCGGGGTCTGGTTTTCCGCGACGGTGATGGTATACTCGCCGGCCTCCTTGAACCATATCCGTTTTATGGCGCTGCTGTTGGAGGGGACCGTCAGGCCGCCATCATCCATCTCCACCGTATCCGGCGCGGCACTCACGGTGAAGTCAAAGCTGGCGGGCGCGCCGGACAGGCCGCTGCCATTCAGCGTCTTGTTCACCGTCAGCTCCAGCATGGGATAGATGGTGAGGGTGGCTTTGGTTTCTGAGAACTTGATGTTTTTTTCTGTATTGCTGGCAGATTCCGCCGCGGGAACGGTCAGGTCGGACGCCACCGTATACTGGTAGATGCCGGGGTTGGTGAACTGCGGCTTGCCCTGGCTGTCAGGTACGCCATCCGCCACCACATTGCCCTCACTGTCCGTGATTTGGTAAGTATACGTTACATAATCGGACGTGAGTATCTTGTCCAGCGCCGCCTGCGCGCCGGGATACTTGTCATCCGGATAGCTCGAATTCCGGCTGGTCAGCTCGACCCAGGGGTGCTCCACATCCTCTGTATGGGTGGGGAACGTGACGGACCTCTCCTGGCCGGCGTCATATCTATAGGCCTGGTCCTGCGCCTTCGTCAGCCGTCCCCAGAGGGCGTCCAGGGAATAGACCGTGCCGGCGCCCGATCCGGTCTTGCCTTCTTTTTCCGAGTTGAATTTAAGAGTGTCGGTACTCTGGTAGAAAAACTTTCTTTGGTCGCCGATCTTATTGACGTCTCCCGGCTTTTTGTTGAACCAGGCGATGAAAGAGTACCTATCCTCTACCGTCGTGTTACTGTCCACCGGTTCTGCGTTTACGATATTGAGCGTCTTGCGGTCGTAGTTCGTTGTCGTCGCGCCGGTCGCATCGTCGAGGACGGTGTATTTCTGGGCGCCGTCCTCGGACTTGCCGTTGTCGCCCAGCACCTGCCCCGCGACTGTCTTCGTGCCATTTACAAAGTTGCCGCCGGGGAAATTGGCGGTCGATATGGACATGGAATAGCCAAAGAGAGCGGATATGTCCGCCGGCGCCCACACGGCATAGAGGTCCACCCGGAATTTGTCCGGACTGCCGGTCCCGACCTTCTTATTATAGTCGTCGGCGGACAGCTTTCTCAGACCGCTGAACTCGCGGTAAGGGGATTTTGTACCCACCTTCGTGATGGGAAAATCGATGGCGCTATACCCGGTGAAGGACTCGACCTTCGTTTTGGACCAGCCGGCAAAGTAATACTCGCCGGACTTGTAATCCGTCTTGCCCGTATCGGCACTGTACGCGCCGTACCTTAGCAGCTTGCTCTTATTTTTGTTGAATATGGAATCCGTGCCGTCGCCGATGGCCAGAGGCTGTATCTCCGCGGACGTGCCGGATTGCACATGGTATCTGACGTCCTTCGTCTCGGCCTCCGTGTCGCCGGGGATATTCAGGTGGTAGACGACGTTATATGCCCCCGTGCACTCCGCGTCTATCGCGTCGCCGCTGGGGTCGGTCCCCCCGCCGCCACCGCCGCCACCGGGGGCACCGTTGCCTTTGGAATCGATCGTGCCGCTGGGCTCAGGCTCAAACGTCAATTCAGTGGGAAGTTTTCCATCATCACCTGTTTTTGTCCCGACATACTTTTTGACCGTCAAGGGGTTGGTGCCATCATCATAGCATACCAGCTGCACGCCTCCGGAAACCAGGTTATTGTTGAACTTGATTCCAAAAACCGGCTTATTTCCACTGGTCGGCTTTACAGTGAATGTGATAGTAACAGTATCAAAATTCTTGTCCATTATAGTTACTGCGTGGATAGCTTTTGTTGCAGATCCAGAAACAGAGTCAACGTCTGCCTGACAGTAGTTCTCAACACCAGTATATTGGCCCTGCGACTCAAACTCGACTTTCAGGTCATCAGTTCCTGTTATCGCGTTGCCAGTACGCTTAATGGCCAGGATATACATATAAGTACCCTCACTGACCGTACTCCTGGTCAGCGAGGCGTCGATCGTATAAGCCCCCGCCTCCGCCGGCATCGGGCTGTCCCCCTGGGGCTCGTCCCCCGCAGGGTCCCCCATCGGGGTGGCCTCCGTCTCCGGGGCAGGGGTATCCTGCGGGTCGGATGTGGCCTCCGGCTCGCCGGTATTGGTGTTGGCGTCGGTCTCGCTGTCCGTCTCCGTCGCGGGGGCCTCCGTGGCCTCCGGCTCGGACGTTGCGGCGGGGTCGTCGGTGGCCTCCGGGGCTTCCGTGGCTTCGGGGGCCTCCGTCTCCTCCGGGATCGCCGTGGCCTCCGGGGCAGGCGTGGCCTGGGCGCCGCCATAGCTCTCCTCGAATATCCCCGGCCCTTCCGTGCCCATGCCGCCGTCCGGGCTGCGCAGAACAAAGCCGCCCGCGGACAGCATCATCAGCAGCGTCAGCGCCACCGCGATCAGTCTCGTACCAAAACCGTAATGAAAGTTGTTCCTCATGGAAGGAACCCCCCCCCACCAGATTTTTACAAATTTTTACAGATACTGGGATTTATCCAATTTAATTTACATAATTAATGTAAATATAGCACTTTAAATGAGAAAAATCAATAGTCTTTTTCCCTGTTTCCCCTGTGATTTTCAGCGTTTTGCGCAAAAAATCCGCAGCCCGCAGAAAACAAAAAAGCCTCCCTCAAACGAGGGAGGCTCACCGGTTGGAAGGCCCCCTTGTGTAAAGGGGGCTGTCATGCGCAGCATGACTGAGGGATTGTCAGTAACAACCCCTCCGAGCCGCCTTCGGCGGCCCACCTCCCCTTGCACAGGGGAGGCTTATTCTGCGTATTATCCTACGTTCTCTTTTTCGTATTGCAGCATATACAGCTTGTGGTACTGCCCGTGGAGGTGCAAAAGCTCCTGGTGGGTGCCCTGCTCCAGTATCTCCCCGTGGCTCAGGAGGATGATATTGTCCGCGTGCTGGATGGTGGAGAGCCTGTGGGCCACGATGAGCATGGTGCCGATGTTCTTCATCTTCTCCAGGGACTCCTGGATGAGGATCTCCGTCTCCGTGTCGATGTTGGCGGTGGCCTCGTCCAGGATCATCACCTCCGGCCGGTGGATGATGGTCCGGGCGAAAGAGAGAAGCTGCCGCTGGCCGGCGGAGAAGTTGTTGCCCCGCTCCCGGACCACCTCGTCCAGGCCGTCGTCCAGCTTGTTGATGAAGTGGTCGGCGTTCACGTAGCGGCAGGCCTCCCATATCTGGTCGTCCGTGAAGGAATCCTCCCGCAGGACGATGTTGGAGCGGATGGTGCCGGAGAAGAGGAACACGTCCTGGAGCATCTGGCCGAAGTGCTTGCGGAGGGACGCGATCTTGATGTGCTTGATGTCCACGCCGTCTATCAGTATCTGCCCCTTCTGGATGTCGTAGTTGCGGCAGATGAGGCCCAGGATGGTGCTCTTGCCGGAGCCGGTGGAACCCACCAGGGCCACCGTCTGCTTCGGGGAGACGTGGAAGCTCACGCCCTTCAGGACCCACTCCCCGGGCACGTAGGAGAACCACACGTCCCTGAACTCGATGTCGCCCTCGATGTGGTCCAGCTCGATGGCGTCCGGCTCGTCCACCAGCTCCGGGGCCATGTCGAACACGGCGAATATCTTCTCCGCCGAGGCGAAGGCCGACTGGAGCATGTTGAACTGCTCGGCCAGCATCTGGATGGGGTCGAAGAACTTGGATATGTAGAGATAGAAGGTCACCGCCGTGCCGGAGGTGATAGTCTGGCCGAAGAAGCTGCGGTCCTCAATGTAGCCCTTGCCGCCCAGCCAGAACAGGCACATGACGGAGGAGATGTACAGCATATACACCATGGGCCGGAACACGCCGAAGACGTACATCTGCTGCTGGCGGGCCTTTTTGAGCCGGTCGCTCTTTTCCAAAAACTCGTTCATCTTCGCCTGCTCCCGGTTGAAGACCTGGGTGATCTTGATGCCGGACAGGTTCTCCGAAAGGAAAGTGTTGATGTCCGTGGTGGCGTCCTTCACCCGGCGGAAGGCCCGGCGGGTCAGCTTCCGGAAGATGATGGTGAACAGCAGCAGAAACGGCACGAAGCACAATATCATCAGCGTGAGGGCGTAGTTTAAAAGCAGCATGGCCCCCAGCACGCCGAACAGGATGAACACGTTCTTCACCATGTTCACCAGGATGTTGGTGAACATCATGGAGATGGCGTTGGTGTCGTTGGCCACGCGGGTCACCAGCTTGCCCACGGGGATGTTGTTGAGCTGCTCGTGAGAGAGGCTCTCGATGTGCACGAACAGGTCCTGCCGCAGGGCGGAGAGTATCTTCTGCCCCACCTTCTGCAGGATGATGCTCTGGGCGTAGGTGCACACCATGCTCACGATGAGGAGCCCGGCGTACACCGTCACCATGGTGTACAGGCGCTTCAGCTCAAAGTCCGCCTTGATGAGCTCCTCAATGTCGCCCACCAGCACCGGGGATATGAGGGAGTAGGCGATGGACAGGAGCATGATGAACAGGACCAGGATGAACTGCTTGATATAGGGCTTGGCGTACTTGATGAGCCGCCGCATGATCTCCGAGTCGGTCATGTGCCGGTCGGCGCTGAGACTGTCCTTCCGGCGCTTCACCACGTTCCACAGCACCACGAACAGCACCGCGAACACGCCGATGATGGCGCCCACGATGAGAAGGGGCAAATATTCACGCACTGAGACCGCCTCCTTCCTCCTCCAGCCTTTGCAGCTCCACCAGGTTCCGGTAGGCCGGGCAGGTGTCCAGAAGCTCGCTGTGGCGGCCCACGGCGGACACCCTGCCGTCCTCCAGGTAGATGATCTTGTCCAGACCCTCGATGGTGGAGATGCGGTGGGCGATGAGGATGGTGGTCCGCCCCTCCCGGGTGGTCCGGAGGTTTTGCAGGATGGTCTTCTCTGTGTCCGTATCCACGGCGGAGACCGAGTCGTCCAGAATGAGGATGGGCGCGTCCTTCATCAGCGCCCGGGCGATGGAGATGCGCTGCTTCTGCCCGCCGGAGACGGTGACGCCCCGCTCGCCCAGGACGGTCTCATAGCCGTCCGTGAAGGCGGTCACGTCCTCGTCCACGTCGGAGAGGATGCCCGCTTCGCGCACCTTGTCCATGTCCGGCTCATCCACGGCGAAGCCGATGTTCCGGGCGATGGTGTCGGAGAAGAGGAAGTTGTCCTGGGGCACATAGGCGATGGCCGCCCGCACGTCCCGGATGGCCACGTCGTTCACGTCCCGGCCGTCCACGAACACGGTCCCGTCGGGCACGTTGTAGGTCCGAAGCAGCAGGTCCACGAAGGTGGTCTTCCCCGCGCCGGTCTTCCCCACCAGGCCCACGCTCTCCCCGGCGTGGATGGCAACGGTCACGTCCTCCAGGGCGTCGTACTCCCCGCCGGGATAGCGGAAGGTGAGGTGCCTGAATTCGATGTCGCCCTTCACGTCCGGCAGCGCCGCCACGCCGGGCCGGTCTATCACGTCCTGCTTGGCGTCCAGAAGCTCCGAGATGCGCTTCAGGGACGCCCGGCCCCGGCTGGTCATGTCGATGAGTTCACTGACGGCCATGATGGGCCAGACGGTGGAGTTGAAGTAGCCGATGAACTCCATGAGCTGACCGGCGTTGAAGGTGCCCCGGTAGACCAGGTACCCGCCGTAGCCCAGGATGATGCAGATGACGCTCTCCACGAACATGTTCACCAGGATGTGCAGCAGCACCGACGCCCGGGTGAAGTCCACGTTGGCCTTCTCGTTCTCCTTGTTGAGCTTTTTGAAGGCCCAGAGCTCCTTGGCCTCCTTCACGAAGGCCTTGATGACGGCGATGCCGGAAAAGCTCTCCTGGGAGAAGTCGGACAGGTTGGAGAACGCCTCCTGCCGGATGTCCCACTTCTTGGACATGTACTTGCCGATGACGGCGCTGGAGGCCAGCAGCAGCGCCATGGGTATCATGGCGAGACCCGTGAGCAGATGGTCCATCCGCCACATCTTCCACACGGACATGCCCCCCAGGGCCGCCGCGTCCGCGAACATGAGAAGGCCGTTGCCGTAGCAGTCCTGGACCGTGTCCAGGTCGTTGGTGAACAGGCTCATCATGTTGCCCACCTTGTTGACCTGGTAATACTGGCGGCTCAGGTCCTTGGCGTGGTCGAACATCTCGTTGCGCAGCCCGGCCTCCACCTTGATGGCCGCGCCGAAGAAGCAGATACGCCACAGGAAACGGCACAGCACGATACTCAATATGACGCCCACCATGGGCATACAGATGCGGTCCAGGAGGAAGTCCATGTCGAAGGGCAGCATCTCCCCGTCCACCATGACCTGGCCGTCGTTGATGCCGTTGATGACCATCTGATAGAGATTGGGGATCAAAAGCTGCAGATAGTCCACCGCCAGCAGCGCCGCCAGGCCCATCAGGAGCCTGCCGGCGTATTTTATATAGTATTTGTTGATATGCCTGCCCAGGATCATCGGTATGTAAGACTCCTTTTTCGGAGGAATTGTCACACGGCTACGGATTATAGCATATCCACCAGAGAAAGACAAGAGGGGACGCCGAATTTCAGCGTCCCCCATTAAATTTTCTACTATCAGTCCCACACGCGAGCCCAGCGCAGCGGGTCGCGGGTGGAAAGGAGAAGCCGCGGCCGATCGAGCTTTGCCGCCTCGCGGCAAAGGGAGACCCGGTCAGCGTGCTTCGACGACTCTGCTGCAGGCAATGGCTACGGACCCCTTGCCGATGTGGCAGGTGACGGACAGGCTCAGCGGGCACATGTCGATCTCGTACCCGGGGAACCGCTCCAGCATCTGCTCCTTCCAGGCGGCGGCCTCCTCCTCGGTGCAGGTGTAGGCCCCCATCAGGTGGACTTTGTGTCCGGCGAAGCGCCCAGTGATGTCCTTCTCCATGGCGTCCAGCATCTTGAGCCGGGCGGCCTTCATGCCCCGGACCTTGGCGTAGGCGTCCAGCTTCTCCCCCTGGATCTGCAGCACGGGCTTGATGTTCAGCACCGCGCCCAGCGCCGCCCCGGCGGCGGTGACCCGGCCGCCCTTTTTGAGGTACTTCAGGGTGTCCACGGTGATGTAAATGCTGGCCTCCAGCTTTTCCGCCATGAGCACGTTTACGATGTCCTCCGCGCTCATGCCCTTTTGAGCCATCTCCAGCGCGTCGAAGACCGACTGGCGCTGGGTGACGGAGACCCGCTGGTTGTCCACCACGAACACACGCCCGGCGAAGGGCTCGTCGTTCGCCAGGATGGCCGCCGTCTCGCAGGCGGTGGACAGGCCCCGGGAGATGGGGATGTGGATGATGGCGTCGTGGTCCTTTAGAAGCTCGCTCCAGGCGTCCTCCAGGTCGCCGGGCGAGGGCTGGGAGGTGGAGATGTCCGCGTCCTCGTCCAGGCGCTTATAAAACTCCTCCCGGGTGAGGGTGATGTCCTCCATGAACAGCTCGCCGTTGATGAAAAAGGGCGTGGGGATGACTTTGACCCCCAGGCGCTTTCCCTCGGCCTGGGTGATGCCGCTGTTGCTGTCCGTGGTGACCGCGATCTTTGCCATAACGATTTCCTCCTTTTCCCAGCACACAGGTGGATTATATCAAATCCAATTCCCTCCTGCAACCGTCTTGGGGCCCGGCGGAAAGAATTGGTAAAAGCGGCGAAGAAGTCCCCTTCTCCGCCGCTTTGTTTCATCGTATTTACCTAGCTTGTCAGGCCGCTATCCTCCGCCACGGCCTCCGGGACGGTGTCATAGTCCCATTGATGGTCCGTGCCGGCCATCCAGTCGCTGGTGACGTTGAAGTAGTCCCAGTCGTCCTCCGCGTCCCCCTCGTCCCAGGTGGGGTCCGCGCAGTACCAGTTCCCGTTCAGCTCCACCATGTTCCAGGCGTGGTTCTCCTTCCCCTTGTAGGCCGCGCCCATCACGGTCCGGCAGGTCACGCCCGCCATGTCCATGAGGAGCTGGAAGGTGGAGGCGTAACCCAGGCACACGCCCTCGCCGTTGAAAAGGGGCCCGTAAGGATCATAGGAGTCCGGGTCGATCTGGGCCAGGGGATCGTAGTGGGCCTGGTCATAGCGCACGTTTTCCGTGACCCACTTGTAGAGCGCCCGCTCCTTCTCGTAGTCGGTCATGTCCTCCGTGACGCACTGGTCCACGATCTGGCGGGCTTTGTCCAGGATGGCGGCGTCCTTCTCCGAGAGGCCGGAGGCGTCGCCGCTTTCCCAGGCAGCCAGCATGGCGGAGGTGTCGTATGGGACCATGAGCTCGTCCTCCGCCGGGTCCATGGGCCAGCGGGCAAACCAGCCGTAGCAGTCGTCCAGGACGATCTCGGCGAAGGCCGGGTCCCGGCAGATGAGGAGCGCCGCGTCGCCGTATCTCGTGGCGACGGCCGTGGACTCCTCCACCAGCTGGGCCTGCTCCGGCTCGTAACCGGCGAAGTCTCCGGCCCGGCGCTCAATGTAGCCGGTCAGGGCCTTTGCGGCCTGTTTGGCCGCCTTCTCAGAGCCCATGCGCAGCACGGCCACCTCAAAAGCCTCCGCCCCGCCGGCCCGGTAGATGGCGCAGTCGGTCACCTCGTCCGGGTCCACGCCGTAAAACTCCGTCATGTAGTAGCGGAGGGTATCCCCGTCCGCCGTCTCGTCCAGCCGCTCCAGGGTGCTCACGTCCCGGCCGTCGAAGGCCGCGATCCGCCGGGCGATCTTGTCCGGGGTGATATACGTATCCAGGGAGGCGGCGATCACATCCTCCTCCGTCAGCTCCGCTTCCGGCTCCTCCGCCGCCCGGGCGCACACCGCCGGCAGCAGCATCAGGACGGCGATGAGCGCCGCCAGAGTTCTCTTCACAGGTAAAGACCTCCTTGTCCCAAGGGGACAGCACAAGTCTAATCGTCTCCGTCCCGCTTGTCAAGGGCGTCCTCCCGGGGCGTATAGCGCCCGGACCTGCGCCGCTCCTTCACGCACTGGGTCAGCAGATACTCGATCTGCCCGTTCACGGAGCGGAAGTCGTCCTCCGCCCAGGCGGCCAGGTCGGCGTAGAGCCCACCGGATATGCGCAGTAAAAGCTGCTTTTTCTCGTTGGGGGCCGCCATGGGGTATCAGTAAAGGCTCCCGGAGTTGACCACGGGCTGGGCGTCCTTGTTGCCGCACAGGACCACCAGGAGGTTGGACACCATGGCCGCCTTTCGCTCCTCGTCCAGGTCCACCACGCCGCCCTTGTTCAGCCGGTCCAGGGCCATCTCCACCATGCCCACGGCCCCGTCCACGATCATCTTCCGGGCGTCGATGATGGCGCTGGCCTGCTGCCGCTGGAGCATGACCGCGGCGATCTCCGGCGCGTAGGCGAGGTAGGTGATGCGCGCCTCCAATATCTCCAGCCCGGCCATGTCCACCTTGCCCTGGATCTCCTTGCGGATGCGCTCGGCCACCACCTCGCTGGAGCCGCGGAGAGAGCCCTCGTCGGCCACGCCGTCGCCGGTGGTATCCACGTTGGGGGACACGTCGTAGGGATACAGCCGCACCACGTTGCGCAGGGCGCTGTCCGTCTGGATGGAGAGGAACTCCACGTAGTTGTCCACGTTGAATACGGCCTTGGCGGTGTTCACGATGCGCCAGATGACCACGATGCCGATCTCCACGGGATTACCCAGGCAGTCGTTGATCTTCTGCTTGTTGTTGTCCAATGTCATGACCTTCATGCTGAGCTTCTTGCTGGCCATGGCCATATCCATGCTCACGCCCTGTTCCAGATTGATGCTCACGCCGCCCTCGCCCTTTCTGCGGCCGGAGGAGCTGGTACTGCCGGTGCTGGGCTTGGTGCCCGCGGCTGGGTTCACGGCGGAGCAGAAGGGGTTGACCCAGTAAAAGCCCTCGCCCTTCAAGGTACCCACGTACTTGCCGAACAGGGTAAGCACCAGGGCTTCCTGGGGCTTCAGGATCTTCAGGCCGCACAGCAGAATCCAGCCGAGGGCGCACCAGGCGAGGCACACCGCCATCACGATGCCCAGGGCCGCCCCTTCCAGCGACGTTGCGGCGAAGACGATGCCCAGCACAGCCAGTATGTATACTGCCAGCACGCCCAGCAGCACCGCCATGCCGTGCTTTCTGCCCTTCAGTTCGATCTCCTCGGTATATTTTTGTTCCATGTGTCAGGACCTCCTCGTTTTTTGATGATATCAAAATAATATCATCAATATAGCACCATGTCAAGAAGAAAAAAGAAAAGCCTCCCTCTGACGAGGGAGGTGGCTTGGCCGTCAGGCCAAGACGGAGGGAGAGAATATAATCTCTCCCCCAGTCTCGCTATCGCTCGACAGCCCCCTCGTCAGAGGGGGCCTAAAAGGTAGTTTCACTCGACCGGGTGTATCCCGTAGGAGTTCAGCTGGTCCTCCAGGGTCTCGATGCGGCGGCGCTGGACCAGATAGCGGTTGCGGCTGGTGAGCCCGCCGATGATGTACAGGAGGATGATGAGCCCAAAGCAGATGGTGGTGAAGGGGTTGTCGTGCTGCACCTTTCCTCCCCCGGTCATGACCATCACGCTGTGGACCACTCTGGACACCGTGTAGGGGATGGCGTAGCACACCGCGCACAGGATGGTGGCGATCTTGGGCACGATCATCATGCACCGCCGGTTGGCAAAGTATTTCAGCAGCGGCAGGATGCAGAAGATGGCGGAGATCACGCTGAGGGCGATGATGGCGTAGGTGAGATAGGGCACCGCGTCATGGCACAGAGCGTGCATGGAAAACAGGGTCACGGACGCGGGCGCGGTGTTGTCCGTCACCTGGATGGCGGGCAGGAACCAGAATGCGATGAGCGCCCCGTTCATGGCCACCGCCAGCAGGCAGAAGATGACGGTGAACACCCTTGCCGCGGAGACGTACTTCTTCCTGGGCGCCGGACCGCCCTTGGGGCCGGGAGGCGTGACCACGACCGTGGGCGCGCCGGGCACCGGCGTACCGCAGGTGGGGCATACCCTCGCCTGGGGGTTCAGCTCATGCTTGCAGTTGGGACATACCATGTGTCAGACCTCCTTGTCGTTTTGCGGGAACGTTTCGTATCTTTAGAATAGGCCGCCCAGATTGCCCAGGCCACCGGTAAGGCGGCTCATGGACTGAGCGGAGGCGTCCTCCGCCTTGCGCAGGGCCTCGTTCACCGCGGCCATGATCATATCCTGGAGCATCTCCACGTCCTCGGGGTCCACGGCCTCAGGGTCGATGACCAGCTCGGTGAGCTCCCGCTTGCCGGACACCGTGGCCTTCACCACGCCGCCGCCGGCGGCCGCCGTATAAGTCGCCTGCTCCAGCTCCTCCTGCATCTGCATCAGGTTCTGCTGCATCTTCTGGGCCTGCTTCATCATGGCGGCCTGGTTCATGCCGCCGTATCCGCCGCCCCGGAACTGATTTCTACCCATGGTCGTATCTCCTTGTGATGTAAGTATTATTCAAATTTGATATTGCCGAACCGGCTCAAGGCGTTGAGCTTGTCCATGTCGGGCTTGGCCGTCGGGGCCGCCCCCTTGTCCGCGAACGCCACCCGGATGTCCCGGCCGGTCAGAGTCCGCAGCTCCTCCTGGAGCATGCTCTGCACGGCGGGGGTGCCCAGCATCATCTTGGCGATGGGGGTCCCGAAGGCCACGGTCATGGTGTCCCCCGCCAGCGACCCCGACACCTGGGTGGGGGTGTTCAGCATGGCGTGAGCGCCCATGTCCATCTTCCCGGCCATGGCCTTCACCAGCGCGTCCCACAGCTCCCCGCCGTCCGCAGTCGCAATCGGGGCCGGCGCAGGCTCAGGCGTTTTCTCCGGCGCGGGCGCGGGTTTTTCGGGCTCAGGTTCGGGCAATCGTATATTGGGCACTATATCCCCCTCCGCCGGAGGCGCGTCCTCGTCCGTGTACCAGGGAGGCTCCTCCTCAGTAACAGGCGCGGAGGCCGGTTCAGGCTCCTTTTTCGGCGCGGGCTTCTCCTCCACAGACACCGCCGGGGCCGCTGCCGCCGGGAGCGCGGCACCGTTTTTTAGCGCAGCCTCCAGCATGGACACCCGGTTTTTCAGCCCCTGCAGGGAATCCCCCGTCTCGGGCACGCATAGGCTCACAAGACACATCTCCGCGGCCCGTCGGGGAGAAGGGCCGCCGGTATCCGCGGTCCGGATGGCATTCAGGCCGTCCATGAGCCGCGCGCCTGGTATCTGAGCGGCGAACCGGCGCAGCGTGGCCATATCATACACGCCGCTTACAAGGCTCTCGCCCCCCTTGGGGGCCACCTGCAGCAACAGCACGTCCCGCATGAGGCCCGCCAGCTCGTCCAGGATACCGGAGGGTTCCTTGCCGTCCTGCCACAAATCCGCGAAGACCCGCAGGGCCCGCTCCGTGTCCCCCGCCGCCACGGCCTCCAAAAGCTCCGCCGTCCGGCGGCTCCCGGCCAGACCCATGGCGGACAGGACCGCCGCTTCGTCGATGTGCTCCGACGCGGCGCACTGGTCCAGCAGGCTCAGCGCGTCCCGCATGCCGCCGTCGGCCATCCGGGCCAGCAATGCCGCGGCCGCGGGCTCCAATGTCATGCCCTCCTGCCCCGCCACGTAGGTGAGCCGCGCGGCGATATCCTCCGGTTCGATGCGGGTGAAGCTGTGGCGCTGGCAGCGGGACACGATGGTGGGCAGTATCTTCTGAGGCGCCGTGGTGCACAGGATGAACATCACGTGCTCCGGCGGCTCCTCCAGTATCTTCAGCAAGGCGTTGAACGCCATGGAAGACGTGGCCAGGGAGTGGGCCTCGTCGATGATGTATACGCGCTTTTTCACGCTGGCGGGCGAGTATACCGCCTCGTCCCGCAGGGCCCGGACGTCGTCCACGCCGTTGTGGCTGGCCGCGTCCAGTTCCACCACGTCCAGGATGCTCTCGTCCAGGATGCCCCGGCAGGAGGCGCACTGGTTACAGGGGTTCCCGTTCACCGGGTGCTCGCAGTTCACGGCACGCGCCAAAATACGGGCACAGGTGGTCTTGCCCGTGCCCCGGGTGCCGCTGAACAGGTAGGCGTGGGAAAGCCTTCCCGTCTCCACCTGCCGCTTCAGCGTGCTGGTGATATGTTCCTGGCCAACCACATCGTCAAAGGTCAGCGGCCGCCATTTACGGTATAAAGCTTGATACATCGTCTGCCCTATATTGAAGCCTCGCAGAGTTTGCGCCCGCAGGCGCAAATAAAGTCGGACGATTTTTCCGGGGGCGTGTACCTCGGAAAAATCTCTTCTCGGCTCACGAAGTGTGCGAGCGCAGCGAGTGCGCGTATGTGAGCCGCATCCTCCTCATTTGAAAGGAGCAAGCTCCTTTCAAATGAAAAAAGAAGCCGTACACCTGCCTTTGTATACCCGATCCATCCGTTACCGCCGTAGTTGGCTCAGACCCAGCGACCTCGCGGCACACGGACGATTCCGCTTAATGCTGCTCGGTTCCCCGCCTGACATGGTTCACAGGCGTCCGTTGCGCAAGACCAAGCCTTCAACGCTACTTGCCGCGGTCAGGCGATACACCGGATATCCGGGGGCAGGAGTTCGTCCCCGCTATAGCGGATTGCGGGTACAGGGCACCGCTGGCTCCCCGACTAGTACAGCTCCTGCGGGTATTATACGCCATGGCCCGATTTTTATCAAGGGGGACTTTACAAATCCCGAATTTGTGGTATAATGCTCTAGCGGCTGCGGGGGGCGCAGCTCGAACGCTCTGGCGTCCGGTTCGCATCCCTGGCAGTAAAATTTGAAAATACTGGAAACTCGTGGGGGCGTAGCTCAGCTGGGAGAACATTCGGTACGACGTTAGCTCAAAATAGTATCTCAAATGGCTACCATTCGGT
>CANPVS010000026.1 GCA_947581795.1 uncultured Oscillospiraceae bacterium
CGCGGTCAGAGTTGGTGTACGCCTTCTCACTATCATGAATCCTTCTGTTTCCCTCTTGACATTTCTTTGCAGGTCTTACCACAGCAGTTTGTGAATGTTATTCCGCCCCGCAGTAGGGGCAGTGGAGACGGCGCATAGTCTGGAGGTGTTCTGCCAGGAAAGACGCACCGCAGCTATCGCAGTAGCAGATCCCGTGTCTGTCTTGGTATATTCTCCCGCCGGCGACCTGTTCCAGCGCCTCGTCCGCCAGCTCTTCACCGCTCTTTTTGTCCTCGTTGTTATCCATGCTCGTTCTCCCCTTATATAATCATTTATATCACAGCCATGCCCCGCAGCTGGGTCAGCTGAGACGGCAGCCATACACGATCTGGTTTTTGTGAACTGCGCACCGCAGTTTTTACAGTGGTAGAACCCCTGTCCGTCTGAGAGTGATCCTCCCCCGGCGACCCTGTCCATGGCGTCGTCGTCCAGCGCTTCGGGGGGGTACACGTTTGCGTTCGTTATTCACTGTCGTCCTCTTTCCCGGCGTCAGAATAGATGAAAGCCTTCGTACACCGTATGATCTTTCCTGAGTTCCGCGACGCAGTCGGGACACAGGTTCATCCCGTACCCACCGCTTTCGTCTTTGATCGTATAATACATCACGGTCTCGTCACATCTGGGGCACCTGTGGCATGGGATCTTGAAAGGCAGATATGTCAATCCATCACCGCCGTTCACCTTGTCCAGGGCCTCGTCGGGCAGAGCCTCCGGGGTCTTTTTGTTCTCGTTGTCGTTCATGTCGCTCTCCTTTCCGCTGTCTGCCGTCAGTTGACGGGGATCGCTTCGCCTCCATACGTTTGTCTGAACAGTTCGGCGCAGTCGTCGCAGCAGGTCTCGATCCTGGGGCCGATCGGCGTCGGATAGTACAGGGTATACTGCCGACCGGGCTTTTTCCCGCACTTATGGCACTTCTCAGCGAAAATGTCCTCCAGCGGGTCCGGTAGTACAAGGCCGCCCCAGGAGAGCCCGCCTCCGGACACCTTGTCCAGCGCCTCGTCGGGCAGAGCCTCCATGCTCTTGTTGTTCTCGTTACCGTCCATAGCGTTCTCCTTTCCGCTGTCCGCGCGCTTACCGAACCACTTGTCCTCCTTGGCGGCGTTTGGCAACGCAATCGGGACAGAGATAGATGGACATGCTGCTGCCGTCGAATATCACATCATACATATGAACGCTCTCGTCGATCCGTGGGCAGTCCGCGCAGGCTCCCCCCTTAAGGAGCGCGGCAAAACGGTCACTCCCGCCGGCCACCGCGTCCAGCGCCTCGTCGGCCAGGGCCTCCGGGGTCTTTTTGTTCTCGTTGTCGCTCATGTCCGTTTTCTCCTTTCGGCCCTGTCTTACGTCTTGTAAGGGCACATCGCGTTATTGTCCCCGCTAAACTTATCGTAGAGTCCTTCAACAGTAAGCTTTAGCAGACAGTTGCTCCTGTAATAGCTGTTGCAGGACGTGCAATTGTTTCTGCTTTTAAAATTGTTCCTAAAACTTATAATTGTAAAAAAAACATCGTCGCTCCCCCCGGACACATTTTCCAGCGCCTCGTCGGCCAGGGGCTCGGGGACCTTCTTGTTCTCGCTGTCGTTCATCGGTCAAGCCTCCTTGCTTGGGCACAGTGTCCAATACGATGGTTTCAATTCTAACACGGCACCCAGCGGAGTTCCGTAGGGACAGTCATTGTTATGGTGGCGGCAGGATCTGCAGTTGAGTACAACAAAATCCCCAGCGTACTCCCCCCCGGCCACCTTGTCCAGCGCCTCGTCGGCCAGAGCCTCGTTGCTCATTTTGTTCTCGTTGTTTTCCATGATGTTTCCCCTTTCCATTCCGGGACGGTCATCACACATACCCGAGATCGCGGGCACAGTCGGGGCACATGGACTCACGCTTTGTCGGATCCTTCGGGTCACGGCATGTCACCAGCCTCTCTTTTTGCTGATGGCACTTGGGACAGGTGACCGTGGGACGTACGTATTCATCCCTCTTCCCGCCCGTTATCGCGTCCAGGGCCTCGTCCGCCAGTTCTTCAACGCTTTTTTTATTTTCGTCTTGATTCATAGCTCTTCTTTTCCTTTCGTCAGCAATGGCAGCCTTCGGACAATTCCGCGCACGTCATTTCCCGCCCCAGCCTTCGGTCACTTTATATTTTTTCCTTTCGTCCGCGAGGCACTTGGAACACAAGTACATCCCGGAGCTGCCGCCGTTGCCGAAATCGATCGTATATAATATAGCTTGCTCCTCAGTTCTGCGGCAAATGCCGCATGGGGTCACGCTGGGCGATGAGTCTCCCCATAGCCATTCCCAGCCACCGCCGGCCACCTTGTCCAGGGCCTCGTCCGCCAGGGCCTCGGGGGCTTTTTTGTTCCCGTTGTCGTTCATGTTCGTTTCTCCTGTTCCCGTCTTTCAGGACAAAGCCAGCTTCAGCAATTCCAAGAATTCCGGGTCGAGGTCTTTGATCTGCTCTTTGAACTGCTCAACGAGCTGCTCAGCGAGCCAATCGGTCGTGCTCGGATCCACCGCCCCGCCGGAAACGCCGGCCAGCTCCTCGTCGGACAGCTCGCCCTTCTTTTCCCGGAGGGCTTTCTCCAGCTTCTCGAGCTTCTCCGCCGTCAGCTCCACCCCGCACGCCTTCGCGGCGGCCTCCACTTCCTCCGGGCTCTTGGCCTGCTTCGCTTTTTCCACGAATTCCTCGATCTTCTTCTGCTCCATGATGATTTCTCCTTTCTGCCGGGTCACCCGGCCATCAAAGTTTGCGCCATGTCCATTCCGGGCCGTAGTTGGATTTTAAGCAAGCCTCGCAGATATAGGAAATGGATCTTACATAATCCGCCGCACGGTAGGAACCCGCTCCCAGGGGAATGTCGTCCCGACCGCATATAAAGCAGCATGGCTTACGCATTAACCCGCCGCCAGCCACCTTGTCCAGCGCCTCGTCGGCCAGCTCTTCGCCGATCTTTTTGTTCTCGTTGTCGTCCACGATAGTGCCTCCCCTTTACTATGTATGTCCCCCGCTAGCGTCTTCTGCGTTTATTACATATAGGTCGCCATCAAAGCGGGGACGACACTCGGTCCGTATTTTTGGATCTGTTCGTCTACATAGTGCCAAAACTCAGGGGTGCCATACTCCAGGTTCTGCTTCCCGCCGGCGACGCCGTCCAGGTCCTCGTCGGTCAGCTCGCCCTTCGCTCCACAAAGCGCGTCGTCCAGCTTCGTGAGCTTTTCCGCCGTCAGCTCCAGACCGCACGCCCTCGCGGCGGCCTTGATCTCCTCCGGGCTCTTTGCCTGCTTCGCCTTTTCCAGGAATTCCTCAATCACTTTCTGCTCCATGGTCGTTCCTCCTTCAAAAACTGTCGTTTCCGATCAGATCTTCAGGGCCTCTGTTCCGCCCATCATCCGCCTGAGTGCCTCCAGCGTCCGGCTGTGGCAGAGCTTCACCGTGCTGTAGGCAAGGCGCATATGCACCGCGATCTCCTTCAGGGTCAGTCCGTGGTAGTAGTACAGCACAATCACGTCCCGCTCCCGTTCCGGCAGGGCCTCCAGCGCCTCGGCCAGCGCCTCCAGTTCCGGGTCCCTCTCCGGGGCCGGCACCGTCTCGTCCAGTTCGGCCGCCGGCCGCCGGCCGCGGTAAAAGTCGATGATCGCGTTGTGGGCGATGGAAAAAAGCCATGTGGAGACAGAGGACCTCTGCCCGTCGTAATCCGGCAGGCTTGCCCACGCCTTCATAAAAACAGTGGAGCAAAGGTCCTCCGCGTCCTGTTCATTTTTCACCCTGGCGCGGATGTAGGCCAGGACCTTCTCCCTGTACCGCAGGTACAGCTCTTCCCCGTCCATCATTTGCGTTCATCCCAGGGTGTTTTTCTCTGGCCTGCGTCCGGGTCGCCCGCCGCCGCCACCGATTCCAGGTCGTCGTCCGCGATGGGCGCGCCCCACCGGGTCTCTGTTTCCCCGATGAGACGCGCCAGACGCGGATCGCTGACCTTCCTCTGGCGGTCAAAAAGCGCCCTGAGCCGGGTGTCCATGGTGTTTACATTCATCATGTTCCTCCCGTCGGACCCCTCCGGCTGCTGTTTTTCACCGAATGTTGGAGCGGCTGGTCATGGGGCCGTCAGCCCTTCCGTCTTCAGTGGTCCTGAGGACATTACGGCCCATGCTCAGCGGGTTTACTTCGGCAAAGGCGCCGCCGGACACGCCGTCCAGATCGTTCTCGTTCAGCTCGTTCAGCTCCTGGACTTCGTTCTTCTTCTCTTCGGACATGGTTTTTTCCTCCTTAAAATTTGGTGTTTATTTTACGGCTCCGAACTGCCGTGCTGTCTCTTTATACGATCCAGCACGGCGAAAGGGCCGACACCTACGAAAAAATTTTTTAGCGCTTATTCCTACGGCATATTCAGCCGGATACGGGAGATGAACGTCTCCTCCCCGGCGTCATACCGGAACTTGGCGCTGCCGTCGTATTTCTGGGCGGTCTGGGCGATGCTGCGCAGGCCATACCCGCCGTTGGCCCGGTCGCTCAAAAACGCCTCCGCGGGCAGGAAGCCGTCCTCGGTCTGCTCCCGGCGGCTGATGCGCACGCCGCCGCAGGCGTTGGATATCTCGATAGCCAGCGAGCCCTGCACCGTGCCGACGCGCACGAGGATCCACCGGTCCTGGCCGCACTTCCGGCAGGCGTTGACGGCGTTTTCCATGGCGTTGCCGAACACCACCGTCAGATCCGTGGGGTCGATGGTCACCCTGCCGCACTGGGCCTGGATGTCGCAGCGGATCCCCTCCTCCCGTGCGACGCCCGCGTAGTACTGCAGAAGTCCGTTGACAACCATGTCCTCACAGTAGACCTCGTTCATCCGCTTGGCGTTGGCGTCCAGCACCTGGGAGAGATAGCGCTTCATCTCCTCCAGCCTGCCGTCCCGGAGCATCTCGTTCAGGGAGCTGTAATGGTGGCGCAGGTCGTGGCTCATCCGCCGGGTGTTTTCCATATCGCTGGCGATCTTTTCATATTGGAGCTGCTGTATCTCCAGAGCCCGCTGGTGGTCGCTGTCCCGCTTGCGCCACACGGACTCCCGGAAGATGAGCCAGTAGATGGCCAGCTGGTCCATCAACGCCACCAGAAGCTGGGGCAGTTCTCTGTGATACTCCCGGTATCCCACACGGTAGTAGCGGATGTCGGCCGCCATGACCAGCAGGAGGAACACCACCGTGGTCGCCGCCAGGATAAAGAACTCCTGGCGCATCTTCTTTGTCTCTATCTCCTGGAGATACTCGCTCAGCGGCCGGATCACCAGAAGGAGCATCAGCGGAAGCAGGATCACTGTCGTGACCGCGTACATCGCCAGCCCGCAGGGGGAATACACCGCCCAGTTTTCCAGCTCCTGGGACAGCGGGACCAGCCCGGACGCGGCGCCGATCAGCACGTTCACCACCCAGTACTGGGTCACGCCGTAAAACACCACCGCGAACACGGCCATGGTCTTCTTGATCGGGGCCTCCCGTATCAGCCACCCCTGCGCGATGAGCGTGAGCAATATGACGGCGCCCATGAAGATATTGGCGGCCACCGCCATGTCCCGCTGCGCCGCGGCGTACATCGCCGCCGGAAACAGCGCGGACAGTACCGTTACCGCGGCCGCCTCCCCGAGAAGGACGCGCTTTCTCTGAAAGCGGAACGACTCCTCCGAAAAGGGCAGGAAGACCAGCAGCACACAGGGGAATATCTCAAGGAAGAAGCCCGCCGCGTTCCGCAGATACACGCTCGCGCTCATGGCCGGTCCCCCGAAAAGCTCTTTCGCCGGGAGAGCTGGTCGAACACATAATCGTCATAGGCCGCGCGGATGGCGGCGCTCTGCCGCACGGCGATGGGCAGCCGGCTCCCGTCCCGCAGGATGCAGGTGTCCGCTCCCATCTGGGCGATGTAATCCATATTGACGATGATCCCCCGGTTGATACGCAAAAAGCTCCCGCTCAGCCTTTGCTCCAGTTCGCCAAAGCTCATCCAGACCTTCAGCCGCCGTCCGTCGGACAGGGAGACGTTTACCACGTGGTTGTCGTTTTCAAGCAGGCAGATCTGATCCAGAAACACCGTGATCCGGTTCGTGCCCACGGTGAACGAGATCCGCTTCCGCTGACTTCCCCGGAGCTCCGTCAGCCGCCGGAAGGCCTCCACCACGCCCCTGGTGGTCACCGGCTTGACAAGGTAATGCAGCGCCTGCAGGGAAAACGCCTCCACCGCGTGCTCCGTGCTGGTGGTTACGAAGGCGATCCCCGTCTCGGGCGATATCTCCCGCAGCCGCTTTGCGATGTCGACGCCGTTTTCTCCGGGCATGTAGACGTCCAAAAACACGATATCGAATCCGGGCACATCTTTGGCCGCCTCCAGCAGCGAAGCGCCATCCATGAATTTCTCCGCTTTTCTGGTTGGGTCCCATCCCCGCAGAGCGTCCTCGAATTGCTCCAGCTCCCGCAGGTCATCGTCGCAGACCGCGATCCGCATAGATATACCTCCTCACAGCGGGCCTTATATCCTACATAATACCGCCTGCGCTCCATTCAGGGCCATAAAAACCAATGAGCCGGCCGCTCATACACACCGTTCTCTTCAAAACATCTCTCCAAGTTGATTTTATCATACCCGACGGAATTTCTCAACGCGGCGAGGTGACATTTTCGTAGTCAAACCTGACTTTTACGCAATCCCTCCGAAAAAGAGTCCATCCTCTATGGGGATGGACTCTTTTGCCATAAGTTTTTCTGATTTTACCAGATGCCCACCCGGTCGGCAGG
The DNA here is from genome assembly GCA_947581795.1 of uncultured Oscillospiraceae bacterium. Lineage (GTDB taxonomy): Bacteria > Bacillota > Clostridia > Oscillospirales > Oscillospiraceae > CAJOIG01. The sequence goes on from CANPVS010000026.1 coordinate 6,805, forward strand.
GGCCACGTACATGCCGTCGCCCTCCTGCACGTCATAGGCCGTATAGAAGGCGTCGGTGGCGCTGACCACCGCGTTGACACGGGCCACCTTGGGGGAATGGACGTCCGTGCGGATCAACTTATCAAATCTCTCACGGGTCTCCACAAGGACCCAAGCCCTGGCCCAGGCGGTGAACAGCTCCCGCAGGTCCGCCGGGTCGTCCCCGCACAGCTCCGTAACGCAGTGCACCGCGCCCAGGTCGGCGATATTCTCCCCCAGGGTCAGCTCACCGTCCACGGTGACGCCGTCCATCACCTCAAAGGCGTCATAGTAGTCGATGACCTTCTGCTGCAGCGCCGTGAAGTTGGCGTAGTCCTCCTCGGTCCACCACATGTTCAGGTTGCCGTTCTCGTCAAACTGGGCGCCGCTGCTGTCGAAGGCATGGGTCAGTTCGTGGCCGATGACCGCGCCGATGGAGCCCAGATGGGCCGCCCGGCTGGCGTCGGGATCGTAGAACACGCCCCGGAGGATGCCCGCGGGGAACACGATCTCGTTGGCGACGGGGTCATAGTAGGCGTTCACGGTCTGAGGCGTCATGCCCCAGGCGGACTTATCCACCTCCTGGCCCACCTGGCTGTTTCTGAACGCAGCTTCGGTACGCCACTGAGCCATCTTGTTCTCGATGAGGCTGCCGCCGTCCGCCGGGGAGACGTACTCCACGTCGTCCAGATACGCCACGAAATCATAGCTGTCGGGGTAGCCGATCTTCACCGTCAGGGTGTCCAGCTTCTTCTTGGCGGCCGCCTTCGTCTCATCGCCCATCCAATCCAGCTCATCAATGCGCCCATAGAACCAGTCCACGATCTCATCGACGATATCCAGGACCTCCTGCTTGCTCTCCTCGGGGAAATACTTCTCCACATAGAGCTTGGCAAAATCCCATTCCAGGTTCGACTCCACCGAGTCCTTGGCCGCCTCCGACAGTTCCTTTGGCGTGACGCCATTCATGGCTGTGGAGTAATCCTGCTTTGCCTGCCGGTAGTTCATGCTCAGGTAAGACGCCATGTCCTTCAGCAGCGTGGCGGTGGAGAAGTCCTTCAAAAGCGGCAGATTCTCCTTGGTAAACACCTGGCCGACGGCCTCCAGCTGCCCCACGTCCATCACCAGGAACCGCTCGGTCCCGCTCAGCCCGAAGGCCTCCAGCACCGGCCCCAGGTCGACGGTGGGCAGCAGCGCCGCCACCTCGTCCAGGCTCTTGGGCAGGTACGACTTGGAATAGTCGTACAGTTCCGCCTCGGACAGCGTGGACGCGGCCAGCTTGGTCTGCAGGGCAAAGACGCCCTCGGTCTTTTGGGCGGCCTCTTCCTCGCTCAGGCCGTACAGCACAAACAGTTTCGTGATCAGGGTCTTATAGATATCCCAGTAGGAGGACATGCTCTCGTCCTCCAGATATGCCTTCCCCAGGCCCAGATCCGCTTGTCTTATAATAGCGGCGTAGCGGGTGGAATCGTAAAGGTCTGTGTCCACGGTGGTGGCCAGCAGGCTTCCATAGCCCAACTCGCCGGCCAGCGTGGCGATGGCCTCCACATACTCCTGAACGGTCCCGGCGTTGTTGATGGCGTCCAGATAGGGCCGCAGGGGCTCGATACCGGCGGCGTTGCGGCTCTCCTCGTCCACATAGGACAGATACAGGTCCGCGATCTTCTGCTCCGGCGTTCCCTTTTCATAGGTCCCGGCGTTGGCCACACACTCATCCAGGATCTCATTGAGCTCCTCGCTGATCTCCAGCTCGTTTTCAGTGAACCCATCCCAGGAGGAATGGCCCACCGGTATCTCCTTGTCCTGCAGGATATCGAAGTTCACATACCCGTACAGGTCGTCCTCCGGCGCGGGCTTTGTCTCCGGCAAAAAGTTCAGGACGCCGTTGTCCTCCGCGGCGAAAGCCGCGCCGCAGCACCCCAGCGCCATCACCAGCGCCAGAACAAGGGATAGTACGCGCTTTGCTCTCATGCTCCATGTTCTCCCTTCTGCAGCGGATGGCCGCCGCCATACTGTGATTATTTTACTATGCCATTTTTGTTTCCGCAACGGGTGCGCACTGACTTTTACGAAACCAAACCTGACTTTTTCGCAATCCGCGCCGATGGAGAAAAGGCCCCACCCATGCGCTGTCGGTCCACCGACGGGGTCTGCCTTGCCTTATCAGGAGCGTCTTCGTCACCCGGCCGGCGAGGGTATGTCCCCGCGCTTTTCCGGCGCACCATCAAAAACGGAAAAATCGCAAATTTTGATTGACAATCCCCTGAATTGATGGTATTATTACTGGGCGCTCAGGAAAGCGCCCAGACATATGCGCGAGTGGTGGAATTGGCAGACTCGCTAGATTCAGGTTCTAGTGTCCACTCCGGACGTGCGGGTTCAACTCCCGCCTCGCGCACCATAAAAACCCCGTAACCATGATGGTTACGGGGTTTTTATTTTGCTTGAAACAATAGCGTTAAGGAAGTGAGCTTGCGTTTTTCAGCCCACCCAGGCCTCCAGGTCTGCCAGGCAGTCCTTAAGCGCCTGGGGCAGCCTGTCGCCGAACTTGGCGTAGTGGACCTTGATGAGCTCCACCTCGTCCTTCCAGTCGGCGGCATTTACGGTGAGCAGGGCCTTCAAGGTCTCGGGAGTGACCTCCCCCTCCAGGCCGCTGAGGTCGATGTCCTCGGGCCGGGGCAGATATCCCAGCGGGGTCTCCTGGGCGCCGGCGGTGCCGTTGCAGCGGCCCAGGACCCACTCCAGGGCCCGCAGGTTCTCGCCGAAGCCGGGCCACATGAAGTTGCCCTGGTCGTCCATACGGAACCAGTTGACGTTAAAGATCTTGGGCGGATTTGTGAGCTTGCTCTCCATGTCCAGCCAGTGCTGCCAGTAGTCGGCCATATGGTAGCCGCAGAAGGGCAGCATGGCCATGGGGTCCCGGCGCAGTTCGCCCACCTGGCCCTCGGCGGCAGCGGTCTTCTCCGAGCCCATGATGGAGCCGGTGAACACGCCGTGGGCCCAGCTCTTGGACTGGTACACCAGGGGCACGGTATGGGCCCGGCGGCCGCCGAAGATGATGGCAGAGATGGGCACGCCCTGGGGATCGTCGAATTTCGGGCTGACGCAGGGGCAGTTCTTGGCCGGAGCGGTGAAGCGGGAGTTGGGGTGGGCGCCCTTCACGCCGCTGGCGGGGTCCCAGGGGTTTCCCTTCCAGTCCAGGGCGTCCGTGGGCGGGTTCTTGTCCATGCCCTCCCACCAGACGGTGCCGTCGGGCTTCAGGACTACGTTCGTGAAGATGGTGTTCTTTTTCGTGCTCTCCAGGGCGTTGGGGTTGGACTTCATGCTGGTGCCGGGAGCCACGCCGAAGAAGCCGTTCTCCGGGTTCACGGCCCACAGCCGCCCGTCGGGGCCGGGCCGCAGCCAGGCGATGTCATCGCCCACGGTCCAGCACTTCCAGCCCTTCTTCCGGTAGCTCTCCGGCGGGATGAGCATGGCCAGGTTGGTCTTGCCGCAGGCGGAGGGGAATGCGGCGCAGACGTAGGTGATCTCCCCCTTGGGGTTTTCGATGCCCAGGATGAGCATGTGCTCGGCAAGCCACCCCTCGGCCCGGCCCAGGTTGGAGGCGATACGCAGGGCGAAGCATTTCTTCCCCTGCAGGGCGTTGCCGCCGTAGGCGGAGTTCACCGTCATAATATAATTTTCCTGGGGGAAGTGAGCGATGTACCGGTTCTCCGGGTCCATATCAGCGGAGGCGTGCAGGCCCTTGATGAAATCGGGGCTGTCGCCCAGGTAGTCATAGACCGCCTTGCCCATGCGGGTCATAATCGCCATATTGAGCACCACATAGATGCTGTCGGTCAGCTCAAAGCCGTACTTGGCGAAGGGGGAGCCCATCACGGACATGGAATAGGGCACCACGTACATCTTCCGGCCCATCATGGAGCCGTTGTAGATCTTGCGCAGTTTGGCCTTCATCTCATCCGGGTCCATCCAGTTGTTGGTGGGTCCGGCGTCCTCCTGCCTGGGGCAGCAGATGAAGGTGCGCCCCTCCACCCGGGCCACGTCGTTGGGGTCGCTGCGGTGATAGTAGCAGCCGGGCAGCTTCTCCTCGTTGAGCTTGATGAGGATGCCCTCCTCCACGGCCTGCTTGCGCAGGGCCTCCAGCTCGTCCTCCTCCCCGGTGAGCCAGACTACCTCGTCCGGCCTGCACAGGTCGGCGCACCGCTGCACCCAGTCCAATACGTGTCGATTCGTCGTCAGTGCCATTGTTCCATCCTCCTTATTGGTCCCTCGAATATATCTCGTTTGTGAGCGCGGCGAACTGCGCCAAACTCAGCGCCTCGCCGCGGATATTCCCGTCAAAGCCGCATGCCGCGATGGCCGCGGCGGCCCGCTCCCGGCCGCAAAGACCGTCCAGGGCGTTGGCCAGCGTCTTGCGACGCATGTTGAAAGCCGCCCGGACCACCTTGAAAAAGGCGGCTTCGTCCACGTCCGCGGGGGGCGTCTGGCGCATGGTGAGCTTCACCACGGCGCTGTGCACCTTCGGCCGGGGCACGAAGCACTCCGGTCCCACGGTAAAGAGCATCTCCGGCTCCGCATACCACTCCGTCAGCAGGCTGAACGCGCCGTAATCGCCGTCCCCCGCCCTGGCGCACATCCGCTGGGCCACCTCTTTTTGCACCATGACTATTATAGCGTCAAAGCATCTGGCCTGATACAGCTTCGTCAACACCGGCGTGGTGATGCTGTAGGGCAGATTGGCGCACACCGTGTGCCGCAGCCCGGGCAGCAGTTCCGCCGCGTCCGCGGCCAGGTCCCGGCCCATCACGTCGGCAAACAGGACCTCCACGTTGTCAAGGCCCCGCAGCGTTCTCGCCAGCACAGGCTTCAGCGCCTCGTCCACCTCGTAGGCCAGCACCTTTCCCGCCCGGGCGGCCAGCTGTTCGGTGAGGCAGCCCACCCCAGGGCCGATCTCCACTACCCCGCCGCCGGGGCCCAGGTCCGCCTCATCGGCGATGCGCTCCGGCACCCAGCGGGCGGTGAGGAAGTTCTGGCCCTTGCTCTTGGAGAACCGGAACCCCGCGTCCGCCAGAAGGGCGCGCATCTCATTGTAATCGCACAGGTCCATAGCTCACCTTAGAAGCAGCCAGCACACCAGCGGGATAGTCCCCACGCTCAGCACCGTGGTGAGCACCACCGCCCGGCTGGCCAGCCGTTCGTCGGCCCCGTACTGGATGGACAGCATGGCCGCCACCGCCGCGCAGGGCATACCGCCCAGGACAGTGATGGTGTCCAGCAGGAGCTTGTCTTTTATGAACAGTCCCATCACGGCCCACAGCAGCGCCGGGGCCAGCAGCAGCTTCACCGGGGCAAACAGGTATACCCGCCAGTCCAGGAACACCTGGGACAGCTTCTGCTCCCCCAAGGTGGCGCCGATGATGATCATGGACAGGGGCAGTATCATGTCGCCCAGGATGGATACGGCCTCCGTGAGAGGTCCGGGCCACTTGACGGGCAGAAATGTGATGATCACGGCCAGGATGGAGGAGACCATGGCAGGATTCACAAAGTCCCGCCAGGACATCTTCCCCCGACGGCCGCCGCCGGCCAGCATATCCACGCCTATGGTGAAGGCCAGCAGGTTGAAGGGGATGCACAGGATGGTGGCGTAAAACACCGCGTCGCTGCCGAACAGCGCCCCCACCAGGGGATAGCCCATGTAGGCCACGTTGCCGAAAGCGCCCAGGAAGGTGAACACGCCCCTGTCGCTGCCTTTCACCCCCGCGATACGCGGCGCCAAAAACGCGAGGGCGATGAGAAGGGCGTACATCACGATACCCGCGCCCAGGATGCCCAGCACCTTCCCCACCGTCATCTCCATCTCCAGGTTCATGGCGCTGGAGAGGATGATGGCGCACTGGGGCACGGCCATGGCGAATTTGGTGAGGCGCCTGTTGGTCTCGGCGTCCACCACGCCCGTCTTCGACGTGACCACGCCCACGATGAGCAGCACCAGCATCGTCAGCATCACATTAAATACCGAAACAATATCCATAAGCAGATATTAACACCCGCCGCCGCCAAAAGCAACATCAAAAAAGCCCTAAACCGCATGCCGCGGCCCAGGGCTCTGTTGTTGATTATTCTGCTATCACACGCCCACCAGGCGGAAAGCCAGCCACACGATGCCTGCGGCCGCCGCCCCCAGCCCGGCGAACAGACCCGCCCGGGCCCGCCGCCAAACAGGCGGCTTTTTGAGGCCGGTGGCGCCGCGCAGATAGGCGCCCGCCGCCCGCCGGGCCTCGTTCATCACCTTCTCGGCGCTGTTGCCCCGGTGGAAGAGGTCCTCCCGGACGACGAATATCGCCTCCTCGAATATGCTTGGATCCGGGGATTTGACCACCACCACCCGCCGGTTCGTACCTTTCACCATCGTTGGAGCCTCCTCCGTTTCCCGATGTTTCCAGTCTAACCGGCGGCGGGGCCTCTTATGCAGGGGCCGGACCCATTTTACCCGCGTCCCGCTCACTGCCGCTCCTCCACCCGGATGGCCAGGGCCGTCATGTCGTCCACGCTGCCGAACCGGCAGGTGGCGGCCCGCAGGGCGGACCTGGCCAGGTCCTTGGTCTCCATCTCGTCCCCGGCGGCCAGGATGTCCCGGAGCCACTGGTCGTTGTTCTCCGCCAGCACTCCGTCGGAGGCGATGAGGGCCACGTTCCCCGGCCGCAGGCGCATCCTCGTCACATCCGGGGCGGACTCCTCCCCCGCCAGCATTCCGGCGGCGAGGCTGGTGCACTTCACCCGCCGGATAGCCCGGCCGGTCTTGATGTAGCTGGGGGCCGCGCCGTACTTGATGAACTGGGTGTCCCCGGTGAACAGATCGATGCAGCACAGGTCCACCGTGGCGTAGCCCCATTGGTCCCCGTTTTTCAGCATGGCCGCGGAGTTCAGAAGCCGCATGGCGCACCCCGGCTCCATCCCGGCCTTCAAGAGCTCCTCCAGTATCTCCACCGCGGCCACGCTCTCCCGGGCCGCGTCCTCCCCGCTCCCCATCCCGTCGGACAGGATGACGCACAGGGTCCCGCCGTCGGTCTTAAAGTAGGTCCCCTTGTCCCCGGAGACGCTCTCCCCCTCCTTTTTGAGGGATGCGATGCCCACGGACACGGCCAGGGGCTCCGCCTGGCGCAGGGTCATCCGGGCCGCCTCGGCCCCTGCCGTCTGGCACAGGCGCACGCCCAGCACCTCGCTCAGGCTCTCCAGGCAGTCCGGCTCCTGGCCCAAGGCCTCCGCGCCGGGCCCCTCGATCACCGCGTGGAGGCGGCCCCGGCCGTCCCGGAACACGGAGCAGACCCCCTCCAGGTCCCTGGCCTTCATGTACCGGATGAGCCGCCGCTCCGCGGCCATGTCCGGCCCCGCCGCGCCGCCCAGCTCCCTGGCGGCTTCCTCCATGACCTGGGCCATGTCCACGAACTGGCCGTAGGCCGCCGCCCGGCCCTCCCGGAGCCGGGCCCGGTACTGCCGCCGGTACATGAGCCCCCGCAGCTCTCCGTTCACCGCCCCCACGAAGGCGTCCAGCCGCACGCACTGCCGCCGGAAATCTTCCGGCACGTCGGCGGCGGTGACGCTGCCCTTGCGGCCCATCACATCCAGCAGGGGCGTGAGGGTCTTCACTGTTCCGGCGCTGTCCTGCTTCCAGCACTGCTCACGGCGGGCGCAGTCCCGGCAGACCGCGTCCGCCGTCCTGTCCAGCACCGACGTGACCTCCCCACGGCGGGACCGCTCCGGCGCGGGTCGGGAGGCGCACTCGTGCAGCTTCCGGAACCCTGCGCTCAGATGCTCCAGCCGCTGGGCCTGATAAAACCGGAAGGCGGTCTCCCCCCGGCCACGGCCCACCCGGAACAGCGCCCCCACCGGCGTGAGCCACCCCTGGGGCAGGAGCATAAACACCACCGATGCCATGAAGCACTCGTAAAGCGCCGATATGCGCACAACCCCGCCCCAGCCCAGGAGCACCGCCACCGCGTTGGCCGCGCAGAAACTGACCGTATAGGTGAGCCGCCCGAAGCGATACAGCGCCCCGGCGGCCAGGCCCGCGAAGGCATAGGCCGCCCCATAGTAGAGCGTAGCCCCGCCCGCCATGTCCATGGCGAGGCCCATGGCCGTCCCGGCGGCGCATCCGGGAAGCGGCCCGCCGCAGAAGCCCGCCGCCAGCACCGCCGTCATGGCCAGCGCCCGGCCGATGGACGCGGTGTGGAACAGCTCCACCGGCACAAGGCCCATGAGAGCGCAGGCAGCCAGCGCCGCCGCGGCCACGCCCCGGCGGGTCTCGTCCGCCTCCGTGGCCCTTGCGGGCTTGTCCAGAACCTCGCCGAACAAAAAGGCGCAGCCTCCCGTGAGCACCACCTCCAGGAAGACCCGCACCGACCCGGGCACGCCTCCCGCCGCCGTCCGGCCGTAGAGCACGCCGGTGAGTCCCGCCAGCGCCGCCGCCAGGAAGGGCATGCTCCACCGGGCCCGCCGGAATTTCATCCCCTGGGTCACAAACCCGGCGGTGAAGATGAGCAGCGCCGCGGCCACATACCGTATCCCCATGGTGAGGCCCCCGGCCAGTATGTACCCCACGGCCGTCCCGGCCAGGCACAGCCATCCCCGCAGCTCCCAGCCCGCAGCCGCCACGGCGGCAAGGCCAAAGGGGCCCGGCCCCGAAAACAGCCTTCCCGCCCCCAGCGCCAGCCCCAGCAGGAACGAAGCCCCGTCCTCCAGCCGCTTTTTCAGCGCCGGTCTGCGCCGCAGCGCCCCTTTGAGCAGTCCCGCTCCGTCCGCTTGCCTGACCCTTGCCGTCATCGCCATACCTCCATGAAAAGTGCGTGTTGACATAATTATACAGATTGGAGGCATCGCATCCCGTCGCATCCTGTAGCACGGGATAAATTCGGCATCAGCCCGAAATAGGTCGACATAACACAAAACAGCCCCTGCCATCCCGGTAGGGGCTGTATCGAATATATGGGATGTTACAGCTCGTCGAAGTCCATGTCCTCATCGGTGAGGACCACGATCTCCTTGCGGTTGATGATGTCGTAGATGCATGGCACCACAAACAGGGTCATGATGGTGGCGTAGAGAAGGCCGCCGATGCACACCACCGCCACGGACTGCATGAGGGACGTGCCCACGTTCTGGCCCATGGCCATGACCACCAGGCCCAGGATAGTGGTGAGGCTGGTCATAAAGATGGGCCGCATACGGGTCACGCCTGCCTCCACCAGGGCCGCCCGGCGCTCCATGCCGCCGGCTCGGAGCTGGTTTACATAATCAACAAGCACGATGCCGTTGTTCACGATGATGCCCATGAGCATGACGAAGCCGATGAGGGACACCACGGACACGTCCATATCAAAGAGCAGCAGCCCGGCGAAGCCGCCGGTGAAGGCCAGGGGGATGGTAAACATGACGATGAAGGGGCTTTTGAGGCTCTGGAACTGAGCCACCATGATGAAGTACACCAGGGCCACGCCGATGGCCAGCATGAGCATCATGTCCTTCACGGCCTCCATGACCACCTCGTTCTCGCCGCTGAACTCGTAGGTCACGCCCTCGGGCAGCTCCATACCAGCCAGCGCGTCCTGGGCGTCGGCGGTGACCAGGGTCACGTTGTAGCCCTCCTCCAGCTGGGCGGTGACGGAGATATACCGGCGCTGGTCGATGCGGCTGATGGTGGCAAGGCTCACGGTGGGCTCCACCTTCGCCACGTCCTTGAGCTGGAAGGTGCCGCTCTCGCCCGCCCGGTCCGTGTAGTCGAAGGTGTAGTTTCTGAGCTCGTCCATGGTGAGGCCGCCCTCGGTCTGGACCACCACATCGGCGGTTACGCTGTCCATCTCCATGCTCATGGCGGTGGCGGAGTCGGTCATGGCCCCGGACAGCTCCATATAGAGCTGGGCCACGGTGAAGCCCTTGGCCATGGCGGCGTTTTTGTCCACAGTCACGTGGTAGGCCGTCTGGGCCTCCTCCAGGCCGTCGTCCACGGTGGCGACGCCCTCTACCTTTGCCAGGGCCTCGCCCACGTCGGCGGCAGCGGACTGGATGGCCTCCAGGTCCTCCCCGTAGATGTTCACGGTGACGCCGGAGCCGGTGAGCATGCTCATGTCCATCATGGCGGAGTCATAGCTCATCTCACAGTCCAGGTCCGCGCACATATCCACGATCTGGCGGCCCGCAGCAGCGCCGGACTGGCCCTCGGGCAGGCCCACGTACAGGGACACGTTCATATCGTCCCCGCTCTGGCCCATGCCCAGGAGCGTGGTGCTGCCCATCATGGCGCCCACGTACTCCACGTCCGGCATGTCCTGGATGCGGGCCATGATCTCGTCGGCGACAGCCACGGCCTCGTCCCGGGTGGCGTCCTCGGGCATGGTGACGGAGAGGTTCACGGTATTCATATCGATGTCCGGCATGAAGCTGAAGCCCTTGCTGAGGCTGGCCCATCCGGACAGGCCCAGAGCGATGACCGCCAGGCTCAGGATGACCCACTTGTGCCGCAGGTTCCACCCTGCCAGGGCCCGGTAGCCCCGGTAGATAAAGCCCTCGCCCTTGTTCTTCTTCTTTTTCTTCTCGGTCTTCAAGATCCCCTTGGCCATGGCGGGCACCAGGGTAAGGGCGATAATGAGACTGGCCATGAGGGCGTAGGTCATGGTGATGGCCAGGTCGGTGAAGATCTGCCGCGTGATGCCCTGGACGAACACGATGGGCAAAAACACGCACACCGTGGTGAGGGTGGAGGAGGTGACGGCCCCAGCCACCTGCCTGGCGCCGGCCACCGCCGCCTGGACCGCCGTGGCGCCCTTGCTCCGCAGGCGGTAGATGTTCTCGATGACCACGATGGAGTTGTCCACCAGCATGCCCACCGCCACGGCCAGGCCCGACATGGACACCATGTTCAGGGTGACACCGGAGAAGTACATGAGCACGAAGGCGAATATCACGCTCACGGGGATGGACACCAGGGTGATGAAGGTGGGCCGGATATCCCGCAGGAACAGGAACAGCACCAATATCGCGAACAGCGCGCCGGTGAGAAGGCTCTGCATGATGGAGTCGATGATGAGGTAGATATAGTCGCCCTGGTCCATCAGCAGGACGAACTCCAGGCCGGGGTACTGCTCCTCCATCTCGTCGAACCGGGCCCGCAGGCCGTCGCTCACCTCGGCGGTGGCGGCGTTGGACTGCTTGTCAAAGGTGAGCATGACGCTGTCGTCCCCGCCCAGCTTGGCGTAGACTTCTCCGGAGTTGTCCGTGATGAACACGTCCGCCACGTCTTTGAGATACACGGGGCCGATGCCGTCCTCGCCGGTGTCGAAGAGCAGAAGGTTTTCAAGCTCCTCCTCGCTCTCGATCTCATCGCCCACGGAGACCATGTAATCGATCCCGTCCTGCTCCACGTACCCAGCGGGCATGGAGAAGTTCTGGGCGCCCAATATCTGGGCCACGTTGGACAGGGTGATGGAGCCGGAAAGGTCCGCCTGACTGAGAGCGTCGGCCCGGGAGTTCTCGATCTCCTCCAGCCCGGACTCCACCTGTTGCAGACCCTCTTCCAAACTGGCGGCGTTACGGTTGATCTCGGCGGCGGCGTCCGCCATCTGCAAAAGACCGGCGGACTGGCTCTGGCTCAGAGTCCCCATGGCCTGACTCAGCTGGGTCTGGCCGCTGTTGACCTGCTCCAGGGAGGCGTTCAGCTGGGCAAGGCCGTCGTCCACCTGGGCCAGGTTGCCCTGCAGCTCCGCCAGCTTGGCCTGCAGTCCCTCCCGGCCCTCAATGCCCTGGGCGGCCATGGTCTGGTCAAGGGTGTCGATGCCGGCCTGGACCTGCTGCATCTGTGCCTCCATGGCCGGCCTGGTGGCCTGGCCGGTGGCCAGCTCCGTCTGCAGGGATACCATCTGGTCCTGGTCCGTCTGGAGCCGGGCCTGGATATCGGCCAATTCCCCCTGGAGCTGGGCCAGATACTCCCCGTCCTCGGGGGATATTTCTACGCCCTCTCCGGGCGTATAGGCCTCTATCTGCCCCTGCAGTTCGGCGGCCCGGGCAGAAAGGGTCCCCATCTCCTCCTCCAGGGGCGGCAGCAATTCGTTGATCTCCACGGCCCGCTGGTCGATCCAGTCGATCTCATCCTGGAGCTGGGAAAGCCCCGCCTCGGCCTGGGCATAGCCGTCCTCCGCCTGCTGGAGCTGGTCCAGGGCGGTGGTGATGGTGCTCCGGGTGGACTGGAGCTCCGCGATCTGGCTCTGGAGCTGCAGCTTTCCCTCCACCAACTGGCTCTGCTGGCCGGAGATGGCCGCCTGGGCGGAAGATGTCTGGCCGATGAGGGTCTCCTTGCCGGAGTCCAGCTCCTCCTTGGCGTCGTCCAGCTCCGCCTTGGCGTCGTCCAGCTCCGCCTTGGTGTCCTCCAGGTCCGCCTTGGCGTCGTCCAGCTTGCTGTTCACGGCGTCGGCCATGCGCTGGTTCACATCGTCTATCTTCTCCTGGCTGATGATCACGTTCATCTGCCGGTAGATGGAGCCGCTGGTGGTCACCCGGGCCACGCCGGTGACGCCCTCCAGCTTGGGCACGATGGTCTCGTCCATGAAGTCGGACAGCTCCGTGATGTCCATGTCGTCCTTGGACACCGCCGCGATGGCGATGGGCAGCACGGAGGGGTTCACCTTCAGCACATAGGGCGCGCCCACGGTGTCGTCCCACGTCCCCTGCAGGGCGCTGATGTTCTGCTGGATGTCCACGCCGATGGTGTCCATATTCACGGACTCCTCGAACTCCAGTATCACGAGGGAGTAGTTCTCGCTGGAGTTGGAGGTGACCTCCTTGATGTGGTCCAGGGTGGCCATGCTCTGCTCCAGGGGGCGGGTGATCTCCGCCTCCACGATCTCCGGGCTCTGGCCGGGGTAGGTAGTCATGATCATCACGTAGGGGAAGTCCATATTGGGCAGCAGGTCCGGGGTCATGCGCGTGAACGCCACGACCCCCAGGATGATAACGGCGATCACCGCCACGAATATGGTCAAAGGCTTGCGGACACTGAACTTGGACATGATACAGACTACCTCGCGTGAGCACAAATATAGTTGTACATATTTAATACGATCATATATCTTGCCAATGATACCACATCCCCGCCCCGGCGGGCAACACGGGACACAGAACGTTTACAAATCGTTTAAAAATCTGCCGGACCCTTCCGGATATGGGCGTTTTCGCCGTTTCACAGGCGCCCGCGGGGGCCAACTGGTGCTTTACAGGCCGGGGCGGATATGATAAAATACCTCATAATCCACTGAGGACCGACGGCTCTCGCGCGCCGGGCGGAAAGGACGGACCCATGGACAAGAACAAGACCGGAGCGGAGGAGCAGGCCGCGAAAAAGAGCGGTGTGCTCACCAACCCCATCCGCAACCTGACCATCGCGGCCATCGTGTGCGTCGCGCTGGGCGTGGTGTTTCTGGCCCAGCCCTACTTCATGTTCAACTACTGCGGCTACACCATCGGCGGGCTCCTATGCGCCATCGGCCTGGTGTATGTGCTCATCTACTTCATCCGCCGGCCCGTGAGCGGCGTGTACCGCTCGGAGTTCGCCCTGGGGGCCATGCTCCTCGCGGCGGGCGTATATGTGCTCATCGCCAGCTGCCGGCCGGACGCCATCGGCCTGAGCATCTCCCTGCGTATGATCGTGACCGCTCTCGGCGTGCTCATCGCCATGGACGGCGTCATCAAGCTCCAGTACACCCTGGACCTGGCCCGGATGCATTTCTCCGGCTGGTGGGCGGCCCTTCTCACCAGCGCTCTGGGCATCGCCCTGGGCGTTCTGATGACCATGGGTCTGGTGGACAGCTTCGGCGTGCTCATCGGCATGGGCGAGAGCGATTTCCTCAACGCCATGCTCTTTCTCGGCATCGCCTTCTGCGTCAACGGCGCGCTGGACGTGATCACCGTGATCCTGGTGGCCGTGCGCAACCGCGGCGCCGCCAAGGCGGAGGCCGCCGCGGCCGCCGCGCCCGCTGTCTACTACGAGGCCGCCCCCGCCGCCGTGAGCCAGGAGACGCCCAACTATCAGCCTCCCACCACCCCCGGCGACAACTCATAACTGCTTAAGACGGAAAGCCCGGTGTCCGGCCGGGCTTTCTTTTGCCGCGGAGCGCTTGTAAAAACCGTCCCGGCAGAATATACTATATCAACTTTCCCGGCAACGGGCTTTGGAGAAGAAGAACATGACGGCATCATTCGACGATTATCTGCACCGCGGCAAGCGGGGCTACCTCATCGGCATCGGCGGCGTGAGCATGTCGCCGCTGGCCGAGGTGCTGCACGGAGCGGGCCTTGCCATCTCCGGCAGCGACATACAGCGCAGCGACTCGGTCATACATCTGGAGACCCTGGGCGTACACGTGAACATCGGCCACCGGGCCGAGAACATCACCGACGCCATCGACTTTGTGGTGCGCACCGCCGCCGCCCGGGACGACAACCCGGAGGTCATACAGGCCCGGGCCATGGGCATCCCCGTCTTTGAGCGGGCCCAGGCGTGGGGCACGATGATGAAGTACTACAAAAACGCCCTGTGTATCGCCGGCACCCACGGCAAGACCACCACCACCTCCATGTGCACCCACATCCTCATGGCGGCGGAGAAGGACCCCACCGTCATGATCGGCGGCACCCTTCCCCTGCTCCACGCGGGCCACCGGGTGGGCGGCCGGGACACCATCGTCATGGAGTCCTGCGAGTACTACGACAGCTTCCTCTCCTTCTGCCCCACCATCGCCGTGGTCCTGGACATCGACGCAGATCACCTGGACTACTTCGCGGACCTGGAGGCGGTAAAGGCCTCCTTCCGGCGGTTTGCCCGGCTGGTGTCTTCCGACGGCATGGTCATCGCCAACCGGGACGACGCCAACACCATGGACGCGCTCAAGGACCTGGACCGGCCCATGATGACCTTTGGCCTCACCCCCGAGGCGGATGTGCAGGGCGTGAACATCGTGCCCCACGGGGCCCAGACGGACTTCGACGTGCTCTATCAGGGCAAGCTCTTCGCCCACCTGCAGCTGCGGGTGCCCGGCATCCACAACGTGAAAAACGCTCTGGCCGCGGCCGCGGCCGCCATCACCTTAGGGCTGTCCCCCACCGCCGTGACCTACGGCCTGGCCGGCTTCCGGGGCGCCAACCGGCGCTTTGAGTTCAAGGGCAAGTTCAACGGCGCGGATATCTACGACGACTACGCCCACCATCCCGGCGAGCTGAAAGCCCTGCTGGACGCGGTGGAGCCTCTGGGCTACAAGCGGACCATCGTGGTCTTCCAGCCCCACACCTACTCCCGGACCCGCGCCCTGTTCCATGACTTCGTGGCGCAGCTCCAGCGGCCGGACCTGGCCATTCTGGCGGAGATATACGCCGCCCGGGAGACCAATACCCTGGGCATATCCTCGGCGGACCTGGCCAAGGAGATCCCCAACAGCATCTTCCGGCCCACCTTTGACGAGATCAAGACTATCCTCCGGGCCAGTATCCAGCCCGGCGACCTGGTCCTGACCGTGGGCGCCGGCGACGTGTACCGCATCGGCGAGGACCTGGTGGGAAGCGGAAAATAAGACAGATAAAAAGGCCCCTGACGGGGCCTTTTTCATAGCACAGGCTCCCGGCCGAATGGCCGGGAGCCCGCTTTATTATTCGTTCACTTTCTGGCCGCGCGCACCGTCCGCGCCGATCTGATAACCGTCCACGACCGCATCGGCCGCCATCTTTCCGTCGTCATAGAAATAGTAGTATTTCCCGCCGATGCTGTGCCAGCCGTCCTGGTAGCCCCTGCCGTACAGGCCGTTGTGCCGGGGCTCAAAGTAGTACCAGCTGCCGTCGATGAGCCGCCATCCCACCAGCGCCTTGCCGAAGGTGCCGTCATGGGTCGTATTGAAGTAGTACAGCCCCTCGTCATACCGGCCGGTGTCCACGTACACCAGGCCCTCCAGCATCTTTCCGTCGGCGCCCAGGTAATACCAGGTGTTGCCGCCGCCCTTCCAGGTGCCGGACAGCATCCTGCCGTAGGCGCCGTCGTGCTTATCGTTGAAGAAATACCAGCTTCCGCCCACGGCCCGCCAGCCGGACAGGACCGCGCCGAAGGTGCCGTCATGGACCGGGTTGAGATAGTACCAGCCGTCGTCAGACCGGCCCAGCTGCACATTGGTAAGGCCGCTCAGGAGTCGGCCGTCGCTGCCCAGGACGTTCCAATTGCCGCCGTCGGCCCGCCACTCGTTCTTCACCAGGTCGCCGTCCTCGTAGTAATACCACTCGCCGTCTTCAGACCAGCTCCAACCGTCGCCGGAAGCGGGCGGCTCGGGCGGCACAGGCTCCGGGACAGGAGACGTGCCGGGTTCTGGGCTCACACTGGGCTCGGGGCTCGTGCCAGGCTCGGGGCTCGTACCGGGCTCGGGGCTGGCGCTGGGTTCAGGGCTGGCGCTGGGTGTGGGGCTGGCGCTGGGCACAGGGCTGGGGTCGGGGGTGAACCCGCCGCCACTGCTGCCGCCGCCGGTGCTGGGCGGCACATAGGCGCCCTCCAGGACCGTGACGGTCACGTCCTTGGATAGAGTGATCGTTTTAGGGGTGCTCATGTCAGGATGTTTGAAAGTAACAGTGACCGTCATCGTCGTGGTCCCCGCCTTTGTGCCCTTGATCGACGCAGTCAGAGGGCCGGGGTCCGGGTCTGCCGTTGTCTCCAGGTACTCATTGGGCCCGATCTCCATCCCGATCGTCTGGTAGCTGCTGTGGGACTTGCTCACGGTGAAGGTCATGGCGCTCTGGGTGTACGTCGTGAAGGGCTCCGCCGTGAATCCGAGCTCCGGAAGATAGGTTACCTGGGTGGCGGCGTGCTTCACGCTGCTGGTGATCTTCGCCCAGAGCGTGCCGCCGCTGGCGCTCAGCGCGTCCGCATTCAGCTCCACGCGCACCTTGCCCTCTCCGGACACGGTCGCCACGCCGACAGCTGTCTCCCCGTTCTTGTCCTTATAGAACGTGACCGTCTCGCCCGCCTTCAGCTCCGACGCCTCCACGTCCACCAGCGCGTAGTCGCCCTCGGGCAGATTGAACACATCCGCTTTGACGACGCGGGCGTCGTCCGTCAGCGTGATCGTCGTCGAACCGGTGACCGATTCATAATTCTGGCTCTCGGGAACGAAGGTCCAGTGGTATTCCTGGCCGTCCTTCTCCACCACGGTCGTGTCCCCTGCGGCCCATATAAAACTGCCGGTAAGTGTCTCGCCCTTGACGCCCGTGGGCGCCTTCATTGCCACATTGGCCAGCGCGGTCCCCTGCTTTGCCGCAGCCGTCCCCAGGCCGCTGATATTGGGTTGTGCCTTGGCGATGGTGAACGTGGTCTCCACAGATGTGGCCGCATACTGTTCAGGATAGGCCGGCGTGGCAGTCAGGCGCACGTCATATATCCCCGCGTCCACAGGTTTTTCCGAAGTCCACGCGTCGCCCACCGCCATGGGCATAAATCCTTTGATCTGCCGCGCCAGGTCGATCTGCTTTTTGTATTCCACCGTCACAGCGGCCTCAGCCGGGTCAGTGGTATATTTCACAGAATATGCCTGCTGTTCACCGGTGTATTTCACCGTTTCGGACGAAACACCGTTGAACTTGACCGGTTCCTTGTCCGACAGCGAAATGGTCACCGTTCCCGATATTCCGTTGTACTTTGCCGTATCACGCGGTGTGAACGTCCACTCAGCATTTTGGAAGGTATCACCGTTCCCCAGCTGCGTTTCCTCCCCGTTGATCCATTCGATCTCGCCGTCCACCGCCATCTCGCTGTTATGCGCGTTCACGAACTCGCCGGTGATGGTGACAGAACTCAGCAGATTGCCCTTCATCCCCTGGCCGGCTGTGACCAGGCGTTTTACCACATCGGCCTTTTGGACCGTGATCGTGCCGGCTTTATCAGCTCCACTTTTGAGGGTATAGTTATTGCTGTGGACGGCAGCGATGATATCGTGATCACCCACGTCCGCGTTGGGTCCGGCGCCGTCGCTGGAGACTTCGATCCCCGCATCATGCACGCTCTCGCCCGCGACCAGGCCCTCCACTGTAAACTGTTCCGGCATCAGAGCCAGGGTCTCGCCGTAACGCTTGGTCAGGGCCGTTCCCCCCGCCGGCTGGATGGAGGTGATCTCCGCCCACGATATGACCGCCGTGGTGTACACGGTGTTTTTATCGGGGAGCCGATAGTTGTCCTTCGCCGCTCCCTCCAGCCTCTCCAAGGTGATGGCGACGTTTTTGGACCCCACGTTCTTGTCCTCGAACTTGCCGGTGGCCTCCACAGTGACCTCGTCACCGGGCTCCTCATTGGTGACATCGACCGTTACGACTGCCTTTTCTGTGCCATCGTATATCTTGTTGCTGCTGGTGGCGTTCACCTGTACCGTCTTCGGCTCGATGGTCATCGTACCAGTCCACACATACCCGGCGTATGTCTCGTTCGGATCGATCGTGGCCGTGACGTCGTATGTGCCGGCGTTGGTCGGTCCTGACGTCGCTGCCTCGCCTGACGCCGGGGCAGCCGGCTTATACTCTACCTTGATCTCCCTCTTGTCGCCGGGAACGTCGGACTGGAATTTCATTTCCTGCGGCTTGCCGTTATAGATAAAGCGCTGTCCCTCGACCGGCGTGATGTTGGTGGGCGTTTTTGCTGTGACGGTCACCTTGACCTGACCGGTAACAGCGCCACTCTCGTCACTCTTATAATTCGCGGTATCATCGGGCGTGAACTTCCAGTTTTTATCAAATGTACCTTCTTCGTTCATTTGAGCGTCAGTGTCGGCCCATTCCAGCGTGCCCTGCACTTTCCAGCCGTCTTCATTCACATGATGCTCATTCCAGAACGTACCGCTGAGCTGGGAAGCGTTCAGTTTGTCGCCCACCTTTATCTCGGTCGCGTTCACATCACCTGCACTGACCACGCCGGCCGGCCCTACGGTGACCTTCCCGTTCTCCTGGACGAACTGCACATCATGCTTCGGGCACTCTCCCCTGAGCTCATAGTCGTAGGCGCCCGCCTTGGCCTCGGCGGCAAAACCTTCACTGTAGAGAGTCAGGCCATCCTCCAGCTGGTACGGCACGCCATCCTTTGTGAGCGTCACGTCCTCGGGGGATATCGTCTCGCCGTACTCCTTTGTGACGTTATCGGCTATTATTTCTATTTTTTCCTTTATGACATCCAGCTTGACCGTGAACTGGTTGGGGTAGCCGTCGGCCCGCACCTGCAGCGTGCCGGAATAGCTGCCGGCTTTCAGCCCGGAACTGGGCGTCAGCTTGATTGCCAGGCTGTTTTTCGGTCCAAGTGTCAAGTCCGCGTTTGAAGCTTTATCGGGGACGTCCATGGTGAAGACGCCCGACATACCGTTGGTGATCTCCAGCTTATTGAAGTTCACATTACCGTCGTTTACCACATACAGCGTCAGTGGCGTGGTATCGCCGCAGGTCACCGGACCCAAAGTGATCGTCCCATCGCGATGCACCGGATTTGCATCGTTCTTGGTAGCCGACAGTCCCAGGGAAATTTTCTTCTCCTCGCCGTAGGCTGCGTAGGCGGTGTAGGTGCCACCTGTCTGCGTCAGCTGTCCCAACGTGGAGACGGTGTCGCTGTAGTGGGTTTTATTTGCTTCTTTCGCCCAGCCGATGAACGGGCTGCCGGACTCGGCGGTGGGGTCGTTGTCAAACTGGAAGTTATAAGGCACCCGGCTGGTCAGCGTGCCGTAATGGACCTCAGTCTGCGTCCCATTTTTGCCGAACGTGTGTCCTGTCCCGGCGTCGAACGTCACCTGGTACAGAGTGATCGTCTTCGTCGCGACTGCATCTCCACCCTGTGCCGTGACAGTGACAGTGTATTCGCCCGCATGGACGGCGCTCTTTTCAAATGTCCAGTAGGCCTGTTTATAGACGTCTTTGTTGGTGTTGTTGCCGGTAAGCCCCGTAGGCGCATTCAGCGTTTTGCCGCCCGGGCATTCCAATTTGATATCACACTCTTTTAGATTGTTTATGGAGGCGCCGGATGACAGCGTGATCCACATGGTGTAGTTGGGCTGCTTACCAAACGTTTCGCCCTCTTCCTTTACCGAGACGAGCGAGCCATACTCCGCGTAACCCATGTCCGCGATATCACTCTCCGCCGCAGCCACAGGGACATCGGCCGCCTCCTCCACAGGCGCGGCCTCCTCCTCGAGCTCCACCGGCGCGGCGGGCGCCTGCTCCTCATATGTATCCGCCGCCGGCACAACAGGCGCCGGCTCCTCGTATACTTCCGCTTCCGGCGCCGCGGGCGCGATATCCTCATACGCCTCCTCCGCGGGCGCGGCTTCCTCCGGCACGAACGCCGGCGAGACAACCGTCTCCCCGCCGTCGGCCTCCGGCCCGGACGTCATGCCCAGCTGGGTGCCCAGCATCACAAGGCAAAGCGCCAGCGCCAGCAGTCTCTTCATCGTCGACTTCATAGATAATCCTCCCATAGGCGATCACCGGCGGGCCGTCTCCGGCCCAAAGAGTATTAGGATACCTTTATATCATATTTAGGCCTGCCGCGCAACAACGAAATGTAATATTTTCCCAATATTGCCCAGCTTTCTCAGCCGATGATTTATCTACAAGTTAGCATTTTTGGATTAATTTGTCAATAATTTCAGGAGTTGTAGATTTATCCTCTATAATTAGCTCATAAGCAGCGGGAAGGGGGCATCGCCATGATCGGAGAACGGCTTATAGACCTTCGGAAGGACGCCGGACTGACCCAGACCCAGCTGGCGGCGGCGCTGAAGATCAACAAGCACTCCGTCTCCGCCTATGAGCGGGAGAAAAACGAGCCCTCGGACGCCATCAAGATCGCCATCGCGGAATACTTCGGCGTGTCGGTGGACTACCTGCTGGGCCTGACGGACGACCCCCGCCCCTATGACGCCTCCGCCGCCGTGATCCGCCTGCCCGCCGGCCTCCCCAAGCAGGCCCTGGCCAGCCTCCGGGACTACGCGGCGTATCTGAAGGCGAAATACAAATAAGCGGCTGCCGAGGACACGGCAGCCGTGAACTTATTCTGGTGGGCGCATTTTGCGCCCGCTTTTTTGCGCTCTGTCTCATACCAGGGCGTGCAGCACGCTCCCCGCGTCGCCGTTGATGCAGATGGACCGCCGGGCGATCTCCTCGGGGGCGAAGGCCTTGCTGTGGCTGACCACGGCGTAGGTCGCCCTGGGGTTTTCCAGCGTCATGCGCCAGAAGGGGTACTTGATGATACCCGGGGTGTTATATCCCACGCCCAGTTCCAAAAAGAGTACCCGCTTATCCCCTATCCTCCGCAGGAACCGCTCATACCGCCGGGCGGCCATGTGCCAGCCCTCGTCCTCCACGAACTTGTCGTCCGCCCGCAGGTTCATGGTCATGGGCCGGCCGCAGTGGGGGCACCTTGGAACCAGCTCCGAGGGAATCCGCATATCCCGCTGCTCATCCACCATCCGCCGGACGGCGGCCTCGTTGTCGAAGGTCTCCTGGCGGCAGGGCTCGCTGCACTGGAACAGCCCATAGTCCCCCTGGGTGTAGAAAAGCCGCTCCTTGTCGACCCCCGCCTTCTGGAAGCAGTGGTCCACGTTGGTGGTGAGCACGAAATAGTCCTTGTCCCCCACCAGGGCCAGCAGGTCGCCGTACACCTCCGGCTTGGGCGGGTCCATGTAGCGGTTGATGTAGATGTACCGGCTCCAATAGGCCCAGTACTCCTCCTGGCTCTCAAAGGGGTAAAAGCCGCCGGAGTACATGTCCTGAAAGCCATACTTCCGTGCGAAGTCGCCAAAGTACTTTTGGAACCGCTCGCCGGTATAGACGAACCCCGCGGAGGTGGACAGGCCCGCTCCCGCGCCCACGACCACCGCCTCGGCCTCCCGGACCGCCGCCCCCAGCCGGGCGATATTCTCTTCCCGTATACCCATACCCTCTCCTCCGTAAATTTAAATCGCTGCGCAGCGGCAACAAATTTGTCAGGGCTCCCATGCGAGCCCAGTGAAACGGGTCGCATGGGAAAAAGGAAGAACGGTTCTGACCGATGAGGGGGCCTGGCCTGCCAGGACCTCGAATCCTCAGAACAGTTCTGACGCTGCAGGGCCCCCGCGAAAGCCCAATGAAATGGGTTTCGCGGGGAGAAGGAGAAACGCCCCTGACCGACGAATGAGGACCGGCTTGCCGGTCCTCATCGTCTTCAGGAGCGTTTCGACGCTGGAGCGGGCAACGAGATTCGAACTCGCTACCTCCACCTTGGCAAGGTGGCGCTCTGCCAAATGAGCTATGCCCGCA
>CANPVS010000027.1 GCA_947581795.1 uncultured Oscillospiraceae bacterium
TAAGTGGCGATTTTCGATTGACCAGAATTGGCGATTTTCGCCTGACTCTGAATGGCGATTTTCGCCTGACGCTAACACCGGTGCCGTCGTCGATAAGGCCCTGGTTGTTGGCGAAAAAGTTATAGGTATAGGGAGAGGCCCCTTTGAACTGCAGTTCATAGATATAGCTGTCCGGGGACACCACATAGTATGTCTCCGTCATCTCGGTGTCGCCGGAGGGGCACATCTCCAGGGCGAGAACGTCTGCGTAGGTCCGGCCAGTCTGCAGCTCGCCTTTCTCGTCGAACACCCGCAGATCCCAGGCGGTGACCAAACCGTTCACCTGGCTGGGCTCAAATACATTGTACGTTGTTGTTGAAGTGTCCTTATTCACAACCGTCACTATTCCCGATTCCTTCAGAGGACATTTTTGGCAATTACCGTTACCACCGCCGCCATAGGAGTGGAACTGAAAGGAGTACACGCCCGTTTCCTTGACCTTATAGGTGAGCGGCGTATACGTATACGTTTTATTTTTATCTATATTAGTCTGGGAGCCGCTGTACTCGAACTTCACGCCGTCTTTGGTGTTCATAGCCAGCTTGATGGCCTTCTCCGTCTGCCAGTTGGGGATATAGCCCTTCTTTTCGCCAGTGTTCTCCACGTCAAAGGCCTTGCGCTCACCGTGCAGGTCGGTCATGATGATGTCATTCTTACCCTTCTGCGCCGCAACACTCTCGGTAGCGGTGCCGTTTATATTCAACTGGGAATTATACACATTGGAGCCAAAGCAGATGGTCTCGCCCGCTTTGGCGTATACGTGGATCGTGTTTTGCTGCGTGATGCCGCCGAACGTGCCGTTCGTTTTCCACCATAAATATACACGAGAGCTGTTGGTCCACGTGGCGCCCGTCCCATCAGGCGTTGCATATGTTGTGCTATTGCCAGACGTTGTGTCTGTAACGTGGTACACAGGAAGGTCCTCGGCGGGCGCAGGCTCATCGGCGGGCTCCTCCTCGGGCTCAGAGACCGACTCTTCGGAGGCGGGGGCGCTCTCCGTGACGGCCGTGTTTTGGGCAGGCTCCGCCCCGGCGGCCTCCGCCGCCGTGCTTCCGAAGGTGCTGAATAAGGATAAAATACTGCAAAGACATAGCAGCAGAGCCATCGAGCGCCGCCAGACGTCCTTTCTCCGGATCTTCATGTTATTCGCAGTATTCATAGTCTATTCCCCCGTTTATGCAAGTGGATGTTCCGTCGTATTTTTCTGGAATATTCCGCATATCCGGAATATTCATATAGTTGTTCATCTTCTCTGAAGCGCGTTTGGGCATAGAAAAAGGAATACCCCCCCCCCGTGGCTTTTTTTCGGGAGAGAGAGCACGCTTCATTTGTCTGTATATTTCCGGGCCGGCTTCCGCCGTCCCTTTCGCCGGGTCTGTTCCATCCTTTCCCGCCCTGGGGCGGCGACAGCTAAATCGTATACAATTAAATTAATTTAATGGTCCCCTGTTTTGTTTTAGCCATTTTACCAGAGACAGCCCCGTTTTGCAACCCTTACCGCTCATTTGACCGAAAAACCGCTCAAATGACACTGCCCCGGTTTGAATCGGCCGGGAAAACATGCTACAATACTACTGTATTGAATGCCATAACGCGGCTCTATGCCGCGGCGGAGGTCACCATGCGCCTTACCATATGTGACGACGACCCCCGGGAGCTGGCCGCGCTGGACGACTGCGTGCGCCGGTACATCCGCGCCCGGGGCCTGGCCCTGGACGTGCTGTGCTTTTCCGAGGCCGCCGATCTCCTCCGATACGAGACGAAGAACGGCCCCGGCGAGGTGTATCTGCTGGATGTGCTCATGCCCGGCATGAACGGCATCGACCTGGGCCGGGAGATCCACCGGCGGAACCATCAGGCCGTCATCCTGTACCTGACCACCTCCCCGGACTTCTACCCCGACGCCTTCTCCGTCCGGGCCTTCTCCTACCTTTTGAAGCCCGTGGACCCGGACCGGCTCTTCCAGGACCTGGACGAGTGCTTCTCCTACCTGCTGCCGCCCCGGCCCGCCCACCGCACCGTCTCCGTCCGCACCGCCGAGGGCACCCAGGTCCTGGACCTGGGACAGGTCAACGCCGTGGAATACCGCAGCCACCGCCTGGTCTACCACATGGCCGGCGGCGGGTCCGTCACCACCCTGTATAAAAGCGAGCCCTTCGCCGTCCTGGCCCAGGAATACCTGGACCTGGGCGTGTTCGTCCGCTGCGCCGAGAGCTACCTCGTGAACATGCCCAACATCAAGGCCCTCACCCCCGGCGGCTTCCGCATGGCCGACGGCTCGGAATACTCCATCACCCGCAAGTACGCCG
The DNA here is from genome assembly GCA_947581795.1 of uncultured Oscillospiraceae bacterium. Lineage (GTDB taxonomy): Bacteria > Bacillota > Clostridia > Oscillospirales > Oscillospiraceae > CAJOIG01. Next base: position 2,349 of record CANPVS010000027.1, read on the forward strand.
GCGCCCGCAGCCGGTTCATCGATTTCGAGGCGGAGAGCTGACAAAAGGAGGCCGCGGCTATGACTTTTTCCGACGACATCGTCTTTTTCGGCGCAAAATGCCTTCTGTGCACGGTGTGCACCCTTCTCATGATGGTGGCCTGCTCCACGGTGAAGACCTCCGCCAAACGGCTGGCCGTCACCTGCGCCGCCTATCTGGCCTTTGCCGTGGTTGTAATCGTGGTGATGCTCAGCCTGTTCCCCCTGAACATAGCCCTGCTGGTGGGTATCGTCATCATGGCCGCCGTTATGATGGTTGCCCTGTACTCCGTCTCCGAGTTCACCCCCTGGCAGGCGGTGTTCAACTATACCATGCAGCTCAGTTTCGCCCTGGTGCTCATGATGACCCAGACCCTGGTGGCCCGGACCAAGCTCATCGACCTCCTGTTCCGGCTCGGCTCCTTCGCCGCGGTCATCTTTTTCGAGTGGAAGTTCCTGCGGGAGAGATTCGCCCAGATGAGCTACCTGCCCGACGTCAACTGGCGGCTCCTGTCCCTGGCGCCGGTAGGCTTTTACGTCCTGAACCTGTTTCTGGGCACCTACCCCGTCCACTTTACGGAGTCCGTCCCCGCCATCATAAGCGTCTATATCTCCACGGCCATCATGCTGGCGACCTACGTCATCATCTTCAGGAGCCTTCTCAGCCAGCATCAGCTCCAGCAGGCCAGGAATACCGAGAACATACTCATGCTCCGGACCCAGGCCCTGGAAAATCAGCTCAGCGCCTTCGACCAGGCCTCCAAGCAGATGCGCATCCAGCGCCACGACATGCGCTTCCACCTCACCCGTATCGCCGAGCTCATCAAGCTGGGCCAGACGGAGGAGGCCCTGCGTTTCATCGACGGCGTGGACGAGAAGCTTGTGAACACCGCCCCCGTCTCCTACTGCGGGAACACCACCGTGAACGCGGTGCTGTCCTATTACGTGGCCCGGGCCCAGGAGAGGGAGATCCGGACCGACGTGAGCTTCTTCCTGCCCGAGCCCCTGGCCTTCGATATCATCGACTTCACCGCCATGCTGGCCAACGCCCTGGATAACGCCATCCGCGCCTGCGAGGCCATCCCCGACCCCATGGCCCGGCGCATCACCATCAACGCCCGGTGCAAGAATATGTACATCCTGCAGATCGCCAATACCTTCCAGAACCCCGTCCAGTTCGACGAACAGGGCCTGCCCAAGTCGGACCAGGCCTTCCACGGCACCGGCGTCCACTCCATCGCCGCCTTCGCCGAGAAGAACGGCGCTTCCCTCAGTTATTCCGTCAACAACGACTGGTTCATCCTGCGCATCGCCGTGAACCGGTGACCGGCCATAGGGAAAGCGGGCCGCCCCGTCCTCCCCGGTTCTAACCCCGTGTCCCCGCCGCATAGACTGTGGCAAGTAAACGCAGCGGGGTGGTATGAGTGCGAGAGGATATCGAACAGCGGGCCCGGGACCTGGCCCTTTACATCGTGGAGAACAACGCCACCGTCCGGGACGCGGCTTCCCACTTCCGGGTCAGCAAGAGCACGGTGCACAAGGACCTCACCGAGCGGCTGCGCCATGTGGACCGGCCGCTGTACACCCAGGCCCGGGCGGTGCTGGAGCAGAACAAGGCCGAGCGGCACCTCAGGGGCGGCGAGGCCACGCGAAGGAAATACAAGGACAGATAGTCCCCTACAGGCAGGGCGCGGCGCGAAAGCACCGCGCCTTTGCCTTGACAGAAACGGGCGCAGATGGTAAGTTTAGAGGGCACGAAAAAAGGAGAGAGAGATGGACGAGATATATGCTTCTCTGGGCCTGAGCCCAGAGGTATACGCCTTCGGCGAGCAGGTCCTGGCAGGGCTTAAAGACCGCTTCGCCGCCGTGGACGCCGCGGCGGAATATAACCAGGCGAAGGTGCTGGGCGCCATGCAAAAGTGCCGCGTCAGCTCAGCCTGCTTCGCCACCAGCACCGGCTATGGATACAACGATCTGGGCCGGGACACCCTGGAGGAGGTCTACGCCGCGGTGTTCCACACCGAGGCCGCCTTGGTGCGCCCCCAGATCACCTGTGGCACCCATGCCCTGGCCCTGGCCCTGGGCGCCAACCTCCGCCCCGGGGACGAGCTCATGAGCCCCGTGGGCGCGCCCTACGATACCCTGGAGGAGGTCATCGGCATCCGGCCCTCCGCGGGCTCCCTGGCCGAGTTCGGTATCAGCTACCGGCAGGCGGACCTGCTGCCCGACGGCGACTTTGACTGGGACGCCATCCGCGCCGCCATCACGCCCAGGACCAAGCTCATCACCATCCAGCGGTCCAAGGGCTATGCCACCCGCCCCAGCCTTTCCGTGGAGCAGATCGGCCGGCTCATCGCTTTCTGCAAGAGCGTGAAGCCGGACGTGCTGTGCATGGTGGACAACTGCTACGGCGAGTTCGTCCAGACAGTTGAGCCCTCCGACGTGGGGGCGGACATGGTGGTGGGCTCCCTCATCAAGAACCCCGGCGGGGGTCTGGCCGCCGCGGGGGGCTATATCTGCGGCACCGCGCCTTGCGTGGAGCAGTGCGCCCGGCGGCTCACTGCCCCCGGATTGGGCAAAGAGGTGGGCGCGAACCTGGGCCAGCTGCCCAGCATGTACCAGGGCCTTTTCCTGGCCCCCACGGTGACGGCCGGGGCCCTGAAGGGGGCCATCTTCGCCGCCAATATCTACGAAAAGCTGGGCTTTGCCTGCGTCCCCAACGCCTCCGAGCCCCGCCACGACATCATCCAGGCGGTGACCCTGGGCTCCCCCGAGCGGATGGAGGCCTTCTGCCTCGGCATCCAGGCCGCCGCGCCGGTGGACAGCCACGTCACCCCCGTGCCCTGGCCCATGCCGGGCTACGACAGCGACGTCATCATGGCGGCGGGCGCCTTCGTCCAGGGCTCCTCCATTGAGCTCTCCGCCGACGGGCCCATCCGGCCGCCCTACGCCGTCTACTTCCAGGGCGGGCTCACCTGGTACCACGCCAAGACGGGCATCCTCATGAGCTTACAGAAACTATACGAAAGGGGCCTTGTGCGCCTCGAAGGAGATAACAAATGAGCTGGTTTTGGCTTTCTGTCATCGCGCTGCTGTGCTGGAGCGGCTCCGACCTGTTTTCCAAGATCGGCTGCCGGGACCAGTCGGACAAGACCTCCCACCTCAAAATGGTGCTGGCCGTGGGCGTGGTCATGGGCATCCACGCCGCCGTGGAGGTGTTCGTCCAGGGCGTGGCCATCGACATGCACACTATCCTCACCTACCTACCGGTGTCCCTGCTCTATATCCTCTCCATGGCCCTGGGCTACCTGGGCCTGCGGTACATAGAGCTCTCCGTGTCCTCCCCCATCTGCAACTCCTCCGGCGCGCTGGTGGCCATCCTCACCCTTATCACCGCGGGGCCGGGGGCCCTGTCCGGCCTGCAGCTGGGCGCGGTGGCGCTGGTGTGTGTTGGCGTGGTGGGTCTCGGCTTCGTGGACATGCACGAGGACGAGGAGGCCCGGGCCGCCCGCCAGAGCATCTCCAATTATAAATACGCCAAGAGCTTCATCGCCATCCTCCTGCCCATCCTCTACTGCGTGCTGGACGCGGCAGGCACCTTTGCCGACAGCCTGGTGCTGGAGACCCTGGACGAGGACAGCGCCAACGTGGCCTATGAGCTCACCTTCCTGGCCGCCGGCGCGGTGTGCTTTGTGATACTGCTCCTCAGGCACGAGAAGTTCACCATCAGACAGGAGACGCCCAAGTACGTGGGCGCCTGCTTCGAGACCGCGGGCCAGCTGGCCTATATCTACGCCATCGCGGATTCCGAACACGTGGTCCTCTCCGCGCCCATCATCTCCGGCTACTGCCTGACCAGCGTCATCTGGAGCCGGCTGTTTTTGAAGGAAAAGCTCAGCTGGAAGCACTATCTGATGATCGCCTTGGCCATTGCGGGCATCATCCTGTTGGGTTTGTCCGACGGGCTCACGGGAGACGTGTAAAATTATACATTATTGAGAGCCTCCCTCTGACGAGGGAGGTGGCGCGGCGGAATTTGGGGTCCCCACGCGAGCCCAGCGCAGCGGGTCGCGCGGGGAAGAGGAGGAGCCGCGGGCCACTCGAGCTTTGCCGCTTGCGGCAAAGCGAGACCTGGCAGCGCGTGCTCCGACGAAGACGGAGGGAGAGACAGACTTTTTCTCTCCCCCAGTCAGCGCAAGCGCTGACAGCCCCCTCGTCAGAGGGGGCCATTTTTATACTATTTTCTCTCAAACTATCAGAATAGTGTTGACAACTTCACACTATTGTGGTAGTGTAGCGTCATAAACTATTGCAATAGTGTGGAAGGAAGGTCATACGATGAAGCTGTTCGACTCTGAGTTGAAGGTGATGAAGGTGCTCTGGGAGCGGGGAGACGTCACCGCCAAGGAGATATCCAACATCCTGGCCGACACGGTGGGCTGGAACATGAACACCACCTACACCGTGATAAAAAAATGCGTCGCCAAGGGGGCCATCCAGCGCCGGGAGCCCAACTTCCTGTGCCACGCCCTCATCACCAAGGACGAGGTACGCTCGGCGGAGGCTGGCGAGCTGGTGGACAAGCTGTTCGACGGCGAGCCGGAGCTGCTGTTCGCCTCCCTGCTGGGAGGGAGCAGACCCCTCACAAAGGAGCAGCTCAGCCGCCTGCGGGACTGGATCGACCGACAGGAGTGAGGCCATGAGCATCCTTGAAATGAGTCTCTCCGGCGGCGCCGTCATCCTGGCGGCCATCCTCATCCGGGCGGTGGGGAAAAACCGCCTGCCCGTGGGGGCATTCGAGGCCCTGTGGGCCCTGGCCGTCCTGCGGCTGACGGCGCCGGTGCGGCTGCCATTCCGGTTCAGCGCCTTTGCGCTGGTGCGGCGGCTGGTCCCCCACACTGCCGGGCCGGGACCCCTCCCCGCCGCCATCGCACAGCCGGGACAGGCGGCCGTACAAGCAGTTGACATAATTCAAGCCGCGCCCCTCCCCGACAGGGGGATGCCCTTCCCCACCGGGACGGTGTTGTGGCTGGTAGTGGCCTGCGCGCTGGCGCTGCTGTTCGCTGTGAGCTATGCTCGCTCCTACCGCCGATTCCACGGTGCGGAGCCGGTAGACAGTAATTATGTAAACCAATTTCTGGCGGTCCATCCCCTGCACCGGACTGTACAGGCGCGGGTCTCGGACCGGATCAGCGCGCCGCTCACTTATGGTCTGTTCCGCCCGGTGATCCTTCTGCCCCGGTCCATAGACATGACCGACGAGGCGGCGCTGGGTTTCGTGCTGACCCACGAGCTGGCCCACATCCGCCGCTTTGACGCCCTGCGCAAGCCCGCCCTCGCGGCAGTGGCCTGCCTGCATTGGTTCAACCCGCTGGTCTGGACCATGCTGGTGCTGGCGGGCCGGGATATGGAGCGGGCCTGCGACCGGGCGGTGATCGATGCCTTCGGCCCGGAGGCCCGGCACAGCTATGCCCGGGCCCTGCTGGACATGGAGGAGCGCCGGGGAATCTTGGCCGCCGCCAGCGGGTTCTCCCGCAATGCCATCGAAGAAAGGATACATTCTATCATGAAGATACGGAAAAAAACATTTTTGAGTGGGACCTTGGCTCTGGCCCTGGTGCTGACCGTGGGCGCGGTGTTCGCCACCGCCGCCCCGGAGCCGGAGGGTGGGACCCCGCCCACCCTGTTCAGCGGCGACGTGATCACCACCTCGGACGGGACCGTCTATCTGTTCACCGAGGACGGCGAGCCGCTGGCCATGACCCAGCAGGAGTACAAGATCCTCACCGACCCGGTGGAGGTGGAGTGGTGGACCGCCGAGGAGTACGCCCAGTGGCTGGAGCAGGAGAAAAAGGACCTGCAGGAGTGCCTGGGCGAGCGGGCCTGGACCAGCTCTGACGGCTGGTTCACCTGGACCCAGGAGAAGATCGACGAGACCATCGAGATGTATGAGCACACCCTGGAGGAGATCGAGGATGGCCTGCTGGTATCCAAGGCCGTGGACGGCAGCGGGGACGTCATGCTGGTCCAGGGCGATGGCTGGGATGTGCGCTTTATGACCGGGGAGGGGGCCGCCGCTGTATACGAAGGGAATGAGAAGACCGCTGCCGAAAGAGAGGCCCTGGAGGAACGGCTCGCCCGGCTGGACGCTGAGCGGGAGGCCCTGGCGCAGCGGCTGGCACAGATAGGCGAGGCGAAGGAAGAACCGCCCCGGGAGGACGCCCAACCGGTACAGGAGGACGACGGTACGGTCACCGTCCCTGCAGACGAGGATACCGCCGAATTCTTTGGCCAGGCGGACGGCGCCCCCTACGGGCAGCTGGATGGCGGCGGGCGCGTCAAGGTGGCCGAGCTGACCGCCGCCAGGGGCAGCACGGTATCGGTGGGGCTCCAGACCCGGGCAGACGCCACGCTCACGGTGTCATTGCACGGCGATGCAAACCACCTAGGCAAGAGCGTGGAGCTGAAAGCGGGCGAGATGCAGACAGTAACCCTCTCCCCCAGCCAGGACGACAAATATAGCCTGTACCTGACCAACAACAGCGGATACCCGGTGGAGTTCATCGTCAGCTGGGCCGTGAGTTAAAAAAGCCTCCCTCGTCAGAAGGAACTTCGCCAAGTCATCGCACTGTCCAAGCGGCCCCCTCTGACGAGGGGGCTGTCAGCGCCTCTGGCGCTGACTGGGGGAGAGAAATCATCTGTCTCTCCCTCCGTCGCGGCTACCGCCGCGCCACCTCCCTCGTCAGAGGGAGGCTTCCATATGAAAAAGGGCCTGCCGCAGGTTTTGCGGCAGGCCCTCTTACCATATTCAATTCACGACGCCTTGTGCTGTTTCGCGAGACCCAGGTGGTCGATATCCCGGCGGCGGACGAACTCATGGACGGGCCGGTGGTGCTCCCGCTCGAAGCTGTCCTTATGCCGCCGCAGCCGGCGGATGCACAGCGCGCAGGCGGGGATGAGAAAGGCGTCCGCCAGCACCCACGCCGCCGGAGAGGCGAAGCAGGCCGCGTCGAAGCCGAACCGGGGCACGAACACCGCGCCCACCACCGCCCGGGCGATCATCTCCAGCACGCCGGACAGGATGGCCAGCACGCTGTAGCCCATGCCCTGGATGGCGAAGCGGACGATGTTCACCAGCGCCAGGGGGAAGAAGAAGCCGGTGAGGATGCGGATGAACTGGCTCACCAGAGGGATGAGCGCGGCGGCCTGGGCCTCCTGGTCCGGGTCGATGAACCACGTGGCGCAGGACGGCGCGAAGGCCAGCATGGCCGCGAAGGCCGCCAGGGAGTAGACAAGCCCCAGCAGCGCGCAGTCCCGGATGCCCCGGCCCAGCCGGTCCAGCTTGCCCCCGCCCACGTTCTGGCCGCAGTAGGTGGCCATGGCGGCGCCCATGGCGTCGAAGGGGCAGGCAAGCAGGTTGTTGAGCCGCCCGGCGGCCGCGGTGGCGGCCACGTAGAGGCTGCCCAGTCCGTTCACGGCGGACTGGAGGATGATGGAGCCCACGGCGGTGACGGAATACTGCAGCCCCATGGGCACGCCCATGGCGCACAGGTCCTTGCAGAACCGGCGGTCCCAGCGGCGCTCGCCCCGCTCTGTCCGCAGGATGGGGAACCGGCGGCGCACCACCACGAGGCACGCCGCGCCGGACACGGCCTGGCTGGCCACCGTGGCCACCGCGGCTCCGGCCACGCCCATGCGCGCCCAGAGGATGAGGGCCACGTCCAGCCCGATGTTCAAAACCGACGACAGGGCCAGGAAGTACACCGGCGTGCGGCTGTCCCCCAGGGACCGGATGACACCCGCCAGCAGATTATAGAGATAGGTGACGGGAATGCCCAGGAAGATGATGAAGATATAGTCGTATGCGTCCTCGAAGATGTCCGCCGGGGTGTCCATGGCGGTGAGGATGCGCCGGCAGGCCACGCAGGTGACCGCGGTCATCACCAGGGCGAAGACGCCGGAGAGGTACGCCGCGTTCATCACGTAGCTGCGCATGCGGCCGTGCTCCCCCGCGCCCATCTCACGGGCCACGGGAATGGCGAAACCGCTGCACACGCCCATGCAGAAGCCGATGATGAGAAAACTGATGGAACCGGTGGCGCCCACGGCGGCCAGGGCATTGGCACCCAGGAGCCGGCCCACGATCATGGTGTCCACCATGCTGTACATCTGCTGGAACAGCAGCCCGAAGAGCGTGGGGATGGTGAAGCCCAGGATGAGCTTCATAGGCCGGCCGACAGTCAGATCTTTAACCAAGATAATGCCTCCCAGAGGAAAAAGTATTTGCGCGCCCGGGGACGTCTCCGCCCCGCAGGTCACGCACATTATAGTCAACCGGTTTGGGTAAATCCAGACCAATACTACATGATTTTCACCAAAAACGGACCCTCAAATTTAGGCAAAAATGCAATACTCGTTCTTCCAAAAACAGGCGCGGTCCCCAGGTCCCGGCTGGAATTTTTTACCTCATTATCAGAACTTCCAAATAACGAGTTGTTTATTTGGACAGTATTCTCTCTTGACGACGGCGTGCAAATTAGTGTATATTCACAATATGAACCACTGGAATCGTTCCCGGTAAGGTTTTCAGTCACACAAAAGGAGGTCGTACCCGTGACGATCAAGGACATCGCCGCCCACTGCGGCGTGAGCACCAGCACCGTCTCCCGGGTGATAAACGACCACCCCGACGTGAGTCCTGTGGTGCGGGAGATGGTGAACAAGGCCATCGAGGAGCTCCACTTCATCCCCAACAACAGCGCCCGCACGCTGGTATCCAGCCGCTCCACCGCCATCGGCGTGGTGAGCCGGGGCGTGAACAACCCCTTCTTCTCCTCCGTGATACGGGTCCTGGGCCGGGAGATCAACGACTTGGGCTACACCATGGTCCTGCAGCAGATCTCCACCCAGGCCGACGAGATCCGGGCGGCGGCGGCGCTGGAGCGGGAGAAAAAGCTCCTGGGGGTCATCTTCCTGGGCGGCCGGTTCAACTATACGAAAGAGGAGCTGGAGCCCCTGACCGTCCCCTTCGTGTGCTGCACCTACACCAACACCTTCGGGGACCTGGCGGAAGACGAGTACTCCTCCGTCAGCATCCGGGACGAGGACGAGGCGGCCAAGGCCGTGCGGTATCTCATCCACATGGGCCACCGGCGCATCGCCATGATACTGGACGACCCGGCGGACTTCTCCATCGGCCAGCTCCGCTTCCAGGGATACAAAAAGGCCCTGGCGGAGGCGGGCATCGGCTATGACCCCGCGCTCGCCGTATTCACCGGCGACTACGCCATGGACGCGGCCTACGACTACACCCTGCGCCTCATCGACTCCGGCGCGGACTTCACGGCCATCCTGGCCATATCCGACACCGTCGCCATCGCCGCCATCAAGGCCCTCACCGACAGGGGCCTGCGGGTGCCGGAGGACTGCTCCGTCATCGCCATCGACGGCATGGAGCTTTCCGCCTACACGGTGCCCACCCTCACCACCCTGCGCCAGCCCGCCGAGGAGATGGCCCGCCAGAGCGCCGACATGCTCATCGGCATCATCGAGGGCACCGGCTCCCACCGCCACGTCCTCATGGAGACCACCCTCCGGGAGGGGGAGTCCGTCACCGCCGTCCCGGCCTGAAAACTCGTATCACTTCGGCATGTCCGCCGTGTGAAATATTATTATGAAAGGACTACCCACCATGAAAAAAGCGCTTGCACTTATCCTTGCCCTGGTCATGTGCTTGAGCCTGTCTTCCGTGGCATTTGCCGCGGGGGGGGTTCAGTGTACTACCTGAACTTCAAGCCTGAGGCCGATCAGGCCTGGCAGGACCTGGCCGCCAAGTACACCGAGGAGACCGGCGTCGAGGTGAAGGTCGTCACCGCCGCCTCCGGCACCTACTCCGACACCCTGACCGCCGAGATGGCGAAGAGCGAAGCTCCCACCATCTTCAACCTCGGCAACCTGTCCGGTCTGACCGACTGGGGCGACTACGCTCTGGACCTGACCGACACCAGCATCTATGCTGAGCGTGCCAACGATGACTATGTCATCTTTGACGAGGTCGGCGCCCCCAAGGCTCTGGGTTACTGCTATGAGTCCTTCGGCATCATCGTGAATAAAGCTCTGCTGGAGCAGGCCGGCCACTCTCTGGATGAGATCACCGATTTCGCCTCCCTGAAGGCCGTTGCCGACGACATCCACGCCAACGCCGAGACCCTGGGCTTCGACGCCTTCTCCGCTCCCGGCCTGGATGGCTCTTCCTCCTGGCGTTTCTCCGGCCACCTGGCCAACATCCCCCTGTACTATCAGTACAAGGACGCCGGCATGAGCGTTGGCTCCCTGCCCGCTGAGATCACCAGCGACTATCTGGACAACTTCCGCAACATCTGGGATCTGTACATCACCGACACCGCTGCTGATCCCACCAGCCTGTCCACCAGCACTGGCGACGAGTCCGAGGCCCAGTTCGGCGAGGGCAAGGCCGTGTTCTATCAGAACGGCGACTGGGAGTTTGCCAATCTGACCGGCAACTTCGGCATGAACCCCGACGACCTGACCATGATCCCCATCTACTGCGGTGTGGATGGCGAGGCTGACGCGGGCCTGTGCTCCGGCACCGAGAACTGCTGGGCCATCAACGCCAAGGCTTCTGAGGAAGACATCCAGGCCTCCATCGACTTCCTGACCTGGGTCGTCACCTCCGAGGAAGGCACCACCATGCTGCATGACAACTTCAGCGGCATCCCCTTCAAGGCTGCTAAGGAGACCTCCAACGTGTTCGCTACCGCCTCCAAGGAGTACGCCGAGGCCGGCAAGTACACCATGTTCTGGGCCTTCAACGACACTCCCAATGTGGATAGCTGGCGCGCCACCGTCGTCACCGCTCTGACCGCTTACTCCGCCGCTCCCTCCGACGAGCTGTGGGAGGACGTCGTCTCCGCATTCGTGGACGGCTGGGCCATTGAGTATGCCGCCGTCAACGGCTAATCTGATACTTGACAAATTTCCTCTTTGACTTTATAAAAGAAGCGGGGGCGGGCATAGCCCGCCCCTGTTTCCTTTCAAAGGCATTCCCGAGACCAGTATAGAAAGCGAGGGATATCCTCATGAAAGAGAAGAAACATCATGACCCTTCCATACTGAGCAGCGAGCTGATCCGCCGGCCCATCCGCCGTTGGTTCCCAGTCTTTCTGCTGCCCACGCTCATCTGCTTCTGCATCGGTTTTCTCTGGCCCTTCGCCCAGGGCATCTACCTTTCCTTCTGCAACTTCAGCACCCCCAGGGACGCCACCTGGGTGGGCGTTTCCAACTATGTGAAGGCCTTTAAGGACGCAGGCTTCATCCACGCGTTCAAGAACACCGCCCTGTTCGCCATCGTTTCCATCGTGCTCATCAACGTGCTGGCGTTCACCATCGCCTACGCGCTGACCCAGCGGATGCGGGGCGCCAACATCTTCCGCACCATCTTCTTCATGCCCAATCTGATCGGCGGCGTGGTCCTGGGCTATATCTGGTCCATGATCTTCGACGCCATCCTCAAGCACTACAGCACCTACCTCACCGCCAACGCCACCTATGGCTTCTGGGGCCTCGTGATCCTGGTGGCCTGGCAGCAGATCGGCTACATGATGATCATCTACATCGCGGGACTGCAGGCCGTGCCCGAGGACATGCTGGAGGCCGCCAAGATAGATGGCGCCAGCAAGAGCCAGACCCTGTTCCGGGTGGTCATCCCCAATGTGATGCCTTCCATCACCATCTGCATGTTCCTGACCCTGACCAATTCCTTCAAGCTCTTTGACCAGAACCTGGCCCTCACCGGCGGCGCGCCCTCCGTCATCATCAACCACGCCAAGGTAAACATGACTGAGCTTCTGGCTTTGAATATCTATTCCACCTATAACATAAACAAGAACTGGCACGGCGCGGCCCAGGCCAAGGCCGTTGTGTTCTTCATCCTGGTGGCCACCCTGGCCATCGCTCAGCTCACCGCTACCCGGAAGAAGGAGGTGCAGCAGTGATGAAGAAGCATTACTCCAAGGGAAGCAATATCCTCACCGCCATCTTCGTGGTCGTGGGCCTTCTGTGGGTCTTTCCCATCATCGCGGTGGTCATCAACTCCTTCAAGACGAACGCCGCCGTGAACCTGAACGCCTTTGCCCTGCCCACCAAGGAGACCTTCACGGGCTTCAACAACTTCGTCAAGGGCATGACCTTTGGCAACTACCCCTTCTGGAAGAGCGTGGGCTACAGTCTGTTCATCACCGTGGCCTCGACGGCCCTGATCCTGGTGGGCACGTCTATGTCCGCCTGGTATATTTCCCGTGTGAACAGCACCTTTTCAAAGCTGTTCTATTACCTCTGCCTGTTCTCCATGGTAGTGCCCTTCCAGATGGTCATGTTCACCCTGTCCTCCACCGCGGACAGCCTGAAGCTCAACACCCCTTGGACTATCCCCATCGTGTATCTGGGCTTCGGCGCGGGCCTCGCCATCTTCATGTTCGTGGGCTTCGTCAAGTCCATCCCCCTGGAGATCGAGGAGGCGGCGGTCATCGACGGGTGCAATCCCATCCGCACCTTCTTCTCCGTGGTGCTCCCCATGCTGAAGCCCACCATGATATCCGTGGGCGTGCTGGAAATCATGTGGGTGTGGAACGACTACCTGCTGCCCTACCTGGTGCTGGACAGGACCAAGTACATGACCATCCCCATCCACATCCAGTACCTGAAGGGGAGCTACGGCTCCGTGGACCTGGGCGCCACCATGGCCCTGATCCTGCTGAGCATCATCCCCGTCATCGTCTTCTACCTCACCTGCCAGAAACATATCATTAAGGGCGTCGCAGCCGGCGCCGTGAAAGGATAAGCCATCGTTATGTCCATCGAACGTGCCTCAGCGGTCCTGCTGGGCGTCTCCTCCCTCCCCTCCCCCTACGGCATCGGTACCCTGGGGAAGGCGGCCTATGACTTTGTGGATTTCCTGGCCGCCGGGGGGCAGAAGTACTGGCAGATGCTGCCGGTGGGACCCATCAGCTACGGAGACTCCCCCTATCAGTCCTTCTCCGCCTTCGCGGGCAACCCCTACTACATAGACCCGGACATGCTCATCGCCGACGGGCTCCTGACCCAGGCCGAGGCCGACGCCCCCTTCTGGGGCGCCGATCCCCGCCGGGTGGACTACGGCGCGGTGTATGAGGCCCGGTTCGACCTGCTGGAAAAGGCGTTCGACCGGGGCTGGGATCGGGACCGGGCAGCGGTGGCCGCTTTCGAGGCGGAAAACGCCGCCTGGCTTGCCGACTACGCCCTATTTATGGCCCTGAAGCGCCATTTTTCCATGGGTCCCTGGACCGACTGGCCCGACGCCGACATCCGCCTGCGCAAGCCGGACGCGGTGGCCCATTGGAAGAAAGAACTGGACCGGGACGTGCGGTTTTTCACTTACCTGCAGTATCTCTTCCAGAAGCAGTGGGACGCCCTGAAGGCCTACGCGGGCGAAAAGGGCATCGGCCTCATCGGCGACCTGCCCATCTACGTGGCCATGGACTCGGCGGACGTGTGGGCCAATCCTGCCAATTTTCAGCTGGACGAGAAGAACGTTCCCCTGGCCGTGGCGGGCGTCCCCCCGGATGCTTTCACCGCAGACGGCCAGCTCTGGGGCAATCCCCTGTATAATTGGAAGCGGATGGCCCAGGACGGCTTTTCCTGGTGGGAGGCCCGGATGCGCAGCACCCTGGAGCGGTTCGACGTGGCCCGTCTGGACCACTTCCGGGGCCTGGAGAGCTATTGGGCCGTGCCCTACGGGGACCCCACCGCCGCCACGGGCCGGTGGGAGCCGGGACCCGGCGCTCCCTTCGTCACCATGCTCAAGGACAAATTCCCCGGCAGGAGCATCATCGCCGAGGACCTGGGGTTCATCACCCCCGAGGTCCAAGCCTTGCTGGACCTGTCCGGCTTCCCGGGCATGAAGATCCTCCAGTTCGCCTTTGACCACCGGGACCCCAGCGACTACCTGCCCCACCGGTACGGGGAAAACTGCATCTGCTACACCGGTACCCACGACAACACCACGCTGCGGGGCTGGCTGGCCGAGGCGGACCCTGCCGACCTGGCCGTGGCCAAGGCCTACCTGGGCCTGAGCCGCCGGGAGGGCTACGACTGGGGCATCCTCCGGGGCGGCATGGGCTCCCCGGCGAGGCTGTTCGTGGCCCAGATGCAGGACTACCTGGGCCTGGGCAGCGAGGCCCGGATGAACGTCCCCGGCGACCCGGTGGGCAACTGGCAGTGGCGGATGCTCCCCGGCGAGGCGACCCCCGCCCTGGCCCGCCGCATGCGGAATCTGACCGTTTTGTTCGGAAGATAAAGGCAGCAGAATAAAAACAGGGCGTGCTCAAGGCACGCCCTTCCATTTTGAATCCTCCCTCTGACGAGGGAGGTGGCCGCCAAAGGCGGCCGAAGGGAGAGATATCTCTCCCCCAGTCTCGCTTCGCTCGACAGCCCCCTCGTCAGAGGGGGCCAAATTATTTTCGCTGGCAGCTATCTATTCCAAATAGATCCCTTCCAGCTTTTCCACCTCGTCCGGCCCCACATTCAGGGCCAGCTCCAGGTAGTTCTCTATGGAGCCGTACTCCATCTCCACGCAGTCGAAATAGTACCGGGCGTTGCCCTGGAACACGGGGAACACCTCCCCCATGAGGGCCAGCTCCTTCTCCGTCGCGCCCTTTTGGGCCATGTCCGCCAGCTGCTTTTGGGCGAAGAGGTTGGTGCGCATGTACTCCTCCACGACCGCCTCCCGCTCAAAGCCCAAAGCGCTCATCAGGAGCATGCCGCCCACACCGGTCCGGTCCTTGCCTTGCGTGCAGTGCCAAAGGACCGGCTTTCCTGACCCCGCGAGAAGTTCCCGAAAGAAAGCCCCATAGGCGTCGATGGCCAGGGGGTGCAGGCTCAAAAGCCGGTAGAACTCGTGGAACACCGCCCGGACCTCTTTGGGGTTCTGGCTCTTGATGGGGATATATACCTCCAGGTCCGGCACCGGCGGGATGTGGATATTCTTTGCCCCGGGCACAGAGCGGTCCGGATGGCGCTCCCGCTCCCGGTTGTCCCGCATGTCCACGATGAGCCCCAGGCCCATGTCCTTAAGGCAGGCGATGTCCCCGTCGGTGGCACGGCCCAGGTGGCCGGTCCGCAGGAGCACGCCTTCCTTTATCCGCCCGCCATCCGGCCGCGTAAGGCCCCCCAGATCCCGGGCGTTCTCTATCCCTTCAAAATCCAAAAACATTATGTATCGTGTTCCCTTTCATAGGTCTGGCACCACTGCTTCACGCAGCACTCTTCGCACTTGGGCGACCGGGCCGAGCACACCGCCCGGCCGTGGTACACGATGCGGTGGCAGAAGTCGGAGCATCCCTCCGGAGGCAGGATGGCCCGCAGAGCCGTCTCGATCTTGGGAGGGTCCTTCAGGTCGTCCACCAGGCCCATGCGGTTGCTGAGCCTGATGCAGTGGGTGTCCACCACCACGCTCCCGGGCTTTTTGTACACGTCCCCCAGGATGAGGTTGGCGCTTTTCCGCCCCACGCCGGGCAGCTTCAGAAGGTCCTCCATATTGTCCGGCACCACGCCGCCGAAGTCGTTCACCAGCATCCGGGCTGCCTCTACGATGTCCCGGGCCTTCCCGTGGAAGAAGCCGCAGGAGCGGATATAGGGCTCCACGTCCTCCGGCTCCGCCGCGGCCATGGTCTCGGCATCGGGGAACCGGGCGAACAGTGCCGGGGAGATCATGTTGACCCGCTCGTCGGTGCACTGGGCGGCCAGGCGCACCTGCACCAGCAGCTCCCACGCCCCGTTGTGGTCCAGGGTGCAGTCCGCCAGCGGATATTCCTCCGCCAAAGTGTTCACGATATGCTCTACCTGTTCGGCCGTTCTCATAAGCTGTCCCCGCTCTCTTTTTTCTCTGGACAAAATCTTATCACGCCCTGTTGCAAATTCCAAGAGCAATCTTTATAATTTAGGTATATCTTATTTTAAAAGGACATGAGGCTATGTACCGTCCGCTTGCAGATGAATTCCGGCCCCAGACCCTGGACGACGTGTTCGGCCAGGAGCATATCCTTGGCCAGGACGGCATGCTCCGGCGCATCGCTGAGAGCGGCCATATCCCCTGCATGATATTTTACGGCCCCTCCGGCACGGGCAAGACCACCGTGGCCCGCATCATCGCCCAGCGCACGGACCGGCCTCTGCGGCGGCTGAACGCCACCACGGCGGGTCTGGCCGACATCAAAGCCATCATCGACGAGTTGGACACCCTTCTGGCCCCGGAGGGGGTACTGCTGTACCTGGACGAGATACAGTACTTCAACAAAAAGCAGCAGCAGTCCCTTCTGGACTTCATCGAAAACGGGAAGATCACCCTCATCGCCTCCACTACGGAGAACCCCTATTTCTGCGTGTTCAACGCCATCCTCTCCCGGAGCACGGTCTTTGAGTTCAGGCAGCTCACGCCCGCGGACGTGAAAAAGGCCCTGGAGCGGGTGCTGCGGCTTTTGCAGGAGCGGGACGGCATCGCCGTCGCCACGGAGGATGGGGTCCTGGACTACATCGCCGCCGCCTGCGGCGGGGACGCCCGCAAGAGCCTGAACACTCTGGAGCTTCTCTACTCCACCGCCCCGGTGGGCAAAAAGGGCATGACGTTCACCATGGCCGACGCCCGGGCCGTGACCCAGCGAAGCGCCATGCGCTACGACAGGGACGGGGACGAGCACTACGACATCCTCTCCGCCCTTATGAAATCCATGCGGGGCTCCGACCCGGACGCGGCGCTCCACTATCTGGCCCGATTCCTGGAGACCGGGGACCTTCTGGGGGCCTGCCGGCGCATTCTCTGCTCCGCCAGCGAGGACATAGGCCTCGCCTATCCCATGGCGGTGCCCATCGTGAAGGCATGCGTGGACTCGGCGCTGCAGCTGGGTCTGCCCGAAGCGCGGCTGCCCCTTGCCGAGGCGGTCATATTCCTCGCCACCTGTCCCAAGTCCAATACCGGATGCCTCGCCATCGACGCGGCCATCGCGGACGTGAAGGCCGGCAAGTCCGGCCCCATCCCCCGGGAGCTTCAAAACGTCCACGCTGACGGCACCGGCTTTGAGCGGGAGCAAGGCTATCTCTACCCCCACAACTTCCCCAACCGCTGGGTGGCCCAGCAGTATCTGCCCGACAGCCTGAAGGACGCCCGTTACTACGAATACGGCGACAACAAGACCGAGCAGGCCGCGAAAAAATACTGGGACCTGATCAAGGGTAAGGGCAGCTAAAGCCTCCCTCTGACGAGGGAGGTGGCGCGGCGGCAGCCGCGACGGAGGGAGAGACAGTCTATTTCCCTCCCCCAGTCGGCTGCGCCGACAGCCCCCTCGTCTGAGGGGGCCTGCAAAGTAGAAGATTTAAATAACCCTTCCCACTGTCGATATGATCTCCCGCGCCCGGAGCACCTGGTCGGTGCGCACGTTCACCGTGAGCCGGGCCTGACCGGCGGCGGCCGCGCTCCGCTCCATGGCAGCCCGGGAGCCCAGCACCGCCGCGTACATCTCCCCCGGCAGGACGGCGTCCGTGGTCTGGTCCAGGCGGAAGGAGGGGCTTATGCCCAGAAGAGGCATGTCGCTCTTCACCCGCTTGTCCGTGGCCCGCAGGTCCGCCACAGAGAATTCGATGCCGTTGCGCCGCAGGCGCATGAGGGCCAGGTCCGCCCCGTCCCTGTCGTCAAATACAGCCGTGAGCTGTGTGGTCATGGGATACACCTCTTTCACGAGGTAGATTGCCCCGCGGCCGGGAGAAAAATACCAACACGAAGAAAAGGCCGGGGGCGTCTGCCCCCGGCCGCGGTATTCGTATTTTCCTTTAAAACGGGCTGATCTCCATGGAATCGTCGTCGGCGCCCTTTTCGATGGCCCGGATCTGGGCCCAGTAGCCGCCCTCGCCGATCTTCACATAGACCCGGTCCCCCACCTTGTGGCCGAGCACGGCCTGGCCCACGGGGGATTCCTTGCTGATGAGCCCTTTCATGGGGTTCTGGCGCAGGGTGGTCACCAGGGTGATGACCTCCTCCTCGTTCTCGTCCTCCATAAAGAGCGTCACCCGGTCGAACAGCCCCGCCTCGTCGGCCTGGGACTTGGCCTCGATGACCACCGCCGAGGCGATCATGCGTTTCAGATACCGGATGCGGCTCTCGTTCTTGTTCTTGGCCTGCTTGGCGGCCTTGTACTCAAAGTTTTCCGACAGGTCCCCGAAGCCCCGAGCCACCTGGACGTCCTCGATGAGCTTGGGGCGCAGCTCCGTCTCCCGGTAGTCGATCTCCTCCTGCATTTTGCGGATATCCACCGCCGTCAATTCGTCGTGCATGTGCATCCCTCCGCCCGTTACTTTAGTCCAGTTCCCCAAAAATGTCAATCGGGCTTTTCTGCCCATTCCCCCCGGCAAAAAAGTGTGCTATACTGCCGGCATGGAGCTGGATTTTTTAAAATTCTACAGCGACACGCCCAAGTACACCCACGAGCCGGGTCTGGCGGTGATGGAGGCGCTCTGCGCCCGGCTGGGGGACCCCCAGAAGAGCCTTCGGTGCGTGCACATCGCCGGCACCAACGGCAAGGGCTCCTGCGCCGCCATGGTCAGCGCCATGCTCCGGGTGGCGGGATTCCGCACGGGGCTCTACACCTCCCCGGACCTGACCGGTCCCTGGGAGCGGATGCGGGTGGATGAAGTTAACATAACTATTCCCGACTTCGCCTGTATCACGGAGCAGGTCAAGACCGCCTGCGCCGGGCTGGACGAGCCCTCCTATTTTGAGAAGATGACCGCCGCGGCGTTCTTGTATTTTGCGGAGCAGCAATGTGACTATGTGGTGCTGGAGACCGGCCTGGGCGGCCGCCTGGACGCCACGAACATCATCGAAGAACCCGCTGTATCGGTCATCATGCCCATTGGCCTGGACCACACGGCCGTTCTGGGCGATACCCTGGCCGCCATCGCGGGGGAGAAGGCGGGCATCCTCAAGCCCGGCTGTCCCGCCGTCGCCGCCGCCCAGCCCGCAGAAGCGCTTCAAGTCCTCCGGGACCGGGCAGCAATAGTGGGCGCGCCCCTGTGTGAAGTTGACATAACAAAACTCTCTATCCTGTCCCGCTCCCCCGCTGGGCAGCGGATATCCTACGCCGGGTTGGAGGATATGACCCTGCCCCTGCTGGGCCGGCACCAGGCGGAGAACGCCTGCGCCGCCATCGAGGCGGGCCAGGCGCTGGGGCTGGGTGAGGCCGCCATCCGGGCGGGTCTGGCCAGCGCCCAATGGCCCTGCCGGTTTGAACTCATGCGCTCCGACCCGCCCTTCATCTTGGATGGGGCCCACAACGGCCACGGGGCGGCGGCATTGGCGGCGGGCCTTAAAGAGTACTTCCCCGGGCAGAAGTTCACCATGGTCATGGGCGTCATGGCGGACAAGCCCTGGCGGGAGATGCTGGGGCTTATGGCGCCCCTGGCGGCCCGGTTCATCTGCATTGCCCCGGAGGGGCCCCGGGCCCTGCCGGCGGAAGACCTGGCGGCGGCCATTAAGACCGTCCCCGCCAAAACGGCGGATACCCTTGACCAGGCGCTGGAGAAATGCCGGGCCCAGGGCGGGCCCGTATGCGCCTTTGGTTCCCTTTACTACATCGGCCATCTGCGCCGTCTCATAGAGGAGGATGAAACATGGCATTGATGAGCGATATGACGCTGGCCCAGTTCACGGGCGTTTTGGGCTCTAAATCCCCCATCCCCGGCGGCGGGGGCGCGGCGGCCCTGGCGGGCGCCCTGGGGGCGGCATTGGGCGCCATGGTTGGCGAGCTCACCCTGGGAAAGCCCAAGTACGCCGCCGTAGAGGAGCAGATGGCGGACCTGACGGCCAGGGCCAAGGACCTTTCCCAAAAGCTTCTGGCCCTCATCGACGGGGACGCAGAGGCGTTCCTGCCCCTGAGCCGGGCCTACGCTATCCCCAAGTATGTCACCGGCCGTGAGGCGGAGCTGGAGCGCTGCACCCATCTTGCCGCCCGGCCGCCCATGGAGATGGCACGGCTGGTCTGTGAGGCGATAGAGCTCATGGAGGGCTTCGCCGCCATGGGCAGCGTCCTGGCCGTATCCGACGCGGCCGCGGGCGCGGCGCTGTGTCGCGGGGCCCTCTTCGCCGCGGCGGTGAACGTGAAGGTGAACACCAAGTCCATGACGGACCGGGCGTACGCGGATGAAATGACCGGCGAGCTGGACCGGCTTCTGGCGGAGTACGGTCCCCGGGCTGACAAGGTATTCAAGGATATTTACGGGAGGTATGCGTGATGACAGAGATATTGAAGGGCGCGCCGGTGGCGGAGGCCCTGGCGGCGGATACGGCGTCCCGGGCGGCGGCCCTGGCCGCCAGGGGCGTGACGCCCACCCTGGCCGTATTGCGTGTGGGCGAGCGGCCCGACGATCTCAGCTATGAAAAGGGAGCCATGAAGCGCTGTGCCGCCGCGGGCGTGGCGGTGAAAAACGTGGTCCTGCCTCCGGACGTGACCCAGGAGGCCCTCATGGACGCCATCCGGGCTCTCAATGAGGACAGCGCGGTCCACGGGGTGCTCATGATGCGGCCCCTGCCCGCGCCTCTGGACAACGAGGCGGCCCGCCGGGCCCTGGACCCCGCCAAGGACGTGGACGGCATCACCGACGGCTCCCTGGCCGGGGTGTTCACCGGTTCGGGCGAGGGCTTCGCCCCCTGCACCGCTCAGGCGGTGGTGGAGCTTTTGGACTTCTACCAGGTCCCCCTGAAGGGCGCCCGGGCTGTGGTGGCCGGGCGGAGCCTGGTGGTGGGACGGCCCGCGGCCATGCTCCTGATGGCGAAGGGCGCCACCGTGACCATCTGCCACAGCGGCACGGCGGACCTGGCCGCCGAGACCCGGCGGGGCAACATCGTTGTGGCCGCCATCGGGAAGCTGGGCTTTTTCGGGGCGGAGCACTTTACTCCCGGCACCACGGTGGTGGACGTGGGCATCCACTTTGACGAGACCATCGGCAAGCTCCGGGGCGACGTGCGCTTCGACGAGGCCGAGCCGGTGCTATCCGCCATCACCCCGGTGCCCGGCGGCCTGGGCGCGGTGACCACGGCGGTGCTGGTCAAGCACGTGGTCCAGGCGGCGGAGAGAAGCGCGGCCACCTAAACTCGGCGTTGGTGCCATGGCGCTCCCTGCGTCGACAGCATCCCTCGCGAACGGTTTCGCTGCGCTCAACAATGTTCGTTCGAGGGACGCTGCCTCCTTGGAGCGCCGTCGGCATGCGCATAGCATGTGGAGATAACATGACCGAAACCATTCAGAAAAACGAGATCGTCGAGGGCGTGATCTGGAAACAGCTGTTGCTGTTCTTCTTCCCCATCCTCATCGGCTCCTTCTTCCAGCAGCTGTACAACACCGTGGACACCATCATCGTGGGCCAGTACGTGGGCAAGGAGGCTCTGGCCGGCGTGGGCGCCACGGGCAACGTGGTGAACCTGTGGCTGGGGTTCTTCATCGGTCTCGCCGGCGGCGCGTCGGTGATCATTTCCCACTTCTACGGCGCCCGGGATGGGGAGGCCCTGTCCAAGGCAGTGCACACCTCCATGGCCCTTTCCCTGGCTGGCGGCGTGGTCATCATGGTGATAGGTCTCGCCACCGCCCGGGTCTCTCTGGAGATCCTGGACGTGGCGGAGGATGTCATGGACGAGGCCATGACCTACATCCAGGTGTTCTACTGCGGCATGGTGGCCACGGTCATTTACAACGTGGGCACCGGCATCCTCCGGGCCATCGGCGACTCCAAGCGGCCGCTGTACATCCTCATCGCCTGCTGCGTGGTGAACATCATCCTGGACCTGCTGTTCGTGGTGGTGTTCCACTGGGACGTGTTCGGCGTGGCCCTGGCCACGGTGATATCCCAGGTGGTCAGCGCCGGGCTCATCATGGCGATCCTCATGCGCACCACCGACGCCTACCGGGTGGAGCTTCGGAAGATACGCTTCCACGGCGGCATGCTCCGGCGCATCATGCGCCTGGGCCTTCCCACGGGCATGCAGTCGGTGCTTTACACCATCTCCAACCTGGTCATCCAAGCGGCCGTCAACTCCTTCGGTACCGACGCCATGGCCAGCTGGTCCGCCATCAGCCGCATCGACGGCTTCGTGTGGCTGATCATGGGCGCCTTCGGCGTCTCCGTCACCACCTTCGTGGGCCAGAACTACGGCGCGGGCCGGTACGACCGGGTCCTGCGGGGCACACATGTATGCCTCGCCATGACAACGGGCGCCATCCTGACCCTGAGCGCGCTGGAGTTCTTCTTTGCCGGGCCCATTCTGCGCATCTTCACCGGCGACGAGGCGGTGGTGGCCCTGGGCGTCACCTTCGCGCGGGTGTGGGCGCCGGCCTACGTCGCCTATGTGTTCATCGAGGTGTTCTCCGGCGCGGCCCGGGGCGTGGGCGAGGCCCTGACCCCCATGATCATCACCATCTTCGGCGTGTGCGTGCTGCGGCTGGTGTGGATATGGTGCGCGGTGCCTCTGCACCGGACCCCCTCCATGGTGGCGGCCAGTTACCCGGTCACCTGGGGCATCACGGGGACGGTGTTCATCATCTACCACCTGCGGATGAACTGGCTGCGGCGGCACCTGCCCGCGGGCGCCCAACTGCCGTCCCGGGCGAAAAAGTTGGCATAGCGCGCCCACCGTTCCCGATTGACTTTGCCTTTCCGCGATGCTATAATTTCTATATCTGTATAACCCTCCGGCGAGGTCCCATCGCCGGTAAGCTGAATCATATTTGACAGAAGGGAGAAAATCATGATCTATTCAGCAGAAGTGGACAAGATGACGTGCGTCGCCAAAGGCGCATATCACGGCCCGGCTCCCATCCCCGAGGAGGGCAAATGGGTCCAGGCCAAGCAGATCAGCGACATCAGCGGCTTCACCCACGGCATCGGCTGGTGCGCTCCCCAGCAGGGCGCCTGCAAGCTGACCCTGAACGTGAAGGAGGGCATCATCGAAGAGGCTCTGGTGGAGACCATCGGCTGCTCCGGCATGACCCACTCCGCCGCCATGGCCAGCGAGATCCTCATCGGCAAGACCATCCTGGAGGCGCTGAACACCGACCTGGTGTGCGACGCCATCAACACCGCCATGCGCGAGCTGTTCCTGCAGATCGTCTACGGCCGCACCCAGTCCGCGTTCTCCGAGGGCGGTCTGGTCGTGGGCGCCAGCCTTGAAGACCTGGGCAAGGGCCTGCGCAGCCAGGTGGGCACCATGATGGGCACCAAGGCCAAGGGCCCCCGCTATCTGGAGATGGCCGAGGGCTACTGCACCCGTCTCGCCCTGAACGACGCCGACGAGATCATCGGCTATGAGTTCGTGAACCTGGGCAAGATGATGGACTTCATCAAGAAGGGCGACGACGCCAACACCGCCCTGGAGAAGGCCAAGGGCCACTATGGCCAGTTCGACGCCGCGGTCCGCTACATCGACCCGCGGCAGGAATAAGAGAGAGGAGGACAAGATAAATGGCTCTGTTTGAAAGCTACGAGAGAAGCATCGACAAGATCAACGGTGTCCTCGCTCAGTACGGCATCGGCTCCATCGAGGAGTGCCGCACCATCTGCCAGGACAAGGGCTTCGACCCCTACGAGATCGTCAAGGGCATTCAGCCCATCTGCTTTGAGAACGCCTGCTGGGCTTACACCATGGGCGCCGCCATCGCCATCAAGAAGGGCGTGAAGTCCGCCGCCGAGGCCTCTAAGGCCATTGGCGAGGGCCTGCAGGCCTTCTGCATCGACGGCTCCGTGGCCGACGACCGGAAGGTCGGCCTGGGCCACGGCAACCTGGGCGCCATGCTCCTGAGCGACGAGAGCAAGTGCTTCGCCTTCCTGGCCGGCCACGAGTCCTTCGCCGCCGCCGAGGGCGCCATCGGCATCGTCAAGAACGCCAACAAGGCCCGCAAGGAGCCCCTGCGGGTCATCCTGAACGGCCTGGGAAAGGACGCCGCTCAGATCATCAGCCGCATCAACGGCTTCACCTACGTCCAGACCCAGTTCGACTACGCCACCGGCAAGGTCGCTGTGGTCAAGGAGATCAAATACTCCGACGGCGAGCGGGCCAACGTCCGCTGCTACGGCTGCGACGACGTCCGCGAGGGCGTGGCCATCATGCACATGGAGGGCGTGGACGTTTCCATCACCGGCAACTCCACCAACCCCACCCGCTTCCAGCACCCTGTGGCCGGCACCTACAAGAAGGAATGCATCGAGCAGGGCAAGAAGTACTTCTCCGTGGCCTCCGGCGGCGGCACCGGCCGCACGCTGCACCCGGACAACATGGCCGCCGGCCCCGCCAGCTATGGCATGACCGACACCATGGGCCGTATGCACTCCGACGCCCAGTTCGCCGGCTCTTCCTCCGTGCCCGCGCACGTGGAGATGATGGGCTTCCTGGGCATGGGCAACAACCCCATGGTGGGCGCCACCGTGGCCGTGGCCGTGGCCACCGCCCAGGCTCTCAACAAGTAAGAGCTCCCCAATATACGCACCAACGCCCCGCCTTTCGGCGGGGCGTTTTGTTTAAATCGAACCCATCGTTTCACAAGGGCAGGAACGCGAATATCACCGCGAACACCACGGCAGGCAGCAGGTTCGCCACCCGTACCTTCTTCCCCCATACCAGGTTGAGACCCACGCAGAAGATGAGGATGGATCCCACCGTGGAGAGATTGGCCAGCGCGGCGTCGGTCATGACCGGCCGGATGAACCGGGCCAGGGCCGTCACCGCCCCCTGTAATATCGCCACGGGGACGGCGGAGAAGATACACCCCTTCCCCAGCGAGCAGGTCATCACCAGCACGATGATCAGGTCCAGCACCGCCTTGGCGGCCAGGATGGACCAGTCCCCAAACATGCCGTCCTCGATGGCGCCCACGATGGCCATGGCCCCCACGCACACGGTCAGGGACGCGGTGACGAACCCCTCCACGAACCGCTGCTCCCTGGCGTTGCCGGTCTTGACCTTCAGCCATTCGCCGAATCGCTCAAAAAGGCGCTCCAGGTCGATGAGCTCGCCCACCAGGCCGCCCAGGGCCAGGCTGCCCACGATCATCATGGTCCCGCCGCTGGAGAGGGCCCCGTCCTGAATGGACAGCATCCCCTCCATGGCCCCGGCGATGCCCAGAAACAGCACGCTCACGCCGCAGGCCATGTTCAAGGTCTGCTGGACCCGCTCCGATAAAAACCTGCCGAACGCCATCCCCAGCAGGCCGCCCAGAACGATCCCGGCGGCGTTGAGGATCGTACCCAGTCCGATCATAAATACCATCTCTCTTTCTGCCGGGACATTGTACCATATTGGGGCGGATCGCGGCAAGACGCATATAGAGAATCCCCGGCCAGCGAATGCTGACCGGGGACTTTCTTAGATTATCGCTTGGCGTTATCAGCCGTTCTTGATCGCGGCCTGCGCGGCGGCCAGGCGGGCGATGGGAACACGGAAGGGAGAGCAGGACACGTAGTCCAGGCCCACCTTGTGGCAGAACTCCACGGAGGAGGGGTCGCCGCCGTGCTCGCCGCAGATGCCCAGGTGCAGGTCGGGGTTGACGGAGCGGCCCAGCTTGCAGGCCATATCCACCAGCTTGCCCACGCCGGTCTGGTCCAGCTTGGCGAACGGGTCGTTCTCATAGATCTTCTTGTCGTAGTAAGCGCCCAGGAACTTGCCGGCGTCGTCACGGGAGAAGCCGAAGGTCATCTGGGTCAGGTCGTTGGTGCCGAAGGAGAAGAAGGCGGCTTCCTTGGCGATGTCGTCCGCGGTCAGAGCGGCGCGCGGGATCTCAATCATGGTGCCCACCAGGTACTTCATGTTGGAGCCGGCGTCCTTGATCAGCTTGTCGGCGGTCTCCACGACCACGTTCTTGACGTACTTCAGCTCCTTGACCTCGCCCACCAGCGGGATCATGATCTCGGGGACCACGTTCCAGTCGGAGTGCTTGGCCTGGACGTTCAGGGCGGCCTTGATGACGGCGCGGGTCTGCATCACGGCGATCTCGGGATAGGTGACGGCCAGACGGCAGCCACGGTGGCCCATCATGGGGTTGAACTCATGCAGGCCGGCGATGATGGCCTTGATATCAGCCACGGACTTGCCCATATCCTGGGCCAGCTTCTCGATGTCGGCCTCCTCGGTGGGCACGAACTCGTGCAGAGGGGGATCCAGGAAGCGGACGGTCATGGGCCGGCCCTCCAGGGCCTCGTACATGCCCTCGAAGTCCGCCTGCTGCATGGGCTCCAGCTTGGCCAGAGCCTTCTCGCGCTGCTCCACGGTGTCGGAGCAGATCATCTCACGGATGGCGGGGATACGGTCCTCGTTGAAGAACATGTGCTCGGTACGGCACAGGCCGATGCCCTGAGCGCCGAACTTCACAGCCTGAGCGGCGTCGTGAGGCGTATCGGCGTTGGTGCGCACGCCCAGACGGCGATACTTGTCGGCCCAGCCCATGACACGGGCGAACTCGCCGCTGATGGAGGCGGGCATGGTGGCGACGGGGCCGTCGTAGATCTTACCGGTGGAGCCGTCCAGGCTGATCCAGTCGCCCTCGTGGAAGGTCTTGCCGTTCAGCTCGAAC
>CANPVS010000028.1 GCA_947581795.1 uncultured Oscillospiraceae bacterium
TGAAGATGATGACCCAGCTGTTCGGCGAGCGGATGGTGGTGGCCAACGCCACGGGCTGCACCCAGGCCTGGGGCTTCAGCATGCCCAGCTACCCCTACACCACCAAGCCCAACGGCCGCGGCCCGGCCATGTCCAACTCCCTGTTTGAGAACAACGCCGAGTACTCCCTGGGCATGGTCCTGAGCGTGCGGCAGCAGCGGCTCCGTCTGGCAAAAGAGGTCAGGGAACTCATGGCCGAGACAAAGGACGAAGCGCTGAAAGCCGCCCTCCAGGCCTGGCTGGACGGCTTCGAGGACAAGGAGCACACCCTGGAGCTGAGCGACGCGGTGATCGACGCCCTGAAGGCCTGCCCGGAGAAAGGCGGCGTCATCGACGCGGTCCGCGCCGCCCAGGACCAGCTGGTGAAAAAGAGCATGTGGATGTACGGCGGCGACGGCTGGGCCTACGACATCGGCTACGGCGGTCTGGACCACGTGCTGGCCTCCGGCGAGGATGTGAACATCCTGGTGGTGGACACGGAGGTCTACTCCAACACCGGCGGCCAGGCATCCAAGGCCACGCCCTACGGCGCGGTGGCCCAGTTCGCCGCCGCGGGCAAGCGCACCGCCAAGAAGGACCTGGGCATGCTGGCCACCCAGTACGAGAACGTGTACGTGGCCTCCGTGGCTCTCGGGGCCGACCCGGCCCAGTTCATCCGGGCCCTCAAAGAGGCCGAGGCCCATAACGGTCCCTCCCTCATCGTGGCCTACGCCCCCTGCATCAACCACGGCATTGTCAAGGGCATGGCCTACTCCCAGGAGGAGGCGAAGCTGGCGGTGAAGAGCGGCTACTGGGTGCTCTACCGGTACATCCCGGAGCTGAAGGTCCAGGGCAAGAACCCCTTCATCCTGGACTTCACCAACCCCAAGTACGACCTGCGGGAGTTCTTCATGGGCGAGGTCCGCTTCAACTCCCTGCTGCGCACCTTCCCGGACCAGGCGGAGGCCCTGCTGGCCGAGGCCCGGACCCAGATGCGGGACCGGTGGGCGCGGTACAACCACCTGGCCACCCAGGACTACTCCCACATGCTGGACGTGCTCAAAGACTACCCCATCGAGCCGCCCAAGGCATGAACCAACATATAGAAAAGGCGGAACGCTTCGCGCGTTCCGCCTTTTTGATCTTTAAGATGTGCCTTACATGGCCGGGCCGGTGGCCGAGGGGGTATATACCCGGGCCGCCAGCTCTTGGTTGAGGGCGTAGAGGCCCTTGGCGTCGGTGCCGAAGAGCTTCATCTTCTTCACCATATCGTCGGCGTTGGTCTCCTCCTCGCCCTGCTCCTTGATGAACCAGTCGAGGAACTGCATGGTCTTGTAGTCCTTCTGCTCGAAGGCCTCGTGGTAGATGGCGGTGATGAGGGAGGTCACGTACTGCTCGTGCTCATAGCCGGCCTCCAGGGGCGCCAGGTGGTTTTTGAACACCTTGTCGGGCTTGGCGATGGCGGCGAACTTCACCTTCTCGCCGCTGTTGATGAGGTACCGGCGGATCATGAACGCGTGGTCGCGCTCCTCCTGCGCCTGGACCTCATACCAGTGGGCGTAGCCGTCCAGGCCCTCGTCGGCGTAGTAGTTGGCGAAATCCAGATAGAGATAGGCCGAATACAGCTCCTTGTTGACCTGGTCGTTCAGCATTTCCGCGATCTTTTTGTTCAGCATAAAAAGCGCTTCCTTTCCAAAATTGGCTTTTCCATATTGTACCGCGAACGACGGCGAAAATCAAGGAGCTTGCCGCAAAAAGGCTCCCTCATCTGAGGGAGCTTCCGTTCGGTCATTACACCACGCAAACGGCCCCCTCTGACGAGGGGGCTGTCAGCGCCTTTGGGGGTCCCCACGCGAGCCCAGCAAAGCGGGTCGCGTGGGGAAGAGAAGGAGCCGCGGGCCACTCGAGCTTTGCCGCTTGCGGCAAAGGGAGACCTGGCCTGCGTGTTCCGACGATGTGACTGGGGGAGAGAAAAAACAGAACCCGCTGTATCTCTCTCAGTCTCGCTTGAATGGGCCCCCATGAAAGCCCAACGAAGTGGGTTTCATGGGGAGAAGAAAGAAGGGTTTTGACCGATGAGGGGGCCTGGCTTGCCAAGGCCGCGAATCTTCAAAGCCCTTCTGACGCTGCCAGCTCCCTTTACACAAGGGAGCCTCCATAAGGTAGGAGCGGCGCTTCAAGCGCCGCTCCTGCCTTATACATCCCAAGCTACTGTCAATTGTTCCTCGTCCATCTGCCGCTCCAGGGCCTGCTCCACCAGCATGGCCACGTTGTCCTCGATGGCCTTCCGCCCCGCCTGGTACAGCTTCCGCAGGCACCGGGGGTTCCCCTTCTCCGCCGGGATCTTCGCCACAGCGCACAGCTCCCGGATCGAGCTGGTCACCGACGTCCTATCCATCGGCGTCCGGTCCTTCGTCAGGAACACCGGGCCCTCTTTTATCCCGTTCCGCTCGGCATAGGAGGTGATCTCCTGGCACAGGCACTTGGGCAGCCGGATCAGCTTCCGGCTCTTCCCCTCGCCTATCACTGCCTGCCCCGCTTTCGCCGCCTCCGCCGTGATCTTCGGCAGCTCCTGCACCGGCAGGTCCGCGTTGGCGAACACCTTGATCAGCAGATATACTCTCTCCCGGCCCAACAGCTGCGCCGTCTGCAGCAGATGTATGTACTCGTTCCGGGTCAGCTCCGGAGCCACGGACGCCTCCGTCTCCAGCGTGTCCCGCAGCTGGTACTCCCGGTGGCCCATGTACTCCACATAGGAGTTGGCGGCGGAGATATGGATATTGGCCGTCCGGGGCGCGAACCCCTCCGCCAGCAGCGCCTCCCGGCAGGCTTCCAGGGTTCCCCGCCGGATACGCCCGTCCTCGGGCAGCGCGTTGGCCAGCCGCTCCAGCTCACGGCGATAGCGCTCCACTGTGTCTGCCGCCCGGCCGTTTTCCAGCAGGTAGTCCAGAAACCCCCGGATATTCTCCTCTGTCATGGGGATGCCCTCTTCCCGCCGCGTCACCCGCGGGGTAGTGGTCAGCCTTATTGTATCCATACCAATTCCCTCCCTGCCCCTCGTCCAAAAGGGCTGGCCCGAGACGTTTTCTAAAGCCCCCCTTGTTAAAGGGGGGTGGCCCGAAGGGCCGGGGGGATTGCAAACCACAATCCCTCAGTCTCCGGCATGCGCCGGAGCCAGCTCCCTTTCACAAGGGAGCCTTCCATAATGTCGATTTAGCAAAGGGGAGCAGAGCGTTTGCCCTGCTCCCCCGCTAGGTTTATGCTATGTTCGGTTTACTCGCTTTTGCCTCAGGCAGCGGGATCGCCCTTGGTGAAGTGGCCGTTGACGAAATCGCCATAGGCCTTGGTCCAGGTGATCTCACCGAAGTGGCCGCTGTTCCGGTCGGTACGGGCATAAGCCTGGCCGCCGGGAACACCGCTGTCGGTAATCCAGCCGCTCAGCAGCTTGCCCTGCACGCCGCCCTCGGTGCCGGTCTGCAGCATGAAGTAAGCGTTGCCGATCTTGTGGAAGCCGGTCAGCATCGCGCCGTCAGCGTCCACGTAGTACCACAGGCCGCCCTTGCCATAGATCCACTTGCTGGTCTGCAGGGCCTTGTCCTTGTAGTAATACCAGGTGCCGTCAGAAGCATGGACCCAGCCGGTGCCGGAAGCGGGAGCCGCGGGGATCTCGGGCTGCACGGGCGTGGAAGGAGCCTTCTCCAGCTTCGCGATGGCGTCCTCGATGGCCTTCGCGGCGGCTTCGATCTCAGCCGCGGTGGCGGTGTCAGCCAGAGCCTCAGCCTTGGCAACAGCGTCGGTCACGGCCTTCATGGACTCAGCGGTGTAATCCGCGGCGTTCAGGGCCTCGGCCTTCTCCACAGCGGCGTCCAGCTCCTTCTTCGCGGCAGTCGCGTTCTTCGCCAGCGCGGCCTGAGCGGTGGTCAGTTCCGACAGAGCGGTGTTGATCTGCTCCTGGGTAGCGTTGGTGTTGGCCAGAACAGCCTTGGCATTGTCGAGAGCGTCCTTAAAAGGCTTCCAAGTCTCAGCAGTGTAGTCCGTTTCCTTGAGAGCCTCGGCGGTCTCGATAGCTGCCTTCAGTACAGCGGCATCTCCGGGAGCGGCGGTGGCCAGCGCGTTCACAGCGTCGTTGAGCTTTTTCGTGGCAGCGTCCACCACGGACTGGAGGCTGCCAGTGGCGGTGAAGGTTCCAGATTCGTAAGGTGTATCCAGCAGATCGTTCAGCTTGCCAATGGAATCATAGGTGTAACCACCCTTGCCCTCATCGGCATAGGGCGCGTCAGCCGCGACGGCGGCCTTCGCCTTGGCAAGAGCGATCAGATAGTCGCTGATGCTGGCGTCTTTCTTCTCCAGGTAGTTGAGGACCGTGTGCAGATCGTTCAGCAGAGCGCCGGTGACGTTGCGGTTGACGATGCTGTCGGCCATGGTCGTGCTGGTGATGTTGGCCTCGATCAGGTCGCAGTCATTCTCAATCACGCCGAATACCTCAGCGACGGTCTTGTCCTTCAGCTCATTTTTGTTCTGCACCTTGTAGTCGCTCTGGACAAGTTTGTTGACGCCCTTGAGGACTTCCTTGATTGTGCCAACCTCGTCCCAGCCGCTCAGCGCCTCAATCTTGAGGGGAGCGCTGGCCCTCATGGTCCAAGCCCCGCCACCAGCCTCGGTGGACTGGAGCTCGATGACCGCGGAAGTACCGGCAGTCAGCTTTGCGCCGCCCCAATCAGCACCCGGTGTAAGACTGATAGAATCACCGGTCCACCATGCTGCGTTGAAGCCCTCGGTGTAGACTTCTTCTGTGCCGACCTTGACGGCAAGACGGTAGGTGTACGTGCTGCTGGGCAGGCTGCCGGAGATGTCGAGCTTAAATACTTTGTTGGCAGCGGTAGCCTGAGCAGTCCACACATTACCGGAAGTAGTACCCCAGGGATCGGTGCCAATCAGGACGCCGTTCTCAGAATTAAACGCCGTGACATGGCCAGAGGCGCTGAAAGTGAGCTTAGCCGACTCGATGGTGGGCCAGACGATATCGGCCGTGCCGATAGTGAAAGACTTAGGAGTGCCGATTTCGACCCATGCGGTGTTGACGCCAGCGCCAATCTGTTCATAGAAGTGGAGGGTGACCACATCGCCAGCCTCGAAAACAGGATTGCTGGCACCTACGTTCGTGACATTACCAGTGACAATGTACTTGTCGGCGTACTGGGTGCCAATCGTGGAGCCCTCGGCCCACTGGTCAGCAGTGCCGGTGTTGAAGTCAGAGTTCAAAACAGCCTTGATGTTAGCCTGAACAACACTGTCAGTCCCATCATTTGAGCCGTTGTACCACTTGGCCGCGGTTTCGCCCTTCTGGGTGACCTGCCAGGCGATGCCATAGGTGTTGCCATCGCCCCTCGTAACTGTGGTATCAGCGTACTTCTGGATCGCGACGGTGACAGTCGCTGTGTTGGCAGAGCCGTCCCAGCTAGAAGACACGTAGGAGATGCTGGCGGCAGGCTTTTCCACCAGGGCGTTGTTGATGCTGTCAACCAGTTTGTTCAGCTCCCAGTACTTAGCGGTAGACTTAAATTCGGTGGTGCCCAGAGTGGGGCTCTGCTTCAGATCGCGGGCGTCATGGAGCCAGCCACTCGTCTCATCAGCGTTGGTAGCGCCATAAATATCACCTTTTTTGTTGCCGACAACATACTTGCTACCATCGCCATAGGCAGCCTTGGCGCCCTCTGCCTTCTGGATGGCCGCGTCCAACTTGGACATATCGGAAGCCGCGGGCTTGAAAGAAGTGTCCTCCATCACCAGGGCGTCCAGAATCTTGGAGACCAGAGCCTTGTACTCGACGTATGTCTTCTCACTATCTGGCTTATAAGCTAGGTAGGCGTCGATGGCCTCCTGCAGCTTAGCCAGGTAATCGCTGTGATAGACTTTCGTCCAGTTGCCGCTGGTCACGTCCAGTTCGTCATTAATATCGGTAATTGTAAGGTTGGTATACGCCGCCTCAGCATCGGTATCGGCATCCCAAGAAGCATTGCCCTTCTTGATCAGGGTCTCCAGCTGTGCGTCGAGCAAATAGTTAGTACCACTAATGGTGCCGACGGTCAGGTCATCCACCAGCTCATTAGTACCATCCTCCAGGTAAAGCTTCAGGGGGGTGAGCGCCTCCGTCTGGATGGTGCTGGTGGTCACATCGAAGTCCACCGCAGCGCCGTTGATGGCGTTCAGATACTTTTCAGCGGTCTCCAGAACGGTGGCAAAGTCTCCAGTAGCTCCCTTGAAGGGGTCGTTCTTAGCGGGGTCCGCCTTATAGTTTGTGAGGAAAGCATCGTCGAGGGTCGGGGTCCAAGTCTTCATACGGACCTCGCCGGCATTGACCTTCGCCTTCAGCTCTTCGGCTTCCTGGACGGCCTTATAAAGCTCCCAGTGAATCTCCTTGGTGACCACGCCAAGAGCGACCAGCACGGGCTCGTCGTCGGACTCTTCCTCGACAGCGACGACCGCCGCGGCCTCGGGGGCCTCCACGGCCTCCTCTGCTATTTCCTCGGCCTCGGGAGCCTCGGGCTCCGCGGGGGCCTCGGGTGCCTGCTCCTCAACTTCAGTCACGGTCTCTGCTTCGAACTCGTCAGCCGCAAGGGCCGGGACGCACAGAGACAGAGTCATGACCAGCGCCAGAAGCAGGCTGAGCATACGTTTTGTCATTGTCTCTTTTCCTCCTAAAAGATTGTTATTTTCGGGCATTGTCCGCGCTACAGACTACGCAATCTGTGGTGCAGACATGGGAAAACATTCCTTTGAGCCCAACTTTACGGTGTTGATTATAGCCTCCCGTAAGGAAAAAAGCAAGAGGAATTTCAAAAAAACTTGATTTTTTACATAGCACGGCAGCCTGTAGCCCCTCCAATGGGCCGCAGGCGGCGTTGCCATACCCTTTTTCCGGGAGCCGGGGATGCTTCTTTGCTTTCAAGGCGCGAAAGGAGGCGGTTTTCCCGGCGTTGACGGAGGTGGCGGACTACAATATGCGTATTCTGTGGTGTATTTTTATATCAATAAGGGCATCCGCTCCATCTGGGCCCGCTGTTCGGAGAAGCTCCGGATCGTGTATATTCTCGTCGTCTCAATGCTGCTGTGGCCCAGGATGTCGGCCAGGCGCAGGAGGTCCTTATACATCTTATAATAAGTGCGCGCAAAGAGATGGCGCAGGTTATGGGGGAATACCTTGCTTAATGCTACCCCCGCCCTTGCCGCCAGCCGCTTCATACTTCTCCATATATTGCTCCGGTCCAATGGGAGCCCGTTTTTGCTCAAAAACACCGGTCCGGACGCGATATTCATGTTTTTGCAGTATTTAAGCAGAGTTTTGCATAGTTTTCCAGGCAAAACGATGGTTCTCCGCTTTCCTTTGCATATTATTTCAGCTTTTCCGGCGCGCAGAGATTCGGCGGTTATGGCCTGCACCTCGCTCACACGCACCCCTGTGGCGGCCATAGTCTCCAGCAAAAGAGCCAGCCTCGTGTCCCCCTCTTTTCTCGCGGTATTCACCAGCCTTTCATACTCGCCTTTCTTCAGTTCCCGGCCGGGATCCGCGAAATTCCGGCGCTGGACGCGGAGGAACTTCAATCGCCATTCACGGTATCCGCAAAAATCCAAAAACGTATTCACCGCCGCCAGGGCCCCGTTCACGGTCCCGGCGGCCTTCTTTTGGGCCACCAGGTTTTCCTTGAACGCGACGAGTGTTGCCTTGTCCGTGACCTCTCCCCCGGCGAAGGCGAGCAGCTCGTCCACGACCCCGCCGTACTTCGCCACCGTGGCGGCGCAGTACTCTCTTTCCTTCATCTCAAATCGAAATAGTCTTTCCGCTTCCCTGTCGATCTTCATTTGTAATATCTCCTCCTAAGAATTATTGGGACACTAGTCGGCCCCCTCGCGCCTAAGCCTCCCTCTGACGAGGGAGGTGGCTCCGGCGCAAGCCGGAGACGGAGGGAGAGACTAATTATTTCTCTCCCCCAGTCACCGCCAAAGGCGGCGACAGCCCCCTCGTCAGAGGGGGCCTCTTGCCTTTCGATCGTTGCTGGTCCCCCAATTTACTATTTTCCAACAAAATAGGAGATTATACAAACAGGCGTGTCTGCACCTTGCATTGACGTATCGTCTATTTCGCGGTATAATTTGCCCGTACGATAGACATCCACCCTTCATCCGCGGCTTACAGGAGGTATGCCATGCCTGAACGATATACAAGGCGGCGCCTGACCGACCGAAAGGACGGCCGGCGGCTGCGCACCATATCCCCCCTGTTCCAGCTGTCGCCCTTCACCATGCTCACCAGCGCCGACGCCGCCAGCAGCTTCACCGACTCCGTGGACGCCGCCCCCATCGAGGCCTGGCTCCGGGAGAAGCGGCGCAGCGGCGATGAGGCCGTCACATTGACGCACCTGGTCATCGCCGCCTATGTGCGGATGGTGGCCCTGCGGCCGGCTATGAACCGGTTCGTGGCGGGGCGGTTCCTCTACGCCCGGAACAACATCGACGTCATCCTGGCCCCCGGCGGCTCCGGCGGCGCGGATACCAGCGGCCTGGACTTCACCGTCCGGTTCCAGCCCGGCGACACCGTGGACGACGTGTGCCGGAAGATCGACGCCCGGACCGAGAACCTGAAGGCGGACCGCTCCGCCGACCGGTACGAGCGGGTGGCCGCCACGCTGGTGAAGACCCCCCGGTTCCTCCTGCGGGCCGCCATCGGCGTGCTGCGCTGGCTGGACAGCCACGGGTGGCTCCCCGCGTCCTTCACCGACAAGAGCCCCAGGCACGGCTCCGCCGTCATATCCGACGAGGGCGCTTTCCACCTGCCCCCCGTGCGGCGCAGCCTCAACGGCCTGGGCGCCCTGCCCGTGACCATATCCATCGGCCGGGTCCGGGCCGTGACCGAGCCGGACAAGAACGGCGCTCCCGTGGAGCGCAAGTACATCGATTTCTCCGTCACTTACGACTGCCGGGTGGCCGACAGCGCTTACATCGGCTCCGCCTTCCGGTACTTCCGCTACTTCCTGGCCAACCCCAACGCCCTGGAATTCCCCCCGGACCGGGTCAACGAAGATTCCTTATAAACAGCCTCCCTCTGACGAGGGAGGTGGCCGCCGAACTTCGGGGTCCCCACGCGAGCCCAGCGAAGCGGGTCACGTGGGGAAGAGGAGGAGCCGCGGGCCACTCGAGCTTTGCCGCTTGCGGCAAAGGGAGACCTGGCACCGCGTGCTCCGACGACGCGACGGAGGGAGAGAATCTCTCCCCCAGTCTCGCTGACGCTCGACAGCCCCCTCGTCAGAGGGGGCCTTCCCAATAATGCGATGACTTGACAAAAACTCCCCCGTGACCGGATGGTCACGGGGGAGTTTGCAGCCATATCAAAAATTTATCCCGCTTCGGGGGTAGAGACGGGGTCCTCCATGAACAGCTCCGCGGCGTTTCTCGCCACCGCGTCGGCGGCGGTGCGGGACACCAGGTAATACTCCTCCCCGTTCACCGCGCACAGGTGATGGACGCTGTCATAGGCGTAGAACACGGCGGTCACCTCCGGGAAGGCGGCGCTGTCCTGCCGGAAGGTGAGGCGGAACAGCTCGCCCCGGCCCTCCGAGGGGCCCACCCGGCTGTCCGCCGGGAGAGCCGCCACCTGGTCCAGCCAGACCTGCACCTTCTCCGGGTCCAGGCTCCGCTTGCCCTCGGTGTAGATGGGCTGGGGCTCCTCCCCCTCCTGGGCGGAGAAGGTCTTGGCCACGTCGTAGGTCCCCTCCTCCAGGGAGAGGGTCATGGCCGTGAGTTTGTCCCAGTTCAGGGCCGTGGGGCTCAGGGGGAGCATGGCCTCAAAGTCCGGATACATGAGCCCGTCCAGGACCGTGCCCGCCACGGAGTAGACCAGGCTGGACCCGCCCAGGCGGACGTAGACGTTCCCGTCGTCATAGTCGCCGAACTGCAATGTCACAGTGGGCTCGCTGCCGCCGCAGGTGAGCTCCGCCGTCGCCTGGGGCTCGTCCAGGCCGTAGTCCGCCTCGTCCGCGGCGTCCCAGCTCACGCACTTGGTGAGGACCAGGTCCGCCGCAAGGCCGATGAGCTCCTCCGCCTTGGAGGAGTCCAGGGGCCGCTGGGTCTGGCCGTCCCCATCCACGAGGAACCAGGGGAAGGCGTCCGTGTACCAGGCGTCGCCGGGGTCGTCCAGCTTTTGAAGGGCGTAGTCCTCCCCGCCGGAGCGGACGGTGAGGGCCGTCACGTCCGACACGGCCGCGTCCACGCTCTCCAGGGCCAGCATGTCGTCCAGGCCCACCTGGAACCGGGCGGCCAGGGCGCCGTTTTCCAGATACACCTTGTCGTCCCCGTCCAGGCGGACATACCAGGTGCCGGCGGCGTTGGAGTCGCCGATGTAGTAGGTGGTGACCTTGTCCGCCGTGGCGGCCATGACCACGAAGGCCGGGTCGTCCAGGCCGTACTGGGCGAAGTCCGTCACGTCCTCAATGACGCCGGTCGCCGCCGTGGAGGACACCGCCTCCACCAGGGGCTGGACCGCCGCCGGGTCGATGGGGCAGGCGGCGTCCTCGGCGTTCACCCAGGTCCCGCCGTCATTTTTGAGGCTCACCGCGTCGCCGAAATAGTTCCAGGAGAGGGCGTTCACATCCTCCGCCGCGCCCACGGCCAGGGATATGTCCTCCCCGTGGGCGTGCCCGGCCAGGACGTCCTGCCTGCGGCCGGACATGGTCTCCGCCAGGACCCACGCCCCCACCAGCACCGCCAGCGCCGCCAGCAGCGCCGCCAGCTTCGCGCCACGCTTCATCAGCGTCTCCTCCTTCGTATGAATATGACCAGGCCCGCCGCCAGAAACAGCAGGGGCACCGCGATGGGCAGCGCCACCTTCAGCACGCCCGCCGCCACGCCGTCAAAGGTGAGGTAGTCGGCGGTGAGCTGCTTGGGGTGGATGGAGATGCTGTCCTCCAGGCGGCCCAGCCAGTCGGCGGCGTTCAGGAAGAGGTCCAGATTTGCCCCGGACACCATGTCGCTGAAGTCCGCCTCCATGAACCGGGTGGAGCCAAACACCACCAGCCGCCCGCCGGTCTCCCCGTTCTCCGCCGCGGCCGCCAAGACATAGGACCCCTCCGGGTCGCCCTCAGCCTTGTCGTAGCTGGAAAGGCCCTCCAGGCTCAGCTTCACGTAGCTGGTGGCGGAGCTGGTGAGAAGGGGCGTCACGGTGACGTCCGGGTCGTCGGTCAGGGTCATGGCCTGGCAGTCCGGCATGACCACGGACCAGCTGTCGCTCCGGGTCAGGGGGGCGGTGATCTCGTGCTGGCCGATGGCGGGCAGGACCAGGTCGATGTAGCCGTAGCTGTAATACCGGCTGTC
The DNA here is from genome assembly GCA_947581795.1 of uncultured Oscillospiraceae bacterium. Taxonomy (GTDB): domain Bacteria; phylum Bacillota; class Clostridia; order Oscillospirales; family Oscillospiraceae; genus CAJOIG01. The sequence continues at coordinate 11,383 of CANPVS010000028.1, forward strand.
GCTCTCCATCACGTAGCCGCCCAAAAGGTCGACGCCGAAGCTTGCAAGCAGCGCGTCAAAGTTGGGCAGGGGCTCCGCCGTGTAGGCGGTGGTCACCAGAAGCTGCCCGCCCCCGGCGGCGTAGTCGGCGATAAGCTCCGCCTCCCGGTCCGTCAGGTCCTCCACCGGCCCAAACAGGGCCAGCACCGCGCAGTCCTCCGGCACCGCCTTCTCGGTGAGGAGGTTCAGGCTCTTCGTCTCGATGTTGTTGAGGGCGATGGCATCCAGCACACTGTCGGACACGCCTGTCTCCCCGTGGCCGGTGAGGTAGTACATCACCGGGAGCGTCTCATGGGTCACATAGTTCACCGCGCTGGTGAGCTTGGACTCGCCGGAGAACACGTCCAGATACTCCGTGTCCATATAAGTCATGTAGTAGGCGTAGGTGTCGTAGTCCGAGTAGGTCCACATGTCCCCGTAGGGGATGTACATGCTCCGCTCCCCGCAGACCACCAGAGCGCTGTTTTCCGCCACCTCCGCGTCGGTGTAGTCCGCCGCGAAGCCGGGATAGCGCACCGGGTCCACCTTCGTCACCGTCACCCGGTCAAACTCAGCGTACTTTTGCAGCACCTGCTCCATGGTGGGGTTCTCGTACCCCTCCTGGACCAGCCAGTAGATATCCACGTCCTTATCAAGGGACGCCAATATCTGCTCCGTGCCCTCGGTGAGGGAATAGAGCCCGCTGGCCGTCATGTCCAGCTGGGTCACGGACGCGGGCAGGGCGTTCACCGCGAAATTGGCCACCACGGCGATGGCGATCACGATCACCGCCGCAAAGATGCTGTAGGCCCCGGCCCGCCAGGAGCGGGTGTGGAAGGAAGCTTTGATCTTTCCCTTCATGCCGCCCACCTCCTGCGCTCCATGGCCTGGACCGTGAGGAACAGGAACACGCCCGTCACCGACAGGAAGTACACGATGGACCGTATGTCGAATATATCATAGGTGAAGTTGTCGAATCTGTCGAAAACGGCGAGCTGCTCCAACACCTGCGCGAAAAGGCCGGAAAAGCTGTCCGGCCACAGGGCGTAACACACCCCCAGAGCCGCCGCCAATACCAGCGTCAGCACCAGGGCGAACAGGCCGTTTTTCGTGGCGCGCCACAATATGAGCCCGAACAGGACCGCCGCCACTCCGAATGCGATGAGGGACGCCGCTCCCGAGGAGGAGATGAACCGGGCCAGGGGCGTGAGGAAGTGGAGCACCAGCATCACGAGAAAGCAGGCCCCGGCGGCCAGCCCTACGTTCTCCATGAGGCTGGAGATGAACAAGCCTATGGCCGTGAGGGTCATACCCAGGAAAAAGTAGCCCGCCAGCGCGCCGTAGGCGCTTTTGAGCGCCACGTGGCCCGCCGTGGCCGCCGCGTTCAGGGCCAGGGGGTACAGGGCCATCACCGCGAGGGGCATGGCCATGACCGTCACAAGGGCCAGGTACTTGCCCATCACAATGCGGGTCATGCCCAGGGGCAGGCTGTAGAGGAGCTGGTCTGTCTTCTGGTGGCGCTCCTCGGCGATAGAGCGCATGGTGAGCAGAGGGATGGTGATGAGGGCGATCCACTTCATGCTGTACAGCACGCTGGTGAAATCCGGGGAACCCTCCAGGTTGAAGGCCATCACGTAGATGCCCGCGAACAGCAGCATGATGGCCCCGTACACATAGCCGGTCAGGCCGTTCAATTGGCTGTCCAGCTCCCGCTCGTATATGGCTGTCACGCGCTCTCCCCCCTTCCTCTCCGCTTATGGCGGGGCGTATCCTCCGCCTCCGATGCGGGCCCGTCCTCCTGGGCCAGGGCCAGGAACACGTCCTCCAGACTGGTCTGCTCCCGCTCCAGCCGCAGCACCGGGATGCGCCGGTCGCTGAGGGCGAAGCTGAGCTTTTCGTCCATATCGGGGCCCGTGTCCGAGGCGGCGATGACCGCCTCCGTCCGGCCTTCGGCTCCCATCTCCGCCGTGACAGACGTCACGCCGGGGAGGTATTCCAGCGCCTGGCGCACCTCCATGGGCATCGCCTTGGCGGTGATCTTATAGGTCACCTGGCCGGAGAACCGCTGCTCCAGTTCCTCCGGGGTACCGGAGGCCACCAGGCGGCCGTGGTGGATCATCAGGACCCGGTCGCACACCGCCTGGACCTCGCTCAAAATATGGCTGGAGAGGATGACGGTGTGGTCCCTGCCAAGCGCGCGGATCAGCTTTCGTATCTCCACGATCTGCAGGGGGTCCAGCCCCACGGTGGGCTCGTCCAGGATGATGACCTCCGGGTCGCCCAGGATGGCTTGGGCCACGCCCACCCGCTGGCGGAAGCCCTTGGACAGGTTCCGGATGAGCCGGTCGGCCACCTCCTCCACGCCGGTGACGGCCATGGCATGGTCCAGCTGGTCGTCCAGGTCCCTCACGGCCACGCCCTTGGCCCTGGCCACGAAGGACAGGTACTCCCGGACCGTCATGCCCATATAGAGGGGCGGCTGCTCGGGCAGGTAGCCCACCTGCCGCCGGGCCGCCAGAGGCTCTTCAAATATATCGTGGCCGCCGATGGCCACCCTTCCCTCCGTGGCGGCCAGGCACCCGGCCAGGATGTTCATGGTCGTGCTCTTGCCCGCGCCGTTGGGGCCGAGGAAGCCCCACACCACGCCTTTGTCCACGGTGAAGGTCAGGTCCTCCACCGCCACGCGGGAACCGTATCGCTTTGTCAGGTGGCTCACTTCGATCATACCGCCGCCTCCTTTTGTGTCCGCCGGTCATTGTACACCCATCCGGCATGCCGTTTGTGACCGAATGATGAAATTTTCATAACTTTTCCCGCGCCGCTATACATTATAATTTCTCTCCCGGAACTGGGTGGGGGTGCAGCCCTGCGTCTTTCTAAATAAGGTGCTGAAATACCGGGCGTCCCGGAAGCCCGCCTCCCGGGCGGCCTGGCCTACGGGCAGGTCCGTCTCCGCCAGCAGTTCCCGGGCCCGCTCCATCCGCCGGGCCGTCACCCAAGCGGTGAAGGTGGTGTCCAGCTCCCGGCGAAAAAGGGCCGAGAGATATCCCGCCGTGACCCCGGCGTGGGCGGCGGCGCCGCCCAGGGACAGGTCCGGGTCGGATATGTGTTCCTGCCCGTAGGCCAGTGCCCGGTCCAGGGCGCCCCCGGTCTCCGCTTGGCCGTCCGTTTCTGTTGTGTTCTCCGGCGCAGCCTCCTCCCCGCCGGCGGTGTCCACCGCTCTCGCGGGAAGGAATACATGCTGCTCCGGGTGGATATACCGCATAGCCCACAGCCGGGATGCCTCCTCCCAGCAGCGGGGCAGGTCCTCCAGCCGTCTCACGGGCGCGCTCACCGCGATGTGCCAGTCCGCGAGGCTGGCGGCGGCGTACTGGTCCCGCACCTCATTGACACACCGGCGGATGAGACTGGGCATGTCGCCCTCGTTCCCCTTGATGAGCACGGCGGATACCGTGGCCTCCCAGGGGATGGACACATACTCGGCGTACTTCAAAAAGTGGGCCATGAGCCCGCTGCGCACGGCCGCCGCCGGGTCGGACAGATAGTCCGCCGCCGCCCGGGGCGGGGGCGGCAGGGTGAACAGGGCGACGGCATAGCCCCCGGCCTCCAGGTCGATGTCCAGCCGCCGGGCCATGGCCAGGGCCTCCCCCCGGTCCATGAGCCCCGCCGTCAGCCGCTCGAAAAAATACCGCCGCACATAGGGGGCCAGCTCCGGGTCGTGGAGTATCTCCTCTCTCGTCATGGCAAGCGCCTCCCCCTCACCGGCTGCTGGCCCGCTCCATCAGCTCCCAGTCCAGAGACCGGCTGGTGCCCTGCTGGCCCCGGAGGATGTGGATGAGCTCCTCCGCCGCCACCTGGCCCATACGGCTGTGGCGGTGCCAGAGGGAGGTGATGTGCACGGGGCCGATCTGGCTGTAGTAGCTATTGTCAAAGCTGACCACCGCCACGTCCTCCGGAACCCGCTTGCCCATAGCCAGCAGCTCCCGGATCAGGTGGAAGGCCACCTCGTCGTTGTAGCATATCACCGCCGACACGTCGTCCAGCCGCTCGGTCAAAAACCGGCGCAGGAGAGCGCCCCCCTGCTGTTCCATCATCTCCAGCCGGTCCTGGGTGTCGTACCAGCAAAAGCGCCGGTCGGAGATGGGCAGGCCCTGGTCCCGGATAGCGGAGACGGAGCCGTGGTACCGCTGGGGGCCCTGGACGTCGTCGGACTTGAAGATGCCGCCGATGCGCCGGTGGCCCTTGTCGATGAGGTACCGGGCCAGCTTGTAGCCGCCGCCGTAGTTGTCGTCGGCCACGCAGGGGATGCCGGTCAGCTCCGCGTAGGCCCCGTGGAGGAACACCATGGGCACACCCATCCGCCCCAGCTGGCGGTAAAGGTCCGCGTTGGGGTTGGGCAGGGCCGTCTTGGAGCCCTCCGCCAGGATGCCCGCCACCGGGTGCTCCAGCAGCTGCTGCAATATCTCCCGCTCCCGGCTCACCTGGTTCTCCGTGGCGAAGACCAGGATGGAATAGCCCTGACCGGCGAAGACGCTCTGGGCGTCGTGGAGGATGGTGGGAAAGATGTAGTCGTCCAAAAAGGAGGAAATCACCGCCACCTGGCGCACCTCCCCCGCCCGGGTGACGCCGGTGGCGTAGGTGCCGCTGCCCTGGCGGGACTGGACCACGCCCTCCTCCGCCAGAAGCTGCAGCGCCCGGCGCACCGTCTGCCGACTCACGGAAAACCGCTCCGAAAGCTCCGCCTCCGTGGGCAGCCGCCGGCCCGCTTTCCACTCCTGGGTCCGTATCTCCTCCCGGAGCTGGTCGGCCAGGGTCCTGTATTTCAGCGCCATGGTCTCTCCCCTTTCTTTTTTGCTGTGCATATCGCCGTCCCGGACGGACAGCTATGGCATAATATGCCGATTTGTATTGAAAATACGTACAAATTCCGCAAATTTGTCTGTTAATTCGCCATTTGTGCCCAACCGGTCTGTCACATTGCTGACACTTTTGCCCATTTTCCCAGCCATTTCTGGCAGAATGAGCAAATTGACCAAACGCTTTCGGAAATTACGGTAAATCAAGGTCATAAAATAGCAAACACAGTTTACCACAAAATCTGAAATTTGCAAACATATTTCCGGGGTTTTCGGGAAGGATTCCTGAAAGTTGTATCAAAATGACCGAAAGACATTCAAATTTGTCTTATTAATTGGTACGAATTTGGAGGAAACGTCAAAAATCGATTGACTTTCCAGGGCTTTTTTGATTTAATGCATATATCACCACACTCGGTATTCCGAGTAAATTTAGGAAGGAGATATCACCATGTATACCCCCCCCCGGAAGAAAATTCTCGCTATTGTTCTGGCGCTGGTCATGGTCCTGAGCCTGAGCTCTGTGGCTTTCGCCGCTGACGACGAGCTCATCAAGGTCGGCATCATCAACAACGACCCCAACGAGTCCGGCTACCGCACCGCCAACGACGCCGCCATGCGCGCCACCTTCACGGAAGAGAACGGCTACGACGCCACGTTCTACAACAACAACGACGCCGCCCAGCAGATCGCTACTGCTCAGCAGATGATCCAGGACGAGGTGGACTTCCTTCTGCTCTCCCCCGGCTCCACCACCGGCTGGGACACCGTCCTTGAGGACGCCGCTGCCGCCGGCACCCAGATCATCCTCTTCGACCGTATGCTGGAGGCCGACGAGAGCGCTTATGTGGCCGCTGTCGTGTCCGACATGGCCGCTGAGGGCGAGACCGCTGTCACCTGGCTGGAAGAGCAGGAGCTGGATGAGTACAACATCATCCACATCCAGGGCCACATGGGCTCTGACGCTCAGCTGGGCCGTACCGGCGCTCTGGACGAGAAGGTCGAGGCTGAGGACAACTGGAACTACGTGACCCAGCAGACCGCCGACTGGAACGAGGAGACCGCCCGTACCATCGTGCAGTCCGTCATCGACTCCGGCGAGGAGTTCAACGTCATCTACGCTGAGAACAACGGCATGGCCCGCGGCGCTGTTGCCGCGCTGGACGCCAACGGCATCACCCACGGCAAGGACGGCGACGTCATCGTCATCGGCTTCGACTCCGACAAGTGGGCCATGGAGTCCGTGCTGAACGGCGAGTGGAACTACATGGGCCTGTGCAACCCCATGCAGGCTGAGAAGGTCGACCAGATCATCAAGGACCTGATGGAGGGTGTTGAGCCTGAGGAGAAGATCATCTACTCCGACGAGCCGGGCTTTGACTGCGAGACCATCACCGAGGAAGACGTGGAGACCTTCGGTACCTGATATCGCAACTATCCAATAAAACACTTCGCATAACAAGCACGCGGCGCGGCTACATGCCGCGCCGCGTGTGAAATTCTCAGAGGAATGGAGGTATGCACTATGCAGGAAGGCGCCATATTGGAAATGCGCGGGATCAGCAAATTCTTCCCCGGCGTAAAGGCCCTTCAAAACGTGGACTTCACCCTGCGCGCCGGCGAGATACACGCCCTCATGGGTGAGAACGGCGCCGGCAAATCCACCCTTATCAAATGCCTGACCGGCGTCTATCCCAAAGACGAGGGCGAGATCTACATGGCCGGCCATGACAAGGCCGTTTCCATCCGCTCCCCCCAGGACGCCCAGAACATCGGTATCAGTACCGTTTACCAGGAGATCACCCTCTGCCCCAACCTGACGGTGGCGGAGAATATGTATATAGGCCGTACCAAAGGAAATCTCGCCAACTGGCGGAAAATGAACCAGGGCGCCGGGAAGATCCTCCGGGACCTGGGCATCCCCGCCTTACCCAACCAGCAGCTTTCCAGCTGCTCCATCGCCGTGCAGCAGATGGTGGCCATCGCCCGGGCGGTGGACATGGACTGCAAGGTCCTGATCCTCGACGAGCCCACCTCCTCCCTGGACGAGCAGGAGGTGCAGAAGCTCTTCGGCCTCATGCGGGATCTGAAGGCAAAGGGCGTGGGCATCATCTTCGTCACCCACTTCCTGGAGCAGGTCTATGAGGTCTGCGACCGGATCACCGTTCTGCGGGACGGCCAGCTGGTGGGCGAATATGTGATAGAGGATATGCCCCGTGTCCTGCTGGTGTCCAAGATGCTGGGCAAGGACCTGGACGACATGGCCGACATCAAGAGCGAGTCCGGCACCGCCGCCGACATGAGCGGCACGCCCGTTCTGGAGGCCCAGGACCTGTGCAGCAACGCGGGCATCAAGCCCTTCGACTTCTCCATCCACAAGGGCGAGGTCAACGGCTTCACCGGCCTTCTGGGCTCCGGCCGCAGCGAGTGCGTCCGGGCCATCTTCGGCGCCGACCGGGTCACCGGCGGCTCTGTAAAGATGGACGGGAAGGATGTAAAGATCCACAAGCCCCTGGACGCCATGAAGAGCGGCATCGGCTATCTGCCCGAGGACCGCAAGGGCGACGGCATCGTGGGCGACCTGTCCGTCCGGGAAAACATCATCCTGGCCCTGCAGGTCATGAAGGGCTTCTTCCGGCCCTTCTCCCGGGCCCAGGCGGAGAAATTTGCCGACGAGTACATAAAGCGGCTGGAGATCAAGACCGCCTCCTCGGACACCCCCATCAACTCCCTTTCCGGCGGCAACCAGCAGAAGTGCATCGTGGCCCGGTGGCTGCTCACCGACCCGAAATACCTGATCCTGGATGAGCCCACCCGCGGCATCGACATCGGCACCAAGATTGAGATCCAGAAGCTGGTCCTGCAGCTGGCGGCGGAAGGCAAGAGCGTCACGTTCATCTCCTCCGAGATCGACGAGATGCTGCGCACCTGCTCCCGGCTCATCGTCATGCGCGACCGCAAGGCGGTGGGCGAGCTGTCCGGGGAGGACCTGACCCAGAGCAAGATCATGGCGACTATCGCAGGAGGTGACACGCAGTGAAGGAAAAACGATCTGACGAGAGCTTCTTCCGGCGGCTCACCCGCCACCAGCTCTTCATCCCTGTGGCCGCGCTGCTGGCGCTGGTGCTGTTCAACCTCATCGCCGACCCCTCCTTCTTCTCGATCAGCCTGAAGGAGAACAGCCTGGGCAACCCGGTCCTCAGCGGCAATATCATCTCCGTGCTGGACAACGCCTCCGAGCTGGTCCTGCTGGCCATCGGCATGACGCTGGTGACCGCCTCCTCCGGCGGGCAGGACATCTCCGTGGGCGCCACGATGGCCATCGCCGGCAGCGTGATCCTCCGGCTGGTCTGCGGCGGCCAGGTCAGCGCCGACACCATGCAGGCGCCCCTGTTCCTGGCCGTTCTGGCGGGCATCGTCGTGACCATGGCCTTCGGCGCCTTCAACGGCGCGCTGGTGGCCTACTTCAAGATCCAGCCCATGGTGGCCACGCTGATCATGTTCACCGCCGGCCGCTCCATCGCCGCCTGGATCAACAACAACCAGCTCCCCTTCATCAACGACGTGGCCTTCAAGTACGCGGGCACCTTCCTGCCCGGCATCCCGGTCCCCACGCCGGTATTCATCACCCTGTTCATGATCCTGGTGTTCTGGCTGGTGCTGAAATTCACCAACCTGGGCCTGTACACCCAGGCGGTGGGCATCAACGCCAACTCCTCCCGGCTCAACGGCCTGGACCCCAAGAAGATCAAGCTGCTCACCTATGTGATCCTGGGCGCCTGCGTCGCCATAGCCGGCTTCATCCGCGTCAGCCGCAGCGGCTCCATCAACTACTCCCGCATCGCGGAGAACATTGAGATGGACGCCATCCTGGCGGTGGCCCTGGGCGGCAACAGCCTGGGCGGCGGCAAGTTCAACGTCTACGGCTCCATCCTGGGCGCCTATGTCATCCAGTTCCTCACCACGACGCTGTATAAGTACAACGTGCCCTCCACTGCCCTGCCGGCCTACAAGGCGGTGGTGGTCATCCTGCTGGTGGTGCTCAGCGCCCCCGTGGTCCGGGAAAAGCTGTCCCGCATGAAGAAGAGCTCCGCCAAGGCCGCAAAGGAGGTGGCGTGAAATGCCGAAAGAAATAGCTGTGGATAAGCAGGGACGGCTGGCCGGCCGCCCCGCCATGAGCGACACCAACATGCTGCTCACCATCACGGTCCTGGTGTTTTTCGTCATGTACATCGCCGCCGTGGTCTTTCTGGGCGGCGGCTTCTCCAAGCCCCAGAGCTTCCTCAATATCCTGAACAACAACGCCTCGCTCATCGTGCTCTCCTGCGGCATGAGCATCGTCATGATCACCGGCGGCATCGACATCAGCGTGGGCGCTGTCACGGGCCTCGTGTGCATGAACTGCGCGGTCCACCTGGAACTGCAGGGCGGCAGCATCATCACGGCCCTTCTGCTGGGCCTGGGCATCGGCCTTGCCTTCGGTATCGTCCAAGGCTTCCTGGTGGCCCATCTGGGCATCCAGCCCTTCATTGTGTCCCTGGCGGGCATGTTCTTTGCCAAGGGCATGACCACCATCGTGAGCAAGGAGCCGGTGCGCGTGACCGGCGAGAGCTTCCTAGCCATCAAGAACATCCGCGTCACCGTGCCCGGTCTGGGTTCCAACAACAAGCTGGGTCAGTACGTGCCCGCCTATGTGGAAGTGGGCGTGCTCATCGCGCTGGCGGTGGTCGTGATCCTGTTCTGCGTGCTGCGCTGGACGAAGCTGGGCCGCAGTTTCTACGCCGTGGGCGGCAACAACCAGAGCGCCAACATGCTGGGCATCAACGTGCGCCGGACAAAGTTCCTGGCCCATGTTCTGTGCGGCCTGCTGGCTGGCCTGGGCGGCATCCTGTACTTCCTGCACGTGGGCAGCGGCGACGTGGCCAACGGCGCGGGAGACGAGATGAACGCCATCGCCTCCTCCATCATCGGCGGTACCCTGCTCACCGGCGGCGTGGGCAACATCGTCGGCACCTTCTTCGGCGTGCTGAGCCTGAACACCATCAAGCGCATCGTCTCCACCCTGGGCTTTGATGAGGCCTGGTGGTCCAACATCACTGTGGCAGCCATGATCTGCCTGTTCCTGATCATCCAGAGCATCATCCTGATGCGCAAGAACAAGAAGTGAAACGGATTCAATAAGGAGACGGCATGAACGACAAAAAACTCTATCTCGGCGTGGAGTTCGGCTCCACCCGCATCAAAGCCGTGACCATAGACGGGGCCCACCGCCCCGTCTCCTCCGGCGACTACACCTGGGCAAGCTCCTATGAAAACGGCGTGTGGACCTACTCCCTGGACGAGGTGTGGGCCGGGCTCAAAAAAGCCCTCTCCGGCGTGCAGAACCGGAACGGTATCGCCGCCATGGGCGTTTCCGCCATGATGCACGGCTACCTGGCCTTCGACAAGGACTGGCACCTGCTCACCCCCTTCCGCACCTGGCAGAACACCATCACCGGCCCCGCCGCGGCGGAACTGACGGCCCTGTTCGGCTTCAACATCCCCCAGCGCTGGAGCATCGCCCACCTCTATCAGGCGGTGCTGAACGGCGAGGAGCATGTGCCCCATATCGCCCACATCACCACCCTGGCGGGCTATGTCCACCACGCCCTCACCGGCGTGAACGCCGTGGGCGTAGGCGAGGCCAGCGGCATGTTCCCCATCGCCGCCGACGGCAGGGACTATGACGCCGGGATGATGGCGAAATTCGACGCCCTAGTGGCTCCCCGTAAACTGCCCTGGAAGCTGGCCGACCTGCTGCCCCAGGTGCTGCAGGCGGGCGAGGACGCGGGCGCTCTCACCGAGAAAGGCGCCGCATTGCTGGACGGCCTGCTCCCGGCGGGGGTCCCCTTCGCGCCCCCCGAGGGCGACGCGGGCACCGGCATGACCGCCACCAACGCGGTGGCTCCCCGCACCGGCAACGTGTCCGCGGGCACCAGCATCTTCTCCATGGTTGTGCTGGAAAAGCCCCTTGAGCACGTCCACGAGGAGATCGACGTGGTGACCACCCCCACGGGCAAGCCCGTGGCCATGGTCCACTGCAACAACTGCACCAACGACACCAACGCCTGGGTGGGCGTGCTGAAGGAGACGGCGGATCTGTTCGGCACCCAGCCGGACACCGGCGACCTCTACACCAAGCTCTATGAAAAGAGCCTGGAGGGCGAGCCCGACTGCGGCGGCGTGCTGGTGTGCAACTACCTGGCCGGCGAGGGCGTCACCCACATGGACGCGGGCCGTCCCCTGGTGGTCCGCACCCCGGACGCCAGATTCACCCTGGCCAACTTCTTCCGGGCCCAGCTGTACGCCACCATGTCCACCCTGAAGATCGGCATGGACATTCTGGCCTCGGAACACGTGGCCATCGACTCCCTCACCGGCCACGGCGGCCTTTTCAAGACTCCCATGGTGGGCCAGAAGTACATGGCCGCGGCCTGCAACGCCCCGGTGACCTGCATGGAGACCGCCGGCGAGGGCGGCCCCTACGGCATGGCCCTGCTGGCCGCCTACATGCTGAACAAGAACGGCGGCGAGACCCTGGAGGAGTATCTGAACGCCCGGGTATTCGCCGGCGCGAAGGGGACCACCCTGGCCCCGGATCAGGCGGACGTGGACGGCTTCAACGCCTATATCCAGCGGTATAAGGCCCTGCTGGCCGTGGAAAAGGCCGCTGTTGACACCCTGTAAGGAGATATTATAATATGAGCAAGTACGAATTCTGGTTCGTGGTGGGCTCCCAGTTCCTCTACGGCCCCGAGGTCCTGGAGACCGTGGAGGCCCGGGCCAAAGAGATGGCCGCCAAGATGAGCAAAAGCCTTCCCTATCCCCTGGTCTACAAGGTCACCGCCAAGACCAACAAGGAGATCACGGATATAGTCAAGGAGGCCAACCACGACGACGCCTGCGCCGGTATCGTCGCCTGGTGCCACACCTTCTCCCCCAGCAAAATGTGGATCAACGGCCTGGCCGCCCTGCAGAAGCCCTACTGCCACTTCGCCACCCAGTACAACAAGGAGATCCCCAACGAGGAGATCGACATGGACTTCATGAACCTGAACCAGGCCGCCCACGGCGACCGGGAGCACGGCTTCATCGCGGCCCGCCTGCGCATGCCCCGCAAGGTCATCGCCGGCTACTGGAAGGACGAAAAGGTCCTGGCCCGCATCGGCAGCTGGATGAAAGCGGCCGTGGGCGCGGCGGTCTCCCGGGGCATGAAGGTCATGCGCTTTGGGGACAATATGCGGGAGGTGGCCGTCACCGAGGGCGATAAAGTGGAGGTCCAGACCAAGCTGGGCTGGCAGGTGAACACCTGGGCCGTGGGCGACCTGGTCAAAGAGATGAACGCCGTCACCAACGCCGAGATCGACGCCCTGGTGGCCGAGTACGAGGCCGCCTACGACGTGGCCACGGACAACACCGCCGCCATCCGCTACCAGGCCCGGGAGGAGATCGCCATCAAGAAGATGATGGACGCGGAGGGCTGCAGGGCCTTCTCCAACACCTTCCAAGACCTGTACGGCATGGAGCAGCTGCCCGGCCTGGCCAGCCAGCATCTGATGGCCCAGGGCTACGGCTACGGCGGCGAGGGCGACTGGAAGGTGTCCGCCATGACCGCCATCATGAAGGCCAT
>CANPVS010000029.1 GCA_947581795.1 uncultured Oscillospiraceae bacterium
TACGGGGTTTTCCGTGGCGGAGAAGGAGGGATTCGAACCCTCGATACCCTTTTGGGGTATACACGATTTCCAATCGTGCGCGCTCGACCAAACTACGCGACTTCTCCATACTTGCCCGACTTGATTATTATACCCGGCAGCCCCCCGAAAGTCAAGGGTTTTTCGCATCCGACCGGGAGGAAAGAGAGATCAGTGAGCGCTTCGGAAATAACGGAATTAAAATTCCGTTATTATTCAAGCGCTTGCCCGCCTAAAGTACCTATGCTATAATGACCGTGCAATGAAAGTGGAGGTGCGGATATGACAGACGTGGCGGCGGCGCTCATATGGGACGGGGAGCGGTTCCTCATCTGCCAGCGGCCGGCCCACAAGGCGAGAGGCCTTTTGTGGGAGTTCGTGGGCGGCAAGGTGGAGCCCGGCGAGACGAAGGAGCAGGCCCTGGTCCGGGAGTGCCGGGAGGAGCTGGATATCCAGGTGGACGTGGGGGACGTGTTCATGGAGCTCACCCACGAGTACCCGGATATCACCGTGCGCCTCACGCTGTTCAACGCCTCCATCGCGGCCGGGACGCCGAAGCTTTTGGAGCACGTCCGGCTGGCGTGGATACGCCCCGCTGAGATACCGCAGTACGACTTCTGCCCCGCGGACGAGAAGATACTGAAAAAGCTCATGGAGGAAAAAGGATAAAGCTATCCCCTCAGTCACCCGACTGAGGGGATATTATTAACATAATATAGTTTACATAATCACTTTTTCATAAGCCCTGCGCCGGAGTTCCAGGCCTGGCCCACCTTTTCATTGCAGGCATAGTAGCCGTTGCGCATCTGGTCGAAGCAGAAGGCGCCGAGCTTCGCCGCGTCGATCCGGCCCAGGTCGTCCAGGACCTTCTCGTCTGCCATCACGTTCACGATACGCCCCAGGACCCGCAGGCCGTAGGGCTCGTCCTCGAACCGCTCCACAGTGCACTCCAATGTCAGGGGGTACTCCTGGATGACGGGGGCGTCCACCCGGGTGCTCTTCACGGCGTGCAGGCCGGTGCGTGCGAACTTATCGGGGGTGTCGTTGGCGGAGGCGATGCCCATGTAGTCGCTGGCCGCCAGGGTGTCTGCGCCGGGCACGGACAGGGTGAACGCGCCCCGGGCGCGGAGGTTGGCCACGGTCTTGTGGCTGGCCTCCAGGTTCAGGGCCACCATGTCCTCGGCGCAGATGCCGCCCCAGGCCATCATCATGGCGTCCACGGTGTCATCCTCGTTGTAGGTGGCGATCATGTAGGTGGGCATGGGATAGAGATAAGGCTTAACGCCAAAATCCTTCATCATAGCAAGCGCTCCTTTTTGGTGTAGATTGGTAAGTCCATTGTATCACGCCGGTCAAGGGTTATTTGTAGTTCCGGCTGACGAAGGGCAGCTCCTCCACCCCCGCCAGCATATTGAGCCGCAGGGCCAGGTTGAAGAAGTACCCGCTCAGCAGATTGGCCCCGTCCAGCAGGGCGGGCGGAACGGCATGGCCCTGGCGGGCGTGGCGGTAGAGGAGCCGGACCAGCTTCTTGCTCTCCACCCGCAGCACGTGGGCGGTGCAGGCGGCCTGGCTCCCCTGGGGCAGTACGAACAGCGCGCACCGGCCGGCGCACTGGTCCTCCAGCCGCCGGACCGCCGCCCGCAGCAGGTCCAGCTCCCCGTCCGTCACGGAGAAAAAGGTCCGCAGCGTGGGGTTCATATGGTAGATGAGTTGGTCTATCCACAGCAGTTCCTCCCGCAGGGCCGGGTCCTCCACCTGGGCCCGGAGCAGGCCGGTGAGGCTGGCCATGCCGTCGGTGAGAAGCTCGAAGTCGCAGCGCAGGTCGTCGCTTTCGTCGCTCAAAAAGGGGTACGCCTCATAGGAGCTTCGATACAGTTCCATCTTATCCCTCCCAGCGGCCCAGGGCCGCCTTCATATACCGGGGCACGTCCATGCCGTAGATGTCGCTCAGCAGGACCGGGTCCACCGCCCCGGCGGGGCCCAGGGACCGGACCGCGCCGTCCGCCATGAGAAGGGCGGTGTGGGCGAAATCCAATGCCAGGTTCACGTCGTGGAACACCCCCACCGCCGCCCGGCCGGGCCGGGCCGTCCACTCCTTCAGGCTTTCGATGAGCTCCACCTGGTATTTGAGGTCCAGGTGGCTGGTGGGCTCGTCCAGCAATATGACCGCCGGGTCCTGGGCGAAGGTCCGGGCCAGGAACACCCGCTGCAGCTGGCCGCCGGACAGCTCCGTGATGAGCCTGTCCCGCAATGGCCACAGCCCCGTCCGCTCCAAGCTCTCCCGGACGGCCGCTTCGTCATCCGGGGCCTCCCGGTCCAGGAGGCCTCCCTGCCGCCGGGCGTACCGGCCCATGGCCACCGTCTCCCGGACGGTGTAGGCGAAGTACACCGGCGCGGACTGGCTCATAAGGGCCACCCGACGGCTCAGCTCCCGGCGGGAGAGTTTCGCCGCGTCGCTGTCCAGGACCGTGACGGTCCCCTCGCAGGGCAGCAGGCCCGCCAGCGCCCGCAATAGCGTGGTCTTGCCGCAGCCGTTGGGGCCCAGAATGCTGAGCCGCTCCCCCTCGCCAAGGGTAAAGGACACGTCTTTGACAACGGGCTCGGCCCCGTAGCCGCAGGTGATATGGGCCGCTTCCAGCATCATTTCGACCGCCTCCTTCTCCCGGCAAAGTAGATATAGAGGAAAAAGGGCGCGCCCAGCAGCGCCGTGATGGAGCCGATGGGTATCTCCCGGGGCGGGATCAGCGTCCGGGCTGCCAGGTCGCACAGCACCATGAACGCGCCGCCAAAAAGGGCCGCCGCGGGCAGCACCTTCCGGTGCCCCGCGCCGAAGAACCGCCGCACCACGTGGGGGGCGATCAGGTCCACGAACCCGATGACGCCGGTGAAGGATACCGCCGTGGCCGTGAGGGCCGCCACGGCGCAAATGAGAAGGGTCTTGCACCGGCCCATGTCCACCCCCAGCACCTGGGCCTGCTCCTCCCCGAAGGTCATGGCGTCCAGCTCCCGCCCATAGCGGAAAAAGAGCAGGGAGCACCCCGCCGTCACCGGCAGCAGCACCCATACACTGGACCACTCCCGCATGGAGAAGCTGCCCAGCAGCCAGAGGTTGATCCTCTGGGCGTAGGCGGGGGACGCCGTGGCCAGCATGCTCATGACCGCGTTGAAGAAGAGGCTGGCCACCATGCCGATGAGGATGATGGTGAGGTTGCTGTAGCCCCGGTCGATGGCCTTCGCGGCCCGGAGAACGAGAAACACCGTCCCCAGTCCGAAGGCGAGGCTCACCGCCGGCAGCAGGAACATCCGCCCCGGCCCGGCGGCCAGACCCGTCACGATGACGATGGCCGCGCCCAGGCCCGCGCCGGAGGACACTCCCAGCCCGAAGGGGGACGCCAGGGGATTTTGCAGCACCGACTGCATCACCGTCCCGGACATGGCAAGGGCCGCGCCGGTGAGAAACGCCAGCAGCACCCGGGGCAGGCGCATGTCCATCACCATGGCGGGATACACCGCGCTCATGCCCTCCGGCAGACCGGCCCCGAAGAGCCGGTCCGCCAGGATAGCCAAAATATCGCCCGCCGGGATAGGAACGCTGCCCACGGCGGTGGCGGCGATTATGCTTGCCGCCGCCAGCGCCGCGAGAAGCGCCATTTTTCCCCGGGTCTTCATTGGGCGTAGTACTCCGGATAGATGGCCTGGGCCATCTGCTCCATGGCGGTCACTACGTTCTGGTCGGGCAGGGAGGAGGCCATGTTGTCGATGGCGTAGACCTGCTCCTCCGCGATGGCGGTGACGCCGCCCCAGCCCTCCCGGGACAAGATCTCGCCCACGGGGTCGTCGATGTAGTTCACGTTGGTGAGGATCACGTCCGGGTCCCCGGTCACCACGGCCTCGGCCTCTACGCTGAGCCAGCCCTCCTGGTCCGCCAGGAGGTTGTCCGCGCCGAGGAGGGTGAGCATCTCGTCCAGGAACACGCCGGAGCCGAAGCTGTACATATAGGGCGCGGCGGAGATCTCGAAGTACACGGTCTTCCGATCCTCCTCGGGGATGGTCTCGCCGATGGCGGCCAGACGGTCCACCTCTGCCTGCATGTCCGCGACGATGGCCTCCCCGGCCTCCTCCTCGCCCAGGACGGCCGCCACGAAGGCGATGTCCCTCTCGATGTCGGCGATGGAGTCGCTGTTGGGCACGCACGCCACGCACACCCCCAGATCGATGAGGGTGTCAAAGGGGCTGGTCTGATCGTAGAGGGTCATGTTGCTGACCAGCAGCAGGTCCGGCTCCAGGGCCGCCAGGCTCTCCATGTCCGGGGCCGCCAGGTCGAACTGGGCCGCCTCTGGGTCCAGGCCCTCCAGGCCGGCGCAGTTGGTGTCATACCCCACGATCTGGTCCCCGTGGCCCAGGGCCACCACCATCTCCGCGAGGGAGGGGGCCAGGACGACGATGGACTCTATCTTGTCGGGTACGGTGATGGCCGCGCCGCTGGGGTCCTCGGTGGGGGGCGCGGGGGGTTCATCCGCGGCGAATGCGGACGCGCCCAGGCCCAGGAGCAGGAGCAGGGCCATGGTAAGTGCGATGAATTTCTTCATAGGCATTTCCTCCGTTCATATTGTCCGGAAAACGGCGCTCCGTAAATAACAAACGAACGCCCCGATGAAGGGGCGTTTTATGCAATACCGGACCTGTGGCGGGCGTACCTGCTCGACCGCGCCCGTCATGGCCTTCATGCACAGATCCATCCATCGTGGAAATGTACAGGACAGCTCAGCGACCCGGCTTAGGACCGAAAGGCCCATCACGGTGGCGGGACCGTGGGGGATTCTCACCCCGCTTCTCTGACAGACGGCTGCCCGTAGAGTATGCTGTTTTCCGGGAAAAATAGGGTGTGCCCGCGCCGCGTCTGCCGGCGGCGGGCATGTCCATTGTATCGGCGGAGCGGGCCATTGTCAAGACCGGGCGGGCCCGGCGGGGAAAAGGAGAGGGGCGCGCGCCATACGTTGAAAAACGTGTCCGGTCACTGTATAATAGCGCCGTAACCGCTATTATACATCAAGATACCGGTCGTGCTCCCGGCTGACGCCGGAACCGCGCGACATGGTATAATGGCGATAAGAAAAAACGCGCGAGGTGCTCCATGAGCCAGGACAAAAAACGACCCGGGGCCATCCAGGTCCGGGGCGCGAAGGTACACAATCTGAAGAACATCGACGTGGACATCCCCCTGGGGAAGATCGTGGGCGTGGCCGGGGTATCCGGCTCCGGCAAGTCCTCCCTGGCTCTGGGGGTGCTGTACGCCGAGGGGTCAAGGCGGTATCTGGAGAGCCTCTCCACCTACACCCGCCGGCGGATGACCCAGGCGGCCGCCGCCCAGGTGGACGAGGTGCGCTATATCCCCGCGGCGCTGGCATTGCACCAGCGGCCCGGCGTGCCCGGCATCCGCAGCACCTTCGGCACGGCTACGGAGCTTCTCAATTCCCTGCGCCTCATGTTCTCCCGGCTTTCCAGCCACCGCTGCCCCAACGGCCATTACCTGGAACCGACCCTGGACGTGGCGGCGGAAAAGCCCATGGTCTGCCCGGTGTGCGGCGCGTCCGTCACCCCGCCGGGGGCGGAGATGCTGGCCTTCAACAGCCAGGGCGCCTGCCCCACCTGCGGGGGCACCGGCGTGGTGCGCACCGTGGACGAGTCCACCCTGGTGCCGGACGAGTCCCTCTCCATCGACGAGGGGGCGGTGGCCCCCTGGCAGACGCTGATGTGGTCGCTGATGAAGGACATCGCCCGGGCCATGGGCGTGCGCACCGACGTGCCCTTCCGGGAATTGACCCAACAGGAGCGGGACATCGTGTTCCACGGCCCCGCTGTGAAGAAGAACATCATCTACCAGAACAAGACCAGCGGCGCGGCGGGGGACATGGACTTCACCTACTTCAACGCCACCTATACCGTGGAGAACGCCCTTTCCAAGGTGAAGGATGAGAAGGGCATGAAGCGGGTGGAGAAGTTCCTGCGCCAGGACGTGTGTCCCGACTGCGGGGGTACCCGCCTTTCCGAAGCGGCGAGAGCGCCGCGCCTGCGGGGCATCTCCCTGGCCGACGCCTGCAAGATGACCCTTTCAGAGCTCATAACGTGGGTAGAGGGGGTCCCCGGGTCCCTGCCGGATCCCATGCGGCCCATGGCGGAGAGCATATGCGCCGCGTTCCAGAATACCGCCAAACGCCTGGTGGATCTGGGCCTTTCCTACCTCACGCTGGACCGGGCGGCGTCCACCCTCTCCACGGGAGAGCGCCAGCGGGTCCAGCTGGCCCGGGCGGTCCGCAACCGGACCACCGGGGCGCTGTACGTGCTGGACGAGCCCTCCATCGGCCTGCACCCGGCGAACCTCGCGGGCCTCACCGGCGTGATGGACGATCTCGCGGCGGACGGGAATACCGTGGTGCTGGTGGACCACGACGTGAACGTGCTGACCCACGCGGACTGGCTCATCGAGCTGGGCCCCGGGGCAGGCGCCAACGGCGGGCAGGTCATCGCGGAAGGGACCGTCCCCGCGCTCATGGCCGACCCCGCCTCCAAAATAGGTCCCTACCTGGCCCCGGACATGAAGGTCACTCTCCGGGCCCGCGCGGAAAAGGCGGCCCTGTTTGACCGGGGTGCCATATCCATGACCACCGGCCCCATCCACACGGTAAAGCCTCTGGAGCTCACCCTGCCCAAGGGGCGGCTCACGGCCGTCACCGGCGTGTCCGGCTCCGGCAAGACCACCATGATATTGGAGAGCCTTGTTCCGGCTCTCGCCGCCGCGGCCCAGGGAAAGCCTCTGCCCGGCCACGTGAAAGCCATCGACGCGCCGGGCATCCGGCAGGTGAAGCTCATCGACGCCACGCCCATCGGCGTGAACGTGCGCTCCACCGTGGCCACCTACGCGGACGTGCACGATGAGCTGCGCAAAGTCTACGCCCGCACGGCGGACGCCAGGCTGCGGGGCCGCAAAGCCGGTGACTTCTCCTACAACACCGGCTGCCTGCGCTGTCCCACCTGCGACGGCACGGGCAGCATCAGCCTGGACGTACAGTTTTTGCCGGACGTGGACATCCCCTGCCCCGAATGCGGCGGCAGCCGGTATAGCCGGGAGGCTTACGAGATATACAGGGAGCGGAAGGACGGGCAAAAGCACAGCCTCCCCGCCCTCATGGCCATGAGCGTGGACGAGGCGCTGGCCGCCTGTGACGACCTGAAGACGGTACACGGCCGCCTGCAGCTATTGCACGACGTGGGGCTGGGATACCTCACCCTGGGGGAGGCCACGCCGGGGCTCTCCGGCGGCGAGGCCCAGCGGCTGAAGTTGGCCAGCGAGATGGGCCGGGGCCAGTCGGACGCCCTGTTCGTCTTCGACGAGCCCACCATCGGCCTGCATCCCCTGGACGTGGCCGGGCTCATGGGCGTGTTCCAGGCCCTTCTGGACCAGGGGGCCACCGTGGTGGTCATCGAGCACGACCTGGACCTCATCCGAAACGCGGACTACGTGGTGGACATGGGTCCCGGCGGCGGTGAAGAAGGCGGCCGCATCGTGGCCGCCGGTACGCCGGAGGAGATACGGGCCTGCCCGGACAGCGCCACGGGCCGGTATCTGTGAGGAGGGCATAAGATGAACGCCGTCACCTTTTTGGTAAAGCCCGCCTCGGGCCTGTGCGACATGCGCTGCCGCTACTGCTTTTACGAGGACGTCACGGAAAACCGGGCCGTGAAGAGCCGGGGCGTGATGAGCCGGGACACTGCCCGGTCCCTCATCGGGAAGGGCCTTGCTTACGCCGGCTCCGGCGGTTCCGTCCACTTCCTGTTCCAGGGGGGTGAGCCCACCCTGGCGGGGCTGGATTTTTACCGGGACTTTGTCACCATGGCAGAGAATATCTGCCCCGCCGGGACCCACGTATCCTATGCCATCCAGACCAACGGCCTGGCCATCGACAAGGACTGGGCGGCTTTTTTCAAGGCCCATGATTTTCTGGTGGGCCTCTCCCTGGACGGGACCAGGGCCCTCCACGACCGCCACCGGCGGGACGCCGCCGGGAACGGCACATGGGACCGGGCGGTAAAGGCCCTGGCGATGCTGGACGCGGCCGGGGCGGAGACGAACCTGCTGGCCGTGGTCACGGGCCCCATGGCCGCCGCGCCCAGCCAGGTGTGGAAAAGCCTCACGGCCCTGGGTGACTACCCCCTGCAGTTCATCCCCTGCCTGGACCCGCTGGAAGCGGAGCGGGGAGGGGAGAGCTGGTCCCTGACGCCGGAGGCCTACGGGAACTTCCTCAAGGGCCTGTTCGACTGCTGGTACGCCGACCTCGCCAAGGGCCGGTACGTGAGCGTACGGCTTTTTGACGACCTGCTGCGGCTGCTGGCGGGGATGCCCCCCAGTTCCTGCGCCGCCGCGGGGGTGTGCGGCGGGTATCTGGCGGCGGAGGCCGACGGGGGGCTCTATCCCTGCGACTTCTACGTGCTGGATGAGTACTATCTGGGCAATATCCATGACGTGAGCCCCGCCGATGCCCTGGCAAGCCCCGTGATGGCGACCTTCCTGTCGGAGGGTGCCAAACGCCCGGCCGGGTGCGATACCTGCCGGTATTATCCCCTGTGCCGGGGCGGCTGCCGGAGGGACCGCTTCCCGGGCCCCGCCGGGCCGGAGAACTACTGGTGCCCCAGCATGAAGGCCTTGCTGGACCACGCCCTGCCCCGGCTGCAGGCCGCCGCCCGGATGCTGTTTAGATGAAAAGAGGACCTGCAAAATGCAGGCCCTCGATCTCTCCCTCCGTCTCGCCCTGGCGGGCGAGCCACCTCCCTCGTCAGAGGGAGGCTATTTTTACGTCATCCCGGTGCCGCCGCAGTAGGAGCATCGGCCGCGGTCACAGTATTTGCACTGGTGGTCCCCATGACAGCCTTGGCAGACCACCCAGTCGTCGCCGCCCATGCCGTAGGTGGTGACGGACATGCCGCCCCGGCCGAAGCACACCTGGCATACGCCGCTGCCGCCGCAGATACCGCACAGGCCGGTGCCGCCGCAGGCGCCGCAGACATTACCTGTACTGGCGGCATTTGTCCCCGTATCAGCGGCCGCGCTCTCGGTGTATTCTGCCTGGCCGGCCACCGCGATCTCCGCGTCCCGGCCGGTCAGATGGACAGTCCCGGAGAGGTGGAACCGGGCCTGCTCATAGGGCGTGACGCTTTCGATGCGCACCGAGAGGTCCTCAAAGACCTGGGGATACGCCGCGGAGTTGTAGGTCTCTACGGCGGCGATCTCCATGTCCACGGCGATCACCTCAAACAGGATTCCGCCCTTCTCTATCTCGTCCCCGGCATATTCCGCGCCTTCCAGGCACAGTTCCTCCGGCAGGGCGGCCAGGAAGGACCAGGTCTCGCTGCCCACCGAAAAGGCGGCCGCGAACACGTGCCCGTACTCCGGGGCATAGGAGTAGACGTATTCCGCCTGGTCCACCGCCTCCCCGTCCAGGGTGACGGCGCTCTCAAATTCCGGTTCTTCCTCCGCCGCGTCCGGGCGCAGGAAGACGCTGCTGGGCGCGGCGGCACTGCTCAAAACCATGCCCAGGACCATCAGCGCCGCCAGGGCCAGGGCCGCCAGTCTGCCATGGTTTTTTACGCTCTTTTTCATGTTTTATCACCATGCTTGTACGGCGAAGATATCCTCGTCCGGGTAACTCTGGGGCAGGTCGTCCAGCGGCTTGGCGCCGAAATCCTCGGGCCCCTGGATGATGTCCACGGTCAGCAGCTTTTCATACTCGCCGCGGGCGGTGTCGAAGTCCGGGTGGGGCCAATACTCGCCGTCGATGATATACTCGCCGCTGTCCTCTTCGCCCACCGTGCCGTGGGCCTCCATATAGACGCCCTGGCCGAAGGAGCCCGCCTGCTCGTCCACGGGCAGATAGACGTAGTAGTTGTTGAACTGGTCGCCCTCCCACAGGTGGCACTCCATCTCCACGTACACGACGCCGTCCTTCTGCACGATGGACGCGCTGCCGGAGTTGCCGCCCACCTCCTGATAGAGCTGGTTGCGGCCCAGGGGCACGGCGCCGCCGTCTTTGACCAGCCACGCGTCGGTGTATACATACCAGTCGTCGAAGCCGTTGGAGCGGTCGCTGACCTCATACTCCGCCAGCACCAGCCGTCCGGCTTCCGGCAGATACCACACGCAGCCAAGGGGCTGGTAATAGGACGCGGAGGAGCCGAAGCCCGCCTGGGACTTGATGCTGTTCACGATCTGCTCCATCACGTTGGGGCCGGTGATCGGACCCACGGCCTCCTGGGTCTGGGCGGGCGCGGCCGTGTCAGCCGCAGACGCCGCGGGAGCGCCGGGATAGGCTTCCCGGAGGCCGTCAAAGCTCAGCACTCCGTCACGCGGGCCCCAGCGCAGATCCATGGGCAGGCCGTCGTCCACGTCGGTATACGCCCTGACGGCGGCGTTATAGTCTTCCATCGAACAAGAGGCTCCGTCGATCATGCCGCTGCCGAACTCATAGCCATTTCCCTCGCCCAGAACGTAGTGGATCTCCATATATGTGCCCTGGCCGAAGGCGCCTGCCTGCTCGTCCACGGGCAGATAGACGCGGTACTCGTCCGTCCCGGTCTCATAAGACATGTAACTCTCAAGCCCCACATAGGTGACGCCGTCCTTCTCCGCCACGGTCACGGAGCCCAGATTGCCGCCTACCTCTTTATAGAGCTCGTTGCGGCCAAGGAGCACGGCGCTCCCGGAGCCGATGAGCCAGGCGTCGGTGTATGCGCTGTATTGCCCGCCGGACTCTACAGTCTCGTACTCCGTCACCAGAAGCGTGCTGCCGCCGGGAAGACCGTACACAAAGCCGATGGGCTCCTGACCTGACGAAAAGCCCTCCTGGGCCTGGATCACGTCCAGTACCGCGCCCACGCCGCCGGTGCTGCCGCCGGACGTCTGGCTGTCCTGGGCGGGCGCCTCCGCCGCGGGGGCGGAGGATACGCTGCCGGGCACGGCCCCGTCGCCGTTCACCCGCAGAGAGAACAGCACGTCGCTGAAGGCGTCGTTTGCCGCGTCGGCATATTCCGCCGTGTATTTTACGGTCACCTTCCAGTAGCGGCCGCCGGAGAAGAACTCGGCCGCCCGGAAGGTATATGTCTTGCCCCCATCCTCATATTCCACCTCCGACATGCCGTAGCTGTAGCGGCCCAGGTCGAAGTAAGAGTTTTGGGCGGTATAATGCCCGCCGTAGTCCTCTGTGTACAGGCTGACCGCGCTCTTCAGCGCCTTGTCCATCCCGTCCTCGGCGTCCCAGGCCGACCGGGAGATATGTATGTTCGCGTCGCTGTACACGCCGTCCACCGGGTAGATGTCGGGGCCGTCGTCTTCCACCTGCACCCCGTCCTTCACGAAAAACGTCACGGGACAGTCTTCTTCCTCCCGCGCATAGAGGGTGTAGCCCTCCATCTGATAGGGGCCGGTGACGGTGAAGGTCTCGACCATATGCTGCAGCTGCTCGCCGTAGAGGGCCGCGTTCTCCGCCTTCTCGTTGATGAACGCCGTCACGCAGTAGCAGCCGAAGCCCCCCTGGCCGTCGAAGATGTAGAGGCCGCCGGAGGCGTCGCCATCGTTCATGGTGAAGGCGCACACGAAGCACCGCTTTCCCGCGACCTCGCCCCAGCCGGTGCCCAGCACCTCCAGCTCCTGGGTGCCCACCCAGTCGGTGAGCTGTTTCTTGTCCGTCTCGATGAGATCGGCGAAGTCCTGGGCGTCATAGAGGAAGTGGCCGTTGTCCACCGTGGCGAAGGCATACTCCGCGTGGACCTGAAAGTCCAGAGGGTCTGCGTCCGACACCAGCATGAGGTTCTCATAGGGCTCCGTGACCTCATAGGCCGCCGGTACCTCCATGGAGAACAGGACGTTCTTGTTCTCATAGAGCACATAGCCGTCCGCGGCCGCGGCCGTATCCGGGGCGGTGAGCTCGATGCCATCCGGCAGGAAGACGCTCCGCTCTCCCGCGTCCGCCGCGCCGGCGCTCAGGGCCATGGCGGTCAGCATCAGCGCCGCCAGCGCCAGAGAAAGCAGTCTTTTGCGCAGTTTCATTTCGGTCCCCTCCAATTTCATTGCCTTTTATTCAAGAATACCACAGACCTTTTCCGTCCGCAATCGTTATGACGGACCATTTGTGAAAAAGTTCCGCCTTATAGGCAATTCACAGGGCGTACATGCAATTTCCTCCGGCGGCCATGCTGCCGGAAGCTCCCCGTTTCTGTAGTCAAGAATTCATCGGATATCAACAGGGCCCATCCACAATGGGGACGGGTCTTTTTTTGCCTGTGCAGAGGCTGGACGTGGTGTGACGATGCAATTCAGGTCGTGATTTTGTCGATTCGAGACAAAGCGGTTGACAACCGGTGGGATTTTTCGATACTATAAATTATTCTAAAAGTGAGGCGGCGCTGTGCAACGAGGACGCTGCCCAGGCGCTGGCTGACCTGTCTGAATAAGGGATAAGAAATAATTAACCAGGGAGGTACATACAAAATGAAGCTTCGGAAGGTATTGGCATTCATCCTGGCGGCGGCCATGCTGCTGGGACTGTGCGCGGGCTGCGGAAAAAAGCCCGAGGAGATGTATGACGAGGCCATGGAGGCCCTGGACGGCGGCGACGCCGCCAAAGGCGAGGAGCTGCTGACCAAGGCGGCGGAGAAGGACTATGTCCCCGCCAGCGCCGAGCTGGGCTACATGTACGCCAGCGGCGACGGTGTGGAGAAGGACCTGGCCAAGGCCGCGGAGTGGTACCAGAAGGCCGCGGACGGCGGCGACGGCAAGAGTATGCTCTACCTGGGCACCATGTATCTCGCGGGCGATGGCGTGGAGAAAGACGAGGCCAAGGCCTTCGAGCTGCTCACCCAGGCGGCGGAGCTGGTCCCCGAAGCCTATTTGAACCTGGGCATGGCTTACCACTTCGGTGTGGGCACGGAGAAGGACTACGCCAAGGCCGTAGAGTGCTGGACCAAGGGCTTGGAGGAATGCGAGGAGGGGCACTATACGACCTGGTGCGCCGCCAGCCTGGCCGAGTGCTATTACTACGGCATGGGCACGGAGCAGAGCTTTGAAAAGGCCTTTGAGCTGTTTTCCCAGACCGCGGAGGATGGCTACGCCCACTCCCAGCAGTATATGGGCCGGTTCTGTCAGTTCGGCTACGGTGTGGTGGACATAGACTTTGCCCAGGCGGCGGAGTGGTATCAGAAGGCCGCGGATGGCGGCGACGCGGGCAGCATGATATTCCTGGGCGACCTTTACGCCGACGGCAAGGGCGTGGAAAAGGACGAGGCGAAGGCCGATGAGCTGTACGGCCAGGCGCTGGAGACGCTCACTGCCGCCGGCGAGGACGCGCAGTATGACAGCGGATACTTCCTCCTGGGCTATCTCTACAAAAACGGCCTGGGCGTGGAGCAGGACTTGGACAAGGCGCTGGAGTACTTCACCGCCTCTGCGGACATGGGCGATCCGGACGGCATATTCGACCTGGCCCGGTGCCATTACGATGCGGGCGAATACGACGAGGCCCTGGAGCTTTTCACCGAGTGCGCGGATATGAACATGCCCGAGGCCATGGTGCAGCTTGGCTATATGTACGCCGCGGGCCAGGGCGTGGAGCTTGACTACGACAAAGCTCTGGACCTCTTTGAACAGGCCGAGGCCCTGGACGACCCCTACGTGTGCTTCTACCTGGCCGACATGTACATGTACGGTCTGGCCGTGGAGGAGGACTATCCCAAGGCGCGGGCGTACTATGAGCAGGTACTGACCCTCCCCGAGACAGGCGACTTCGCCCTGGGCTACGCGGCGGAGAACGACGGCTGGTTCTATGAGTACGGTATGGGCGTGGAGATGGACAAGGCGAAGGCCTTCGAGCTCTACACCCAGTCGGCGGAGCTGGGTTTCGTGGACGGCCAGACCTCCCTGGGCCGGTTCTACGACTACGGCTATGGCGTGGTGGACAAGGATTACGCCAAGGCTGCGGAATGGTACCAGAAGGCTGTGGACCAGGGCAACGCGGAGGCCATGGTGTACCTGGGCTGGCTCTATGAACAGGGCACGGGCGTTGAGCAGGATCAGGCTAAGGCCGACGAGCTCTACGCTCAGGCCTTCACGACCGCCTCGGAAAACGAAGACTACAGCTACAACGCGCTGGTGCTGGGCTACCTTTACATGACCGGCGAGGGCGTGGAGCAGGACTATGAAAAGGCCCTGGAATACTTCACCGCCGCGGCGGAGGACGATATCTTCGAGGCCGAGTGCCAGGCAGGCGCGATATATCTCATGGGTCTCGGCACGGAGCAGGACGAGGCCAAGGGCCTGGAGATGCTGGAGGACGCGGCGGAGCGCGGCGTGCCCGAGGCTTATTACTATCTGGGCACCGCCTATGCGGACGGCGACGGCGTGGAGCGGGACTACGCCAAGGCCCGGGAGCTCCTGGAGCAGGGCGAGGCCTTGGGCGTCGCCGACGTCTGCTACTATCTGGCCGACATGTACATGTACGGCCTGGGCGTGGAGGAGGACTATGTCAAGGCGCGGGAGTACTATGAGAAGTCCATGATCCGCGCCCAGGGCGACGACGCGACTGTGGGCTACGCCGCGGAGAACGACGGCTGGTTCTATGAATACGGCATGGGCGTGGAGATGGACAAGGCCAAGGCCTTTGAACTCTACACCCAGTCCGCGGAGTTGGGCTATGTGGCCGGCCAGACCTCCCTGGGCCGGTTCTACGACTACGGCTACGGCGTGGTGGACGTAGACGACGCCAAGGCGGCGGAGCTCTATGAACAGGCCGCGGACCAGGGCGACGCCGAGGCGATGCTGTACCTGGGCTGGCTCTATGACCAGGGCGATGGCGTTGAGCAGGACGATGCCAAGGCTGAAGAGCTCTACGCTCAGGCCTATGAGGCCGCCTCGGAGGATGAGGATTACAGCTACTACCAGCTGGTGCTGGGCTACCTCTACCGGGACGGCGCCGGCGGCGTGGAGCAGGACTACAGCAAGGCCCTGGCGTACTTCACCGCCGCGGCGGAGGACGACATCTTCGAGGCCGCGTGCGAGGCGGGCGTGCTGTATCTCATGGGTCACGGCGCAGAGAAGGACGAGGTAAAGGGCATGGAGATGCTCCAGGACGCGGCGGAGCACGGCGTGCCCGAGGCCATGTGCGGTCTGGGCTACGCCTATGCCTACGGCGATGGCGTGGAGCGGGATGACGCCCAGGCGGTCCAGTGGCTCGAAAAGGCCGCGGACATGGGCAATGCCAACGCCATGAACCAGCTTGGCTATATGTACGCCAACGGCGAGGGCGTGGAGCAGGACTGCGATAAGGCCCTGGAGATATTCACCCAGGTGGCGGCGTCGGACGCGTCCGATTATGACAGAGGCTATGCGCTGTACTGCCTGGGCTATATGTACGGACACGGCCAGGGCGTGGAGGAGGACGACGCCAAGGCCGTAGAGTATTACACCCAGTCCGCGGAGCTGGGCGACACGTCGGCTATGGGCGAGCTGGGCGACGCCTACGCCATGGGCAGGGGCGTGGAGCAAAACGGCGAGGAGGCCCTGAAGTGGTACGGCCAGGTCGCGGAGGCCGGCGACCCCGACGGCCCGGACTGCATGGGCGACATGTATTTCTGGGGCGATGGCGTGGACGTGGACAAGGCCAAGGCCTTCGACTACTACACCCAGGCCGCGGAGATGGGCGACCAGGACGCCCAGTTCCAGGTAGGTCGGTTCTATGAAAACGGCTACGGCGCGGTGGACAAGGACGCCGCCCAGGCGGCGGCGTGGTACGAAAAGTCCGCCGGGCAGGAGGACGCGGAGGGCATGCTGGCCCTGGCGCGGCTCTATATGGACGGCCGCGGCGTGGCGCAGGACGAGGCCAAGGCCGAGGAGATCATAAAGAGTCTGGTGGAGGACCTCACGGAGAAGGAGGAGACCGACACCCTCGCCCCAACGGAAAAGCGGGTGCTGGCCACCCTTTACGCCCACGGCGGCGTCCTTGACAAGGACGAGGAAAAGGCCGCGGCCCTCTATGCCGAGGCGGCGGAGGCCGGTAACTACGAGGCGGCGGCCGCCCTGGCCGTCGCGTATCAGAACGGCGTGGGCGTGGAGGAGGATGACGCCAAGGCGGCGGTACTCTTCGCCCAGGCGGCGGAGCACGGGGTCGTCAAGGCCATGGATGAGCTGGCCGATATGTACCGGAAGGGCGAAGGCGTGGAGCAGGACCAGGCCAAGGCCGTGGAGCTCTATACCCAGGCGGCGGAGCTGGGCAATGCGTCGGCCCAGAACGCGCTGGGCACCGCGTATTATTACGGCGACGGTGTGGACCAGGACTATGAAAAGTCCATAGCCTATTACGAGCTCGCCGCGGACGAGAACAATGAACCCGGCGACAGGGCGGTCGCGCTGTTCAACCTGGGCTCCTCGTATTATTACGGCGAGGGCGTGGACCAGGACTATGAAAAGGCCGTGGAGTATCACGAGCTGGCCGCGGCCGTGGCCGAGAGCGCCGGCGACGACGAGACGAGGGCGGCCGCGCTCTTTGATATCGCCTATTATTACCACTTCGGCCAGGGCGTGGAAAAGGACATGGCGAAGGCCGTGGAGCTCTACACCCAGGCGGCGGAACTGGGCGAAGACGCCGCCGCGTACAACCTGGGCAGGCTGTATGAAGACGGCGTGGAGGTGGAAAAGGACCCCGTCAAGTCCCTGAAATACTACACCCAGTCGGCGGAGGCGGGCGACGCCCACGCCATGCGGAAGGTGGGCGACGCCTACATGTTCGCCGACGGCGCGGAGCTTGACAAGGCCAAAGCCCTGGAGTGGTACGAAAAGGCCGCGGACGCGGGCGGCGTGACCGGCCCTTATATGATCGGCTACTTCTATGAAAACGGCTACGGCGTGGTGGACATCGACCTGGCCAAGGCGGTCGAGTGGTACGAAAAGGCGGCGGAGAACGACCAGCCGGAGGCCATGTACAATCTGGCCAGATGCTATGCGCAGGGCCTGGGCGTGGAGCAGGACGAGGTCAAGGCCCAGGAGCTCTACGAGAGCCTGGCCGAGCAGCTCACCGCCATAGACGAGGAGGAGCTCTCCGGCCGGGAGGCGCGTGTTCTCGCCTGCCTCTATGAACTGGGCCAGGGCGTGGAGAAGGACGAGGCCAAGGCCGCGGAGCTCATGGCCGCCGCCGCGGAAATGGATGACTACCGGGCCGTGGACTATCTGGGCCAGTTCTATTACTATGCCATCGGCGTGGAGCAGGACAAGGCAAAGGCCGCGGAGCTCTATACCCGGGCGGCGGAGCACGGCGTGCCCGGGGCGATGTACAATCTGGGCACGATGTATCTCGCCGGCGACGGTGTGGACCAGGACTACGCCCAGGCGCTGGCGTGGTTTGAAAAGGCGGCGGAGCAGCAGTTCCCCAACGCCTGTTACGCCCTGGGCTATGCGTATGAGTTTGGCCTGGGCGTGGAGCAGGACTACGACAAGGCCCTGGAATATTACGAAAAGGCGGCGGACCTGGGCGACGCCTACGCCATGGGCCAGCTGGGCTATATGTACCACGTGGGCCACGGCGTGGATGTGGACTATGCCAAAGCCGCGGAGTATTACGAGAAAGCCCTCGCCACAGGGGAGGGCAGCTCGGTAGCGGCGTCCAACCTGGCCGGGATGTATCTTTGCGGCGACGGCGTGGCGGTGGACAAGGACAGGAGCTTCGAGCTCTATAACCAGGCGCTGGAGCAGGACGGGGGGAACACCTCGGCCCTGGAGGCCCTGGGGGAGTTCTACCTGTACGGCGAGGGCTCTGTGGAGCAGGACCTGGCCCAGGCGGCGGAGTTCTTTGAAAAGGCCGGAGCGGACGAGGTGGAGGCCGTCTACTACCTGGCGAATCTCTATGAGCTGGGCTATGGCGTGCAGAAGGACGAGGCCCAGGCGGCGGAAATGTTCGGCGACCTGGCCGCCATGCTCACGGAGGAGGACCCGGACTCCGCCGAACAGCGCATTCTGGCCTATCTTTATAAGTACGGCAAGGGCGTGGAGAAGGACGAGGCCAAGGCGGTGGAACTGCTTTCCGCCGCCGTGGAGGATGACAACTACCAGGCGGCCGACTCTCTGGCGCGGTGCTATCACGACGGCGTGGGCGTGGAGAAGGATGAGGCCAAGGCGGCGGAGCTCTATGCGCTGGCCGCAGAGCATGGCGTCGCGTCCGCCGCCGGCGACCTGGGGAATATGTATTATCAGGGCGACGGCGTGGCCCAGGACTATGAAGAGGCGGCCAAGTGGCTCCAGTTGGGAACAGACCTGGGCGACGCCTACTGCCAGGGCTACCTGGGGTATCTGTACCTGGAAGGCACCGGCGTGGACAAGGACTACGCCGAGGCCCGGCGGCTCTTCGAGGAGGCCATGGACGAGGACGACGAGTCTCTGTACGCCCTGGGCACGATCTATGAAAACGGCCTGGGCGTGGAGCCGGATATGGACAAGGCCATGGACTATTACACGCAGGCCGCGGACAGGGGCGTGGAGGCAGCCGCCCAGCGGCTGGCAGAAGCGAAGTGATGCTTTTTCCGGCCCATTGACCCTTATACTTCTGCATTCAGACCATTCAGTTTAATACCTCCCTGCCGCAGACGCGGCAGGGAGGTTTTTCAGTTTTCGGAGGGTCTTTTTTCCGGCTGAGGATGCAATTCGAGTCGTGATTTTGTCGATTCGAGACAAACCGGTTGACAACTGGCCCGGAGCGTTCGATATTGTAACATATCATAAGTTCCGGCCAAATGTGAAATGTGCAAGAGGACAGATAAGAGTCACAAGAACAAGGAGGGACGTACCATGAGCGAGGAAAGGAAAATCCAACGGGGTGGGGTCAACCCCACATATCAGACCTATGAGCAGAACTCCGCCGCGGGGCTTGCGGTGCTGGAGCAGTTTCTGGGGGATGAGACACACCGGCCGATGGAAATACAAACGGAGCTTCTGATGCGGCTTCTCCATGATAATAAGGATACGGAGTACGGCAAAAAGTACGATTTCGCCCATATCCACTCTGTCGAAGAGTATCAGAAAAAGGTCCCGGTCGTCGTATATGACGATCTGGCCCCGTATATCGAGCGCATGATGGACGGCCAGCGCGACCTGCTCACCGCCTATGGATACGACCATTTCAACGAGACCTCCGGCACCGTCGGCGCGAAAAAGGCCGTGCCGATGACCGCGGAGCAGTCGCAGGTGTTCGCAAAATACAACAACCTGATCATGTACGGTATCATCCGCAAAAACCTCGACCCGGACTGGATGATGGGCCGCGCCTTCTGTACCACCAGCGGCAACGCCCGGACGCTTCCCAGCGGCCTGACCGTCGGCATGGCCTCCTCAAAGATGGCCGATTACATCAAGGGCGGGAAGGACGCCTACGATTCGATGCTGCGCACCTTATACACCTCCCCCCTGGAGGCCGTCAATCCGGAGCCCGGCGTGAACACAAAATACATACACACCCGTTTTGCCCTGATGGACAAAGAGGTCCGCGGTATCGTAACGGGCTTTTACAGCGTCATCGTCGTATTTCTCCGGTACATTGAGGACAATTACGAGCTCCTTATCCGCGATATAGAGACCGGTACGATCTCCGATGAGGTCGAGATGCCGGACTCCGTGCGGGAGAGCCTGCTGAAGAAGATCGAACCCATGCCGGAGCGGGCCGCGGAGCTCCGGGAGGCGTTCAGGGACGGCACAGACACTCCGTGGGTCAAAAAGGTGTGGCCCCATTTCACCTATATGACCGGCGCGGGCGGCGACGGATTCGAGGTCTATGACCGCCTCATCAAAAAGCATTTCACCGGCGGCGGCGTCAGCAATATCTATGCGGGCATCACCGCGTCCGAGGGGCTCTGGTCCGTGCCCGCCGGCATAGATGATTTCGACAGTATCCTTGCGCCGGGTGCGGCCTTCGTCGAGTTTCTGCCGGTGGAAGCCGGGGATGATCTCAGCCAGTGTGTGACCATGGATAAACTGGAGGCCGGCAGGGTCTATGAACTCATCATCACGAACCTGAGCGGGTTCTGGCGCTATCGCATGAGGGACGCCGTCAAGGTGACCGGCTTCTGCAACAAGACGCCAAAGGTGCAGTTCATGTACAGAGTGGACAGGACGATCAATCTCGTCGCGGAAAAAACCACGGAAAAGGCGCTGCAGGTGACCGTGGAAAAGACCTGTCAGGAGATGGGCATCGATCTGGCGGACTTTTCCGTCTATCCGAACACCGATGTGACGCCCAACCGATACGACTTCCTCATCGAACCGATGCACGAGATCACGAAATTCGATATGGAGGCGCTGAAGGAGCGTATTTATAAAAATCTCTGTGAGGCGAATCAATATATCACAGACTACTTCGACAACCACAAGCTGGCCAAACCGGAAGTGCTCTTCCTGCAGCCGGAGACCTCTCTGCTTTACCGGGATATGATGGTGTACATGGGCGCGTCCATGAGCCAGCTCAAGCCTGTGCGCGTCATCATGAATGAGCGGCAGAGGAAGTTCTTCTTTGGCCTTCTTCAGGAAATGGACGAATAAAAGATCGCTTTTTGCAGCGGTAAAGGGCGGCAAAAGGCAGACTCACAGCGGAAACGTTTTTTAAGCGGGGTAAGAAACATGAGCCTTATCGAACTGAAAAACATCACGAAGGACTTCGGCGCCACGCGGGTGCTGGAAAACGTGACCATGACCGTGGACAAGGGGGACGTGGTGGCCGTGGTGGGCAACTCCGGCTGCGGCAAGACCACGCTTCTGCGGTGCATGAACCTGCTGGAACGGCCCACCGCCGGGCAGGTGTTCATCGACGGGGAGGAGCTGACGGCCAAGGGCGCGGACGTGGACCGCATCCGCCGGCGCATGGGCATGGTGTATCAGCACTTCAACCTCTTCTCCCACCTGTCCGTGCTGGAGAACGTGACCATGGCGCCCCGCCTCGTGAACCACATGCCGGCGGACGAGGCGAAGGAACTGGGCATGCGGTACCTGCGCATGGTGGGCATGCAGGAGCGGGCGGACCGGCCCATCGGCCAGCTCTCCGGCGGCCAGAAGCAACGGGTGGCCATCGCCCGCTGCCTGGCCATGCAGCCGGAGGTGGTGCTCTTCGACGAGCCCACCAGCGCCCTGGACCCCACCATGGTGGACGAGGTGCTGGCGGTGATCCGGAACCTGGTGAAAAACGGCCTGACCTGCGTCATTGTGACCCATGAGATGGACTTTGCCCGGAGCGTTGCCAGCCGGGTGGTGTTCCTGGCGGACGGGGGCATATACGAACAGGCGAGCCCGGAGGAGTTTTTCAACGCCCCCAAGGGGGAGAAGACGAAGGCCTTCGTCCGGCGGGTGAAGCTGTTTACATACGAGAGCGCTCTGCATGATCTGGACCTGTACACCCTGCTGGCCCAGATGCGCACCTACTGCGGCCGGTACGGCTTCTCCAGGCGGGCGGCGACCCGTGTCCAGCTGGTGACGGAGGAGCTGGTCACCTTCCTGCAGGAGCTGGGCGGCAGCGGAAAGGTGGTCGTGCAGGTCAGCTACGAGGAGAAGACCGGGCGGAAGGAGTTCGTCCTGCGGGACACGGTCCCCGGCGGGAACCACCTGGAGGATCCCCGGCTGGACGAGCTGAGCTCCACCATCGTGAGAAACTGCGCCGGCGAGATACAGTACACCACGGAGAACGGCTACAACGTCCTGAGCCTGGACATCCGGGAATAATGGCGGCCGCGCTCCCGGCTGACGCCGGACCGCGCGGCATGGCATAACGGATCAGAGGCCCCTGGGGGCTTTTGAGATAAACATGATCAAAAGGAGAGAAGGAACATGAAGAAACTGATCGCCCTCATGCTGGCGCTGGTGATGGCGCTGGCCCTGACTGTCCCCGCCCTGGCCGCGGAGGAGTCCGAAATACGGATCGGCATGCTCACGAACCTGACATTGTCCGAGGAAGAATTAAACGAAGCGACCGATAGGATCAAAACAGAGGAGCCTGGCGAGTTCCCTATGCTCAATGAGAATGATATAGAGACCGTTTATTATCATAGCCTTTCCGAGCTGCTGATGGCCCTGGACGCCGGATATATCCAGCTCGCCATAGTCGACGAGCCCACGGTACAGTACGTCCTGTCCCGGAACGACGCCTATGCCGAGAACCATCCCTGGGCAGATCAGCCGATAGAGTACAGTATGCTCTTCCTGGAGGAGGATGCCGAGCTGTGCGAAAGCTTCAGCGACGCCATCACCGCTATGGAAGAGGACGGCACCCTGGATGATCTGGCCGCGGCCTACATCGACGGCGTGATCGCCGGAGAGGAGCCGGAGGCCGTGGCGTTCCCCGCCTTTGAGGGCGCCGAGACCGTCACCGTGGCGGTGACCGGCGATGTGCCCCCCATGGACTACGTGGACGACGCGGGCAGCGCCGCGGGCTTCAACACCGCCGTGCTGGCCGAGATCGCCCGGCGACTGGAGCTCAATATCGAACTGGTCCAGGTGGACAGCGGCGCCCGGACCCTGGCCCTTTCCAGCGGCCGTGCGGACGTGGTCTTCTGGGTCAAAAAACATGTCTCCAGTGATAAAAGCGAAGCCCCTGAGGGCACGATGGCCAGCGAACCCTATTATACCACCCAGCTCTGCGAACTCGCACTGAACGCACAATAACGTATCGAGGGCCCCACGGGCTTTTGAGATAAACATGATCAAAAGGAGAGATGGAACATGAAGAAACTGATCGCCCTTGCGCTGGCGCTGGTTATGGCGCTGGCCCTGACCGTCCCCGCCCTGGCCGCGGAGGAGCCCGTGATGATCACTATCGGCGGCCTGGCCCATCTGGGGATGGACACGGAGGAGATGACGGACTACATCGTCGAGAGCAGGGCTGGGAGCACACCGGAATACGCCGACGGCAGCGTGCGCAGCACCAGGACCAGAGTCTACTATAACAGCCTTTCCGAGCTGCTGATGGCCTTGGACGCCGGGTATATCCAGCACGCCGTAGCCGACGAGCCCACGGTGCAGTACGTCCTGTCCCGGAACGACGCTTATGCCGAGCACCATCCCCCGGTAGATCAGCAGATAGAGTACAGCATGCTCTTCCTGGAGGGGGATGCCGAGCTGTGCGAAAGCTTCAGCGACGCCATCAAGGCCATGAAAGACGACGGCACCCTGGACGCGCTGGCCGCGGCCCATATCGACGGCGTGATCGCCGGGGAGGACCCGGAGGCCGTGGCGTTCCCCTCCTTTGACGGCGCCGAGACCGTCACCGTGGCGGTGACCGGCGACCTGCCCCCCATGGACTATGTGGACGACACCGGCCATGCCGCGGGCTTCAATACCGCCGTCCTGGCGGAGATCGGCCAGCGGCTGGAGCTCAACATCGAGCTCATCCAGGTGGACTCCAGCGCCCGTGCACTGGCCCTGGCCAGCGGCCGCGCGGACGTGGTCTTCTGGGTCAAAAAACATGTCTCCAGTGATAAAAGCGAAGCCCCTGAGGGCACGATGGCCAGCGAACCCTATTATACCACCCAGCTCTGCGATCTCGCACTGAACGCACAATAACGTATCGAGGGCCCCACGGGCTTTTGAGATAAATGATTTTCAAAAGGAGAGATGGAACATGAAGAAACTGATCGCCCTTGCGCTGGCGCTGGTCATGGCGCTGGCCCTGACCGTCCCCGCCCTGGCCGCGGAGGGGCTGCCTATGATGGTCACCGTCGGCGGCCTGGCCCA
>CANPVS010000030.1 GCA_947581795.1 uncultured Oscillospiraceae bacterium
GCTACGGCTACATGATGGGCGACTACGTCCGGGACAAGGACGCCGTCACCGCCTCCATGATGATCGCCGAGATGGCCTCTTACTACTACAAGAAGGGCATGACCCTTCTGGACGCCCTGGACGCGCTGTACGAGAAGTACGGCTGGTTCTCCGAGAAGACCGTGAACGTCTACATGGAGGGCGTGGACGGGCCCGAGCGCATGGCGGCCCTCATGGCCGGCCTGCGGGAGAACACCCCCGCGGAACTGGGCGGCATGCGGGTGGCCCGCATGCGGGACTACAAGGACGGCACCGTGTCCGTGCCCGGCCTGGGGGCCGTGGATAGGACCCCCATCTCCGGGTCCAACGTGCTCTACTTCGAGCTGGAGGACGGCACCAACTTCATCGTCCGCCCCTCCGGCACCGAGCCCAAGATCAAGATCTACATCCTGGCCCGGGGCACCAGCCGGGAAGAGTGCGCCGCCAAGGTGGAGACCTTTGCCGCCGCCGCGGACGCCCTGGCCAAGTGAGGTCTATGAAGCGACTTCTCTGCACCATCCTCATCCTGAGCCTGTTTCTGGCCCTGGCCGCCCCCGCATTGGCGGTGAGCGAGGGCCAGGAGCGGGCGGCGGTGGGCGCGGACCTCACCCAGGAGCAGATAGACCAGGTCTACAGCCAGTTCGGTCTGGTCCGGGGCAGCGTCCCGGAGCTCACGGTCACCAACGCCGAGGAGCGGGACTACCTGGAGGGGCTGGTGGACGAGGCCATCATCGGCCACAACGCCATCTCCTGCGTGTACATCCGCATCCTGAGCGCCGGCTCCGGGCTCACGGTCACCACGGACAACATCACCTGGTGCACCGAGGACATGTACAAGGCCGCCCTTATGACCGCGGGCATCTACGACGCCCAGGTGAAGGTGGGCGCGCCCTTCGCCGTGTCCGGCACCGCCGCCCTCACGGGCATCTACAAGGCCTACGAGAGCATCACCGGCGCCCAGCTCCAGACGGAGGCCAAGGAGGCCGCGGCCGACGAGCTGGTGACCACGGCGACCCTGGCCGATCAGATCGACGACATGGACGCGGTGTCCATCGTCAACGAGCTGAAGCTCATCCTGAACGACACCAAGTCCATGACGGACGATGAGCTCCGCTCTCAGGTCAACAAGATCGCCCAGCAGTACGGCTACACCCTCTCCGACGAGACGGTCTCCCAGCTGGTGAGCCTGTGCCGGACGCTGGAGGGTCTCTCCTCCACGGAGCTGCAGGAAAAGGTACAGCAGTTCAAGGGGGCGCTGTCCACCGTGAGCCAGGTCGCCCAGAAGGCCGCGGGCTTCGGCGAGAAGCTCACCGCCCTGTTCCAGAAGGCCATCGACGCCGTCGCCGGCCTGTTCCACCGGGGATAAAAACGACAGACACATAGTAAACGGCCCCCTCTGACGAGGGGGCTGTCAGCGCCTTTGGGGTCCCCATGAAAGCCCAGCGAAGCGGGTTTCATGGGGAAAAGGAGGAGCCGCTGGTCACTCGAGCTTTGCCGCTTGCGGCGAAGGGAGACCTGACCTGCGTGCTCCGACGACGAGACTGGGGGAGAGAAGAATATACATATCTCTCCCTCCGTCCGCCTTCGGCGTCCACCTCCCTCGTCAGAGGGAGGCTTTCTTTTTATATCGTGGTCATTTCTTTAATATCCAAATCCCCGGTCGATGATGTCGCCGTCCACGGCGTTGATGGTGAGGAAGCTGGTCTCGGCGGCGTTGAAGACCACCGCGCCGTTTTCATCCGTGACGGTCCCGAAGAAGTCCCAGACCGGCACCAGAAGGCCCACGCCCGTCTTGTCCATCTCCGCGATGCGGGTGTAGCCCAGGCGTATCTCGTCCACATGTACGTGCAGCTTAAGTCCCTCCTGCCGGGCCGCATAGCCCTGGTAATTATCCAGTGCGGACATGCTGGGAATGGCGGTCGCGCCGCCGTCCCAGGCCACCGTCAGCAGCTTTTGGAATACGGCCATGGCCTCGTCAAAGGGCAGAAGCGCCGCGTCCTCCGTCACATGTTCGCCCATCTCGTATGGCGACTCCCACCACAGGCCCGCGATGCCGCTGTCGTCCACGTAAAAGGTCATGGTCTCGTATAGCCAGGGCTGCTGATAGACCGGCCCGTCCGTCATGGCGTCGCCGGTGGCGGTGGTGTAGGTGATGGGCAGTCCGCCCGGCGCGCGGCCATACTGCAGCACCCAGCAGCATTGATCCGGCCTGCCGCCGAACTCGCCGGCGACCTTTTTGCGCGCGGACTGAAAGGCCATGTCCTCTATGCCCAGCGCCTCCACGATGGGGTCGCACAGGGCCCGGGCCTGGGCAGCCGTGCAGGTCACATCCTCGATGGCGTCCAGGTCGATCCCCTCGTAAGTCCTCTCCCAATTCTCCGGCAGCACGAAATGGAACATCCTGCTGTCGTCCATGACGCCCCTGGTATACAGCGCACGGGAGCCGCCCAGCCACTGGGAGGCACGGATCTGTACGCTCTCCGGGCCGTACTTCTCGCTCTCCCCCTCGCCCTCGATGAACAGGGAGCCGTCAATATCGTTCGTCCTGAATTTCCCGTCGATTGGCTGGGGCTCCACCGTCTCCGGGGCGGTCGCCAGCTCCTCTTCCACCGCCGCGATCTCCTTCCGGACCGCATCGGGCCCGTTTTGGGGCGCCACCCCGCTCTCCAGCTGGTCGTTCAATATCCCCTGCAGCTGCCGCAGGTATTCCTCCAGCTCCGCCCTGGTGTGGGGAAGCCGCGTCTCATAGAGGGTGGTCTGCACCAGTTCGTCCAGCAGCACGTCCGCCTGCTCCTGGGTGATGGTCCCGTTTCGCACACGAATGAGGGGCGCGGCGGCCGCGTCCGGGACGATCACATCCGCGTCCACGTCCACCGTGAGGCTGCCGTCGCCGCTTGCAAAGCTGCTCGTCACATGCTCCGGGTCTCCCAGCCGGGCGGAGAGGCTCTCGCCGCCGGTGTAGGCCGCCGCCTTCTCGTAGAGGGCGCTGTTGTCCGGGCCCGTGGTGATGGCCGGCTTGTAGGGCCCCAGGACCTCCGGCTCCGTATTGGGTGTGAGCTCCTCCGGCTCCGGGGGTGTCTCCCCCACCGCCCGCAGGCCCGCGCCCATGTTGAGGGCCAGGGCCAGGAGCAAAAGAATAATGACCGTCGTTCTTCTCATGGGATAGTTCCTCCTTTTCGTGATGGGCTCATTCTCCCACCGGCGGGGGAGGAGAATCTATCAATTCGTTGTCATAAACTTGTAATTTCAGCAGCACCCGCACCCTGGTGCCCTGGCCCGGCACGCTGGTCACCTCGATTTTGGCCCCGTGGGCGTCGGCGATGGCCTTGCCCAGCGCCAGCCCCAGGCCGCTGCCTCCCTGCTTCTTGCTGCGGGACTTGTCCGCCATGTAAAAGGGCTCGAAGATGTGGGGCAGGGCCTCGGGCGGGATGCCCCGGCCCCGGTCCAGCACCTCAATACACCCGTCCCGGACCGTGAGCCAGACGGAGGCGTCCGGGTCGCCGGGGTCGTACGCCTTGGCGGCGTTGTCCGCCAGGTTCACCGCCAGCGAGCGCATCAGGTCCCGGTTGACCGTCAACGTCCCGCCGTCGCTGTCCGTATAAAGGGCCACGCCCCGCGCCGTCAGCAGCGGCTCCGCCGACGCCCTCACATCCTCTATGAGCGCGTCCGCGCTCACAGCCTCCACCGGGATGTCCTGCCGGAGGGTGAGCAGCTTCAAAAGGGTCTGGGTGAGCTTTTCCAGCCACCGGCACTGGTCCTCTATCCGGGCCAGGGACCTGTCCCGCTCCTCCCGGTCCATGTTGGCGGAGCGCAAAAGCTGAGTGTGCAGGAGCATGGAGGCCAGGGGCGTCTTGAACTCGTGGGTCACCCCGCCGATGAAAAGCTCCTGCCGCCGGGCGGTGTCTTCAAGCTCCGCCACACGGTCCTGCACCGCGGCGGCCATGGTGTTGAAATCCGCCGCCAGCGCGGCTATCTCGTCGCCGCCGGACACCTCCGCCCGGCAGCCGTACTCGCCCCCGGCGATGCGCCGGGCCGCGGCGGCCAGGGCCTCCAGAGGCCGCGCCCCCCGCCGCATGAGGAGGGTGATGAGCGCCGCGCCCAATGCCGCGCCCGCGAGGCTTACGAGGACGAACATACCGGTCATGGTCCGGGCGGCGCGGTAGACGTCGGACACGTCCTGCACGGTGTAGACCCCGTAGGGCTCGCCGCCCACATCCACCCGGCTCCCCGCGATAAAAAGCCGCGCCTCCCCGTTCCGGACCGGCAGGACCTGTATCCCGCCGGTCAGCGCCTCCATGGGCAGCAATGCCGCCGGATTCACCTCCTGCTGGATGAACACCGTGTCCTTCCCGTGGACGAGCACGCTCCCGGCGTCTGCGAATTTGGCAAAGCAGTACCGCACCAGGCTGTCCCGCACCGCGGCCGGGTCGGAGCTCAGCAGATAGTATCCGGTCATGGTCTCAAAGGAGGCGGTCAGGGCATACTGCCGCTCCATGGTCTGCTGTTCCGCCCGGTCCAGGATGGTCCTCTGGGCGTACAGCAGGAGCAGCCCTGAACACACCGCCACCACCGTCACCAGCACCGCGGCGCACAGCGCCGACGCCTTTTGCCACAGCTTCATGTCAGCGTTCCTCCAGCCGGTAGCCCCGCTTGGGGATGGACTTGATGGCGTCGCCCAGGTCCAGCTTCTTCCGCAGGCCGGCGATCTTCATGTCGATGGCCCGGGTCTCCCCCACGAAGTCATAGCCCCATATCTCGGACAAAAACTGCTCCCGGGTGACGGTGAGGTTCTTGTACTTCAAAAGCAGCAGGAGCACGTCGAATTCCAGGGGCTGCAGCTCCACCGGCTCCCCGCCCTTGGTGACGGCGCGGGTCTCGCTGTTGAGCTCCACGTCCCGCACCCGGTACACAGTATTGAGCCGCCCGGTCCGGCGCAGGACCTTCTCTATCCGGACCATGAGGGTGAGGGTGTCGAAGGGCTTGACGATATAGTCCTCCGCCCCGTCCCGCAGGCCTTTGATCTCCGAGGCGGAGTCGGTCTTGGCGGTCATGTAGATGACGGGGATGGAGTACCGCTCCATGTATCCGAACAGCTCGAACCCGTCCATGCCCGGCAGCATGATGTCCAGCAGGGCCAGGTCGTAGGCGTGGTCTTCTTCCAGGGACTCCGCCGCCTTCCGTCCGTCGTCAAAGAGGGCGTAGTCGTACCCCACGAACTGCAGATTCAGCGCCACCGCGCTGGCGATGCCCTCGTCATCCTCCACCACCAGGATGCGGTTTTTCATCTCATATCTCCCCCATTCCCAAGGCTCTTAAGCTCATTATACCAGACTGCCGAAATGATGATGTAATTTAGTTGTAATTCCTGCGCGGCAAAAAGCGGCATGGCCGAAGCCATGCCGCTTACGTTTTTGCCGTTCAGCCCAGGTCCGTCACCGCGCCGATGAAGAGCGGCACCCGGCTCTCGCCGTCCATGAGCACGTAGAGGAAGGGCCTGTCCAGCACGACCTCCTCCATGTGATCCATGGCGCCCGCCGCCCGCACCTCCACGGCGGTGGCCGCTCCGGCCTGGGTGCCCTTCTCGTCCACCCGGATGAAGGTCTTGTGCTGCACCTGGCTCACGTAAAGCGGCCCGCCAGCTCCGTCCGCCATGTTGGAGAGGTCCGCCTTCGCCGGATCGAAGAGATCCGCCACGCCCATGTCCGCTAAAGCCCCGGACAGTTCCCCGCCCCAGCTGGCCTCAAATTTGGGCAGCGCCGCGCTCACCGGCTCCGCAAGGGGCTTCGTGAGCAGCTTCCGCAGGCCCTCGGCCGTAAGGCCACGGGCGTATTCCTCCACGGTCATGCCCTCCTCCGGCAGCAGCGCCGCGAAGGCGTAGTCCCGGCCCTCATAGGGCTTGATGAACCCGGCGGCGTGCTCGTCCTTCAGGAGCATATCCTCCAGAGACCACATGAACGAGGCGGTCTCGCTCTCCCCGGCGGCATTGGTAAAGGTCCCGTCCCGGACCTGGTCCTCCCGGTAGATGTCCTCCCAGGTGCCGTCGAAGACCATGGCGTTCACCAGCACCAGGGCCGCGGCGGGGTCCAGCTCATCCAAAATGCTCTCGATGCGCCCGGCGGTGTAGTCCTTCACCCAGCCGTTGATCTCGTCCCGCGCCCCGCCGTCAAAGGGCCGGGACGTGACCGACGCGCCGTAATAGTCCGCGTTGGTCTGGAGAAAATCCTCCTTCACGGCGGCGCCCGCCTCCTGGTTGAGCCATATGCCGTTGGCAACGGCCGCCCCCCGGCCCAGGCTCTCCCGGTAGGCAAGGAGGAATGCGTTCACCGCCTGGATATCCCCGCCGAAGGCGCTCTCCATCTGGGTAAGGGTGTCCCCCGCCGCGCCGTTGGCCGTCATGGCCAGGGCCTCCATCACCGACAGAGGCGACACCAGGGGATCCTCGCTCTCCAAGCTCGCCTTAAAAAGGTCCAGCCCGAAGCCGGTGGCGGCGAGGGCCATGTCCTCCGTCACCTCGCCGGCCTCCACGGGCCGGGCCTTCACGGACGCGGCCAGATCGACCCCTTCCACATTTTCCGCGTCCTTCACGTCTTCCATGCCCTCTGTATCCTCCACAGGCTCCGGCTCCGGGGGCGCCTCCTTCCCCTGCCGCTGTCCCGCGCATCCGGCGAGGCACGCCAGCGCCAGCGTCCATGCCAACAGTTTCCTCATGCAAACCGCCTCCTCGTATCCATTGTAACCCATTGGACGCCTTTTTTGCAAAAAAGTTCCCGCGTTTTGCAAAAACGCGGGAATGCGCTTTATTCTATTGTCAGTTCCAGGCTCCCGGTGAACCCCTCGGCCCGGAAGTTAAAGTAGTTGCTGCCGGGGGCGAGATATACGGCCTGTGAGAAGTCCCCCTCCCCCGACGCCACCTCCACCGGTTCCGACGCGCCGCAGCTCCAGATGAGCTTCCCCTGGCCCTCGTCGCAGCGGATGGTCCCGGAGACGGTCACGTGTTCGTTCTCCCTCTTTTCCAGCATGGTACCGCCGAAAAGGCCCTCCTCGCCCGTGAAGTTAACATAATCCGCCGTATAGGTCCCGGTATATTTGTCCTCTCCAAATTTCCGCTCCCCCTGGAGGGCGGGACCGGCGGTGAGGCCCACGTTGCCCAGGACCTCCACCGCCTGGCCATACAGGGCCAGAGCGTCGTCCTTGGTGCACCCGGGCAGCAGGCACCCCACCATGAGGGCCAGCAGGCAGACAATGACTGTTATTTTCATATCGCCGCCCCCTCACATGCTCACCAGCCGGTAATAGGTCCGGGCGGTGAGGGCGTACACCACGGCGTAGGCCGCCGCGAATACTCCAAATGTGCCCAGCACGCACCAGATATAAAAGTCCGTGCCCACCAGGCTGAAGATGGCAAGCACCCGGTTGATGATAGGGAAGGCGAAGCCGGTGTGCAGCCCCGCGATGAGAAGCGGCAGGAAGAACACGATGAGCACCTGGCTCTGGATGGT
This sequence comes from uncultured Oscillospiraceae bacterium, assembly GCA_947581795.1. Classification (GTDB taxonomy): domain Bacteria; phylum Bacillota; class Clostridia; order Oscillospirales; family Oscillospiraceae; genus CAJOIG01. The sequence goes on from CANPVS010000030.1 coordinate 7,518, forward strand.
CCGCTTTACCTCCAAGCGGCTCATGCCCACCTTCTGCATGATCTGGAACCGCTCCCGGTCGTCCCGGCCCTCGCTCATCTGCTTGTAGTAGATGATGAGGATGGCCGCCATGGTGAACAGCAGCCCCAAAAAGAGTCCCAGGAAGAAAAGACTGCCATAGATGCTCACGAAGTCCTGCCGCTCCCAGGCCCGGATCTCATAAGTCCCGGCGAGATCCACGCTGTCGTCGTCCGCCGCCTTATTCCAGGCGGCCCGGATGGCCTTGCGGGCGGCCAGGGCCGTGTCCTCGTCGTGGCCGGGCACCTCGAAGCCGTAATACTGCATCGGCTGAGCGCCGCTCGCCTCCAGTCTGGTCATCCCGGCGCTCTCCCACTCGGCCGCGGTGACGCGGACAAGCTCCTCCCGGTCCGCCACCACGATGTACCATGTGCTGGTGAGGTTCGCGGTGCTTTCGCCGTTTTTCACCATCTCCCGGACCTGCTCCTTCACGGTGTAGGTCTTGCCCAGCAGCGCCAGGGTGTCGGCGGTATATTCCGCCCGGTCCACCCGGAGCAGTATCTCGTCCGGGGCCAGGGTATAGTCCTGGCCGGTGACACGGTTATAGTCGGCCAGGTCCACCACCATCACGTCCGCCAGCAGGTCCTGATCGCTGGTGTCAAGGGAATAATCCCGGGTGGGGTCCAGACCTTCCTCCGTCCGGTGGGCCGCGAAGCTCGCGTACTCGTACCACACCTCGTCCTCGGGGACGATGCCCGCCCCCGCCACGGCCCGTTTCACCATGGCGACGGTGTCGGCGTTGGCCATGGGGATGTTCACGTCGCAGGGGTACCGCTCGGCGAGGCTCTGCTCCATGCCCAGCATGAGACAGCTCGTCCCCGAGATCATCACCAGCACCATGGTACTGAGGATGCAGATGTTGGCGAGGCCCACGGCGTTCTGCTTCATCCGGTACATCATGCCGGATACGGCGGTGAAGTGCCGGGTCTTGTAGTAATAGCGCTTGTTTTTCTTCAGAAGCTTTAAGAGGGCGATGCTCCCGGCAGTGAAGAGAAGGTATGTCCCGATGATGACCAGCACCACCGCCACGAAAAACAGCAGCATGGCCTGCAATACGTTGGTGGTGGTGACGGAGATATAGTACCCCGCTCCCACGCATATAAGGCCCAGAACGGCCATGAGCCACTTGGCTTTCGGCTCCCGCTCCCCGGCGTGCTCCGCCTGCAGCAGTTCCACCGGCCGGGCCACGTATACCCGCCGGATGCCGTAGAGGAAGATGAGCAGGAAGATAGCCGCGAAGAGCCCCACCGTCACGGCGAGCACCCAAATGAGAAGCCGGGGCGAGAGCAGAAAGCCCAGCGGCGCGGCCACGCCCAATATCTTCGCCACCACGAGAAAGAGCGCCTTATTGAGCGCCATGCCCGCGATAAGGCCCAGCACGAGACTCAGGAGGAACACATACAGCGTCTCCCACCCGATGACCTTCACCAAATGGCGCTTTTCCATGCCCAGGACGTTGAAAAGCCCGAACTCCCGCTGGCGGCGCTTTAAGAGAAAGCTGTTGGTGTAGAAAAGAAATATCACCGCGAACAGGCCCACCACGATGACCCCGTAGCGGAGCACGACCTGGATGGTGGTGGCGCCGGTCATGGACTCCATGTTCGGGTCCACGGCCAGGGCCAGGATGATGTAGAACATGGCCACGGTGAGCACCGCCGCCAGGAGGAACGGGCCGTAGCTGCGGCCGTTCTTCCGCAGGTTCTGCAGGGCCAGCCGGGAATAAAAGCCCTTATTCATGGCTCTCCCCTCCTGTGGCCAGCAGGGTGAGGGTGTCGGCGATCTTCTGGTACATCTGCTCGTTGGTGTTGTCCCCCCGGTAGAGCTGGTGGAACAGTTCCCCGTCCTTGATGAAGAGCACCCGCCCGGCGTGGCTGGCCGCCTTGGTGGAGTGGGTGACCATGAGGATGGTCTGTCCCTCCCGGTTGAGGGAGGCGAACAGCTCTAAGAGCGCGTCGGAGGACTTGGAGTCCAGCGCCCCCGTGGGCTCGTCCGCCAGCAGCAGCTTGGGGCTCGTGATGACCGCCCGGGCCACGGCCGCCCGCTGCTTTTGACCGCCGGAGACCTCGTAGGGGAACTTGTTCAGGATGTCCGTGATGCCCATCTTCTGGGCAATGGGCTGCAGACGCTTGGCCATGTCCACATAGCCCATGCCCGCCAGCACCAGGGGCAGGAAGATGTTGTCCCGGATGTTGAAGTTGTCCAGCAAATTGAAGTCCTGGAACACGAAGCCCAGGCTGTCCCGGCGGAAGGCCGCGAGCTCGTCCTCTTTCACAGAGGCCAGGTCCTTCCCCTCCAGCAGCACCCGGCCGCCGGTGGGCTTGTCGAAGGCCGCCAGCAGGTTCAGAAGCGTGGTCTTGCCGGAGCCGGACTCGCCCATGATGGCCGCGTATTCCCCCTGCTCCAGCTCAAAGGACACGTTGGAGAGGGCCTTCACCTGATTGGCCCCGAACCGGCCCGTATAGGTCTTGCTCAGACCCTCCACTTGAAGTATCGTCATACACATGACCTCCTTTACGCGTCCTCATCATAGCAAAACATCCGGGCTGTCAAAATCGATTCCCGTGACATTTTGACGCCCGGATATGACATTTTTGTAAGGTGGCTGCCAAAGCCTCCCTCTGACGAGGGAGGTGGCACGGCGTCAGCCGTGACGGAGGGAGAGATACACCAAGCCGGCAGTCATCGGTCTCTCCCTCAGTCTCGCTGCCGCTCGACAGCCCCCTCGTCAGAGGGGGCCTCCAAAAGGTGTCACTCCACCCCCAGCTCGTCGCTGTGCAGGTCCAGGCAGAAGACGCTGCCCCGGCCCGGCTCCGACTCCGCCCAGAGCCGGTGGTGGAGCTTGTCCGCCGCCTGCCTGCAGAGATAGAGCCCCAAGCCCGTGGCGGTCTTGTCCGCCCGGCCGTTGTAGCCGGTGAAGCCCTTCTCAAAGATGCGGGGCAGGTCCTCCGCCGCCACGCCGATGCCCGTGTCCGCCACTTGCAGCACCTTCCCCGCCGTCACCGTGATGGTGACGCCCCCAGTGGGGGTGTACTTCACAGCGTTGTCCAATAGCTGCTCCAATATGAACGACAGCCACTTCTCGTCGGTGAGGGCCACGGCGTCCGTGGGCTCATAGGCGAGGGTGAGCCGCTTTTGCACGAACAGGGCCGCGTACTTGCGCACCGCCTGGCGGATGACGCCATCCAGCGCCACGGGGCGGATCAGAAGGTCCGACGCCCCCTCCCCCAGCCGCAGATAGGTCAGGGCCATCTCCGCGTACTGCCGCACCCGGAAAAGTTCCGCCTCCAGGGCCCGGTGCTCCGGAGTATCCTCCCCCTGCAGGGTCATCTGCATGACGGCGATGGGGGTCTTGATCTGGTGGACCCAGGCGGTGTACCAGTCCAGATTCTCCCGCCGGGCCCGGTCCGCCTCCCCGGCCAGGTCCGCGTAGGCCGCGCGCATTTTCTCCGCCATGGCCCGGAAGTCCCCGGCTTCGGGGCCCTCCGCCTCCGGCAGGTCCCCCGCCCACACGGGCAGGTTCTCCAATGCCTCCAGCCGCTTCTCCCGCCGGGCCCGGAAGCGCCCGTACCCGGCCCACAGGAGCACCGCCCCCGCCAGGACGCACAGCCCCCCGGCGTACAGCGCCGCCTCCGCCGGCACGTTATAGAGCCACAGCACCGCCGCGAAAACGGCCGTGAACAGGGCCAGCACCGCCGCGCCTCGGCCGTGGCTTTTGAGATACAGCCAAAACTCACCCTTCATGGCGTGCCCACCATGTAGCCCGCGCCCACACGGGTGGTGATGAAGTCGGAAAGCCCCGCGTCCTCCAGCTTTTTCCGCAGGCGCGTCACGTTCACCGTGAGGGTGTTCTCCTCCACGTAGGCGTCCATCTGCCACAGCCGGGTCATGAGGGTGTCACGGCTCACGATCTTTCCCTTATTCTCCAGAAGGGTCTGCAGGATGCGAAACTCGTTTTTCGTAAGCTCCACCCGCTTCCCCTCATAGGTAAGGCTGGCGTCGTTCAGGTTCAGCACCGCGCCCCGGTGCTCCAGCACCGGCGTCTTGCCGCCCATGTCGTAGGCCCGGCGGAGCACGGCGTTCAGCTTCGCCGTCATCACGTTCAGGTCCACGGGCTTGGGCAGGAAGTCGTCCCCGCCCATGGTCATGGCCATGACGATGTTCATGTTGTCCGAGGCGGAGGAGATAAACACCACCGGCACCTGGGAGACCTTTCGTATCTGCTCGCACCAGTGGTAGCCGTTGTAGAAGGGCAGGCCGATGTCCAGCAGCACCAGATGGGGGTCGAAGGCGAGAAATTCCCCCATCACGTCCCGGAAGTCCCGGGCGCAGCGGACCTCATGGCCCCAGGAGCGGATCTGCCGGGCCATCACGTCCGCCAGGGCCCCGTCGTCCTCCACGATGAATATCCTGTACATATGCCTCGCCTCCCCGGCTACTTTAGCACGGCCCATGGGTGCAAGTCAAACGGCTGTTCGGAAAATAAGGACAGGAACCGGCAAAATCACGGCCAGAATCGCGCCTCATGGATTTACTGCGGCGCGGATATGTGCTATAATGGCTTCGCCACACAAGATGAATATAGTACGGCACGAGTGGGTACCTTTGCTTCGGCAAAGACGTACCTCCCGCTTCGTACCCGTTCGGGCCGTGAGCATCTTGTGTGGCAACAAGAGGAGCTATGCGTTTTTGTAGGGCGTGTGGCTCCGGTCACACGCCTTTTTTGTTTTGGGTGGAGCATGGACGACTACGAGTACGAGGCGGAGATCATGGAAGCGGCGGCCCGCGGTCTCTACATGGAGACAGCGCGGGCGCTTGGCATGCCCGGGGACGCTTTCCGCTATGACGGGACGGTCATATGGGTCCATGGCGGCAGCCTCTGCGTCATGAACAGCGAGGAGGAGTATGTCGGCCTCTGCACCCGCCCGGACATCATCGCCGCCGTCATGGCCGAGGACGGCACGGCGGTGGTATCGCCGCCCGTCTACCGGATGATCCCCGTAGCCGACGTCGACGGCATCCGGCAGGAGGACGGCAACACGCGGCTGTTCTTCCACGTCGGCAGCTCCCCACGCTCCTCGCTGTTCTACGGCCTGGAAGCGTATGACTACTTGACCCGGCACATCCCGGCGTCTGGGTGATCACATGAGCAGAAAACGAGACCGGAAGGAAGGAACACAAGCTCCGACCCTCCGGTCTCTCTTTGCTGCGCTATGCAGTCGGCATTTTCTGGTGATATTGATAAAAATGTCAGTACAAAGACGCGATGATGTCCACGCACCGGTCGATGCCCAGGGTGCCGCTGTCCACGGCGATGTGGTAGTGCTGGGCCTTGCCCCACTCCATGTCGGTGTAGAACTGGTAGTAGGCCGCCCGGCGCTTGTCCTTGTCCCGCAGGCGCTTTTCCGGCGTCTCGCTGGTCTCGCCGTAGAGCTTCACGATGCGCTCCGCCCGCTTTTCCATGCTGGCGTAGACGAACACCTTCAGAAGGTCCGCCTTTCCGTCCAGGATGTAGTCGGCGCACCGGCCCACGATGACGCAGCTCTCCTTTTCCGCCAGCTCCAAAATGAGCTTTCTCTGGACGGTCCAGAGGTAATCCTGCACGGAAAGGCCGTTCACGGACCGGTCCGCGAAGGCGGTGGCCAGCCAGCCGCCCTTGGGGGTGTACTCGCCCCGCTCGGCGATGTATTCCTTCGCGAGACCGCTCTCCTGGGCGATCTTCTCCAGAAGCTCGTTGTCGTAGCAGTGTATGCCCAGCTTTTCCGCGGTCAGCTTGCCGACGGTGCGCCCGCCGCTGCCGAACTCACGGCTGATGGTGATGATCCTGTTTGCCATATGTATCGCTCCTTTCCCAAGGCGCGGGCCGGTCCGTGCCGGCGCTGTTGGCCTATATAAAAAATACCACAAACCGCCCGCCCCGTCAATAAAATCGCGGCACACCGAATTTAATATATGCTCTTGCATCTGGCCACTTTATCCTATATAATAGTTTGGCCTTGCGGGTATGGTGGAATTGGCAGACACGCTGGATTTAGGTTCCAGTGGGCGACCGTGGGAGTTCAAATCTCCCTACCCGCACCAGCGTCGGAAGTTTCCCGGAGATGCTGCGGGCCTCGCCAGCGAGGCCGCAGACATCGGCCGAAAAACTTCCTCCTTTTCCCCGCGAAACCCGTTTCACTGGGCTTTCGCGGGGGCCCCGAAAAGAAGTACACCACAGATATTGGAGGCGTCAGTATGAATCACGAGATCGCCGCGTTGACTGAAAAGTTCGAGGCGGAGCTCAAAAAGATCGAGAACGCGCTGGACCTGGAGAACATGCGCGTGGCCTATCTGGGCAAGAAGGGCAGCGTCACCGCTATCCTGAAGTCCATGGGCAATCTGTCCGCGGACGAGCGCCGTCAGCTGGGCCAGGAGGTCAACGAGCTGAAGGACCGGGTGGCGGACCGCATCGCGGCCCGGAAGGAGGAGCTGCAGGCCCTGGAGCTGAAGCGCCAGATCGAGGCCGTGGGCGAGTTCGACCTGTCCCTGCCCCCTGACCTGGACCGGGGCTCCTATCACCCCATCACCCTTGTCCAGCGCCAGTGCGAGAACGTATTCAAGTCCATGGGCTTCACCGTGGAGGACTACAAAGAGGTCGTGAGCGACTACGAGTGCTTTGAGTCGCTGAACATCCCCAAGTTCCACCCCGCCCGGGACATGCAGGACACCTACTACCTGGAAAACGGCCAGCTTCTGAAGAGCCAGACCTCCGCGGCCCAGAACGCCATCTACCGGAAGTACCGCAAGGCCCTCGTCGAGGACGGCACCCCCATCAAGGCCATCTTCCCCGGCCGCTGCTTCCGCAACGAGGCCACCGACGCCTGCCACGAGAACACCTTCTTCCAGATGGAGGGCGTGATGGTGGACAAGAACATCTCCATCTCCAACCTCATCTTCTTTATGAAGACCATGCTCTCGGAGGTGTTCCAGCGGGACATCAAGGTGCGGCTGCGCCCCGGCTTCTTCCCCTTCGTGGAGCCCGGCTTCGAGCTGGACATCAACTGCCTCATCTGCGGCGGCGAGGGGTGCCCCTCCTGCAAGCACAGCGGGTGGCTGGAGCTGTGCCCCTGCGGCATGATCCACCCCGAGGTGCTGCGCATGGGCGGCATCGACCCGGAGGAGTACACCGGCTTCGCCTTCGGATTGGGCCTCACCCGTCTGGCCATGATGAAGTACGGCATCGCGGACATCCGCGACCTGAACGGCGGCAGCCTGGCCAGCATGTGCCAGTTCACCGGCGACCAATAAGAAAGGAGCGTTCGACTGATGTTTATCTCTATGAATTGGATAGGCGATTTCGTCGATCTCTCCGGTCTGGACAAAAACGCCCTCATCCACCAGTTTTCCCTGTCCACCGCCGAAGTGGAAAACGAGATATTCTATAAAGGCAGCGACGTGAGTGGCGTGGTGGCCGCGGAGATCAAGTCCGTGGAGCCCCACCCCGACTCCCGGAAGCTCCACCTGCTGAAGGTGGACGCCGGCGGCCCGGAGCTGGTGGACGTGGTCTGCGGCGCGCCCAACGTGCGTGTGGGCATGAAGACCGCCTTTGCCCAGGTGGGCGCACGTCTCGGCGACATCACCATCGCCCCCCGGCCCCTGGCCGGGTACATGTCCAACGGCATGTGCTGCTCGGAAAAGGAGATCGGCATCTCCGACGATCACTCCGGCATCATGGACATCACCGACGACATCCCCAACGGCACGGACCTGAAGAGCGTCTACGGCATCGACGACATCATCTTCGAGGTGGACAACAAGTCTCTCACCAACCGGCCCGACCTGTGGGGCCACTACGGCATCGCCCGGGAGTTCGCCACCCTGGCCGGCCGGCCCCTGAAGCCCATCGAGACGCTGGATCTGGCGCCCTACGACGGCCTCCCCAAGATCGACATGAAGATCCTGGACCCCCTGTGTCAGCGGTATTCCGCCCTGCAGGTGGAGAACATCACCACCGCCGTCAGCCCCGTGAACATGCGCATCCGCCTCTACTACTGCGGCATGCGGGCCATCAACTTCCTGGCGGACCTGACAAACTATCTCATGCTGGAGATGGGCCAGCCCATGCACGCCTTCGACTCCCGCAAGGTATCGAAGATACGCATCCGCCGCTTCGACCAGCCCTTCACCTTCCAGACCCTGGACGGCGTGGAGCGGCACATCGACGAGAACACCCTCATGATCTGCAATAACACCACCCCCGTGGCCATCGCCGGCATCATGGGCGGCCTGGACTCGGAAATCGTGGCGGACACCACCACCCTGACCCTGGAGTCGGCCACCTTCGACCCGGTGTCCATCCGCAAGTCCACGGTGCGCCTTTCTCACCGCACCGACGCGTCCATGCGCTATGAAAAGAGCCTGGACCCGGAGATGACCGTGGTGGCCATCGGCCGGTTCATGAAGCTTCTCATGGACACGGACCCGGGCGCGAAGGTCACCTCCTCCCTCACGGACGAGTACGCCTTCCACTATCCCCCGGTAGAGCTCTCCTTCGACAAGGCCTTCGTGGACCGCTACACGGGCATCCAGATCCCCAACAGCACCATCGTGAAGACCCTCGCCGCCCTGGGCTTCGGCGTGGAGAACAAGGGCGACGACTTCACGGTGAAGGTCCCCTCCTGGCGGGCCACCAAGGACGTGACCGTCAAGGCGGACATCATCGAGGAGATCACCCGCATCTACGGCTACGACAACTTCGACGTGCACACCGCCGTGTCCCCCCTGTACCCGGTGCGCCCCGCCCCGGAGAAGACCGTGGAGGACGAGATCAAGGACCTGCTGGTCAAGCGCTTCTCCCTCCATGAGCTGCACTCCTACGTCTGGGCCTACTACGACGAGTACAAGCGCTTGGGGCTCGAGGTGGAGCCCAACGTGGAGCTGGCCAACGCCTCCAACCCCAACATCAAGACCCTGCGCCGGTCCATCATCCCCACCCAGCTGTGCCAGGTAAAGCTGAATACCGGCTTTGCCCCGGCCTTCGGCGTGTTCGAGATCGGCCGCGTGGTGAAGGGCCTGGACAAGGACAATCTCTGCATAGAAGAGAAGAAGCTGGCCGTGACATTGTTCTCCAAGCTGGAAAGCCTGGAGAGCCTCTACTTCAAGCTGCGGGACATGGCCGCCGTGCTGGTGGCGGACGTGCGCCACAAGAGTCTTTCCTACGAAAAACTGGAGGCCACCCACTCCTATCAGCACCCCAAGAACCTGAACGCCATCCTCTGCGACGGCGAAGTGCTGGGCGAGATCGGCGTGGTCCATCCCTCTGTCAGCCGGAAGATCGACAAGAAGGCCGCCATCGTCTACATGGAGCTGGACGTGACCAAGCTCACCCAGGTGGCGGACGCCCCCATCGTCTACGAGGAGCCCTCCAAGTACCCCGGCATGGAGGTGGACATGACCTTCCTGTCCGACAAGTACGAGCCCATCGAAAAGGCCATCGCCGCCGTGAACTCCCCCATCATCAAGAAGGCCGTGGTCACCGGCACCTACGCCGACGAGTCCGGCAAGTCCATCACCGTGCGCCTGAGCTTCTCCCACAGCGAACGGACCCTGACCCGCGAGGAGGTCATGGAAGTGGTGGACCGCATCGTGGACACCCTCGGCAAGGAGGGCGTCGCTCTGAAGGCGTAAGCCCCGGAAACTTTCATCCCGGCCTCCCCCAAGAGGCCGGGAAACTATACTACCTGTGAACGGGAGAACCATCCCATGCGCATGCGCAACAAGAAAAACCTCATCCCCCGGATGGAAAAGTGTGCCGCCGTGCAGGTCTTCGACCCGGCGGCCCAGAAGGGGCGCTGGGGGTCGCTCCTGCCCGGCTGCACGGAAGTCCGGGCGGAGATGGGCTGCGGCAAGGGCCGCTTCACCGCCGAGACCGCCAAGGCCAGCCCCGACGTCCTGCTGGTGGCCCTGGAGAAGGTGCCCAACGCCATGGTCACCGCCATGGAGCGGGTCTGCCGGGAGGAGATCGGAAACGTCCGCTTCATCGACACGGACGTGAAGACCCTGCCCGACATCTTTGCCCCCGGGGAGGTGTCCTGCATCTATATCAACTTCCCCGACCCCTGGCCCCGGAAGCGGGAGGTCAAGCATCGGCTCACCGCTCCCAGCTTTCTCGCCATGTACTGGGACGCCCTGCCCATCGGCGGGCGCATCGAGTACAAGACCGACCAGGCGTGGCTGTTCGAGTGGAGCCTGGAGCAATTCCAACTCCTGGGCTACGAGCTCCGGGAGGTCACCCGGGACCTGCACGCCAGCGGCCCCGTGGGGGTCATGACCGACTACGAGGCCAAATTCCACGAGCAGGGCGTCCCCATCTGCCGGTGCGTGGCCGTGAAGACCAGGGCGGAGCACGCCCCCCTCCCGGAGCCGGAGCGGAAGCCCCATCCCCCGGAGGAGATGCCGTGACCGCCCGGAAAGAGCGCCTGGCCGCCCCGGATGTGCTCCGGGTGGCCAGTGTGTTCATCGTGGCCTGGTTCCACATCTGGCAGCAGAGCTGGCTGGACCCGGGCTTCCATATCGGCTCATATTATGTAAACTTACAACAGGTCGTCCGCCACGGCTACATGATGGTGGACGAGCTGTTGCTGCTGTCGGGCTTTCTCCTGGCCCTGCCCTGGGCCCGGCGGCATCTGCGGGGCGAGGCGCAGCAATCCCCGGAGGAGTACTACCGCCGCCGGTTCTGGCGCATCGTGCCCAGCTATTACCTCACGGTGTTCGTGATGCTCCTGGCCTGGGCCATCCCTCAGGGGCTCTATTCCAGCGTCTGGGCTCTGGGGAAGGACCTGTGGGCCCACCTCACCTTCACCCACACCCTCTTTTACGACAGCTACCTGCTCTCCCCCTTATCCGGGGTGCTGTGGACGCTGGCGGTGGAGGTGCAGTTTTACATCCTCTGGCCCCTGCTGGCCCGGTATTTCGTCCGCAAACCCGGCCAGACCTGCGCCGCGCTGGTGCTGGTCGCCTTCGCCTACCGGGCCTGGGTCTACGGGGAGCCGGACTGCTCCGTGTACTTCAATCAGCTCCCCGCCCAGCTGGACCTGTACGCCTGCGGCATGGCCGCGGCCATGATCCTGGCCCGGCTGGAGGCCTCCGGCAGGCCCAGTCAGAAGGTCCGGCGCCGGCTGGCCCCGGCGGGGATGGTCCTGGCCTTCACGGGGATGCTTCTGGTGATGTACGCCCAGCCCGTGGGGGACTACGAGGCCATCCGCCACGGCCAGATGAACTGGCGGTCCCTGCTGGGACTTCTGGGCGGGGCGTTTCTGGTGTGCGGATGCCTGGCCCCGGCGGGCCTGGCCCGGGCGCTGGGCAACCCCGTGACACGCTTTCTCGCGGACATCTCCTTCAACTTCTATATGTGGCACCAGTTTTTGGCCCTGCGGTGGAAGGACTGGCACATCCCGCCCTACGTGTCGGAGCTGCCCAACCAGGCCTACGAGCAGCCCTGGCAGTTCTGGTACACCATGGTGTGTTTCGTCTTCGCCGCCGTGATCGCCGCGGGCCTCACATACTTCTGGGAAAAACCCATGCAGCGCTGGGGCCTTCGTCTCACCCAGGCGCAAGAGCCCGCCGAAAAAAACTGAAATATCACGAGCGCCCGCCCCGGCGGGTGCTCCTTTCTTTGGGCAGCGGGGAGGATGTGTCCATTGCATTCTTTTTGCGCAGTGCTATAATAAAGTAATAATAACTAACCACCTATAGGAAAGGAGGCGGCCGCGGCTATGGAGCGGTTTTACGGGGCCGTCGTGGCCCGGAAGAAGCTGGTCCTGGCGCTGTTCATCCTGGCGGCGCTCATGGGGCTGGCGCTGCGGGGCATGGTGGGCGTGAACTACGACATCAACGACTATCTCCCGGCGGGCACGGCGTCCACCGTGTCCCTGGAGGTCATGGGCGAGGAGTTTCCCGGCGGCATCCCCAACGCCCGGGTCATGGTCCCGGACGTGACTGTCCCCCAGGCGCTTGCCTATAAGGAGGCCCTGGCGGCGGTCCCCGGCGTGGAGGATGTGTCCTGGCTGGACGACAGCGCGGACCTGGCCCAGCCCCTGGACGCGCTGGACCCGGACCTTCTGAAAAACTACTACCAGAACGGCGCGGCGCTCTACTCCGTCACCGTTTCCGAGGAGGACTACGTCGCCGCCGTGGATGGTATGCGGGCCGTGATCGGCCCGGACGGGGCCATGACGGGTCAAGCCGTGTCCCAGGCCTCCTCCGCCACCGCCACCATGGGCGAGGTGCGGCTCATCGGCGTGTTCGGCGTGGCCTTCGCGCTGGTGGTGCTGGCCCTGACCACCAGCTCCTGGCTGGACCCCCTGCTGGTGCTGGCGGGCCTGGGCGTGGCGGTGTTCATCAACGGCGGCTCCAACCTAATCTTCGGGGAAATCTCCTTCGTCACCAACGCCGCGGGGAGCATCCTGCAGATGGCGGTGAGCCTGGACTACTCCGTGTTCCTTCTCCACCGCTTCGAGGAGTGCCGCGCGGAAGGGCTGGACAACGACGCGGCCATGGTCCGGGCCCTGTGCCGCTCCACCAGCTCCATCCTTTCCAGCGGCCTCACCACCGTCATCGGCTTTTTTGCCCTGGCGCTCATGCGCTTCCGGCTGGGGCCGGACATGGGCCTGGCCCTGGCCAAGGGCGTGGCGATAAGCCTGGTGACGGCGCTGGTGTGCCTGCCCTGCCTGGTGCTGGTCACATGCCGGTGGTCGGATAAGCTCCGCCACCGCCGGCTGCTGCCCGGCTTCGACGGCTTCGGCCGCTTCGTGCGGCGGGTGGCCATGCCCCTGGCGCTGGTGTTCGTGCTGGCCATCGTGCCGGCGTATCTCGCCTCCAACGCCAACGATTTCTACTATGGCTCCGGCAAGATGTTTGGCCCCGATTCCCAATACGGCCGGGACACCGCCGCCATCGAGGATGCCTTCGGCGTCAGCGACACATACGTGCTGCTGGTGCCGGGCCGGGATACCGCCGTCCAGGCGGAGCTGTCCCGTGACCTGCAAGCGCTGGACCACGTGACCGGGGTCATCTCCTACGTGGACGCCGCCGGCGCGGCGGTGCCCTTCAGCTACCTGGATGAGGATACCCTCTCCCAGCTCATGAGCGAGGGCTACAGCCGCATGGTCCTCACCGTGGACGTGCCCTACGAGGGGGCGGACACCTTCGTCCTGGTGGAGGCGGTCCGGGCCGCGGCGGAGCGATATTACCCCGGGGCCTACTATCTCGCCGGCCAAGGCGTAAACACCTACGACCTGATGGACACGGTCACCAGCGATCTCGTGAAGGTGAACCTCATGGCCATCGGCGCGGTATTTCTGGTGCTCCTTGCCGCCATGCGGTCCCTGTGGCTGCCCGTGCTGCTGGTGCTGAGCATCGAGACGGCCATATGGCTGAACCTGTCCGTGCCCTACTTCATGGGCACGCCCATCTTCTACATCACCTACCTCATCATCAGCTCCATCCAGCTGGGGGCCACGGTGGACTACGCCATCCTTATGACGGACCGCTACCGGGAGAACCGGGCCGCCCTGGGCCGGAAGGATGCCCTGGTCCGGACCGTGTCCGGCACGGCGGTGTCCATCCTCACCTCCGGCAGCGTGCTCACGGTGGTGGGCCTTTTGATGGGATACATCTCCAGCAACCTGCTTTTGAGCCAGCTGGGGTTCCTGCTGGGCCGGGGGGCGCTGTTCTCCCTGGGCATCGTGCTGCTGGTGCTGCCGGGGCTTTTGTGCGCCACGGACAAACTGGTCATGGGCCGCCGGCCGAAGGCGGAAGACCGTATGAAGGAGGAGAACCAATGAAAACGCTGCGAAAAGTCCTTGCCCTGGCCGTTTCAGCGGCCATGCTCACCGTCCCCGCCCTGGCTGTGGAGGCGGAAGCGGACAGCGCCAAGGAGGAAGTGGTTTACATAAACCTTGCCGCCGACGGTACGGCGGAGTCCATAGACGTGGTGAACATCTTCGACCTGCCGGAGGGCGGGACCATCCAGGACCACGGCGCGTACAGCGCCGTGCGCAACATGACCACGGAGGACGACCTTAACCTGGACGGGGACGTGGTCACGGCGGATGTGGGCCCCGGGCGGCTCTACTACGAGGGCCGTCTGGAGGAGGCCGTGAGCCCCTGGAAGGTGTCCATCGAACACAAACTGGACGGCGAGACCGTCCCGGCGGAGGACATGGCCGGGGCCAGCGGCGCCTGGGAGATGCGCCTCACCGTGGAGGCGGACCCCGCCTGTGAGGGCGGCTGGTTTGACGACATGGCCCTGCAGATCGTGGTGACCCTGGACGCCGCCCGCTGCTCTGACATCCAAGCCCCCGGGGCCACCGCCGCCAACGTGGGCTCTGACAAGCAGCTCACCTACACCATCCTGCCCGGCCAGGGCGCGGACATCACCCTCTCCGCCCAGGTCGCGGACTTCGAGCTGGACCCCATCGCCTTGAACGGGATCGCCTTGCACCTGGACCTGGAAGTGGACGGCGGCAGCCTCACGGAAAAGCTGGAGGATCTGCCCGCCGCCGTCGCGGACCTGGACGACGGCACATCGGCGCTCTCGGAGGGTATCGCCTCCCTGGCGGAGGGGGCCGGGACGCTGTCCGAGGGCGCGGGCTCAGTAAGTGACGGGGCCGCGGATGCCGCCTCCGGGGCGGCGACCCTTGACAGCGGCGTCGCTATGCTTCAGTCCGCCGCGGACCAGTTCGCCGGAGGCCTGGCCTCCCTGACAGGCCAGTCCGCCGCGCTGACGGAGGGTTCCGCCGCGGTGAAGGAGGGCCTCGCCCAGCTGCAGCAGAGCGTGGACGCCTCCGCCGTGACGCCGGAGCAGATCGCTTCCCTCCAGAGCGCCGCCTCCAGCGTGGGCGCGGCGCTGGAGCAGCTGAGCGGCGGCATCGCCTCTCTGCAGACGGGCCTGTCCGCCTTCCCCACCGACCAGCTGGCCGCCCTGCAGCAGCAGAACGCCGGGGCTATTGAGCAATTGAACGCCCTGGCCCAGATGGCGGACCCGGACACGGCGGCCGCCCTCACAAGCGCGGCAGCGCTCCTGCAGGCCAACAGCGACGCTCTGAGCCAAATATCCGGCGCCCTGGCCGGGGTGGATACCCTGGCCGCCGGCGCGGCGGACCTGCAGGCGGGCTTTGACGCCTTCTCCGCCCAGCTCACCGCCATGGTGGGCAGTCTGGGCTCTCTGCCGGACACCATGGGCGCGCTGAAGACCGCGGTGGACTCCCTGGTCTCCGGCTACGACAGCGTGGACGCGGGCGTCGCCGCCTACACCGCCGGCGCGGCCCAGCTGGAGCAGAGCTTCGGCGCCATCGCCGCCGGCACAGCCCAGCTGGCCGCCGGCAGCGGCGCGCTGGTATCCGGCACGGCGGCCCTCAGCGCCGGCGCGGCGGACCTGGCCTCCGGCGTGGAGGAGGCCGTTTCCGGCATCGGCGAGCTCCAGACCGGCTCCGATGCCCTCGCAGAGGGCGCCGCCGCCCTCCGGGAGGAGACCGACGGCATGGCCCAGCGCATCGGCGATGAACTGGACGGTATCCTGGGCGGTCTCACCGGCGGGAACGAAAAGCCCATGTCTTTTGCCTCGGCGGAAAACGGCACGGTGGAGTCGGTCCAGTTCGTCATGAAGACCCCCGCCATCGCCAAGCCCGCCTCAGCCGCTCCGGAGCCCACCCCCGCCCCGGAGCGGACCTTCTGGGACCGGCTGGTGGAGCTATTTTGAAACGCGAGTCATGACCACCAGTAAACTGGTGGCATGAGTAGCCCCTAGAAGGGGCAAATACGGACGTAGCCCCTGAAAGGGGC
>CANPVS010000031.1 GCA_947581795.1 uncultured Oscillospiraceae bacterium
AATAGGGACTTTTTCAGGTAATGCCCTCCCGCCTCCAAAACCGTAGGCCGAGGGTTCGAAACCTTCTTCCCCTGCCACGCCAGAGTAAAGACTTCTTTACTCTGGCGTTTTGGCGTTTATGCCCAGTTCATCGTGCTTTGCATGTTTTTTGAAAGCCTCGGAGTGGTTTTGCCCGGGGCTTTTTTCTGCTTAAAGAGGGGTGGTTTCCCTTAAAGTTTCCCTTACCAGTTCAGAAAAGGCATTTATAATTATGTCGTTATAGTGCGCATCCGCGCCGAAATTGACCCATGAAGATGCAATTCGAGTCGTGATTTCTGCAATTCGGGACACAGCTATTGACATCTGCCCCGGATTTTCTGATACTGTGATCAGGGTATCGGAGAAAGAAGCAGATCGTCAAACAGGAGGAAGAATGTATTACATACTGGACGAGCGCTATGCCCTGCGGGGCTGGCAGAAGCTGCCGTTCGCGCTGGTGGACCGGCGCAGAGGACGGACCACCTTCCTGCAGAAAGCGGATATGGCCCTGCTCCTGGACATGGACGGCCGCACAGACCAGGCGGCTGCGTCCGGGGAGCGGAAGCAGGCGCTGAAAAAGCTGGAAGAGGACGGCGTCATACACCCCTGCGAGCCGGGGACGAAGCTGAAGGACTACCAGCTGTATAAGTTCTATGACAACCGCTACATCCGCACGGCGCACTGGTCCGTGACGGGGCGGTGCAACTATCGGTGCAAGCACTGCTACATGTCCGCGCCGGACGCCAAATACGGGGAGCTGGACCATGACACGGCGATGAGCATCGCTCGGCAGATCGTGGACTGCGGCATAGCGGACGTGACCCTGACCGGCGGGGAGCCGCTGGTGCGGCCGGACTTTTTCGACATCGTGGACGTGCTGCTGGACGGCGGCGTGCATATTTCCACGCTCTACTCCAACGGCCGGCTGGTGACGGACGAGCTCTTGAAAAAGCTGGAGGACCGGGGCATCCATCCCGAGTTCAACATGAGCTTCGACGGCGTGGGCTGGCACGACTGGCTCCGGGGCGTTCCCGGCGCGGAAAAATATGTGACGGACGCGTTCCTGCGCTGTCGGGAGCATGGCTTCCCCACGGGCGCGGAGATGTGCATCCACCAGCGGAACAAGCACACCCTGCGGGAGTCGATCCGGTTCCTGGCCAGCGTGGGCTGCGGCTCCTTAAAGACCAACCCCATCGCGGATGTAGGCGCGTGGAAAGAGGGCGGGTACGGTCCCGCCATCGATATGGAAGAGCTGTTCCGTATCTACCTGGATTACATCCCCCAGTATTATGCCGACGGCATGCCCCTGACGCTGCAGCTGGGCGGGTTCTTCAGCGCCTCGCCTGACAGCCCGAAGGAGTGGTATATTCCCCTGAAAAAGGACTGGTGCGCGGACCCGGCGCGGGAGTGCGTCTGCGGCCACGCGCGGATGGTGATGTATATCTCCGCGGAGGGGCGGGCGCTGCCCTGCATGTCCCTGTCCGGCATGCCCATCCAGGAGAACTATCCGCTCATCACGGAGCTGGGCCTGAAGCAGTGCATCACGGACTCGTCCTATATGCGGCTCATCGAGACGAAGGGCTCGGAAGTGCTGGCCCACAACCCGGAGTGCCGCGGCTGCGAGCACGCCGGATACTGCCTGGGTGGCTGCCGGGCCAGCGCGCTGGAGACCACCCCGGAGGACATCATGGGCCGGGACATGGCGGCCTGCGCCCTCTTCAAAGGCGACTGGACGGACAGGATCAGCCAGGTCATGGAGACCATCCAACTTTCGGAAAAGCAATAAATAATATTTTATAAAAGGAGGAACAAAAAATGTCAAACGAGGAGAAAAAAGAGGTTTTGGAAAAAGCGGATACCCTGGACAAAGACGAGGTGAAAACGGTCGCGGGGGGGGGTAATTGAGTCTGCCCTCTCGCCGGCGGCGGAACAGATCACCGCTAAAAAAACGTCAGACGAAGAGAAAAAAGAGATCCTGGAGCGGGAGAAGCAGCTGGACGAAAACGAGGTGGAAGCGGTCACCGGGGGCGGCGAGTGTGCCTGCTTTTTGGGCGGCGGCGGACCAGGGGACGAGTTGAATAAAACCTGCGTCTGCGTGGCGGGCGGCGGAGGCGAGTATAGCGATAAAGCTGTAGAAGAATATGGCTATTCGAGGGCCCGCTGCGCCTGTCCCGGAATCGGAGGAGGAGTTGCGGCATTACCTTTGTAAGAATGACGGCTCCGACGGATACATAGATGACCGCTAAAAAATGTGAGACGAAAAGAATAAAGGAGGAACAAGAGAATGTCAGACGAAAAGAAAAAAGAGGTTTTGGAAAAAGCGGATACCGTGGACGAAGACGAGGTGAAAACGGTCGCGGGGGGGTAATTGAGTCTGCCAGCCCGTCGGCGGCGGAACAGATCGCCGCTAAAGAAATGTCAGACGAAGAGAAGAAAGAGATCCTGAAGCAGGAGGACCAACTGGACGAAGACGAGGTGAAAGCGGTCACCGGGGGTGATGGGTGCTTTTGCTTTGGGGGCGGCGGCGGAGAAGCGGATAGAGAAAGCAAAACCTGCGTCTGCGTAGCAGGCGGCGGTGGAGAGTATAATGATAAAGGTGCGGCAGATAATAATATTAGATGTCGCTGCGCCTGTCCCTTTATCGGAGCTGGCGTTTGAGAAGCCTGACGGCTCTGACGGATACAAATTGAACACGCAGACGAAGCAGAAAAACAGTAAAATGTCATCCATCAAAAGGCCGGTGCGTCAGCACCGGCCTTTTGTATGTTTATTATCCTGTCACAGGGCGTAGAGCAGGATGGCCAGCAAGTGAAGGATACTGCCCGCCACCACGAACAGGTGAAAGACGCTGTGCATGTAGCGGTGCTTTTTCCCCAGGCCGAAGAGGACCGCGCCCACAGTGTAGGACACGCCGCCCGCCAGGATGAGCCAGAAGCCGGGCCAGCCGACGGCCTGGATGAGCAGCGGGGCCTTGAAGATGATGGCCCAGCCGATGCCGATATAACAGACCATGGAGAAGGCCCGGTAGCGCCGCAGGTCGATGGCGGTGAGCACCGTGGCCAGGATGGTCAGCGACCAGACCACGCCGAACAGCACCCAGCTGGCCGTCGGGTCGATGGGCCGCATGGCGCTGAGGAGCAGGGGGGTGTAGGTGCCCGCGATGAGAAAATAGATGGTGCAGTGGTCGATGACCTGCAGCACCCGCTTACCCGTGCCCGGCCGGAGACCGTGGTAGACGCTGGACATGGTGTAGAGAAGGATCATGGACGCGCCGAAGACGGCGCCGCCCACCACGCCCCAGGGGTCATGGTGCAGCGCCGCCCGCACCACGCACAGCACCAGCGCCGCCACGCCGATGGCCCCGCCGGCGATATGGGAGGTCATATTGAAAACCTGTTCGCCTTTCGTATAGTCCGGCAGCTCCCGGTCCCGGAGTTTCGTGCGTTTCAATGGTCCATCCCCTTTCGCCTATGAGGCCGTTCACTTGCGCTGTGCAAAAGCGTGGGCCTGCTCCAGCCAGCCGAACAGCTCCTCGTCCAGATCGTTCTCGCGGCTTATGACGATGTGGGTCGTCCACCGGCCGGGATAGGGCTCCGTTTTCACCGCCGCCCGCTCCGACGAAAGGGGATAGGGCAGGCCCAGTGTCAGGACGAAGTAATCCTCTGGCAGCTCCGACTTTTTCTTGGGCCGCAGGAAGGACACGCAGGCGAACATATACCGGTCGGAGAAGGAGATCTGCGTCTTTTGGACCTTGATGCGGGTCTGGGGGTGTTGCCGGAGAAGCCGGGTTTCAAAGGACGTATAAAGGGGATAGACCTCCCTATGTCCGTTGAAGAACAGGAGGATGTCGTCCTCCAGCCGGTCTATATGGTTATCCATTCTGGTACCGCCCCTTTCGTATCCTCTATTTTACCCCATAGCGGCGCGGGGAGCAATAGCTTTTGCCCCTTGTAGGCCGGTGGAAAATGGAGTAAAATAGGGACAACATCAAGGCGGAGGCGAGACCATGAACAAGATACTCCGGCGCGTGCTGACCATTCTCCCGGCGGTGCTGCTGCAGCTATTGTGGCTGGCGGTGCTGATGTCCTGGCTGCGGCCCTGGGCGGGCGCCATCAGCCTGGCCCTGTCCATCCTGGCGTTTTTGCTGGTGCTGTATATCATCACCAAGCAGGACGAGGGCACCTACAAGATCATATGGCTGCTGCTGGTGCTGACCGTGCCCCTGCCCGGCGCGCTTTTGTACCTCATTTTCGGCAACAAGCGCACCACCAAGCCCCTGCGGAAAAAGCTGGCGGAGGCAAAGGCGCTCCCCGCCTGGCCGGACCAGTCCGCGCCCCTTTATGATAAGCTCGCCGCCGAGGCGCCCCGTGCCGCCCAGACCTTCCGTACCGTACAGAACGCCACGGGTTTCCCCCTGCATGCCAACCGGGAGGCCACGTATTATCCCCTGGGGGACGACATGTTCCCCGTGATGCTGGAAGAGCTGGAGAAGGCGGAGAAGTTCATCTTCGTGGAATACTTCATCCTGGAGGACGGCCTCATGTGGGACTCCATGGTGGAGATCATGGCCCGCAAGGCCGCCCAGGGCGTGGACGTGCGGGTGCTGTACGACGATCTGGGCAGCATCGGCACCTACTCCTGGAAAAACGCCGGGACCCTGGCGAAGAAGGGCATCCGGGTGGCCCCCTTCAACCCCCTGCTGTTCATCAAGGGCACCCTCAACTGCCGGGACCACCGGAAGATGCTCATCATCGACGGAAAGGTGGCCTTCTCCGGCGGCGTGAACCTGGCGGACGAGTATATCAATCACATCAAGCGGTTCGGCCACTGGAAGGATATCGGCTTCAAACTCACCGGGGAGGCCGTGGGGAACTTCACCCGCATGTTCGCCGCGTTCTGGAACGCCTTCGTCCACGACGATCCCGTCCCCGACGCGTTTCTCACTCCGCCCGAACCCGCGCAGGCGGGCGCGGCCGAGGACGGATTGGTGCTGAGCTATTATGACTCCCCGCTGGAGAACTACGCGGTAAGCAACGAGCTTTTTATTGACCTGCTCAGCCAGGCAAAGGAATACGCCTGGTTCTACACCCCGTACCTCATGCCGGGGGACGCGCTGCTGGGGGCGTTCGTCCGGGCGGCCCGCCGGGGCGTGGACGTGCGCATCATCATGCCCGGCATCCCCGACAAGAAAATGGTCTACCGCATGGGCCGAAGCTTCTATCCCGTGCTGCTGGAGGCGGGGGTGAAGATATACGAGTACACCCCCGGCTTCGTCCACGCCAAGGCCAGTATCGTGGACGACCTCATGTGCTCGGTGGGCACGGTGAATCTGGACTACCGGAGCCTGTTTTTGCATTTTGAGAACAATTCCCTGTTTTACAAGGCGTCCCTGCTCAAAGATCTGAAGGCGGACTTCCTGGCTACCCAGGCCAAGTGCCGGGAGCGGACCCTGGACAACATCGACAAGGGGTTCTGGCACTGGCTCATAGACGGCGTGCTGCGCATCTTCGCCCCGCTGTGCTGAGCAGCCTTTTTAGGGGCGGCTTCCTGCTTGAAGCCGCCAGATTTATATTTATAAAATATTTATACTATATTGACAACAATGGTATAATAACGTATAGTATAAATGAAGGGAGTGATATACATGGCAAAGATCGCGACGACCCTCAGCCTGGACGCGGATGTGAAGAAGGAAGCCCAAGAGCTGTTCTCTGACTTTGGTCTGGATCTGTCCACGGCCGTGGGCCTGTTTCTGCGGCAGTCTGTCCGGGAGCAGCGCATCCCCTTTGAGGTGAAGCGGGATATACCGAACGCGGAGACGCTGGCGGCTCTCCAGGAAGTGAAGGAGATGGAGGCCCATCCGGAGCGGTATAAGGGGTATTCCTCGTTCAGCGAGATGATGAAAGAGGTCATGGCCGATGCTTGAGATAAAGCCCACCAGCCGGTTCAAGCGGGAACTGAAGGCCTGTCTCAGACGAGGGTATGACATGGATTCTCTCGGTGCGGTCGTGGACATGCTGGCCCGGCAGGAGGAACTGCCAAAGAGGAACAGGGACCACGACCTGGAAGGGGAGTATGAGGGATGCCGTGAGTGCCACATCGCCCCGGACTGGCTGCTGATCTATAAGGTGAGCGGAGACAGCCTCGTCCTGTACCTGATGCGGACTGGGACGCACAGCGACCTGTTCTGAGGCGAAGACGCGTGAACATATGAAACAGCCGGTGTGGATGGACCCACACCGGCTGTTGTTTGTTATCTTTTTGATACATACGCCCAGGCGATGCAGGCGATCAGGACGACGGCGCCCGCGCCGAGGAACGCGGCCATGAACCAGCGGCCCAGAGGGACGGCCCGGACGGAGCAGACGGTCAGGTAGGCGAAGACCAGGGCCGTGAGCGTGGCCAGCAGGCGGCACATGGTCTCCATGGCCAGCATGGGACGGACGCCGCCGGTCTTTTTCATGCCGGAACACAGGACCGCCGCGAACTGAAATATACAGAACACGATAACGCCCAGGATGGGCAATATCAGGACGGTGGACTTCGGGCCCCAGCCGTCGATCTGACCAGCGGCGCCGAAGTGGGTGGGTATGCGGTCCGGCATGGCGCGCCAGGATAGGGCGAGAAACAGGGCGGACCCGGCCAGAACCAGCAGGCTGACGGCCAAAAGGACGCGGCCAAATATCTTTTGCTTCATTTCATTGCCCTCCCTTGTGGCGAGTATACACCTTTTTCCTTGCGCCGGCAAGGCGGATGGTATATGATGGGGAAAGTGTGAGGTGTGATATGACTATTCAGGAAGTACAGCTTAATGATGACGTCCTTGCACAGCTCATTGCTCTTTCCGTGGATTGGGAGCAGGAGGGCTGTTGCTATGACTATCGGAGGAACGGTCCGGCGGACATAGAGGGAAACCGAATATTTCTGGCGCTGGATGGGGAGCAGACTATCGGCTATCTCTTTGGGCACATGGAGACGGAGAAGGATATGGAGCCCATCTGCTCCGCCGGTACGGCGTTTTTTGAAGTGGAGGAGCTATATGTATGCCCGGAGCGGCGCAGCCAGGGCGTGGGAAAGGCTCTGTTTCAGCATGTTGAAAACGACGTAAAAGATACGGCGGCGTTCATTATGCTGGGCACGGCCACAAAGAATTTCCGGGCTATCATGCATTTTTACATCGACGAGCTGGGCATGGAGTTCTGGTGTGCCCGGCTGTTCAAGCGGCTGAAGGAGGGGTGACATGCCAATGGCGGATGTAGCCATCGTGTCCTGCCACAGCTATGAGCCGGCGGCGTGTCGGGCGGCGCTGGAGGAGGCCCTGGGGGCCGTGGGCGGGCTGGACTTTGTAAAACCGGGCATGCGGGTGGGCATAAAGGCCAACCTGGTGTCCTTTATGAAGCCGGAGGCGGGGGCCACCACCCATCCGGTGCTGCTGGCGGAGCTGACGAAACTCTTGAAGGAGCGGGGCGCGGCGTCCGTGGTCATCGGGGACAGCCCGGGCGGGCTCTACACCGCGGCCTATGTGAAGAACGTCTACCGGGCCACGGGGATGCACGAGGCGGAGGCCGCCGGGGCGGAGCTCAATATGGACTTCTCCCAGAAGGAGGCGGACTTCCCGGAGGCGAAGGCGGCCAAGCGGTTCACCTACACCGGCTGGCTGGACGGGTGCGACGCCATCGTGGATTTCTGCAAGCTGAAAAGCCACGGCATGATGGCCATGACCGGGGCGGCCAAGAACCTGTTCGGCGCCATCCCCGGCACCATGAAGCCGGAGTACCATTATAAATATCCCAACGCCGCGGACTTCGCCCGGATGATCGTGGACCTGGACGAGTACTTCAAGCCCGTGCTGTCCATCGTGGACGGCGTCCTGGGCATGGAGGGCAACGGCCCTACCATGGGCGACGCCAAGGAGATGAACGTTTTGGGCGCTTCCCGGTCGCCCCACATGCTGGACTTGGTGTGCGCGGAGCTCATCGGCCTGCGGCGGGAGGACGTGCCCACCCTGGAGGCGGCCTGTGAGCGCAAGCTCATACCGGCCGACTGGCGGGACCTGGACATCCACGGCGATGTGGAGAGCCTCAAAGTCCGGGATTTCCGGAACATCGGCACCAAAAACGAGGTGGTCTTTTTCGGGGAGATGCTCTTTGGGGAGGGGGTCAATCCCTTCAAGCGGGCCTTTGCCAAGGTCATGCAGAAGGCGCTCAGCTCCCGGCCCAAGGTGGCCCCGGCGGAGTGCGTGGGCTGCGGCCAGTGCGCCCAGATATGCCCCGCCAAGGCTATAACCATGGAGGAGAAGCTGCCCCGTATCGACCGGTCCAAGTGCATCCGCTGCTTCTGCTGCCAGGAGTTCTGCCCCAAAGGGGCCATGAAGGTGTCGCGCACCGCCATCGCGAAGATATTGAACAGGTGAGGAAACGGTATGTTTTTTGACACGCACGCACACTATGACGACGAGTGGTTCGACGCCGACCGGGAGGAGCTGCTGGCATCCCTTCCGGGGGCGGGGGTGGACCTGGTGGTGAACGCCGGGTGCGACGAGCCCTCCAGCCGGGCCAGTGTGGAACTGGCCCACAAATATGATTTCATCTACGCCGCCGTGGGCTGGCATCCCCATGGGGCCAAGGAGTGGACCGACGAGAGCGCGGACCTCATCCGGGCCTGGGCCAAAGACCCCAAGGTGGTGGCCATCGGGGAGATCGGCCTGGACTACCACTACGACCTGGACTGGAAGGAGACCCAGCACAAGGTCTTCGAGGAGCAGCTCACGCTGGCCGAGGAGCTGGACCTGCCGGTGATCATCCACGACCGGGAGGCCCACGGGGACTGCATGGAGATACTCCGGCGGCATCCTAATGTCCGGGGGGAGTTCCACTGCTACTCGGGCAGCTGGGAGATGGCGAAGGAGATATTGTCCTGGGGCTGGTATCTGGGCTTCAACGGGGCCATCACCATGCAGGGGGCCCGCCGGGCCCTGGAGGTGCTGGAGAGAATGCCCTCGGACCGAATGCTCCTGGAGACGGACTGCCCGTACCTGGCCCCCATGCCCCGGGATCACGGCCGGCGCAACGACTCCCGCCGGCTGGACCAGGTGACGGCCCTGATGGCCCAGGTGCTCCGCACCACCCCGGAGTTGGTGGCGGAGGTGTGCATGGAGAACGGCCGGCGGTTCTTCGGCATCGAATAACGTAAAAGACGCGCCAGACGGCGCGTCTTTTACGTTATTTGTCGGGTTCAGTCGAAATACTTCCGGGTGTAGTATTTCTTGTCCAGAAACACGCTCAGCTCCGTGAGCACTCTGTCCATGCCGTCGGCCCGGTAGCGGGTCATGGGGGAGTTCAGGGTCATGTCCCCGGTCTGCTTGTAGGGGATGGATATGCGCACGGCCAGGCCCCTGCCGGGGCGGCTCTCCAGGATCATGGAGCCGCCGTGGCGCTCGGCGATGCCCCGTGCCAGGAACAGGCCCAGCCCCGCGCCGGCCTCGTCGTTCATGCCCTCGGGGGAGAGGACGGAGGCCAGCTTTTCCGGGGAAATACCGCTGCCCGGGTCCTCCACAGCGAGAATGAACCGGTCTCCCAGACGGGACAGCCCCACCCGGATGGTGTCCCCGGAATGGCAGTGGGTGATGCTGTTGGTGAGGAGATTGGCCAGCATGGACTCCAGAAGGTCCACATCCGCCATAGTCAGGAGCAGCCCCTCGTCCACCCGGAAGGTGATGGCGATGCCCATGTCCTCAATGAGGCGGCCCACCGTGTCGCACATGTCCCGGCACAGGACGGCCAGGTCCACGCACCGGGGGGTGAAGGGGAGGGAATCCCCCTGGATGCCGGCGGCCATGGCCATGTGGCGGCAGGACCGGAGCATCCGGTGATACTCCCGGTACAGGGTCTGGGTGGTCTCCTCCAGGGCGGGGTCCTCCTCCGCCCTGGTGCGGCACACCAGCGCGTCGATGGCCATGCGCACGTTCATCAGCGTGGCCGAGAGCGTCTGCAGGGCGCTGGTCTGGGCCGGGGCGGGGGGAAGGACCGCCGCGGGGGAAAACTTACACACCGACACGCCGCCCATCCGGGTCACGGACATGGTGAAGCTCCGCCTGCCCGTCCGGAAGGCGGCCATGAACCGCTCCGAGGGGTCGGCCAGGATGTCCTCCGGCACCGCGTCCCAGGCGCTGTCTCCGGACTCGAGGCCGAACAGCGCCGCGGCGGCGGGGTTTATGAAGAGAATCTTTCCGCTTTCGTCTACGCCCAGTGCGGGGTCGCGGTCCAGCTCGAACAGCGCCCCCAGGTCCTCCGGCAGCAAGCTCATATCTTTACCCATACTCTCTCTTTTATGTGGTGCGGCTTGGTCATATTCACAGGGCCATTTCCCTTGTTTATACGCATATCATATCAAATCCTTTTGAAAAGAGCAATCCCTCCGGGAAAAAACCGTCCGGGCACCGCCGGCCGCGGAAAAACTGTAACGGATTTGTTGCCCTTTTTTTGTGAAAACACTGGAAATGCAGGAATGAGTAGTGTATAATACCTATGCTTGGCTATCTATGGCCGGCGCTGAAAAGTTTTAAATTACTTTTAGGAGGATACAATCATGATCAAAGTTGGCATCAACGGTTTCGGCCGCATCGGCTCCCTGGTCTTCCGGGCTGCCATCAAGGCTGACGACGTCGAGGTCGTCGCCATCAACGCCCCCGGCCATCCCGCTTCCCAGCTGGCCTACGCGCTGAAGTATGACACCGTTCACGGCCGCTTCAATGGCACCATCGAGGCCGACGACGAGGCCAGCTGCCTTGTGGTCGACGGCAAGAAGGTCACCGTTCTGGCTGACGCCAAGTACCGTGATCCCGCTCAGCTGCCCTGGGGCGAGATGGGCGTCGAGTACGTGCTGGAGTGCACCGGCCGTTTCCTGGACAAGGCCTCCGCGCAGGCTCATATCGACGCCGGCGCTCAGGTCGTCGTCATGTCCGGCCCCGCGAAGGACGACACCCCCATGTTCGTCTGCGGCGTGAACCTGGAGAAGTACACCCCCGATATGCAGTTCGTCTCCAACGCCTCCTGCACCACTAACTGCCTGGCTCCCGTGGCCAAGGTCCTGAACGACAACTTCGGCATCATCGAGGGCCTGATGACCACCGTGCACGCCTCCACCGCCACTCAGGCTGTCGTGGACGGCTTCTCCAAGAAGAACTGGCGTCTGGGCCGCTCCATCTACGGCAACATCATCCCCACCAGCACCGGCGCCGCCAAGGCTGTGGGCAAGGTCATCCCCGAGCTGAAGGGCAAGCTGACCGGCACCTCCATGCGTATCCCCGCCGCTGACGTGTCCATCGTTGACCTGACCGTCCGCCTGGATAAGCCCGCCTCCTACGACGCGATCTGCGCCGCGATGAAGGCCGCCTCCGAGGGCCCCATGAAGGGTGTCCTGGAGTATGTGGACGAGGAAGTCGTTTCCTCCGATTTCCAGACCGATCCCCACACCTCCATCTTCGACGCCAAGGCCGGCCTGGCTCTGAACGACAACTTCGTGAAGCTGATGGCCTGGTACGACAACGAGTGGGGCTTCAGCAACAAGATGCTTGACCTGACCCGGCACATCAACTCCGTCCGTCACGGCAAGTAATCAGCCTTTCCTTTCACAAGGGCGGCGAAAGCCGCCCTTGTGTTCTGCTATTATAGCGCGGCGTCTTTTGGGGTTCATCATATAAGATGTCCCGGCATATATTCGTTTATCCGGCAATGACAAGGAGCATCTATGGCTGAGAAGAAGGGACAAAACTTTTTACACGGCGCGGCCATCTACACCATCGGCATCGTCCTTGTAAAAATATTGGGCGCGGTATATAAGATACCCCTGGGGAACATCCTGGGGGACGATGGGTATACCCATTTCGGCATGACCTACCGTATCTATAACTTCTTCCTCACCATCTCCACGGCGGGCTTCCCCGTGGCCATGAGCCGCCTTATCTCCGAGTCCGATTCCCTGGACCGGGACAACCAGGTCTACCGGGTGTTCCGGGTGGGTCTGTGGAGCTTCCTGGCGCTGGGCGCGGTGGGCACCGTGGCCATGATGGCCTTCCCCGCGGAGATGGCGGCCATGGTGGGCGACGTGCAGGCCGCCCGGTCCATCTTCATCATGGCGCCCAGCGTCCTGCTGGTGTGCGTCACGGCCACCTACCGGGGCTACGCCCAGGGCCACTCCGACATGATCCCCACCACCGTGAGCCAGGTAGTGGAGACGGCGGTGAAGGTGGTGGTGGGCCTGGGCTGCGCGGGCGGGCTCTATAAGATGGGCTACAGCGTGGAGATCTGCGCCGCCGGCGCCATATTCGGCACCACGGTCAGCTCTCTCGCCGCCATGCTCTATATGCAGGTCGCGGTCCACCGCAAGTATCAGGTCAAGCCCAGCCCCCAGGCCACGGACGAGCCGGAGCCCTACAAGAAGATACTTTGGGACCTGATCCGCATCGGCATCCCCATCACCATCTCCACCTCCATCATGAGCGTGATCCAGCTGCTGGACGGCGTCATCACCCTGAACCAGCTCCAGCACGCCGCCGGCTACACGGACACCGCGGCCAGCACCCTGTTCGGCGTGTACGACAAGGCCATGACGGTGTACAATGTCCCGTCGGCCTTCGTGGTGCCTTTCCTGGCCAGCGTGGTCCCGGCCATCGCCGCGGCCCGGGTGCGCAACGCCCGGGAGGAGGTATGCAATACCGCCGAGAGCGCCATGCGCATGTGTACGCTTTTGTGCCTGCCCATGGCGGTGGGCATGGCG
The DNA here is from genome assembly GCA_947581795.1 of uncultured Oscillospiraceae bacterium. Classification (GTDB taxonomy): domain Bacteria; phylum Bacillota; class Clostridia; order Oscillospirales; family Oscillospiraceae; genus CAJOIG01. The sequence goes on from CANPVS010000031.1 coordinate 12,796, forward strand.
GTGCTGTCCGGCCCCTGCATGCGGGTGCTCTATCCCGAGTCCGCCAGCCAGGGCGCGCTTCTTCTCTGCGAACTGGGCATCACCTGCTACTTCATGACCATGAGCCTTATGACCAACTCCATCCTGCCGGCCAACGGCAACGAGAAGCTGCCCCTGGTGGCCATCCTGCTGGGCGGCGCGGCGAAGGTGATCGTCACCTACGTGCTGGTGGGCAACCCCAATATCAATGTCTACGGCGCGCCCCTGGGCACCCTGAGCTGCTACGTGGTCATGCTCGCCGTGAACCTCATCAACATGGCCCGGCATATGGCCCGGCCCATGAACTTGTGGCGCATCGTGGGCCGCAGCGGCATCAGCTGCGCCATTATGGGCGTGGCGGCCCGGGCGGTGTGGAGCCTGCTCCACGGCCTGATGGGCGGCGTCACCGCCTCTGTGGCCGGCCGGAACCTGAACGTGCTGCTGCCCTTCTGCGCGGCCGTGGGCACCGGCGTGATCGTCTACTTCGTCATGGCCATCGCCCTGCGGGCCATCACACTGGAGGACATGAAGTTGTTCCCCAGGGGAGAGAAGATCGCGAAGATCCTTCACATCCGGTAAGAATGGATATAAGCGAAAAGTCTCACAAAGTATAAAAAACGCACAAAATCTCAACAAAATGCGCAGATAACACCCGCATTTGTAAATTTTGTTATTGCAGTTTATAGGATAATATGATAAATTTTCAATATAAGGATAAATACACCCTGGAAGATTTTCGGACCATTATGGCTATACTCCGGGGGGAAGACGGCTGTCCGTGGGACAAGGTACAGACCCATGAGTCCATCCGGCGGGATCTGCTGGAAGAGGCCTATGAGACGGTGACGGCCATCGACGCGGGGGATATGGAAAATCTCCAGGAGGAACTGGGCGACCTGCAGATGCAGGTCTTGTTTCACGCCCAGATCGAGGCGGAGAAGGGCGGCTTCACCTTTGACGACGTGTGCGACGGCGCCTGCAAGAAGCTGATCCGCCGCCATCCCCACGTATTCGGGAAGCTGGAGCTGGATACCCCGGAAGAGGTGCTGGTCACCTGGGACGAGGTAAAGCGCCAGGAGAAGGCCCAAACGTCTACCTCCGAGGCCATGAAGAGCGTGGCCGCCGGCCTGCCGGCCCTGTGGCGGGCGGAGAAGGTCCAGAAGAAGGCCCGGAAGGACGGCTTCGACTGGCCCGACTGGCACGGCGCCCGGGACAAGCTCTCCGAGGAGATCGGGGAACTGGACGAGGCCGTCGAAAAGGGCGAGGGGATAGAAGAGGAACTGGGAGACGTGCTGGCCGCGGCGGTGAATCTGGCCCGGCTGCTGAAGATAGACCCTGAGAAAGCCCTGAACGGCTCTGTGGACCGGTTCGTCAGCCGGTACGGGAAGATGGAGGCCCTGGCCGCCCAGGAGGGACATGCTCTTTCTGAGCTGACGCTGGACCAGCAGGAGACCCTCTGGCAGCAGGCCAAGAGAGCTGAGTGAGCGAGGGAAAAGCTTTGCTTCGGCAAACTTTTTATATATATTATTACTGCGCAAACAAAAGAGGCGGGAGACTGCCAATAAATTAGGAGGATTACTATGAACAAAGCAGAACTCATCGCGGCTGTGGCGGAAAAAGCCGACCTGTCCAAGAAGGATGCTGAAAAAGCTGTCAACGCTGCTGTTGATGCCATCACCGACGCTCTGAAGAAGGGCGACAAGGTCCAGATCGTGGGCTTCGGCGCCTTCGACGTGAAGGAGCGCGCTGCTCGTGTGGGCCGCATTCCCCGCACCAAGCAGGAGATCACCATCCCCGCGTCCAAGGTTCCTCAGTTCAAGGCCGGCAAGGCCCTGAAGGACGCTGTGGCGAAGTAAGCGTTTTCATTCATACCGGAGCGGCGTGGGTCTATACCCGCGCCGCTCGGCATTTCTTAGAGGAGATACCCATGCGTCTTGACAAGTTTTTGAAGGTGTCCCGCCTCATCAAGCGGCGCACCGTGGCCAACGAGGCCTGTGACGGCGGGCGGGTGACCGTGAACGGCGCCCAGGCCAAGGCCTCCCGGGAGGTGAAGCCCGGGGACATCATCGAGATACGCTTCGGCGAGCGGACCACAAAGGTGGAGGTGCTGGCCGTGGCGGAGGCCGTGGGCAAGGCGGACGCCCCGGCCCTGTATCGGGAGCTTTGAGATATATTTCGACGGGCTTCGACCGAGTTTTGCTTATTTCGCCGCGCCCTTTGTGTAAAAGCGTGTTGAGGTTGTAAAAAGAAGGGCTTTTCCGGGCGGATGGACCGGACCTGTCATAATCTGGGCCATGCCCCCATATCCATGGTGATATGGGGGTGTCTTTATGAGGTTTTGCAAGAAAATACTGTCCTTTATTCTGGCGGCTGTGGTGCTTACCACGCCGGCCATGGCGATGGAGACCCTGCCGGCGGACGCCATCACCATCGAGGCGCCTTACGCGGTGCTCATGGAGAAGAGCACCGGCACGGTGATCTATGAAAAAGAGGCCCATACCCGCTGCGCCCCGGCCAGCGTGACGAAGGTGATGACCATGCTGCTGGTGACCGAGGCTTTAGAGTCCGGGGTCATTGGCAAAGAGACGGTGGTCACCGCCTCGGAGACCGCCTGCTCCATGGGCGGCAGCCAGATCTGGCTGGAGCCGGGGGAGCAGATGACCGTGTCGGAGATGCTCAAATGCGTGGCGGTGGTCAGCGCCAACGACTGCGCCGTGGCTCTGGCGGAGCTCATCGCGGGCTCAGAGGAGGCCTTCGTCCAGCGGATGAACCAGCGGGCGGGCCAGCTGGGCATGGCCGATACCCACTTCACCAACTGCACGGGCCTTGCCGACGACGATGACCACTATACCTCCGCCTACGACATCGCGGTCATGAGCCGGGAGCTCATCCGCCACGACCTCATCAAGGAGTACACCACCATCTGGATGGACACCATCCGGGGCGGGGAGTTCGGCCTTTCCAACACCAACCGCCTCATCTACGGCTATGAGGGGGCCACGGGCCTGAAGACCGGCTTCACCTCCAAGGCCATGTACTGTCTCGCCGCCACGGCGGAGCGGGACGGGGTGGAGTATATCGCCGTGGTGCTCCACGGCCAGACCTCGGAAAAGCGGTTCAACGACGCCCGGACCCTCCTCAACTACGCTTTTGCAAATTACACCCTGGCGTCCCTCCGGCCGGAGCAGGCCCTGCCGCCGGTGGCGGTGAAGCTGGGGGCGGCGGACTGCGTCCAGCCCATATTCAACGGCGGGGAGACCATGCTCCGGGAGAAGAGCGGCATGGCGGAGCTGAGCTACGATATATCCCTTCCGGAGCAGGTGACGGCCCCGGTGACAGAGGGGCAGGTGTTGGGGTCCATGACCGTCCGGTGCGGGGACCAGACCCTGGCCCAGGTGGACATCGTGGCGGCGGCCCAGGTGGACCGACTGGGCTTCTGGGCGGTGTACGGCCGACTTTTTGGGATGCTCATTGGCAGAAAAGTGGGATGAGTCCCCCATTTTGAGACGATTTTCCCCGGAAAATGGGTCCGCTCGCCCCACCGCCCTTGGGAAACCGCTTGAAAAACCGGCAAAAATAGACTATAATAACCACAGTGCGGGCGAGGCCCGCCATCTACACAAAAGACAACAGGAGGTCTGCGGATATGGTTAAAGTGGATCTGTCGGGGGCCCTGCAATTCATGGACAGCACCGGCCCGGATTACGGCGCTGCGGGCCAGGCCCATCGGACCTTGGCGGAAGGCACCGGCGCGGGCGCGGATTTTACCGGCTGGCGTGAGCTGCCCCGCCGGGTACAGGGCGAGGAGCTGAAGCAGATCATCGCCGCCGCGGAGCGCATCCGCGACACCAGCGAGGTGCTGGTGGTGGTGGGCATCGGCGGCAGCTATCTGGGCGCCCGGGCGGGCATCGAGCTCATCAAGCCCAAGAACGGCCCGGAGGTCATCTTCGCCGGCACGGGCCTGTCCCCGGACGACCTGAACGATAAACTGGAAAAGCTGGGCGACCGGGACTTCTCCGTGAACGTGGTGTCCAAGTCGGGCACGACCCTGGAGCCGGCGGCGGCCTTCCGCATTTTCCGGGGCCTGCTGGAGAAGAAATACGGCGCCAATGCCCGCAAGCGCATCTACGCCACCACCGACAAGGCCCGGGGCGTGCTGAAGTCCATCGCGGATAAGGAGGGCTATGAGTCCTTCGTGGTGCCTGACGACGTGGGCGGCCGGTTCAGCGTGCTGTCCGCCGTGGGCCTGCTGCCCCTGGCGGCGGCCGGCTGCGACGTGCGCACCATCGTGGGCGCGGCGGCGGAGGCTCTCTATCAGCTGGACCTGCGCAGCCCCGATAACCCCGCCTGGCAGTATGCCGCGGCCCGCAACGCCCTTTATGCCAAGGGCAAGCAGATCGAGATCCTAGCCAGCTATGAGCCCGCCTTCCGCTACATGGCGGAGTGGTGGAAGCAGCTCTACGGCGAGAGCGAGGGCAAAAACGGCGTGGGCATCTACCCCGCCAGCGTGGAGTACAACGCGGACCTGCACTCCATGGGCCAGTACATCCAGGACGGCCCCCGCACCCTCATGGAGACGGTGGTCAGCTTCGACCGGCCCCGCCGTGACTATGAGATGCCCTTTGCCATGGGCGACCCGGACGGGCTCAACTACCTGGCCGGCCGTGGCCTGGGGGAGATCTCCCACGTGGCCATGGAAGCCGTGAAGGCGGCCCACATCGCCGGCGGCGTGCCCAACATCGGCGTGAGCGTGCCCCTGCGGGACGAGGAGGGCTTCGCCGACCTGGTGTGCTTCTTCGAGGTGGCCTGCGGCATCAGCGGCTACATGCTGGGGGTGAACCCCTTCAACCAGCCCGGCGTGGAGGCCTACAAGAAGAACATGTTCCACATGCTGGGGAAACCAGGGGCGTAACGTCGAAAGACCCTATTTTCTCCCTTCAGAAAAAATTAACACCTTTTATCATATTTCCCGTTGCAGGGCGGCGGGAAAAATGGTAGAATGGCTTCAACCTAAGAAGGGAGCGTGATGATCGCTTGATAAAACTGATCATGGGCATGAAGGGCACCGGCAAGACAAAGCAGCTCGTGGAACTGGTGCGCAAAGCGGTAGACGAGGAGCATGGCGACGTCATATGTATCGAGAAGGACAAGGTCCTTACATACGACATCCCCTATCAGGCGCGGCTGGTCCACGCCTCCCAGTACGGGATCAACTCCATCGACCTGATGCGCGGTTTTATCAGCGGCCTGGCCGCCGGGAACTTCGACATCACCCATGTGTTCATCGACAATCTCTTTAAGATCATCCGGCCGGCCTCGGAGGAGGAGTTTGCCGGGTTCCTGTCCTGGCTGGACGGCTTCGGCCAGTCGGAGAGCATCGCCTTCACGGTGACCGTCTCCGCCGACCCCGCCACCTTCGGCCCGGAGATCACCAAGTATCTGTAAAGAGAGACCACACAAAACGATCGGCGTCCGGCTTTTGGCCGGACGCCGTTTTTTGCTTATCGTTCAGGCCGCGGGCGTGAAGACGTATTCGGCGCCGTCCAGGTCCGTCGCGGTGATGCTATTCACCCGGTCCGCGTCCACAAATCGGTCGAAGGTGATCGTATACTCTCCGGTGCGGTCGTTGATGACGCAGGAGACCATATTCTGTTTGAGCCCTTCATCGTCGAGGTAGGCGAGCACATACTCGCCGCCGTCCTCGTAGTGGACAGTCATTTCCGACAGACCGCCGCCGTGCCAGACCGCGTTGGCGAAATAGGAGGCTCTTTCTTCCTCGCTCATGGCGTTCAGTTCCGCCTCGGAGACCGGCGGCGGGCTGATGGTGATGCTCAGCGGCGAGAGCGCGGCTGTCAGTTCCCCACAGGTCAATCCGACGGAGGGGGCGCGTTTTTCCGCGGAGATCTGGATGGGGTCCTGCGGCCGTTGGGGCGCACGGTCCGCGCCCCAGGCGATGAGGGAGAAGAGGAGCGTGTCGTCCGCGGCTAGGCCGCCGGACTCCATGGCCATGGGATGGAAGTAACAGACCCCGTGCAGGACGGTGTCGGCGGTCTCTGCGTCGTTCAGGATATAGAAGCAGAGGGGGATGAGCCCGCTTTTGGTCTCCAACGTGACGTACATGCCGCCGCTTTTGTCATCCACCTTGTACTGTCCCGGGGACCAGGGGTCCGCTTTGATCGCGGGCAGGCCCGTCGGCCGCTCCACCGTATAGGAGATAGCGCCCACGCCGTTTTCGTCGATAAGGCAGTCTTCCGCGGTGAGCGTGAAATCTGCCGCCGTCACGGATCGATCTACCTCCGTCACATCATCGCCCAGAGCGGCTTCCGCCGCGTCTGGGTCCGCGTCCCCAAAGATGCGCGCAAAAAAGCCCGCATGGCCGCCCACCGCGTAGGCCGTGACCGACAGGGCCAGCACCAGCGCGGCGGCGACGGCTGTCCGGACCGTGAGATGAAGTCTCCGGCGCTTTTTGGGTGCCGTGAGAACGCCCCGTTTTGCAAGGTCATCCATGATCTGCCCGGCGTCCACCGGGGCCGGGTCCAGACTGACGCCCAGTGTATCCAGGTCAAGTTCATCCATCAATTCCGCGATATTGACATTCATTTTCATCGTGTTTGATCCTCCTCGTCAAACATTCGTTGGAGCTGTTTCCGGCCCCGGTTCAGCCTCTGGCGTACCGCCTCCGGGCTCATGCACAGACGCCGGGCGATGGTGGGCGCTTTTTCACAGAGATAGTAGGTGCGCAGGAATATCTCTCGGTCCGTGCTGTTCATGCTCTTGAGGTAATGGCGGAGAAGCTGCCGGCTCTCCTGCAGCAGGATCTCCCGCTCCGGTGTGTCGGCGCTGATCACCAAAGTGTCGTCCTCCAGGGAGATGTCCTGGCCGGCCTTTCGCAGCCGGTCGATGGCCCGGGTGCGGGCGACGGCCCCAAGGTAGCTCTTCACCTTCCCGGGCTGTACTCTGTCCCGGCTGCGCCATAAGGCTAGGAACGTGTCCGAGGTGACCTCCTCCGCGTCTTGAGCGCTCAGCCGCCCGCCGAACACGCCCCATACCACGGCGCTCACATAGGGCGTATACCGCCGGATCATCCATCGCAGCCCCTCCTCGCCGCCCTCACGCATCAACGCGAGGGCGGTCTGCTCGTCCATTTGCACGGCGGTCATCCGCCTCCTTCCTGAGAGCTCTCGCTATACAAAACGGGGAAAACGGCCAAGTGTGACGGCGGAACATGAAAAAGCGGCATGACGAAAGTGTCATGCCGCCGGTATCTTGCTCCGTCACAGGGCTTTATAAAGATTTTTGCGTGCCTGGATAAGACCCTGGCAGAAGCCGTCCGCGTCCTCCTTGGTGGTGAAGCGGCTGAGGGATACCCGGATGGCCCCGTCGATGACCCTGGCGGGCAAATTCATGGCCTCCAGCACGTGGCTGCGGGCGCCCCGCTTGCAGGCCGAGCCCTTGGACACGCATATGCCCTGGGCGTCCAGGAAATTTAAAAGCACCTCGCTGCGGTAGCCGGGCAGGCTGAGACACAGAATGTGGGGCGCGCCGCCGCCGATGACCTGCATATCCGGCAGCGCGGGGGAGAGGGCGTCGACGATCCCCTGGCGCAGGGCGGCCATGCGCTCCATGGCGTCCTTGTCCGCCTGGGCGGCCTCCGCCGCGGCGGCAAAGGCGCATATCCCGGGCATGTTCTCCGTGCCGGAGCGTTTGCCATCCTCCTGGCCGCCGCCCAGCACCAGCGGGGGCAGCCGGAGCCCGGCCCGGACATATTGGGCGCCGATGCCCTTGGGCGCGCCGATCTTGTGGCCGGAGAGGGTGACCATGTCCGCCCCCAGGCTCTTGACAGTGAAGGGTATCTTCATATATGCTTGTATGGCGTCCGTGTGCAGAAGAGCGGGGCAGTTCGCCGCCTTGATGGCCTTCGCCACGGCGGGGATGTCCGTCACCGCGCCGGTCTCGTTGTTCACCAGCATCAGGCTCACCAGCGCCGTATCCGGCCGCAGGGCGGCGGCCACGGCATCGGCGCTCACGGCCCCGTCGGGACCGGGGGCCAGGCGGGTCACCTCCCAGCCCTGGCTCTCCATGTAGTCCAGGCTCTTTCGCACCGCGTCGTGTTCCGTGAGGGAGCTTATGATGTGCTTTCCCTTGTGGCGCATGAGACGGCAGCCGCCCCGGATGGCCCAGTTGTCCCCCTCGGTGCCGCCGGAGGTGAAGAAGATTTCACCCGGCGTTGCGCCCAGGCTTTTGGCCACCGCCTCACGGGCAGAGGCCAGCTTTTGCCGGGCTTCCCGGCCGGGGGCGTGGGTGGAGCTGGGGTTGCCGAAACCGGCCGTCATGGCATCCAAAGCCGCCTGGGCCGCCTCGGGACAGACCTGCGTGGTGGCCGCGTTATCAAGATAGATCATGTTATCACCGTTTTCTTAAAATCAACGGTGACAGTATAAACCGGGAAGGAAGAAAAGGCAAGAGATGAAGTACGCCGTGTACACCCTGGGCTGCAAGGTGAATCAGTATGAGACCCAGGCCATAGAGGCGCTGCTCCGGGAGCGGGGCTTCGAGCCCGCCGAAGAGGACGCGGACGTGGTCATCGTGAACACCTGCGCCGTCACGGCGGAGAGCGGGCGCAAGTCCCGCCAGGCCATCCGGCGCTTACAGTCCAAAAATCCCGGCGCGCTCACGGCGGTGTGTGGGTGCTTTTCCCAGCTGGAGCCGGAGGAGGTATCCGCCCTGGGGGCGGACATCGTCTTCGGCAGCGGGGACAAGCGCGCCTTCGTGGACGCCATCGTGAAGGCATTGCCTGCGCGGAACGTGGACGACCCCTTCCGGCGGCGGGTGTTCGAGCCCCTGCCCGCCGGGGCGGTGTCCGGCCGGACCCGGGCCATGCTGAAGATCGAGGACGGGTGCGACAACTTCTGTACCTACTGCGTCATACCCTATACACGGGGGCGGGTCCGGTCTCTGCCTTTGGAGGACTGCGCCGCCGCGGCCAAAGACCTGGCGGACCGGGGCTTTAAAGAGATCGTGGTCACGGGGATAGAGATCGCCTCCTATGGCAAGGACCTGCCCGGCAAGCCCGGTCTGGCCGACGCCATAGAGGCTGTGGCCCAGGCTGCGCCGGAGGCCCGCATCCGGCTGGGCTCCCTGGAGCCAACGGTGGTGACGGAGGAGTTCTGCCGGCGGCTGGCCGCCTGCGGGAACGTGTGCCCCCATTTCCACCTGTCCCTCCAGTCCGGCTGCGACGACACCCTGAAGCGCATGAACCGCAAATACGATACCGCCGCCTTTTATGAGGTGTGTGAGCGCCTGCGGGCGTATTTTCCGGGCTGCGGCCTCACGGCGGACCTTATATGCGGGTTCCCCGGAGAGAGCGAAGCGGATTTTGCCGGGACGCTGGCCTTCATTGAAAAATGCGGGTTCCTCTTCGTCCACGCCTTTCCCTATTCCGTCCGCCCGGGCACCAGGGCGGCGGACATGCCGGACCAGCTGGACCGGGCAGAGAAGGAGGACCGGGTCCGCCGGGCGGGAGAGGTCATCGCCCGGATACGGGCGGCGTATTTGCAGAGCTGGGTAGGAAAGTCCGTGGAAGTCCTCTTTGAGAACGGCCACATGGGCCACAGCGGCCAGTACTGCCCGGTGCGCGTGGAAGCCGCCGCGGAGCGGGGGACCGTCCGGGTCGTGCGTGTAACCGGCACCGACGGAGAGAGCCTCTTCGGGAAACTCGCGGACAGTTGATTTTTGGAATGTAAGTGATATAATGTCAGTTGCTTTTATTTAAAGTATAGCGGAGGAGACCCAGATGACTAGGGAAGAAGTTCTCAACTTTTCGGCGGGACCGTCGGTGCTGCCCAGGGAGGCCCTGGAGCGGGCGGCGGCGGAGATACTGAACTACAACGGCAGCGGCATGTCCGTCATGGAGATGAGCCACCGCAGCGCCTTTTTCCAGGAGATATTCGACAGCACCAAGGCAAAGCTGAAAAAGGCCCTGAACGTGCCGGACAGCCATGAGATATTGTTTTTGCAGGGCGGCGCGTCGCTGCAGTTCTCCATGGTGCCCATGAACCTGATGGAAGAGGGGACCGCGGACTACGCCGTCACCGGCAACTTCTCCAACATCGCCATGAAGGAGGCCAAAAAGTACGGCACGGTCCACGTGGCCGCCTCCTCCCAGGACGATAACTTCTCCTACATCCCGTCCCAGGACCAGCTGGACCTGAGTCCGGAGGCCAAGTATTTCTACTACTGCTCCAACAACACCATCTACGGCACCGCCTGGAACTATGTGCCCGAGACGCGCGCGCCCCTGGTGTGCGACATGAGCTCGGAGATCCTCTCCCGGCCGGTGGATGTATCCAAATACGGGCTCATCCTGGCGGGCGCCCAGAAGAACATGGCTCCCGCCGGCGTGACCGTGGTCATCATCGACAAGGCCCTGGCGGGCAGGGAAGTGCCCTATACGCCGCTGATGATGAGCTACAAGACCATGATCGAGAAGGACAGCATGTACAACACCCCGCCCTGCTGGTGCATCTATATGCTG
>CANPVS010000032.1 GCA_947581795.1 uncultured Oscillospiraceae bacterium
TCAGGATTGGTGTACCTGTTTTGGCCGTTTCATAATCTGCTTTTTCCTACTTGACTTTTCTTAGCAGGTCTACAATGATTTGGATATAAAAACAGGACTTGCTCAATGAATGAACAAGTCCTGTTATGCTGTATTCGATTACTGGCGGCGTGTCAGTCCGGCACGATCAGCCAACAGCATCCTTAAATTTCTTGCCAGGTTTGAACGCCGGGACCTTGGAGGCGGGGATGTTCACCTTCTCGCCGGTCTGCGGATTCAAGCCGACGCGGGCGCTGCGGGAACGGACCTCGAAGGAGCCAAAGCCAACGAGCTGCACAGAATCGCCGGAGGCCAAAGCCTTCACGATGGCGTCCAGCGTGGCATTGACGACTTCCTCCGTCTTGACTTTGGAGAGGTCAGACGCAGAGGCAACAGCGGAAATAAGTTCAGTCTTATTCATGTTCTTTCTCCTCATTTTTGGTGATATTCGGTGTTTCTGGTGTTTACAGTGCCGTTTATACCATAGAACGGTCCGGCCTGTCAACCCGACCTACCCCACAGCATAATAGTCTGGTTCATAAGACCAGCAGAAATAGGTGTCGTTGTCCAGATCGTCGTCATGGTAGGCGCAGACCGTGCCGCTTCCCTGGGGAAAGAGGGCCTGGAACACGATGGAGGGGTCATTGAAAACGCACTCACCATCCAGCAGCCGCAGGGCCAGCCGGACGTATCGCTCAGAGGGTATGTAATCCTCCCAGCCGTCCGACCACACCGGCTCATACTGGATGGGGTCCGTCTGATAGATGACATCCCGTATGGTGTTGGGAAACTCCGGCGAGGCGACCCGGTTGAGGACCACTTCACCTATCGCCAGGATGCCCCAATCCCTCCAATCGGGGCCGCTCTCCCAGGAGATGATCTTCGCCAGCAGATAGAGGTCGTCGTATTTGATGGCCCCGCCCAAGGCGTTCTCCGCCTCCAGGCCCCCATGGGCGTCTGCGTGGCATACAGCGTTGACCATGACCTCCCGCCAGTCGATTGGCTCCGGCGTCACCGTGGGCGTCGGTTCCGGCGTGGGGGCCGCTTCAACGCCCTGGCCGGAGGGGGAAAAGGACGCGGATATAACGATAGCGGCCACGAAAAAGAGGGCCGCCAGCGTCTTGATGAGTGTCGTTCTTTTCATAGGTCACAGCTCATAGACCGGCTGCTCGTTCTTGAAACAGGGGACGCACATCTCGATCAGCACATCCGTCAGCTCGTTCAGGTCCAGGTCCATGCCGCTGTTCCACGGATCAGCTTCCAGGACCGCACGATACTCAGTGACGTACTCGTTATCCCCCAGGTATGATGATATGGAAAAAGTGGGTTTCTTTGAGGGCTTGTTGGCCGTGGTGTTCAGAGGAAAACGGGCATAAAAAATCGACGCTCCATGAAAGGAACGCCGGTTTTTCAGAACAAAATAACTGCTTCTGGATGTAAATATCGCTGTGTTGCTGCCCGCAAACCCTTGAAATTACGAGATTTCCCGGGGGTTCCTATAAGAACACCCGCACCACGGCGTCGGAGCAAAGTCCGCTTTGCTCCGACGCCTTTCATTGCCTTCGGCATAAAAGGCATCATCCGCCCGCTCCCTTGCTCCTCCTTTTCCCCATGCGACCCGTTTCACTGGGCTCGCATGGGGGGCCCGGGGAAGTGGTCAGGGGCATTTCTCCTTTTTCCCGCGAAAGCCGCTGCGCTGGGCTTTCACGGGAGCCCTGGGAAACAGAGGCCCCATCATCAGCCAAGGCAAGGAATTGGGCACATCCCAGACGATGTACTCCCGGTATGAGCGGGGCGCCTCCGAACTGCCGGTACGCCATCTGATCAAGCTGTGTTACTTATACAAAACTTCAGCGGATGATATATTGGGGATACAATTGAAGTGACATCTCTCTTATAAGAAGCGGGCCGGGAGGCCCGCTTTTGGCATATCAGGCCGGGAGGGGGCATAGGCTGGGGCAAAGGCATAGGGGAGGTATCTCGATGGGGAACGGGGAGCGGAGCCAGGCGGCCCAGACGGCCCACAGGCTGACCATGGACGAGCGCAGGAGCCTTTGGATGAGCGGCGTGGAGGAAGTGGAGAGCTTCGACGACCAGACCGTGGCCGTGAAGACGGTGAAGGGGCGGCTGTACGTGCGGGGCGAGGGGCTCAAAGTGGATAAGCTGGAAAAGTCCACCGGGGAGCTGAATATCTCCGGCGAGATCGCCAGCCTGGACTACGAGGAGGCGGGCGCCGGCGGGTTCCTGTCCCGTCTGTTCCACTGATGGCGCTGCCGGCAAAAGTCCAGCTGCTCCAGGCGGGGTGGTGCGTCCTCGCCGGGGCGGGGCTGGGGTTTTTATACGATATACTGGGTGGGGCAAGGGACAAGGCAAGGCTCCCCAAGGCCCTGGGGGACGGGCTGTTCGCCCTGGCGGCGGTATGGGCGCTGTTTCTGGGCGGGATGGCGTCTCTGGAGGGGCGGCCCCGGCTCTATATGCTCCTGGCGGCGGGGTGCGGGTTTGCCTTATGGGCGCTGAACGGGTCGCCGTTCCTGCGTCCGGTCATGGGAAAGGCGTGGGCCTTGGCGGCCCGGGGCGGGGCATTTTTGGCCCGTCCTGTCCGGCAGGGAAGTGCATATATTCAAAAAAGTATGAAAAAACTCTTTTCAAACGGGCGAAAATGGTTTACAATAATAGCCACACGTGAGAAAGAAGCACGCCGGAAGCGAAAAGGAGGCAGAGGCCGTGAAGCTGCGCCGGGCAAGCTGGCTCACCGGATTGGTGATCGTGGGGCTGATCGTGTACGCATGTATCGCCCTGATGAATATGCGGACAAAGGTGGCCATGGCCAGCGAGACGGAGGCGGAACTGCGCCAGAGGGCGGAGGAGATCCAGGAGACCAACGCCGCGCTCCAGTACGCCATCGACAACCGATACGACGAAAAGACCATCGAGGACATCGCCCGGGATAAGCTGGGCCTGGTGCTGCCGGACGAAGTGATCTTCTATGACAGCGGGAAATGATACATAATGGATAGGCGTTAGCAAATGGAAAAAGGCCGCGCAGAAAGCGTTTCTGCTTTCTGCGCGGCTTTTCTATATTCTATACTCTCTTCCGCGACCGGATCATAATTAACGACTAGAAAGTTTAAAAGAAAAATTCATCCTCTTTATTTTCAAGGGTGGCTCTGATCCTTTGAAACGCAGTTTCTACGTTTTTAAACATTGTTTCACTACCCAAATCACGAATAATTTTTCTTTTGTCATCCCCGTCTACGATAGCGGATTCCTGATTTTGCAGCATGATAGCGCAATACTTAAGATCAATGGCCTTCATCGCTCTTGCACGGAGCAGGATTTCTTCTTTAACCTTTTCAATATACTCTTCATCCTCTGTATCAAAATAGCCTTTTATGTAAGCATCCCAAAGTTCATAATTCTGATTTTTAGTCAGTCCATTAAATGCAGATACAAAATCTTCTTCCGGATGATCTTCCACCGCCCCTATAACAGGTTGAGTGAACGATATAAGATCAAAAATCGGATGACCGTATCCTGAAGCTGAATTTCCTGAAAATGCCATATCTAAAAATAATGACCCATCATTCTGAATCAATACATTTCCAGGATGGAGATCACCATGCACAAAAGTATTTGATTCAGGTATCACTTCAAAAAGATGTCGTATTATTTTATAATCATCTTCATCAAGAATATCTTTAGCACGGTCAATTTTAGCTAATTGTAACTGTTTTATATCATCAAAAGTATCATCAATAACTGTACTGTTAACGCGGCGAGTAAACTTACCGAGTTCTTTTCCCAGTTCTTCCAGTTTATCCTGATTCTCCTGAAGTTTTTTCGTATATGATTGAGAATTTAATAATTCATAGATAATCCCATAGTGATTACCTACTTTGACTACGTCATAAGAAATAGCTGTAGGAATGCCCAAAAGGAGAGCTTTTTGAGAAGTATCTCTTTCTTTCTGAATATTTGCAAGCGGGATCGCTTCGTCGATGACCTTAAGAATCGTTTCATCGTCAAGACGATAAACAGTTCCGTGAAAGCCAGTTCCTATTTTTTCAAGTCCGTCAACAGAAAATTCTCTCATTTTCTCAGATCCAACAGAAACTTCTCCCATTTTCTTTGATATAGGGATCAGAGTTGTCATTCCTGTCATTTCCAAGATCTCATACACGTCTGACGACGTATTCTCGACTCTCAGACCACTATAAGTCTTTATGAGCCTTAATAAGACACGGATTCCAGCACTGGAAATATACTCAAGATCATTAAAATCCAAAATTAGTGAATCGAATTCATTGGCTGCGAGTATTTCATTTATATCAGTTTCAATTTCTGGAGCAGTGTTTGTATTAACCCGGCCTTCTATTCCTACTCTTAGAACACCGTCTTTATTGGATAGAAGTCTGCCCCCCGCCACACTGGATCCTATCTGTTCGATTAACATAGTTTAAATTCCTTTCTTTTAATTTTGAGCTCAACGACATAAACGGCATTATGTTGTAATTGAAGGCAGAAAAAACGCTCCCGACCGGATCGGGAGCGTCTGTAAGTAAATAATAGGAATGAAAATCCAAGCCTTTTCGTTTTCTAGTTTGAAAAGGCTTCTTTATGCTGCCTTTGTTGGCAATTGCTAACAAAATGATGTTATTCTCTCTGAATCCTATTGAAAAGCAGCTTGATCTGCGTTATAATGTATTGAGTAAAATCGTGTAATGGCATTTATGTATTAATGAAATTACAACATAATGCCGTTTATGTCGCAGCCGCCGTCTTTGGCGGCCGTTGTCATATTATCAGCCGCATGGATTCCATTCTTCGGCGGTGCTCCGTTCCAGTGGAGATTATATAGATGCGGGTGGTGTTGATGCTGCTGTGACCGAGGATGTCAGCAAGTTTGGCGATGTCCTGTTCGATACCGTAAAACACCCGCGCGAACAGGTGGCGCAGATTGTGCGGAAACACCTTTTGGGGGTTGACATTTGCCTCTTCGCATAGACCTTTCATCTCCCGCCAGATATTAGTACGGCTCATAGGCCTGCCCGTGCGGGTAACAAAAACTGCGCCGGACTGTATTCTCTGCTCTGCAATATAACGGAGCAGCTTCTTTTTCAGAGGTTTTACAAGGAATACTGTCCGGGTCTTGCCCTTGAGCGATACGGTCGCTTCGCCATGCCTGACTGCCTCCGCCGTAATGAACGGCAGTTCGCTCACCCGGATCCCCGTCCCGCAGATGGTCTGCAAAATGAGAGCCAGCCGTTCGTTGCGCCGTCTCTCTGCTGTCCGGCAGAGGCGCTCGTATTCGGCCCTTGTCAGTTCCTTTTCTTCAGGGCAGAACACCGGCTGCTGAACTTTTAAAGATCTTACCCGCAGTTCGTGCCAGCCAAGGAAGGAAAACAGACTGTTAAGCGATGCCAGCATGGAATTGACGCTTCTAACGGCATACCCTCTGTCGATCAGACTCTGCTTATACGTTATAACAGTATCTTTTGTAACTGTTCCCGTGCAAAACTTCGAGAACGCCATCACGTCACGGATATACTTTTCCAGCGTATTCCCGCTCTTTTCCTCCTCCCGCAGATGATCTCGGAACCTCTCGATCTCTTTGCCGGTTAAAAGATGTCCTTTCATTGCATTGACCTCCGGATAATGTGTATTCATAGTTTATCCGGAAAAAGGAATACGGCGCAGCACAACTTCTGGCTCTGCACCGTATCCTTTATATGATCCCTTCCTTATCCGGCACTCTCAGGAGAGGCATCCTCTTTTTTCACGGGGGAAATGATAATTTCATGAGGCGATTCTCCGAAAAGTCTGTGCTATACTTAACACCATCAAAAAAGAATGAGGCTCCGGCGGGTGACCGCCGGGGTCTTTTTATCGGCCACAGGACGGGAGGGATGAGGTTGCCGAGGGCGGAGATCTGGCTGGAGGAGGACAAGCTGGTGCTGCTGGAGGGCTGGGCTAGGGACGGCCTGAGCAGGGAGAAGATCGCGGAGCAGATGGGCATCAGCGTCAGGACCTTTTACAAGTGGCAGAAAAAATACCCCCAGATCGCCCAGGCGGTGCGCAAGGGCCGGGAGCTGGTGGACTACCAGGTGGAGCAGGCGCTGCTGGACAGGGCCCTGGGCGGGGATTTGCGGGCGCAAATGTACTGGCTCAACAACCGGCGGGGCGACAAGTGGCAGGAGCATCCCAGGGAGAAGGAGAAAGAGGACGGCGAGGAAGGCGTAACGGTGATCATCGATGTATGAGATCAGGTTGAGCGAACTTTTGGGACCAAAGTTCCATGATCTGGCGGGGGATGTGTTCCGGCACGGACACACCCACTATGACCTGAGCGGCGGGCGGGGGAGCCTCAAAAGCTCCGCCGTGAGCCTGATGGTGCCGGTGCTGCTGCTGGAGCACCCGGATGTCAACGCCCTGGTGATGCGAAAGGTGGGGGCCACCCTCCGGGACAGCGTGTTTGCCCAGTACTGCTGGGCCCTGGACAAGCTGGGGCTGGCGGGGGGATGGGAGGCGCGGCTGTCACCGTTGGAGCTGGTGCGGAAAAAGACTGGGCAGAGGATACTGTTCCGGGGCGCGGACGACCCCATGAAGCTCAAATCCATCAAGGTTCCCTTCGGGTACATCGCCGTCACCCACTTCGAGGAGAAGGACCAGTTCGCCGGACGGGAGCAGATCAGGAATATCCTCCAGTCCACCATGCGGGGTGGGGAGATGTTCTGGAACTTTGAAAGCTACAACCCGCCGCTGAGCCGGGACAACTGGGCCAATGTGGACGCCCTGGAGGACCGGCCGGACCGGCTTTGCCACAAAAGCTGCTACCTGGACGCGCCCAGCAAATGGCTGGGGGAGGCGTTTTTCGCCGAGGCGGAAAGGCTCAAAGCCGCGGATGAGCGGGCCTGGCGGCACGAGTACATGGGCGAGGCGGTGGGCACCGGCGGGAACGTGTTCGAGAAGCTGGAGAGCCGGGCGCTGACCGACGAGGAGATCGGGCGCATGGACCGGATATACCAGGGGGTGGACTTCGGATGGTACCCGGACAAGTTCGCCTTCCTGCGGGTCCACTACGACAGCGCCCGGGAGCGGATATATCTCATAGATGAGCATTATGTAAACCGAGAGAGCAACCGGGAGACGGGGGCGTGGATACGGGAAAAGGGGTACTTCGACCGGCCCATCGTCTGCGACTCGGCGGAGCCAAAGAGCATCGCGGACTACCGGGACATGGGGCTGCCGGCCAGGGGCGCGGTGAAGGGACCGGGCAGCGTGGAGTACGGGTTCAAGTGGCTGCAGAGCCGGACCATCGTGGCGGACCCCAGACGGACCCCAAACGCCTGGCGGGAGCTGAGCCGGTACGAGTACGAGCGGGACCGGGAGGGCAGGCCGGTGAGCGGATACCCTGACAGGGACGACCACGCCATATCGGCCCTGCGGTACGCCATGGAGAGCTTTTTCACGCGGCGGGGCACCTGCGCGTGAACGGGAAGGAGAGGAAATGGGTTTCTTTCAGAGAAAGGTGAAAAAAGAGATGGACCTGGCCTCCCGGGCAGGGGAGGTCTTCCACGTGAAGGCCCCGTCCGGCGGGGGCGGAGAGGGCGCCGCGGCCCTGTGCGCCCAGGTGTATCGGGGCAGGCCGCCCTGGCGGGACCCGGAGAAGGGCGTGGAGACGGTGAACTTCGCCAAGAGCGTGTGTGCAGAGCTGGCGCGTCTGGCCACACTGGCGGTGAAGATCACTGTCTCCGGCTCGGAACGGGCGGCCTGGCTCCAGGAGCAGGTGGACGGCTTTTATTTCCGGCTGCGGCAGTGGACGGAGCTGGGCTGTGCCTGGGGCACAGTCATCTTAAAGCCCAACGGGGAGAGCGTGGACGCCCTGACGCCGGAGCAGTTTCTCATCACGGACGTTTCAGGCGACGCGGTCACCGGGGCGGTATTTGAGAGCGGTATCTGGGATGGGGAGCGGTACTACACAAGGCTGGAGTACCACCGATTCCTGCCGAACGGGCGGTATGCCGTGAGCAACCGGTGCTTCGCGGGGACGGGGCCCTACGACAGGGGCAAGCCTGTGCCCATGGAGGCTACGCCCTGGGCGGGGCTGGCGGAGGACATGACGGCGGAGGGAGTGGAAAGGCCGCTGTTCGCCGTGCTGCGCATGCCGGGGGCCAACCATCTGCAGCCGGGGTCGGTGATGGGCCTGCCCGTGTTCGCCGAGGCCCTGCGGGAGCTGGAGGACCTGGACGTGGCCTACAGCCGGGCCGTCCAGGAGATCTACGACAGCCAGCGCATCTGCCTCATCGACGACCGGCTCACGGACCAGACGGGCCTGCCCGCCGGCCGGGGCCAGCGGGTGGAGCTGCCCCGGTTCGTGCGGCGGGTGTTCGGGGCCGGGCCGGAGGAATACTACCAGGCCATCGACCCCGCTCTGCACACCGAAGAACGGCTGGCGGGCATCCGGGCCCTGCTGGGACAGATCGGGTTCAAGTGCGGCTTCTCCAACGGCTACTTCGTATTCAACGAGCGGTCAGGGCTCATGACGGCCACCCAGGTGGAGGCCGACGACCGGCGGACCGTGCAGCTGGTAAAGGACGTGCGGGACAGGCTGGAGGAGGCCCTGGACGGGCTTTTGTGCGCCCTGGACAAGACGGCGGACGCCATGTGTCTCGCGCCGGAGGGGGCCTATGAGACGGTATACGACTTCGGCGACGTGACCTACAATCGGGAGGAGGACAGGGCCCGGTGGTACGGGTACGTGGCCGACGGGCGGCTGCCCTTCTGGTATTACCTTATGAAATTCGAGGGCTATTCGGAGCAGGAGGCCAAAGCGCTGGCCGCAGCCGATGGAAAGGAGCAAAACGACGATGGAACGTGAATTCATCGAGGGGCTGGGCCCCATGCCGGAGGGGGCGGCGGACGCCGTCCTCCGGGCCCATGAGGAGGAGCTGGAGAGCCTCCGGGCCCAGTGCCGGGAGGAGCTGGCCCAAAGGGACTTTGACCGGGCGCTGGACCGGGCGCTGGCCGGGTACGATTTCACATCCCTGGCGGCCAGGGACGCCGCCGTCCGGGCGGTCCGGGAAAAGGGCCTCGCTGTGGGCGGGGACGGGACCATCCAGGGGATGGAGGCGGTCATGGACGAGATGCGGGAGCGGGACCCGGGGGCGTTTTGCCCTGAGAGGACGCCTGTTTGCTTCACGGCCCCGGTCACCGACGGGGGCAGTCTCACCCGGGAGCAGATCATCAGCATCCCCGACCGGGCCCTGCGCAGGGCCGCGATCGCGGAAAATATGAAACTTTTTGAAGGAGAGAACTGACATGGCAGAGACGAACCTTATCACCAAAAGCGACCTGACGCGGGCCAGAGAGATCGATTTTGTCACCGCCTTTGGCGGCTCCATCGCCAAGCTCATGGAGGCCATCGGCGTGACCCGGCAGATCCCCAAGCAGGCGGGCACGACCCTCAAGGCCTACAAGGCCAGCGGCAAGCTGGCCACCGGCGAGGTGGGCGAGGGCGAGACCATTCCCCTCAGCAAGTACGAGACCACGGTCGTGGATATGCAGGAGATCACCCTGAAGAAGTGGCGGAAGGCGGCCTCCGCTGAGGCCATCATCGACCGGGGCTATGACCAGGCGGTGGATATGCTCACCGACGAGATGCTCCGGGACGTGCAGAAGACCATCCGCAAGGACTTCTTCGATCTGCTGGGCAAGGGTACCGGCGAAGCCAAGGGCGATACCTTCCAGGCGGCCATCGCCCAGGCGTGGGGCAAGCTGCAGGTGCTGTTCGAGGACGACAGCGTGAACGCGGTGTACTTCCTCAATCCCCTGGATGTGGCGGACTATCTGGCCGGCGCGCCCATCACCCTGCAGACGGCCTTCGGCATGAGCTATGTGGAGAACTTCATGGGGCTGGGCACTGTCATCCTCAACAGCTCTGTGCCCCAGGGGACGATCTACGCCACGGCCAAGGAGAATCTGGTGCTGTACTACATCCCGGTGAACGGCGCGGACCTGGGCAGCGCCTTTGAGTTCACCGCCGACGACACCGGCTACATCGGCATCCACGAGGAGGCGGACTACACCAACATGACTGCCGCCGACACGGTGGTGTGCGGCATGACGCTGTTTGCCGAGCGGGTGGACGGCGTGGTGAAGGCCACTATCGGCGGCGGGGAGTGAGACCGTGGCGCAAGTATCCTACGAGGACTATAGGGCGCTCTACGGCGAGGACGGACTGGACCAGGCGGCCTTTGACCGTCTGGCCTGGGAGGCCCGGCATGTCATGGAGAACGTGACCACCGGCGTGGACGGCGTGCGCAAGCTGGCTGTGGCGGCTCCCACGGAGGGGAGCGCCGCGGAAGCGGTAAAGCGCTGTGAGCTGGCGCTGGTCCATATCCTGCATGAAGCGGAGAGCGTCCGGGGCACCGTGGCCCGGGAGGACGGCACGGTGACGGGAAAGGTGGTCACGTCTGTCGCCGCCGGAGCCGAGAGCGTGAGTTACGCCGCCCCCTCCGGACAGAGCAGCAGCGGGGAAGAGCTGCAAAAGCGGCTGCGGCAGACGGCGGAGGAGTATCTGGCCGGGGCAGCGGACAAAAACGGCGTGCCCCTGCTGTTCGCAGGAAAATACCCAGTACGTTTGGAGGTGGACTAACCATGTTCGAGGATGTGGTGACGGTCTTCAACCGGCGGGAGGGGCTTTGGTACCCCACGGTGGTGAAAGGGGTGCATGTGGAGCACGCTGAGGCGGCAGAGCCGGCGGCATATGGCGGACGGCGGGCCGACAGCGTCACAGTGCTGATACCCTATATCCAGCAGGAGGGGGCGGCCGTCATCGCCGGAAAGACCTACCTGCCGCCCAGGAGCTGGGAGCGGACGGACGACCCGGCGGGGCGCATCACCTTCGCCCCGGGGGAGCGATTCAGCTTCTTTCTGCTGGGCGAGTGGGAGGGAGAAACACCTGTGAAAGACGAGGACTGGCCCGGAGGCTTCTTTGGAAAGATGGACAGGGAGCGGGACGATGTATACGCCGTCGCCTCCGCCCGCCGGTTCCGGGCTCTGCCCCATTTCGAGATCGTGGGGAGATGACATATGGAGGAACGTTTTGAGAGCGTGGCCCAGGCGGTGCTGGCAACAGCCAACAGCTTTCCGGGGCTGGCAGAGGGGGAGCGGTTCGCCTTTGCCAGCCTGGACGAGCAAAGCGGCCTCGCCATATTTCCACGGGAAGGAGAGACGGTGGAGGAGGAACGGCGCAGCGTGACCGGCCGGGTGTGGCGTAAGTGCCTGTGGCCCTTCACAATGGCCTGCCGGGCCGGGGGGCCGGCGGAGCGGCAGCGGCAGAACATCGAGGCGTGGATGGACGGGCTGGGAAGGTCCCTGGAGGACCGAGACTATCCGGCCCTTACAGAGGGAAGGCGGCTCCTTGCCATCCGGCGGGCCGGCGCGCCCCGGCAGGGGGACCGGCCCGCCGACAGGACGGAAACATGGGTCATGGACATGACCGCCGAATACGAGATAACGATCAACTAAATGCAGGAGGAATAAGGATGAAACTGGAACGGGAAGCGATAGCCCACTATCTGGATACCAAGTTCAACGCCAAAATCGCCCAGGCCGCGCAGGCGGAATTCGAGATCATCGGCGACGACATCGAGGAGATGAGCGTGGAGCTCAATTCCGACACCGAGCAGATCAAAAACATCCTGGGCCAGACCAGGACCCGGGACAACGGCTACAGCCCCAGCATGGACGCGGACCCCTTCTACGCCGACCCGGACAAGAAGCTGTATCCCAAACTGCGGGACATCGCCATGAACCGGCAGAAAGGCGACGCGTGCAAGACCCTGATGCTGGAGGTCATCGTGGAGGACACCGCCGCGGAGAACCACCGGGCGTGGCTGCGGGAGGTCATGGTGAAGCCTCAGAGCTACGGCGGCGACACCGCCGGCTTCAACATCCCCTTCACCGTCAGCGAGGACGGCGAGAGCCAGGAGGGCTACGTCTCCGCCGAGAGCATGAAGAGCGGAAGCCCCACCTTTACCAAGGGGGCTGTCCCTGGCATCGGCGGCTGATGACCGGGAGGGGATAAGAGATGGCAGAGGTATCCAAGCTCCGGGTGGAGACCGGGGCGCTGACGGTGGAGGTGGAGGACGAGCGGGGCGCCGTGATCGGCGCGTTCGACTTCAATCCCGCCGACTCCAATATCCTCAAACGCTACGGCGCGGTGGTGGACTTTTTCAACGGCGTGGCCTTTGATGAGGAACTGCCCCAGGAGGCACAGATCGCCGCTATGAACAAGCTGGCCGACGATATCGCCGGCCAGTTCGATTACCTGCTGGGCCAGGGCGTGTCGGCGGGGCTCTTTGACAAGTGCGGGCCCCTTACCGTCACGAAAAACGGCGATTTCTTCTTTGAGCAGGTGTTGGAGGGCGTAGGCGCGATCATCGAGAGCGTGACGAAAAAGCGCCTGGACAAGAAGCTGGCCAAGATCAAAAAGGCCACGGAAAAATACGAAAAATGAGCGCTTATGAGCTGCCCACATCCCTCCCGGTAGGGGATGTGGGCTATCCCATCCGGACGGATTTTCGGGATGTTTTGTATCTTTTGCAGATATTTCAGGACCCGGACTATGAGCCCGACGAGCGGGCGGCCATAACCTTGCGGGTGCTGTACGAGACCTGGGAGGATATCCCCAGGGAGCGGTACGAGGAGGCCCTGGAACAGGCGGCGGCATTCATAGACGGCGGGCTTCCCGGCGGGGAGAGAAAAAGTGGGCCACGGACCGTGGACTGGGCGCAGGACGGAGGACTCATCCTGCCGGCGGTGAACCGGGTGCTGGGAGGCGAGGCGCGGGCCATGCCCTACCTGCACTGGTGGACGTTTCTGGGGGCGTATATGGAGATCGGGGAGAGTCTGTTCACCACGGTGCTGGAGATCCGGCGCAAGCGGGCCAAGGGGCAGAGACTGGAGAAGTGGGAACAGGAATTTTTCAAGGCGAACAGGGCCCTGGTGGAGCTGCGGCGGCCTGAGACGGAGGAAGACAAGGCCCGGCGGGCGGCGCTCAAAGAGCTGTTCGTCTGAGGCGGAGAGGTGAGACATATGACGAGGAAGACGGTGATCCGGTGCCAGGTGGACGCAAGCGGCGTCACCGAGGCCCGGAAGGAGATAGAGGCCTACGGCGAGGCGTGCCGGGGCGCGGCGGACAAACTCAAAAGCTTTGGCAACACCATGGCGATGCTGTGCCGGGAGGACGACGCGGCGGGGGCCAGCGTGCGGGCCCTGCGGGACTCTTTGAACGGTCTGCAGGACGCGCTGGCGGCGGCGTTCATCCCGGTGGTGACGGCGATAGCGCCGCTGGTATCGGCCCTGTGCGACATACTGGCGCGGGCCATCAATATGATCGCCCTGTTTTTCGCGGTGCTGGGCGGCGCCGGCTCCTATAAAAAGCTGGTGACCGGGCAGAACAGCTACAACAAGAGCCTGAAGGGCGGGGCGAAGGCGGCAAAGAAGCTGGTGAACAACCTGGCCGGGCTGGACGAGCTGGAGCTGTGGAAATCCCCCTCGGGCAGCGGCGGGGGTGGCGGTTCTGGGGGCGGCGGCGCCGCCGAGGACTACTTTGAGGACGTGCCCATCGAGAACATAGACGCCATCAAGACGCTGCTCAGCGACATCCTCTGGTACGCCGGGGCCATCGGCTCGGCGCTGGCGGCGTGGAATATCGCCCGGCGGCTGGGCGCGGATATGAAGACGGCGCTGGGGCTGTCTTTGGCCATCGGCGGGGCGGTGCTGGCGGTGAAGGGTTATCTGGACGCCTGGACAAATGGCATCGGGCTCAAAAACATGATCACGCTCCTTGGCGGCGTCGCGGCGGCGGCCGCGGGAGCCCTGGCGGTATTCGGTCCGGCGGGAGCGGCTGTGACCCTGGCGGTGGGCGGCATCGCCTCGGTGGTGCTGGCCCTGCGGGACTGGCTGCGGGCCGGGAAACTGACCGAAGAGGGGATGCACACGTTCCAGGCGGGACTTCTGGCCGTGGGCGGGGCTCTCAGCCTGTTCACCGGGTCCTGGATTCCGCTGGCCATCGCCGCGGCGGGCGCCCTGGTCACCTGGCTCGTCAAGCACGGCAAGGAGCTGCCCGGCATGGCGAAGGATCTGTTCAAGTCCATCGGCGAGAAGGCCTCTGCGGGGGCGAAGGCCGTGGGCGAGCTGGTGCGGGCGGCTTGGGAGAAGCTACGGACCTGGACGGTGGAGAAGTGGGAGGCCATCAAGAGAGCCATAACGGACCGGGCCACGGCCATCAAGAACAAGGTGTCAGGGGCCTTTGAGTCCGTTCGCGCAACCATTCAGGACAAGCTGGAGGCCGCCCGGGACAGGGCGGCGGGGGTGTTTGAGTCCATCCGGTCCACCATCCAGGAGAAATTGGAAAGCGCCCGGCAGAAGGTGTCAGAGCTCATAGAGAAGATCAAAAACTGCTTCAACTTCAGCTGGAGCCTGCCGAAGCTGAAGCTGCCCCACCTGAGCGTGACGGGGAAGCTGTCCCTGAACCCGCCGTCGGTGCCCCACTTCAGCATCCAGTGGTACGCCCGGGGCGGCATCGTGGACGGGCCCACCCTCTTCGGCGCGGGCGAGGCCGGGCGGGAGGCCATCGTGCCCCTGGAGCGGCACACGGAATGGATCGGCGCCGTGGCGGGAAAGCTGGCGGCCCTGCTGGACCAGGGGGAGATCGCCCCGGCCCTGGAGGCTATCGCCGACCGGCTGGGCCGGATACCGGCGGCGCTGGAAGGACTCTCCATGCCTGTGCCGGCGATGGCAGCAGGGACCGTGGTCCCGCCCAAAGCGGGTTATGCGGCACAAGAGCGGGAGGACCTGGGCCAGGCGGCCAGGGCGCTGCGGGAACTGCTGACCGGCGGCCGGGGCGAGAGCCGGGCCTGGGGCGAAAACCGGTACACGTTCATCGGCGAGCTGGACGGAAGGGTGCTGTTTGAGAAGGTCATCACCGAGGGACAGGCCCAGCGGCGGGCCACGGGGAAAAACCCGTTCATGGTGTGAGGAGGAGCCCATGGCGCAGGAATATATCAAGCTGAACGGGGTGGTCATCCGCCAGCCGGACGAGGGGCTGGGGTACGACTTCGAGACCACCTACACGGAGGACTCCACCCGTATGCTGAACGGGACGCTGTACGCCAGCGCCATGTTCACGGTGGAGTCCTTTTCCTACACCGCCTCCTGGCTCACCCGGGAGGAGATGCGGACCATCCTCCAGATCGTGGCCCGGGGCAAACCCTTCACGCTGCGCTACCTGTCGCCCTATTACGGCGCGTGGCGGGACGGGCGGTTCTACGTGGGCAAGGGCTCCCTGGCCGTGGGCCGGTGGAACGAGGAGGAGGAGCGGTACGAGAGCTTGAGCTTCAACATGATCGGAGTTGACCCCATATGAAAAGAGAAGCGGACAGAGAGTACAAGGTGGAGGTGGGCGGCATCACCTACGGCATGGACCGGATCGAGAGCGGGTCGCTCACCCAGTCGCTGTTCGACGCGCCGGGGGTGGGCAACACCGCCTGCGCCGTGTTCACCATGACCTTCCTGCCCACCGAGGCGCCTCCCCGGATGGGGCAGGTGCGGCCATGGATACGGGACGCGGGGGAGGAGAAATGGACGCCTCTGGGGGTGTTCTGGATAGACCAGCGCTCCCAGCAGGACGGGCGGATGACCATCACCTGCTATGACGGCATGCTCAAAGCGGAGAGGACGTGGAAGCCGTCAGACGAGGAGGCCTTCCCCATGACCATGGAGCGGGCGGCCGGAGACATCGCCGCCGCCATGGGCACTGCGCTGGACAGCCGGTGCGCGTTCAACGGCGCATATACCGTGGACTACCCGGCGGAGCAGTACACCATGCGGGAGGCGCTGGGCTACATCGCCGCGGCCCACGGCGGCAACTGGCTGGTGACGGCGAAGGGGGAGCTGCTGCTGATCCCCCTGTTCGGCTCCATGCCGGCGGAGACCCACTATCTCATCGAGGAAGAGGAGGGCGCGGCCATCACCTTCGGCGGCGTGCGGATACTGGTATGAACAGCAAACACTATATTGGCAGGCGCGTGGGCCGCTTTGAGCGCAGCGGCGATATACGGGCGGTGGACGGGGTGGCCCTCATCGTGGACGAGGAGCACGAGTTCCGGGCAGGGGACATGGAGGGAAACGTGCTGGAGATCACGTGTCCCTATGGGACCCAGGCCATGGCGGACGCCCTGCTCACGCAGCTGCGGGGCAGGACCTACACCGGCTACACCGCGGAGAACGCGGCGGCGGACCCGGCGGCGGAGCTGGGGGACGGGGTGACGGTGGGCGGGATATACTCCCTGCTGGCCAGCCGGGAGGTGAGCTTCGGGTCCGGGCACCTGAGCCGGATCGGAGCCCCCGCGGAGAGCGACATGGACCACGAGTACGCCGCGGCGGACCCCTATACCCGGGAGATAGAGCGGAAACTGGCGGGGGCGCGCAGCTACATCGACAAGAAGTCGGACGAGATACTCCTGGGCGTGGAGGGCATGGAGGGGGACGTGGCGGAACTGAAGGTGTCGGTGGGGAGCATATCCGGCACGGTCACGGGCCTGAACGGCGATGTTTCCACCCTGAAGCAGACGGCCACGTCTCTGACCGGCCGCATCCAAAGCGCCGAGGGGGACATCACGGACCTGGAGGCGACGGCAAGGGGCCTCTCCAGCTCTGTCAGCGGCCTGGACGGACGGGTCAGCAAGATAGAGCAGAGCGCGGAGAGGATCACCCTGAGCGTGACCGGCTCCCTGGGCGGGAAGGCGTCCATCAGCCTGTCCAACGGCAGCAGCGGCACCATTGACCTTTCAGATGTAAGAACTGCGTTTGCCAACGACAGGACCAATGTCACAATCCAGGGCGGTACGCTCACATTCAACGGCGGAGGTATAGCATTCAACAGCGGCAGTACATTTACGGTCAATAGCACTAACCTTACGGTAACTTCCGGCGGCCTTATCACGGCCTTCGACGCAAATTTAAATCAATGTCATCTTGGACGGCGTGATGTCGGTTCAAATCAATTTCCTGCTCCTGCGGCATTTTGTGATGGGAATGTGTTTCTGCAAAAAATGAGCAGCACGTCCTCTTGGAGCCTTTACGGGACGGCTACTGGGACTGACTTGTGCATAGCGACCGTGAGCACACAAAGTCAATTCTTTAGCGGTTCACAGTGTATCGTCATTGGATGGAACGATAATATCTTCCTTTATTGCGGCACTGACAACGAGGTGCGGGCGAACAAATCCGTCCATTCCACGTCTGACCGTGACCAAAAGCGGGATATAGAGGATATAGACGAGCGATACCTTGCTATCATGGACAACATCTCGCCTGTCCGGTTCAAGTATGTGGGACAGAGCGAACCGGCGGCGTTTGCGCTTGGCTACATCGCCCAGGATGTGGAGGCGGCGCTTGGCAAGGCCGGGCTCACGCGGGCCGACTTTGCCGGGCTGTCCGGGGAGGACGGCACAGGGTGCATGGCGCTGTCCTACGACGATTTCATCCCCCTGCTGCACCTGAAACTCAGGGCGCTGGAGGCGCGCATCGACAGATTGGAGGGAAGGATATGAAGAGAACTGGCTGCGAGGGCTGCCGGTATTCCGTCCCCATCTACATGGGAGACGGGGACGAGCTGATGGACTGCTGCGTGTACATCCTGCGCACGGGGCGGAAAAGACCGTGCATACCCGGCGCTGGATGCACGGTCTATGAACCCGCAAGAATGGATGAAAATACGCTCCGTCAGCGGGAAGGAACGTGGTAACGGATAAAAATTCGCAAAAATACATATTTATGCGTCGTTATGTAAAATACGAAAGTATGTGGATAGAGGTGAATGTGCCCCCGACTGAGGTCGGGGGCATTTTTCTTTGCTCATATGAGGATCACGATACAATATAATATATTGGGCAGGTGGGCGAAACACGTATAACATAATCCAAATTCCGGTTAGATGGAAGCGCGGAGAGAACGCAGCGGCGAGAGGAAGGACGAAAAAACGTGAAAATGCCACAAAATCACGCTATTTTTACAGACATTTCCACGAAAAAAGCGGAAATTTTTTTGAATTCCCTCTTGCTTTTGCAGTAGAGGGGCGTTATAATCTACACATCGAATCGTGCCCGAAGAAGTTTTTTTCGTGCCTGAACAACGGAATCAATGTTCCGTTGTAAAAGGACGGGCGCGAAGAAAACCAAAAAATCATTAGGAGGACAACAAAGATGACAAAACGTGTACTTAGCCTGCTTCTGACGCTGGTCATGGTTCTGTCCCTGTGCGTCCCGGCTCTGGCTGCGGACGAGTTTGAGGCAGAGGCCCCGGCCGAAGTCGTCGAGGAGGCGCCCGCGGCCCCCGTGGAGCCGGAAGCTCCCGAGGCTGAGGAAGTGGCGGAGGAGCCTGTGGCCGAGGAGCCCGTTGAGGAGCCCGAGGTCGCGGCGGCTATCGCTGTCGAGGAAGAGGAGGAAGACCTGCCCCTGCTGGTGAAGCTGGGCATCGTCACCAAGGAAGCCCACTGGAACCTGTATCAGGCTGTTGAGGACGCCGAGGATCTGCTCCCTGGTGTGCAGGCTGGTACGCTCCGCGCTGCGAGCTTTGACCTGGGCGGCCGGACTCTTTCCAGCATCCTCGAGAAGTACATCAGCGATCCCGTGGCGAACGACCCCTTCGTGAATGCTACCGGCGATAAGGCCGCGAAGAAGGACTTCGAGAACGTGCTGAAGACCGCGCAGGAGTACCTGACCGGCATTGACGGCACCACTACCACGCTGACTGTCAACACCGCCAACGTGCAGGCCATTGCCGATGAACTGAACGCCTTCCTGCCCGGCGGCGCCAACGAGCTGGTGGACGACATCTACAATGCTGACGGCACCAGTAAGACCAACCTGACCGTGGCCGGCCTGGGCAAGCTGATCACCGACCATTGGAACGAGAGCTATGCCACCAAGCACGGCATGGACACCGCGCTGTCCTCCACGCTGGACGTGGCTTCCGGCACGAAGACTGCGGAGACTTGGCAGAAGGCCTATCAGCCTGAGTACCTGGCCGCGCTGCAGGACGCCATTGACGCGTACTATGAGCTGGACGGCCAGTACGATGTCTCCTATGCCGATTACGTGGCGGCTGTGAAGCTGGCTCTGACCGCGCTGACTCAGGAGAAGAAGGCTTCCAAGCCCGACGATGACGATCTGGCCAATGTGACGGCCGCTCTGGGCCGCGTTCCCTCTGAGGTCGTTTATAAGAGCAACAACTATGTCCTGGACATCGACTGGGCCGAGCTCACTGGTTCTGATGGGACTAGCGGTAAGCAGAACTTTAAGTATGCCCTGGAGGATCTGCTGGCCGACAAGACCAACATGACCAAGAAGTTTAAGTCCACCACCACGCTGTGGGATGTGAACGACGCCATTGAGCACCTGGATAACGCTCTGGTGCCTGTGGGCGCCCCCACCATCAAGTTTGTAGACGGCAGCGTCACCCAGACGAACGACACAAGGTTTGTGAATGTTGATTTCTCCGTCACCAATTTCGACGACAGCAAGGCGACGAAGACTGGTGTGAATGAGAAAGTCGACGGCCATACGTATGGTATCGCTTGGCATGTGGATCGTGCTGACGGCACAAGCAACAACTGGTTCGCCAAGGACGACGGTGATGGCGGCGAATACGTGGAAGGCGTTGTGCCCACCGATGCGAATGTGATCCAGAAGCTCGTTGGTTCGGACGGGCTGGTCACTGCTGGCTGGACCACCGGCTCTGACGCCACAAAGTGGTATGCGGAGAACTGCAAGATCACAAATACCGGCGTGACTGGCAAGACCAATGATGGCGACGCTTTCAAGCAGGACGACGTGGTGTGCATCCATGTCTATGAGCAGAATGCGAACGGCGCGTGGGTCGAGATCAAGGATGCCCGCGTCGACTTCAAGATCAACAATCCCGGTACTGCAACCAAGACGGTCAGCTGGCCCACGCTGACGGCCGCCAAGTACAATAAGGGCGACACTCTGTCTGTCGGCCAGTTCAAGGCTACAACCAACAGCCTGATCAAGGGCGCCAAGGGAACCCTGTATGGGATCGGCCAGTTGGGCGGCTCCTATGCTGCTGCGGCGACCATCACGCTCACCGTTAGTGGCACCGCGATCGACACCACAGCCATGCATGATAACTACAAGGTGTGGTGGGAGATCTTCAACTCCAACGGCGATACCATTTATAAGGGCAGTGAACTCACGAATGTTGCTATCGGTACGAGTACGATAACTCTTGACACCAACGACCATGATGCGCTTCTGAAGGCCGGCACCTATACCGTTGCGCTTCGTTCTCAGGATAAGACAACCAAGGAGATTAAGACCCAGAAGAGCACCACCTTCGTGATCGAGCCCCTGAGCAAGTGGGGCAACACTACCGAGAATGGCGAGTATGCAGACAATGTCAAGGCCATCATCGCTGCGGCTGAGAAGCTGATTGACAGTGACTACACGGTGTCCGTCGGCAAGGGCGCCGACCTTGACGGTGCTACGCCGGAGGCGCAGGTCGCCGGAGCTTTCGAGCTCATGAAGACTGACATCGCCACTGTGAAGGCGCTGCTCAGCGACAAGACCGTTGGTAACACCAAGTCTAACCACATGAAGATCGTCGACCAGGCCCGCAACTATGTTTACGGTCTGGGTGACGCCCTGAAGCTGCTCGGCGAGCTGGAGCTGAAGGTCGCCAAGACCACTGAGATGGCTGAACAGCTGGCCGCCGCCGAGAAGCTGGTTGGTAAGACCAGCAAGACCGAAGACGAAGGAACCGGCACCTACACCTTCAACACCTATGGCAAACTGAAGGACGATATGAAGACTGCTGAGAGCATGCTCTCCGCCGCGAACAAACAGTATCTGCTCCAGTCCAAGGTGGACGCCATGGTCGCGACCCTGAAGGCCGACATCGCCGCTCTGACCCCGATGGCAGAGATCGACAAGACCGGCCTGGAGGCCTCCATCAAGGCCGCCGAGGCTCTGAAGGAAGCCGACTACACCGCCGCGACTTGGGCAGCCGTGAAGGCCGCGCTGGCCGAGGCGAAGGAAGTCCTGGCCAAAGCCAACCCCACCCAGGCCGAGCTGACCAATGCAGCTGAGAAGCTGAACAAGGCTGTTGAGGCTCTGGTGAAGACCGACAAGGCTAAGGCTCAGGAGAAGCTGGACGCCGCTGTGGAGAAGGCCGAGGCCCTGAACGCCGCGGATTACACCGCTGAGTCCATGAAGGCCGTGACCGACGCTGTTGCCAAGGCTGAGGCTCTGGCTGACACCGCCACCGCGGCTGAGATCGAAGCCGCCGCGAAGGCCATCGAGGACGCCATCGCGAAGCTGGAGAAGGCTCCTTCCACGCCCGTGCAGCCCGAGATCCCCGCGGCTCCCGCTTCCGGCACCGGCTGGGTCCATGCTTCTGACGGCACCTGGTATTACTACAAGGACAAGGCCCTGCAGACCAGCAAGTGGATCTATGGCAAGGGCGGCCTGTGGTACTACGTGGACGCTGACGGCGCGATGCTGACCGGCTTCCACAAGATCGGCAACGCCTGGTTCATGTTGCAGACCGGCACCGAGGGCGGTACGCAGGGCAAGCTGGTGACCAGCAAGAACGGCTGGATCAATGATCCCGCTATCCCCGGCGACGCCTACGCCCGTACCGACCGCAACAGCGGCCACTTCGGTGAGATCACCTGGACCGCGGCCTATGGCGACTTCGTCAACGGCCACTTCACCAAGGGCGATCCCGCTGCTTGAGGCAAAGCGAGTAAACAAGCAAAAACCTAATAAGGGGGAGCAGGGCATACGCCCTGCTCCCTTTTGCGTCGAAAAACCTCTGAAGATTCATAGGCCTTGCAATCAAGGCCTATTCATCGGTCAGAGGTCTTTCTCTTTCTCCCCATGAAACCCGCTTCGCCTGGCTTTCATGGGGGCCCAGGACGGCTCCCTCGGACGAGGAGACGTTGTCTTTGGGAACACCTTGTAAAATTTGCATCAAACCGCTATAATATAACCAGATATAACCAGAATAAGCGTAAGGAGGTGGGCGTCATGCCGGTGCAGGAGATAGAAGAACTGAAGGACCGATTCGTGGAACAGCTCTCTCCGTTGCAGGTATACCTGTTCGGCTCCTTTGCGAACGGAACAAACAGAGAGGACAGCGATCTCGATTTCTACATCGTCGTCGATGATGACAGTCCCAACCCTGTGGACTTGGCGGCTGAGGCATACAGGGCTATCCGCCATATCAGGACGCGCCCGGTGGATATCCTTGTGGGCAATAAGTCGCGGTTTGAGGCGCGGAAAAATATGCCGACAGTGGAACGGGAAGTGTATCGAAAAGGGGTCTTGCTTTATGGTGAATGACGCCGCTGCGTGGCTCGATTATGCGGAAAGAGATCTGAGCGTTGCGAAGCATTTATATGAGTCGTTCCGCCCGATGCCCATTGAGATCATCTGCTACCATTGCCAGCAGGCCGGGGAGAAGGCTATCAAGGCGATCATCCTTGTGGAGGGCGTTACAGATGAGGCGCCGAAGACTCATGACCTGTCGTTCCTACTGACGCAGCTCGATAAAAAGCTGGAGATAGACGAGCGCTATTTTGACTACGCTGAAGCGCTCACGCCCTATGGCGTGGCAGTGCGGTATCCCAGCGAGCCGGGCTTAGAGGAGCGCCATGCCCAGGCGGCGCTTCAATACGCGGGCGCGATATTGGAGTGGGCACGTCAGAAGCGCCTTGAAGCTCTAAAGCTCTTCTGACGTGGCGGAGAAGGAGGGATTCCCCGCCTGCGGACGGGCCGGGTCGCGGGGAAAAGAAATAAAAATGGAGCTCCCGCGAAAGCCCAGCGAATGCGGGTTTCGCGGGAAAAAGGAAGAAGAGCTTTGACCGATGGAGGAGCCCCGCTTGCGGGGATTCGACATCTTCAAAGCTCTTCTGACGTGGCGGAGAAGGAGGGATTCGAACCCTCGATACCCTTTTGGGGTATACACGATTTCCAATCGTATAAAAACCCCG
>CANPVS010000033.1 GCA_947581795.1 uncultured Oscillospiraceae bacterium
GACGCATACGCCGAGAACCATCCCGCTCCCGAGATAGAGCAGGCGGTGGAATACAGTATGCTCTTCCTGGAGGAGGATGCCGAGCTGTGCGAAAGCTTCAGCGACGCCATCACCGCTATGGAAGAGGACGGCACCCTGGATGATCTGGCCGCGGCCTACATCGACGGCGTGATCGCCGGAGAGGAGCCGGAGGCCGTGGCGTTCCCCGCCTTTGAGGGCGCCGAGACCGTCACCGTGGCGGTGACCGGCGATGTGCCCCCCATGGACTACGTGGACGACGCGGGCAGCGCCGCGGGCTTCAACACCGCCGTGCTGGCCGAGATCGCCCAGCGACTGGAGCTCAATATCGAACTGGTCCAGGTGGACAGCGACGCCCGGACCCTGGCCCTTTCCAGCGGCCGTGCGGACGTGGTCTTCTGGGCCCAGTCCTATACCGGCGAAGTCGCGATAGCGAATCTGGACATCCCCGAGGGCACGGTCGCCAGCGAGCCCTATTATACCACTGTGCTCTGCGGCCTCATGCCGAAGGCAGAGTAATAGCGAAAACTGATGCTATACCTAAATAGGATCGAAGGCCCCACGGGGCTTTTGAGATAAACAATCCATGCCGCGGGCTTCAATACCGCCGTCCTGGCGGAGATCGGCCAGCGGCTGGAGCTCAACATCGAGCTCATCCAGGTGGACTCCAGCGCCCGTGCACTGGCCCTGGCCAGCGGCCGCGCGGACGTGGTCTTCTGGGCCCAGTCTTTTGCCGGCGAAGCCTCTGTGAGTGTGGATGTCCCCGAGGGTACGGTTGCCAGCGGGCCCTATTACACCGCCGGGCAGTGCTCCATCGTGCAGGGCGCGGAGTAATAGCGCTTTCAGCGCTATTACTCCCTCAAATACCGGTCGCACTCCCGGCTGACGCCGGAACCGCGCGACATGGTATGACAGCGCTGAAAGCGCTATTACTCCCCAGAATACCAGCCGCGCTCCCGGCTGACGCCGGAACCGCGCGACATGGTATGACAGCGCCGAAGCCGCTATTGTACATCGCATCGAAGGCCCCACGGGCTTTTGAGATAAAATTTTCAAGAAGGAGAAAAGAGACATGAAGAAGATCATCGCCCTTACGCTGGCGCTGGTGATGGCGCTGGCCCTGACCGTCCCCGTCCTGGCGGCGGAGGAGAAGCCTGTATTGCGGGTCGGCACGCTGGAGCTTCTGGCGCGGACGGAAGAGGAGATAAACGCCGACGCGGAAGAGATCGAAAACAGCGACGGCGCGGCCCCCGTACTCCAGGAGAATGATATAGAGCTCGTCTATTATCACAGCCTGGCCGAGCTGCTGATGGCCCTGGATGCCGGGCATGTCGATATGGTCCAGGCAGATGAGCCCACGGTGAAATACGTCCTGTCCCGGAACGACGCCTATGCCGAGCAGCATCCCACGGAAGAGTGGCCGATAGAGTACAAAATGCTCTTCCTGGAAGAGGACGCTGAGTTGTGCGAAAGCTTCAGCGACGCCATCAAGGCCATGGAGGACGACGGCACCCTGGACGAGCTGGCGGCGGAATACATCGACGGCGTGATCGCTGGGGAGGACCCGGAGAGCGTGGCGTTCCCCACTTTTGACGGCGCCGAGACCGTCGCCGTGGCCGTGACCGGCGACGTGCCCCCCATGGACTACACGGACGACACCGGCCATGCCGCCGGCTTCAACACCGCCGTGCTGGCCGAGATCGCCCAGCGGCTGGAGATCAACATCGAGCTGGTCCAGGTGGACAGCGGCGCCCGTACCCTTGCCCTGTCCAGCGGCCGCGCCGACGCGGCCTTCTGGGTGAAGTCCACTGCCGCTGACCCCGATGCCGAGGGGCTGGATATCCCCGAGGGCACGGTCACCAGCGAGTCCTATTACACCGCCGGGCAGTGCTCCCTCGTGCTGGCCGCCGAGTAAGACGTTAGAGGCCCGGCGGTCTCCCGCCGGGCCTCTGAGAGCAACACTTTTAAAAGGAGTCCTGTCAAATGAAAAAACTGATCGCCCTCGCGCTGGCGCTGGTCATGGCGCTGGCCCTGGCCGTCCCCGCCCTGGCCGCGGAGGAGAGGCCTTCGATGAAAGTCGGCGTGCTGGAGCTGCTGGCCCAGTCGGAGCAGGAGATCAACGACTTCGAGGATGAGTACAATACCACCGACGAGGCGGAGGCTCCGCTCAAGGAGAACGACGTATCGCTCGTCTATTATCACAGCCTTTCCGAGCTGCTGATGGCCCTGGACGCCGGGCATGTCGATATGGTCCAGGCAGACGAGCCCACGGTGAAGTACGTCCTGTCCCGAAACGACGCCTATGCCGAGGAGCATCCCGAGATCGAGCATTCGATAGATTACACCATGCTCTTCCTGGAGGAGGACGCGGACCTGCGCGAAAGCTTCAACGAGGCCATCACCGCCATGAAGGACGATGGCACCCTGGACGAGCTGGCCGCGGAATACATCGACGGCGTGATCGCCGGCGAGGACCCGGAACCCGTGGCGTTCCCCACCTTTGAGGGCGCCGACACCGTCACTGTGGCCGTGACCGGCGACGTGCCTCCCATGGACTACACGGACGACACCGGTCACGCTGCCGGCTTCAACACCGCCGTGCTGGCCGAGATGGCCCAGCGGCTGGAAGTGAACATCGAACTCATCCAGGTGGACAGCGCTGCCCGTACCCTGGCCATGTCCAGCGGCCGCGCCGACGCGGCCTTCTGGGCCAGGGCCGCTTACCTGGACGTCCCCGAGGGCACGATCACCAGCGAGTCCTATTACTCCGCCGTGCAGTGCTCCCTAGTGCTGAATGTGGAGTAAGACCATGGGGTTCATTGAGAACTTTCAGAATATCCTGCTTTCCGGCAAGAACGCCGCCACCTTGGCGGCGGGCCTGTGGATGACGCTGAAGATCTCGGCGCTGTCCGTCATAGCGGGCACGCTGCTGGGGGCGCTGCTGTGCAAGCTCCGGACGGGCCGGTTCAAGCCCCTCCGGGGTCTGGCGGCGCTGTACATATCCATCGCCCGGGGCACGCCGGTGCTGATGCTGCTGATGCTGATGTACTACGTTGTGTTCGCCCGGGCAAAGGTGCCCGCCTACATCGTGGCGGTGACGGCCTTCTCCCTCAACGTGGCGGCCTACATGGCCGAGGTCATGCGCACGGCGCTGATGGGCGTGGACCCCGGCGAGGTGGAGGCGGCCCGGACCCTGGGCCTGAGCCGGTGGCAGGCGTTTTTCCACGTGACCCTGCCCCAGGCGGTGGTCATGGCGAAGCCCACCTATCAGTCCACCATCATCAACCTGATCCAGTGGACCAGCGTGGTGGGCTATGTGACCATCACGGACCTCACCCGCGTGGTGAACAACATCTCCGCCCGGACCATGCAGCCGCTGTTTATGATCCTGGTGGGCATGGCCCTGTACCTGGGCCTGTCCTACCTGGTGACCGGCCTTTTCTGGCTCACCGGACGGAAGAACGATAAAAAACAGAGCGCCTGACCCGGGACCGCCCCGGCCCAGGCCGGCGGCCGGAAAAATAAGAAAAATAATTATTTTAGAGGAGGACCACAAAAATGAAAAAGTTGTTAGCTGTCATCCTGTGCGCGGTGCTCATGCTGAGCGCCTGCGCCTTTACGGAAGGCCCGGCGGCCGGCACCTGCTACTGCCTGTCCGGCATCTCCGTGGCGGCGGGGGAGACGAACATCGACCTGTCCGACGTGGAGATCGGCGTGGACG
Organism: uncultured Oscillospiraceae bacterium; assembly: GCA_947581795.1. Classification (GTDB taxonomy): domain Bacteria; phylum Bacillota; class Clostridia; order Oscillospirales; family Oscillospiraceae; genus CAJOIG01. The sequence goes on from CANPVS010000033.1 coordinate 3,740, forward strand.
TGATGGAGGGCGAGCCGGGCGCCGTGGTGGTGCACGTGGACAACGGCGAAGAGCATGTCTGCGAGATCGGCGTCACCCAGATCGACGGCCTTTACATCGTCCATCTCGATAGCCCCACCCTGGGCCACAAGGACTATGCCATCGACCCGGTGCTGGAGCTGGCCAGCGATCTGGAAGATCTGCGCGACGAGCTGATCGAGACGCTGCAGGGCATGGATACCCAGGCGGCGGCCCAGAGCATCATTGACTTCTTCGACCGCGCGGAGGCGGCCGCGGTGCAGGCTGCCGAGGCGCCCGAGGTCACGGAGGCTCCCGCGGCGACGCCTGAAGCCGGGCTGGGGATGAATGTCGGCAATATCCAGCAGATCCTGAAGGACAGTATCAACCCCGATAAGACGGTCACCATCGAGGAGGATGTCATAGACGAGGATACCGGCGAGCTGCTGGTGCCCGCGGGTGATTATAAGGTGTCTTCCTTCACTGTGGATAAGGAAGTCGTGCGCAAGATACTGGGCAATATGACCCTGAACGGCGCGCCTATCCCCAACGCCGAGATGCTGGCGGACGAGAACGCGGACGTCCAGCTGGTGGGCGCCATCTATGAGGGCCTGGACGATCCGGGGGCCGGCCTTGGCTATATATTTGTCACTGCCTCCGACAGCGAGACCATGGGCTATAACGGCCTGTACTATATCCTGTCCACCGGCGAGGACGGCAAGACCCTTGCCTTTAATATCCTCGGCGGCACCGGCGAGAGCAAAGTGAACGTGGAGTTCGCCCTGAACAAGCACGCCGTCGAGCACACGACCTTCGGCCCTGACGCTGTCGACATGGACAACGTCGTCAACGTCAGCGAGCTGGTGGTCGCGGGCGAAGAGAACCCGCTGCTGCCGGATCTGCAGGTGCTGCTGGGCGACGCCATCGGGGCGGCTCTTGCCCCTCTGGCGGCGATGGTCCCTGCGGAGGACTTCTCCATGGAGGACTTCTCCATGGACGAGTTCTCCATGGATGAGTTCCCCATGGAGGAAGTCCCCGCGGAATAAACGCGTAAAGCCTTTTCGTGTGCGGCGGCCCGGGTCTGTGATCCCGGCCGCCGCATATGCCCCGGCGGGACATATTAGGAACGATTGATTATGAGGAGAAACCGAATGAAACACATGAAGAAGCTCGTGACTGTGCTCCTTGTGGCGGCGCTGGTGGTCACCCTGGGCGGCAGCGCCCTGGCCTGCACAACTATCGCGGTCGGCAAGGACGCCTCCGCCGATGGCTCCGTTCTGGTCTCCCATACCTGCGACGGCTGGTACGACCACCGCATCCAGGTCGTGGAGGGCGGCACCCACGAAGACGGCGCGATGGTCGATATCTACAACGATCCCTGCATCGACACCAAGATCGCCCCCGAGCTGGTAGGTCAGATCCCGCAGGCACCCGAGACCTACACCTACTTCAGCATCGCCTATCCCTTCATGAACGAGAAGGGCGTCGTCATCGGTGAGTTCACCTGGACCGGCACCGAAGATGTTGTCAGCCCCAACGGCATGATGGTCATCGCGAACCTGGAGCAGATCGGCCTGGCCCGCACGGCCACCGCCAGGGAGTGCGTGCAGGTCATGGGCCAGTTCGCCGAGCAGTATGGCTACTGCGACGGCGGCGAGTGCCTGCTGGTCGCCGACAATAACGAGGTGTGGATCTTCGAGATCTGCGGCGGCGGCCCGCAGTGGACCGCCGACAGCGGCGCGCCCGGCGCTCACTGGGCTGCCCGCCGGGTGCCCGACGACCAGGTCTTCGTCGGCGCCAACCGTTCCCGCATCGGCGTGATCGACTTTGACGATCCCGACAACTTCATGTGGTCCACCGACATCACCGCCCTGCCCGAGCAGCTGGGCTGGTGGAAGGAGGGCGAGGAGTTCAACTACTCCAAGCTCTTCGACCCCGAACCCTTTGGCTATGAGTTCTATGCCAGCCGCCGTGAGTGGCGCATGCTCAGCCTGCTGGCCCCCTCTCAGGACTTCCAGGTCGTCGGCTCCCAGGAGCCCTATGACTTCTCCATCACGCCCGATGAGCCTGTGACCGTCCGGAACATCATGGACATCTTCAGCGACCACTTTGAAGGCACCAAATATGATATGACCCAGGGACTGGCCGCCGGCCCGTTCCATGACCCCACCCGCTGGCAGGGCGGCAGCAAGCCCGAGGCCGCGGCCGAGGAAGACTGGGAGCGGGAGATCGCGCAGTTCCGCTGCACCTACAGCTTCGTTGCTGAGCTCCGGCCCGACCTGCCGGGCGAGATCGGCAGCCTGATGTGGTTCGGCGAGGACGCCCCAGACACCACCGTTTACGTGCCCATGTACGCCGGCGCCACCGAGGTGCCCGCGGCGTGGTCCACCGGTGACCGCTACCACTTCGATCCCAGCTGCGCCTGGTGGGCCTTCAACTTTGTGAACAACTGGGCCAACCTCCGCTGGGACGCCATGTATGCCGACATCCGCGCCGAGAAGGCCAAGTATGAGGACGAGTTCTTCGCCGGACATGCCGACGTGGAGGCCGAGGCCATCGCGCTCTACAACGCCGGCGACATCGACGGCGCCAGGGCCGTGTTGACCGAGTATGTCAACGACAACATGAACAAGGTCAACGAGGGCTGGTGGGACTTCGCCTGGACACTGGTCGGCCGCTATCAGGACGGCATGGTCGTGGGCGATAACTTCGGCGACAACTACGAGACCCCCGGTTATCCCGTTGATTGGCTGGAAGCGGTGGGCTATGGCCAGACCAGCCTCGACGACAAGGCCGCTCTGGGCATCGAGTGATCAGGACCTGATGATAGAAACGGCTGCTTTCCCAGAACGGGAAAGCAGCCGTTTCAGACTGTCAAAGAAGGGATAAGAAAGAGGCGGGGCCATTTTCCGGCAAAAAGCTCGGAAAATGGCTCCGCCTCACTTCGTTTGACGAGTCACTGGTGCGGCAGAGGAGGGATTACGTAAAAGTCAGGTTTGACATCGAAATCGTCAAGCCCGCAGCATTGAGGCGCCCCGGCATTCGTGTTAAAATTTTTATAAGATACTATATCTTGTGGGGAGCGGGTGACCGGAGGAAATGGAGAAAGTGAGGGTATCGTCCGTTATCCACAAGCAGTTTTTCGGCACGATGATCGTGATGACCATGATGGAACTGGCCCAAGCCGCGTCGTCGCTGGTAGACGCTACCGTAGTATACGGCGGTCACCGCCGATACGATACATTACATTATTTTTGAGAGGAGACATCCAAATGAAGAGGATCATCGCCATCATCCTGTGCGCTGTGCTCATGCTCAGCGTCAGCGCCTTCACCGAGGGGCCGTCTGCCATGCAGAGCTATACCCTGTCCGGCGTGACGGTGTACACCGGCGGCCAGACCATCGATATGTCCGCCGTCTCTGTGGGCGTGGACGTATCCGCCGGCGAGGACCCGGGCGCCCTTCTGCTGCATGTGGATTACGAGGGCGAACCGGTCAGCGAGATCGGATTTACCGAGGTGGACGGCCTTTACGTCATCCACCTGGCCAGCCCGACCCTGGGCCACAAGGACTACGTCATCGACCCGGTGAAGGAGCTGGCCAAGAGCCTCGGCGTACTGCGGGACAAGATCGTGGAGCAGCTGCAGAGCGCCGACACCGACAAGGCCGCCCAGAGCATCATGGAATTCTTCGACGCCATGGCCGAGGCCGCCGGCAAGGCGCCTGAGGAGCCTGTCGTGACGCCGGAGCCTGTGGTGGCGGATACGTTCTCCATCCCTGAGATCAAAGTGGGCGAGGGGTTCGAGGACGCGCTCAAGGAGTGCATCACCCAGGACGAGATCGTGACCCTGGAGGGCGAGACAGTGAGCTTCAACGGCGAGGAGACGCCCATCCCTGACGGCGAGTATAAGGCATCCGCCTTCACCGTGGACAAGGAGCACTTCCTCCAGGCCCTGAGCCTGATCACCGTGGATGGCAAACCCGTGGACTCCCTGCCTGTGCTTTCGGACGAGAGCCTGGATCTGGAAGTGGAGGGAGAGCTCTACGTCGGTCAGGGCGACGTGGACGTCAGCTTTGGCCATGTGGCCTGCGCCGCGGCCCAGGACGAGGACAGCGGCGTGATGGGCCTTGGCTTCCTGCAGACGGCGACGGAGACAGGCAAGTCCATCGAGTTCGCCGCCAGCATGGTGGAGGGTGAGGACGTCAACGCCGTGACCTTCACTGTGAGCAAGGGGGCACCCAAGGGCGAGGCCTTCGGCCCCGGCAGCGTCGATATGGACGCGGCCATCAACATCAGCGATATGAGCAAGGAGGAAGGCGACGCGGCGCTCCGTCAGGACCTGGCGATGGTCTTCGGCGAGGCTATGGCCGTCGTGACCGCGCCCATATTTGCCGCCGTGCCCATGGAGGCGGAATAAGCGGCCTCATTATAATAGGAGTTTCAGGAGGAAATCACGATGAAGTATGAGATATTAGGCGACACCTTGCCGGTGGTGGTATGCACCCTGGATAATGGGGAGAGCATGATCAACGAGGGCGGCTCCATGAGCTGGATGAGCCCCAACATGCATATGGAGACCACCTCCAACGGCGGCGTGGGCAAGGCCCTGGGCCGGATGTTCGCCGGCGAGCGGCTGTTCCAGAACATCTACACCGCCCAGGGCGGCCAGGGCATGATCGCCTTCGCCTCCAGCTTCCCCGGCTCCATCAAGCCCTTTGAGATCGCCCCGGGCAGGGAGGTCATCTTCCAGAAGAGCGCGTTTCTGGCGGGCGAGGCCACGGTGCAGCTGTCCGTTCACTTCAACAAGCGGCTGGGCGCGGGCCTGTTCGGCGGCGAGGGCTTCATCCTGCAGAAGGTGTCCGGCAGCGGTATCGCCTTTGCGGAGTTCGACGGCCACGTGGTGGAGTATGACCTGCAGCCCGGACAGCAGATCCTGGTGGACACCGGCCACCTGGCGGCCATGGACGCCACCTGCGCCATGGACATCCAGACGGTGAAGGGCGCGAAGAACGTGCTGTTTGGCGGCGAGGGCCTGTTCCTCACGAACATCACCGGCCCGGGCCGGGTGTGGCTGCAGACCATGCCGCTTTCCAACGTGGCGGGCGCCCTGCGCCGCTATATACCCACGGGCAACGGCTGAGCATGACCGGGGCGGGATATTTTCCCGCCCCTTTAGCCCTTTTGCCCTGCCGGAACGTATAAAGGAACAGAAAACAGAAAGGAGAACGGGTATGGAAAGCAATAATAAGAGCTTTGAAGCCCTGGCGGACGAGGCCCTGGACAAGGTAGCGGGAGGCCAGGAAGAATATGAGGGCAGGATAGAGGGGACGGTGTCGCTGGGCGTTACGCTCTGCTTCGGCTGCGGTAGAGTTCTCTCCGAAAATGAAATAGACTCGCGTGACGGTCAGTACTACTGCTCCTTCTGCCACAAACAACTTATGTTTATGTAAGGAGGACCGTCATGAAAAACAGCGAGAACAAAAAGAGCTTTGAAGAGCTGTCGGACGAGGCGCTGGACCAGGTCGCCGGTGGCAACCGGCTCGCTCCGTTATGCCCCATTTGTGGGCAGAGAAAAACGCTGGACAGGTATCATGATCCGGAGAATGTGAGGGCGACTCTGACCATGTGCGCTGACTGTGCCCGTGATATCGGGTATGTGAAATGACCGGCCCGGAAGGGGTGAAAGGAGCAACATCATGAAAAACAGCGAGAACAAAAAGAGCTTTGAGAGCTGTCGGACGAGGCGCTGGATAATGTGGCCGGGGGAAAGTCGGTCATGTTGCTGGAATGCGCGTACTGTGGCTCGACCGATAACAGGGCCGGTCCCGATGGCAAACCCTATTGCCGTAAACACTATATAGAAAAATTTGGGACATGGTGAAGCCGATGGATAAGGACGAGAACAGGAAGGAGCTGCCCGACGAGGCTTTGGATGCCGTGACTGGCGGTGGGGTCGTCGGCGGTGGACGGGCAGCAGGTTCATTTACAAAAAACAATTGCTTTTCCTGCCGCCACTATGAAAACTTTAAAACTGAATGTCCTTACGCAAGTCCGCTGATGGCTGCGTTAAAATTTGGCGATGCTTCGCAGTGCCCAAGCAAGGAGGCTTGACCTATGAACGACGACGAGACCAAAAAGAGCAATGAGGCCCTTGCGGACGAGGCCTTGGATAAGGTCGCCGGAGGAATGGCTGGTGGTGGAATCATCACTGTCAGCGACATTCCCCGCAGAAAGTTTCAATGCCCCCACTGTACCGCATCCTGGGAAGGCTGGAATCAGCCCCTTCTATGCCCCGGCTGCGGCGGGTTCGGACCCTTTACTGTTAGCTAAAGCGATCCTTAGTTTTTTACAGATTAGAGAGATGGAGGTACCCTTATGAACAACAACGAGAACAAAAAGAGCAATGAGGAGTTGGCGGAAGAGACCCTGGATAAGGTCGTGGGGGGCGCCAGCCTTGAACGTATAACGTTTGATGTACTTCGTACATGTAGTAGCTGCCGCGGCAGGTCAAGACAATCTGCCATTAACGAGAATAACGGCTGCTGCCCCTTGTGCGGGGAGCTGTGGCGGGAGCTGATATGGTGAGGAGAACGCATGGATAACGAAAAGGAACTGCGGGAACGGACGAACCCGGTGTTCAACACAGCCAAGGCGACGGTGATGAACATCTGCCTCTCCGGTGACGAGGACGCCCGCCTGCTGGCAAATAAGCTGGGCATCGACACCGATTCCGTCATGCACGGCAGCGAGCAGGAGGCGATGTTCGGCCTGGCCAACAGGGCCGTCATCGAGACCCGCTACCGGACCATGAACGCCCTGATCAGCGCCCTGGGGATGGGTACGGTCCTGGACATCCCCTGCGGCTATACGCCCCGGGCGCTGAACGAGGTCTTCCGGGATACGCATTACATAGGCTGCGACCTGCCGGCGGTGATCGACGAGGTGGGCCCGGCCCTGGACGCCATGCTGGCGGAGCGGGGCGTGAAGAACAAGGAGTTCCGCGGCGCGGACGCCACCAACTACGCCTCCCTTCGCGGCGCTCTGGATACGGTGGAGGGCGAGCTTTGCGTCACCACCGAGGGGCTGGTCATGTACCTGAGCGACTCGGAGCTTTCGGAGCTGTGCGCCAATGTGCGGAGCCTTTTGAAGGAATTCGGCGGCTGCTGGGTGATCTACGACCCGGAATCCAGCTCGCTTACTATGGCGACCATGAAGGCCATCGTGGGCGAGGAGGCGCTGAAGACCATGCTGAGCTCCTGGAAGGCCTTGTCCGACAAGTCCGACCTGGCCATGAGCACGGACCTGAACGTGATGAACGTCAGCGCCTTCGACTACCAAAACGGCGTGGCCAAACTTACGGACTACCTCCGCTCCGTGGGGCTCAAGGCGGAGCGCATCCCCGTGGGCCGCTATATGCCGGAGCTGAACAGCACCGCCGGGCTGCCTGAGGAGACGAGGGAGGCCGTGACAAAGGCGGTGGCGCCCCTGTGCATCTGGAAGATGACTTTGGACGAGGATTACGCTCCGGCCCAGCCCGCCGGAGAGGGCGGCCGCTTCGCTGTGGACGTGAAGACGAAGGGCGGCGTCATGACCGTGGCGCTGCAGGGCCGGGTGGACTCCATGACCGCGCCGGCGTTCCTGGCGGCCTACGAAAAGGCCGCGGCGGCGGAAGTGCCGGAGAAGATCCATGTGGACGCCTCCGGGCTGGAGTACATCTCCTCCGCGGGACTGCGGGTGCTGCTCATCATGATCAAGGCCGTGGGCGGCGGGAACCTCGCCGTCATCGGGCAGAACGAGACGGTGCGGGCCATTTTTGAGCAGACCGGCTTCGCGGACATGATCGGGTGAAGCGGGACGCAGCCCGGAACAAGTATAACGAACAGGAGGAATGAACATGGGCGACAGCGAGAGCAGGAAGGTCCCCGAGGAGCTGGCCGACGAGGCGCTGGGCAATGTGGCCGGGGGAATGACTGCCAGTGATCTTATGAAATATATTAATTTTGTTAAGCAATTTAAAAATAACAGTAATTGCTATAATTGCCGGTCATACTGGGATTGCACGATATTAGACATGGATCTTGAAGATGTTTTCGCTATGTTCAACGGAGACCCCAACGCAAAGTGCCAGAATTTCAAGAGCTGATAAGACCGGGACAAAAGGAGACATACATGAACGAGCTTTATGAACTTACGAATCCGGTGTTCAACACCGCGAAAATGACCCTCACGCTGCTGAGCGCCGTGGGCAACGAGGACTCCATCGCCTTTGAGAAGGCGCTGGGCTTTGAGCAGCTGCCTCATGTGGATGCCAAGGGCGAGGAATACGAGCTTTTGAAGCGCATCGGCGCCATCACCATCGAGCTGCGCTACGCCCTGGCCAACCGGCTTATCGAGCAGGCGGGAAACAAAAACGTGCTGGACCTGGCCTGCGGCTACACGCCCAAGGCAAAGTACCTGATGGACCGGGGTTTCAACTACGTGGGCGGAGACCTGCCCGCGGTGGTGGAGGACATGGCCCGGGTATCCAGGGAGCTGCTGGGGGGCAAGGCCGTCTTCCAGGCGGTGGACGTGACCAACGGCGCCAGCGTGGCGGCCGCGGCGGCAAACCTGCCGGAGGGGCCTGTCACCATCGACTGCGAGGGGCTGGTGGCCTATCTGGACAAGAATGAACTCACCGCCATGGTCAAAAACTTCGCCTCGGTGCTGGCCGCCCGGGGCGGCTGCTGGGTCACCACGGACTTTGAGAGCGACCACTACTTCCTCGCCATCATCCAGGCAGTCACCGGCGGCCAGGGGGAGAAATACCTGAAGCTGGTGAACTCTCAGGTGAACAAGAAGACTGCCGATGCAGACCACGCGCCGGTGTTTGCGGGCGACAAGGAGAAGGTGGCCTTCCTGGAGAGCATGGGTCTTGCCGTGGAGCGGCGTCCCATCACCGGCGTGGCCAGCATGGGCCTGCGGACCCTCTACGCCTGCACGCCGGAGCAGCGGGAGGCTATTTCCGCCGCGTTGGAAAAGATCAACGTCTGGATCATGACGCCCGCCGCCCAGGGGACCAAGGCCGCTGAGGCGGGGGCCAAAGGCCTCGCCATCGACCAGATCCAGGACGGGGACGGGCTCACCATGCGCCTGACCGGCCGGCTGGATTCCATCAGCGCGCCGGAGCTTTTGAGCGCCTTTTTGGCGGTACCCACCGGCGGCGCCGTGAAGGACATCGCTCTGGACCTGAAGGACCTGGAGTACACCTCCTCGGCGGGGCTGCGGGTCATGCTCATCATGTATAAGCAGATGGGCCAGGGCCACTTCCGGCTCCTGCACGTGAACGACACCGTGGGCGCCATCCTGCGGGACACCGGCTTCGACCAGGTCTTCCTGGGCTGAAGGACAGGAGAAGCGCGGGCGGACATCGCGTAAAAGTCAGGTTTGATTGCATAAACGTCATAATCGGCGCGTTGAAGACAACGGCCAGCCGGGACAAACGTCCCGACTGGTCGTTTTTTTGCAAACTGTCCCCCCATTTTGCCCCGAAAGGTATATAATGGTATCCGGACAGGGGGTGAACGAGGTGCGGCGCTGGAAGACGGACGCGGGCCGTGTCATGGGCAACTGGAGGACCGCTGCGGTGTTTGAGCTGATCTTTAAGCTGGCGGCCGCGCTGGTCCTCGTTCCGCTCCTGTCCGGCAGCTTTGCCCTGGCGATGCGCTGGTCGGGACATCCGTATCTGACACATGAGAATGTCTACCAGTTTCTCCGGGAGCCCATCACCCTGCTGGCCGCGTGCGTCGGCCTGACCGCGGTGTCGGGCGCCATGCTGATCGACGTGGGCGCCGTCACATTTCTGTTGGCCCAGTCCATGCAGGGAAGGCGGGTGCGGCCGACGCAGGTGCTGCGCTTCGCGCTGCAAAACGCCGGGAGGGCGTTCCGGCCGAAAAACCTGCCCCTTGTGCCCCTCCTCCTGCTGACGGCGCCCTTTGTACACCTGGGGACAGCGGCGGTGTTCTTCATGGCGGTATCTGTGCCGGCGCCGGTCAAGGACTATCTGGCGCGGCGTCCCTCGCTGGTGCTGGCGGCGGGAGGAATCATCCTCGTGCTCCTGGTGCTGGGCGCGCATTGGATATACACGGCGGTCTGCTTCACGCTGGAGGGCTGCAGCTTTCGCAGCGCGGGAAAGAGATGCGCCCTGCTGCGCAGAGGGCGCCGTCTGCATGACCTGGCATGGATGCTCGCCGCCGAGGGCGTGTATGCGGCGGTCTCAGCGGCGGCGCTGCTGGCGCTGACAGCGCTGGCGAAGGGGCTGGGCGGGGTCCTGACGAGAGTGTCCGGCCCGGACTGGCTGGGGGCCGCCGCCATATGGTATGCGGTCATGCTGACCCTGGCGCTCACGTTGGCGCTTGCCGTTCCGGCGTCATATGGCTGCGCCGGTCTTCTATACCTTCGGAACAGGGAGCGCGCCGGCGAGAGTGCCCCCTCGGTCCCTGTGCCTGAGGCGCGCGTCCCGTCCGCCCGGCCGCTGGGGAGCCGGGTGCTGAAGGCGGCCGCCGTGGCCGTCGTCGCCGCGGGCAGCCTGGCGATCCTGCTGCCGGCGGCCGCCGGCAGGTCCGGCCCGGAGGTGGAGTATCTGCACGCCGCTGAGATCACCGCCCACCGGGGCGCCTCGGCCAATTACCCGGAGAACACGATGTCCGCCTTTTATGGGGCGGCGGAGCTGGGGGCGGACTGGATCGAACTGGATGTGCAGCAGAGCGGGGACGGACAGCTGGTGGTGGCCCATGACGCGAATTTGAAGCGGGTCACAGGGGTGGACGCGAACGTGTGGGATATGACATATGAGCAGATCGCGGCGCTTGACGCCGGCGCCCGTTTCGGCCCGGAGCACGCGGGCGAGAGGATACCGCTCCTTTCGGAGGTCCTGGCGTTCGCCGGGGAGAACGGGGTGAAACTCAACATTGAGCTGAAGCCCACCGGCCACGAGAGGGATCTGGAGCGGGCCGTGGTGGACGCCATCCGCGCAGCGGGGATGGAGGACGAGTGCGTGGTGACGAGCCAGTCCTACCGGGTGCTGGAAAATGTGAAGGCCTATGACGAGACCATCACCACGGTCTATGTGATGCGCTTTGCCTATGGAGACGTCGGCGCGCTGTCCGCGGCCGACCATCTCAGCGTGGATGCGGTGAGCGTGACGCGCCAGCTGGTCACCCAGGCGCACAACGCGGGAAAGCAGCTGTATGTGTGGACGGTCAACACCCGCAGAAGCATCGAGAACATGATCGGGCTAAACGTGGACAACATCATTACGGACGATGTGGACCTGGCCAAGCAGTGCGTCATTGAGAGCCGCTACAGCGATATGCTGGAAGAGTACATCGACATGCTGGAATAGGCCCGGAGCGTAGGGGATGAAGCGTTTTCATAGCTGGAGAACGCATTATTCTGGAAGAATGGTAAAAGACAGCTTCTGAAAAAACCTTTGACAAATAGCGCTGGGCGTGCTAGAATAACACCAACAATTTAAAACACTAAACCGTTGACGCGGAGATAACGGCGGTGATGCCCGCACAGAGAGCCCCCTAAGCTGAGATCGGGGTGGGAAACAAGCCGTCAAATGGACCGCTGAGGGCGCAGTAATGTGCGACGTGTGGGCATACGTCAGTTGCCGGGGATATGCAGGTATCCTGTCAAGCGCACGGCTTCACGGCCGTGAATCAAGGTGGCACCGCGGATAAAGCTTTTATTCGTCCTTGACAGAAAAGGAAGTTTCTGTCGGGGGCGTTTTTTCATGCTCCGGCAGGATATTCCCGGACCAAAACACAAGGAGGCGCGTTTTATGGTCGTGAGACCCGGTTTGGAGGAAGTCAGGGCAATCGCCGCCCAGGGCCGGTACAAGGTCCTGCCGGTGAGCTGCGAGATGCTGTCGGACATATGCACGCCCATCGAGGCGATGAAGATATTGAAAAACGTCTCCACCCACTGCTTTCTGCTGGAATCGGTGGTTGAGCGGGAGAAATGGGGGCGCTATACCTTTTTGGGCTTCGAGCCCAAGATGGAGATCACCTGCACCGACGGGGTGATGAAGGCGGGGGACGTGCGTTTTCATACGGACGATCCCTCGGCGGCGCTGCGGCAGGTCCTGGCGGAGTACGTGAGTCCCCGGTTCGACTATCTGCCGCCCTTCACCGGCGGGCTGGTGGGGTATTTCTCCTATGACTATCTGGGCTACAGCGAGCCCGCCGTCCGCACGGGGGCAAAGGACACAGAAGCGTTCAAGGATGTGGACCTGATGCTCTTCGACAAGGTCATCGCCTTTGACAGCGTCACCCAGAAGATCATCCTCATCGCCAACATGCCCCTGACCGACCCGGAGACGGGTTATAACCAGGCGGTCCTGGCCCTGGCGCACATGCGGGAGCTGCTGCGCAGCGGCGCGAAAAAGAACGAGCCCGGCGGCCGCCTCACCGGAGAGGTGACGCCTCTGTTCGGGCGGGAGGCCTACTGCGCCATGGTGGAGCGGGCCAAACACCATATCCGGGAGGGGGACATCTTCCAGATCGTCCTGTCCAACCGGCTCAGCGCGCCCTTTGAGGGCAGCCTTCTGAATACCTACCGGGTGCTGCGGACCGTGAACCCCTCCCCGTACATGTTCTACTTCTCCGGCACGGACGTGGAGGTGGCCGGCGCGTCCCCGGAGACACTGGTGAAGCTGGAAAACGGCGTGCTGCACACGTTCCCCCTGGCGGGCACCCGGCCCCGGGGAAAGACAGACGAGGAGGACGCCGCCTTGGAGGCGGAGCTTCTGGCGGATGAAAAGGAGCTGGCCGAGCACAACATGCTGGTGGACCTGGGCCGCAACGACCTGGGAAAGATCAGCAAGTTTGGCTCCGTCCAGGTGGAGCGGCTTCACACCATCGAGCGCTACTCCCATGTGATGCACATCGGCTCCACGGTCCGGGGCGAGATACGCCAGGAGTTCGACGCCCTGGACGCCATCGTGGCGGTACTCCCGGCGGGCACCCTGTCCGGCGCGCCGAAGATCCGCGCCTGCCAGCTCATCGGAGAGCTTGAGGACAACAAGCGGGGCATCTACGGGGGAGCCATCGGCTACATCGACTTCACCGGCAACATGGACACCTGCATCGCCATCCGCATCGCGTATAAGAAAAACGGCCAGGTGTTCATTCGGTCCGGCGCGGGCATCGTGGCCGACTCCGTGCCGGAGAAGGAGTACCAGGAATGCATCAACAAGGCCCAGGCCGTGGTGAACGCCCTGCGCCTGGCCCAGGAGGAAGACCTTCTATGATTTTGCTCATCGATAACTACGACAGCTTTTCCTATAACCTCTACCAGCTGGTGGGGGCCCTGGACCCGGATATCCGCGTCATCCGCAATGATGAACTGACCGTGGCGGAGATAAGCGCCCTGGCGCCGGACCGCATCATCCTCTCCCCCGGCCCCGGACGGCCGGAGGACGCGGGCGTCACCATGGAGGTGGTGCGCGCGCTGGGCCCGGCCATCCCTATGCTGGGGGTATGCCTGGGGCACCAGGCCATCTGCGCCGCCTATGGGGCCACGGTCACCTATGCCAAAAGGCTCATGCACGGCAAGCAGTCCACCGTCCGCTTCGACCTTGACTGCCCCCTGTTCGCTGGCTGTCCCGAGAGCGCGCCGGTGGCCCGGTATCACTCCCTCGCGGCCGACCCGGACACCATCCCGGACTGCCTCGCCGTCACCGCCCGCACGGAGGAAGGGGAGGTGATGGCGGTCCGGCACCGGCAGTATCCCGTGTTCGGCGTCCAGTTCCACCCCGAGTCCATTATGACCCCGGACGGACGGACCATGCTGCGAAACTTTATCCACCTGTCATAAAAGGAAAGGAGTTCCTATCATGATAAGAGAAGCCATTGCAAAGATCGTCTCCAAGGCGGACCTGACCTACGAGGAGGCCTACGCCGTCATGAACGAAATCATGTCCGGCGAGACGACCCAGACCCAGAACGCCGCGTTCCTCGCGGCGCTGTCTACCAAGAGCGCCAAGGCCGAGACCAGCGACGAGATCGCCGGCTGCGCCGCCGCCATGCGGGACCACGCCACGAAGGTGGACGCGCCCTATCCCGTTTTCGAGATCGTGGGCACCGGCGGCGACGGAGCTCACAGCTTCAACATCTCCACGGCCTCCGCGCTGGTGGCCGCCGCCGGCGGGATAAAGGTGGCCAAGCACGGCAACCGGGCCGCCTCCTCCCAGTGCGGCACCGCCGACTGCCTGGAAGCCCTGGGCGTCAACATCCAGCAGAGCCCGGAGCGGTGCGTGGAGCTCTTAAACGAGGTGGGCATGTGCTTCTTCTTCGCCCAGAAGTACCACACCTCCATGAAATACGTGGGCGCCATCCGCAAGGAGCTGGGCTTCAGGACAGTGTTCAACATCCTGGGACCCCTTACAAACCCCGGCAGCCCCAAGATGCAGCTGCTGGGCGTGTATGACGAGTATCTGGTGGAACCCCTGGCCCAGGTGCTCATCAGCCTGGGCGTGGAGCGGGGCATGGTGGTCTACGGCAAGGACAAGCTGGACGAGATAAGCCTGTCCGCCCCCACCGCCGTGTGCGAATTCAAGGACGGCTGGTTCAAGTCCTACACGGTGACGCCGGAGGACTTCGGCCTGACCCGCTGCGAAAAGAGCGACCTCGCGGGCGGCGCCCCGGCGGAGAACGCCCAGATCGTCCGGGACATCCTGGCCGGCGCCCCCGGTCCCAAGCGGGACGCGGTGCTCATGAACGCCGGCGCGGCGCTTTATATCGGCGGCAAGGCGGCCAGCTGGGCCGAGGGCGTCTCTCTGGCGGAAGAGCTCATCGACAGCGGCAAAGCAGCCGCTACCCTTGCCAGGTTCATCCAGGTCTCCAACCGTCCGGAGGCCTGAGATGACCATCCTGGACCAGTTGGCCGCCCACGCCCGGGAACGGGTGGCAGCGGACAAGGAAACGATCAGCCCGGAGACCATGGAGGAGCTGGCCGCCCAAGGCGGTCCGGCAAATGGCCCGGCGTTCGTATCCGCGCTGAAAAAGCCGGGCCTCAGCTTCATCTGCGAGGTGAAGCGGGCCTCCCCCTCCAAGGGACTCATCGCGCCGGACTTCCCCTACCTGGATATCGCCCGGGCGTATGAGGCCGCCGGCGCGGACGCGGTGTCCTGCCTCACGGAGCCCAAGTGGTTTTTGGGCTCGGACGGCATCTTCCGGGATATCCGCCGGACCATATCCCTCCCCATGCTCCGCAAGGACTTCACCGTGGACGAGTACCAGCTTTACCAGGCCAAGGTCATGGGCGCCAACGCGGCGCTTCTCATCTGCGCCATCCTGGACACGGCCACGCTGGCCAGGTACCTGGAGATATGCGACGGGCTGGGCCTGGCCGCCCTGGTGGAGACCCACGACGAGGGGGAGATCCGCTCCGCCCTCAGCGCCGGAGCCCGGATCATCGGCGTGAACAACCGGAACCTGAAGGACTTCACCGTGGACTTTTCCAACGCCGCCCGGCTGCGGGAGCTGATACCGCCGGAAGCGGTATACGTGGCGGAGAGCGGCGTGACCGGGCCTGCGGACGCGGCGGCGCTGAAAGCGCTGGGGGCCGACGCGGTGCTCATGGGGGAGGTCCTCATGCGCGCAAAGGACAAGGCCGCGCTGCTGGCGGCCATGGGGGAGGCGGCCCGATGACGAAGATCAAGATATGCGGCCTGTACCGGCCCCAGGACGTGGAATACGTCAACGCCGCACGGCCGGACTGGTGCGGGTTCATCATCAACTTCCCCAAGAGCCACCGGAACCTGGCCCCGGACCAGGTCCGGGCCCTGCGGGCGGGACTGGCGCCCGGCATCACCCCTGTGGGCGTATTCGTGGACAGTCCCGTGGAGGACGCGGCGGCGCTCCTGAACGACGGCACCATATCCGTGGCCCAGCTCCACGGCCGCGAGGACGACGGCTATATCGCCGCCCTCCGCGCCCTGGCGCCCGGCTGTACGGTGTGGAAGGCCTTCAAGGTCCGCGATCCCCAGGACCTTTTGGCCGCCAGCGCCTCCGCCGCCGATATGGTCCTGCTGGACAACGGCTACGGCACCGGCGCGGCCTTCGACTGGTCCCTGACCCAAGGCGTGACCCGGCCCTATATCTTGGCCGGCGGCCTGACGCCGGAGAACATCCCCGACGCCATAGCCCGGCTCCGCCCCTGGGGGCTGGACATCTCCAGCGGCGTGGAGACGGACAAAAAGAAAGACCTTACAAAGATCATGGCGGCCGTGGCCGCCGCGCGAAAGGAATGAACGCCATGTCCAACGGACGATTCGGTATCCACGGCGGACAGTATATCCCCGAGACATTGATGAACGCGGTCATCGAACTGGAGGCCGCCTATAACCGCTACAAAAACGACCCGGATTTCAATCGGGAGCTTACGTATCTTTTCAACGAGTACGCCGGGCGGCCCTCCCGGCTGTACTACGCGGAGAAGATGACCCGGGACCTGGGCGGGGCGAAGATCTACCTCAAGCGGGAGGACCTGAACCACACCGGCGCCCACAAGATCAACAACGTCCTGGGCCAGGCGCTGCTGGCGAAGAAGATGGGCAAGACCCGCCTTATCGCCGAGACCGGCGCCGGCCAGCACGGCGTGGCAACCGCCACCGCCGCCGCCCTCATGGGCATGCAGTGCGTGGTGTTCATGGGCGAGGAGGACACGAAGCGCCAGGCCCTGAACGTCTACCGGATGCGGCTTCTGGGGGCGGAGGTGGTGCCCGTGACCACCGGCACCGCCACGCTGAAGGACGCCGTATCCGAGGCCATGCGGGAGTGGACCCGCCGCATCGACGACACCCACTACTGCCTTGGCTCCGTCATGGGCCCCCACCCGTTCCCCACCATCGTGCGGGACTTCCAGGCGGTGATCTCCCGGGAGATAAAGCAGCAGCTTATGGAGAAGGAGGGGCGGCTGCCCGACGCGGTGATCGCCTGCGTGGGCGGCGGTTCCAACGCCATCGGCAGCTTTTACCACTTCATCCCGGAAAAGAGCGTGCGGCTCATCGGCTGCGAGGCCGCCGGGCGGGGCGTGGACACTTTTGAGACCGCTGCCACCATCGCCACGGGCAGGCTCGGCATCTTCCACGGGATGAAGAGCTACTTCTGCCAGGACGAGTACGGCCAGATCGCCCCGGTATATTCCATCTCCGCGGGGCTGGACTACCCCGGCGTGGGCCCGGAGCACGCCTGGCTGCACGACACCGGCCGGGCGGAGTACGTCCCCATCACCGATGACGAGGCGGTGGACGCCTTTGAGTACCTGGCCCGGACAGAGGGCATCATCCCGGCCATCGAGTCCGCCCACGCCGTGGCCTATGCCCAAAAGCTGGCCCCCACCATGGGAAAGGACCAGATCGTCGTCATCACCATATCCGGCCGGGGGGACAAGGACTGCGCCGCCATCGCCCGCTACAGAGGGGAGGATATCCATGAGTAATATTGCCAGTGCCTTTGCCAGCGGCAAGGCGTTCATCCCGTTCATCACCTGCGGCGACCCGGACCTGGAGACCACCGCCGCCTGCGTGCGGGCCTGCGTGGCCAACGGGGCCGGCCTCATCGAGCTGGGCATCCCGTTCTCAGACCCCACCGCCGAGGGCCCCGTCATCCAGGCGGCCAACCTCCGGGCGCTGACCGGCGGCGTCACCACGGACAGGATATTCGGCCTGGTCCGGGACCTGCGCCGGGACGTGGCCGTGCCCATGGTGTTCATGACCTACGCCAACGTGGTCTTCTCCTACGGAGTGGAGCGGTTCATCTCCACCTGCCGGGACATCGGCATCGACGGGCTCATCCTGCCCGACCTGCCCTTTGAGGAGAAGGGGGAGTTCCTGCCCCTTTGCCGGCAGTACGGCGTGGACCTGATATCCCTGGTAGCGCCCACCTCCGCTGACCGCATCGCCATGATCGCCCGGGAGGCGGAGGGCTTCCTCTACATCGTCTCCAGCCTG
This sequence comes from uncultured Oscillospiraceae bacterium, assembly GCA_947581795.1. Classification (GTDB taxonomy): domain Bacteria; phylum Bacillota; class Clostridia; order Oscillospirales; family Oscillospiraceae; genus CAJOIG01. The sequence goes on from CANPVS010000033.1 coordinate 21,736, forward strand.
GGCGTCACCGGCACCCGCAGCGAGATCACCACGGATCTTGCCTCCATCGTGAAGGTGGTCCGGGCCAATACGTCCATCCCCTGCGCCATCGGCTTTGGCATCTCCACGCCGGAACAGGCGGCCAAAATGGCCTCTTATTCCGACGGGGCCATCGTGGGCTCCGCCATCATCAAGCTGCTGGCCCAGTACGGCAAAGACGCGCCGGAGCACGTGGGCGCATACGTGCGGACCATGACGGAGGCCCTTTCGTAACGCGGATGCCGGTAAAAATGAAAAACTCCTCGCTTCCTTATTGGAGGCGGGGAGTTTTGTTGGAGATGGGAACCACAATCATAAGGAGGTCCTGATCTATGAGCGCGGAAAGGCGACTGGACAGGAAGGCCTTGGAGGGCGTCACCGGCGGAGCAATTGCTCCAGCTGGGTGAAAATGAAGCGAAATGACCCGACGTGGACAACAGAGGAAGAGCAGGCACGTTTAAAGTGCCTGCCCTTTTTGTGTCGGGGCGGCTTTTGTGGGATAACGGGTATACTTGTATCATAAAGGAGGAACTAAAAATGATATACGGATATATTCGGGTATCCACCCGGGACCAGAATCTGGACCGGCAGCTGGACGCCATGGCAGAGTTCGGAGTAGAGGACCGGTGCGTCTACGCCGACAAGCAGTCGGGCAAGGACTTCGACCGCCCGGTCTACCGGCGGCTGGTGCGAAAAATGAAGCCGGGCGACACTCTCGTGATCAAGAGCATCGACCGGCTGGGACGAAACTATGATGAGATATTGGAGCAGTGGAGGCTGCTCACCAAGAAGAAGAACGTGGCCGTCGTGGTCCTGGACATGCCTCTTCTGGACACTCGGCAGGACCGGGACCTGACGGGCACGCTCATCGCGGACATCGTGCTGCAGCTTTTGAGCTACGTGGCCCAGACGGAGCGGGAGTTCATCCACCGGCGCCAGGCGGAGGGTATCGCGGCGGCGAAGGCACGAGGTGTTCACTTTGGCCGGACGGCCGCTCCCCTGCCGGAGGGATTCACGGAGATCTGCGAGACATGGAAAGAGGGCGGGCTCTCAGCCAGAAAGGCGGGACAAATATTAGGAGTCTCGCACAGCACGTTCCTAAAATGGACAGCAACTTATGCAATTGGACAAAAAAGTACAGTTTGAATTCCAAAAGAACAGGAAGCCGAAAAAGCACTGATACTAATACATATTTTGACACTTTATTAT
>CANPVS010000034.1 GCA_947581795.1 uncultured Oscillospiraceae bacterium
TTGGAGGTTTATCTTTTCTACTTATAGGCATAGCCTTTTTTGAACCACGGGCATAGCCCGTGGTTTTCGGTCTACAACCAAATGAAGGACACCCCCTATTTACGGGGGTGTCCTTCACTATCTGCGTCGATTATCCTTTTGCAGGGCCGTTTCACAGGCTCAAAGCGCACCAATTTTGTACTATGCTGTTTTGAGCCCATTTTGGCAAAAATAGCCCTCTGCACCAATTTTACACGGCTTGGCGAAAAAGCGGTGCACTGCACCAGTTTTACACGGCTACAGCAGAAAATGGTGCAGGGGGGTAACATGGCCCACAATAGCGACGAATAGCGCGGCATGTCTTTGTGGGCTGGAACCCTAGGCGGCTGGGTTTTCGCCCGGAGGCGGCCACGTCGGGCCCACAGGGCCCGCAGGCGGGCCAGGCCGCTATCCATTGCCCTTTCGGGGTTAGGGCGCGTCTTTGGCGCGGTATAGCGCACCAAGGGGAGAGAGTTGCGCTCGCCGTATACCCCACAGCCATAGCATAATTTAAGGGGAGGTCCTGGCAGCGCCGCACACCGTGAGTTGGTACCCCAAAACAGGGGTACAGTCGGCTCCCAAAACGCGGAAAAACCGGCCAAACACCGCGGCTTGCGGGCCTTGAAATCCAGAGCGGGTCGATGGTTCTAGAACAGAGATAGAGGGCTTGATTTGGCCCGGAAATGTGGTATCACATCGCGTGGTAGTATCATCGGTGACAGGCCGTCAGCCAAATCACATTTTAAGGGGAGGCCGGGCGGCCCCGCACGTCGTGAGTTGGAATCCCAAAACAGGGGTACAGTTGGCTCCCTTAAATCGAAAAATGCCGCCAAACACCGCCGTTACAGGCCTTTGAAACTCGGAGCGATTGGATGGGCGAGTGGATGGGTCTGGGACAGAGGCGAACGCTTGGTTTTCATACATAATTGTAGCCACACACATCAGCATTGTATGTCCTTTTTCCCTCTCCGCAGCCAGCGGGCCAGATAGTGTCCGATGAAAATGAAAAGGCCCATGATGGCGATGTAATCCAGGTAAAACACGATCCTGGGCGCATCAAAATCGAAGAACACAAAATGATTTCGCAGCAGCAGGTAGTTCAGAATGTCCTGTTTGGCGAAGGCGTAAATGCCGTACAAGGCCACCGCCAGCGCCACAAACCGCAGAAGCCATGTCCGCGTCTCTGAGGTCGTTTTACGCATCTTGGCCAGCATCATATTCCAGTGAAGGCCCAAGTGCAGGCTCATCAGAACGAACCCCCAATAGGCACAGAGCATATGGACTACTCTCGCCCAGGCCCGTCCGCCCTGAATGGGGAGAAAGTCCAGGGCGTAGCGGCTCAGTACCGCGCCGCTCACCGCCGAGCCGATCATGCCCGCAAAGATCAGCAGCACCAGCGCGGTTTGAAGTATGCGAAAGGGCGTGTATTTGCCCTTGAAAAGTCCCCGGAACCACCGCCTGTTGAGCACATGATGGGTGACGAAAAGGGCCAGCATGGCGACGCCTATCCATTCGTGGGCCGCCTCTCCCAGCAGGCTGTAGCTCATAAGCAGCACCAGCGCGGCGGTCATCAGGAGGTCAATGATCATTCGTTTCATGACATACCCAGCCCTTCACCCTATGATTTGGCGTTTAAGTCTGACTGCTTCGCCTTACTCCATGGCCACGTTTTCCTGGAGCCAGTTTTCAATGTGGTCCGCGATCACATCGTTGTTCAGGTCCTGGAACATCATGTGGTCGTTGCCATAGATGCCCTCATCCGGCAGGCTGACCACCGTGCAGACGCCGCCCGCCGCTGTATAAGCCTGTCCGAAAGCGTCGGCAGAGGACTTCATCATGGCCCACATACCCGCAGCCGGAACGTCCGTGTACTCCTGGCCGATGTAATCCCCATAATAGAACGCCACGGGGATATTCTTCTCCAGAAGCGTGTTATAGCCGTCGCTGTCCGGCATGGGCGCCATGCCCGGCTCGATGGCGATGATCGCCGCCACATGGTCCGTGTACTGAGGCACGTCCCAGCCGGGGATGCCGCCCTGAGAGTGGGTCACAAGGATGGAATCTTTGCCGGTCATCTCATATACCTTGTCGATGGTGGCCGCCACAGCCTGCGCCACAACCAGGTTGTCGATGTTCTGATCGCCGTTGGCGGAATCCATGCCCGTGTCCGGGGTCATCTGCCGGAAGAACTGGTCCAGCACGTCCTCCCCCTGGGGGAATTGAGAGTTTTCATTGTAGGTGAACGCGCCGTCGATATAAGTACCGATACGGAATTGTGTATACCAGGTCTGGTCAGAGGGCGTGGTGCTGATCGTACCGGCAACGGAGGTCTGGCCGGCTTCGCCGCGGCGGGGCTGGTCGATCAGGAAAACGCCGTGGCCCATTTTCAGAAACATATCGGACCAGCCATCCCGCCCGTCAGGCGTGGTCATCCAGCCCATGCGGGACTGGCCATACCCGTGCAGGAACACCATCGGCAAGCCGGTCTGATCCGCCGGGAGCTGATAAAACACATTGGCGTGATCCACATGAGAGGTGGAGCCTTCCCTGGACATATAGTAGTTGGACACATCGAAGGTCCCGTCCGATGTGATCACCGTGCCGCCAGCGGAGAACATCCCCTGGTCCGCGATGACGAGGGCGCCTTCCGGCTCCTCTGCCGCCCATGCGCCTGTGCCCATGGCGAGCGTCAGCATCAGCGCGACCACTATGGCCGCCGCAAACCGTCTCTGCTTTTTCATGTTCATAGATCCTCCTTTAAGATATGTTTTATCGTTTCTTTTCCAGGAGCCACTCCCGGATGTCATCTTCCTCAAAAAGCACATTCCCGCCGCCGTGTTGATTCGTGATGCCCCGGGCGGTGAACCACTCGTCGTCCGGTATCCATAGCCGCAGGCGCTCGTCTATCTCCTCATCATCAAGGCCGGTCTGGCGGTATGCCTCCAGCAGTCCCTTGAAGGCTTCCCGCGCTCTGTCCGAGCCGTAGTATTCGTCGTGCTCGCCCATGAAGATGTAGACTGCCGTTTTGCTCTCCGCCGCCGGGGCAAACTCTCCGTCCCATTGGGAGGCCCCGTGCAGGTACGCCGCGAACAGGTCCGGGCGCATCCCCATGACCCTGGACATGGTCTCCCCTCCCGCCGAATAGCCCGCGCCGTACACGCGGGTCCTGTCCACGGCGAAGTTTTCAAGAAAATACTCCGTCAGCGCGATGGTCTGCCGGGCGGAGGTGTCGTGCCAGTCCGTGACCTGGGGCGAGACCACGATCATGGGCTCGTCGATCTCTGTCCAGACAGATACGCCCCTCTCCCGCAGGTTGGTCCCCTCCGAATCCTCTCCAAACCACATCCCGCCGTAGCCGGGCAAGGTCATCATCAGGGGGTACTCCGTCTCCCCGTCGTAGCCGTCGGGCAGCCAATAGCTGTAATGTATATCCCCCTCTGCGCTCTCCAGCACGTTTCCCCGGATGAACTGGCCGGTTGTAAAGCTGTCCTCGGCCGCAGCGCTACCGACAGGCCCGCAGGCGCAGAGAAGTCCCGCGGCCAGCACGACGGATATGAGCCTTCGCTTCATCTTCAATAGCCCAGGCCGTCCAGCCATGCGGCCACGTCCTCCGCCGCGTCCGCCGCGTTCTGGTGGCTGACGGTAAAGCCGTCCTGGATCACCGTGGCCTCCGGCTCCAGCTCCTGGATGGTGGCCGGTGTGCCGGACAGACGGCTGCCGTTGTGGACGGTGAAGGGGATGATGGTCTTGCCCGCAAAGTCGTACTCATCAAAGAAGGAATACATCACCTGGGGCATATCGTACCACCAGATGGGGAAGCCCACGAACACCGTGTCATACTCGTCCAGGTCCTCGATGTGTGTGGTCAGTTCGGGAAGCACCCCAGCGTCCTGCTCCTCGGCCACATAGTCGATCAGCTCGCCCATATCGGCGGGGTACACCACGCTGGTCTGGATGGAGAAAAGCTCGCCGCCGGTCCGCTCTGCGATCATGTCCGCCACGGCCTGGGACACGCCCTTGGCCGTATCGTCCACGGTGACCACACTGGCAGAGGATACGGCGTCCACGCCGCTGTTTTCCGCCGCGGTGAAATAGGCGATCAGGATATTGCCTCCGCTGGCCGCGCCACTTGTTTCCGCTGTCTTGTCCGCCGTCTGCGCCGCTTCGGTGCTTTGGGGCGCGGCGGTGGGCGCATTCTCCGCGGCGGCAGCCTTCCCGCAGGCCGCCAGGGCCAGTACCATCACCAGCGCCAAAAGCCCGGCGATAAAACGTGTTTTCTGCATTTGCATTTTGGTGCCCTCCTGTTGTTTTCACGCTTCCGGCTTTTCTGCCGGGAGCTGTGCGTATTCCTCGTCAGAGATGCGGTCAAACCATTCCAGACCCGTCATCTCCGGGTTCGTGTTGACTGTGATATGTGCAAAAGACGTGTCCGCGCTGCCGCCATGCCAGTGCTTCACACCGGGCGGACAGAATGCCACATCCCCAGGATAGAGGACCTCCACCGGCTCTCCCTCGATCTGGTGATAACCGATCCCGTCTGTGGCGATCAGGATCTGGCCGCCCTCATGGGTGTGCCAGTTATTGACCACGCCGGGCTCAAACACGACATAGTGCAGGCTGGGCGCGCCGGCCACATTGTCAGAGCCCAAAAGCGTGGACACATAGGCCGGGCCGCTGAAGGTCGGCGAGTTCATAGCGGTCTCCGCCTTGGGGAACATGAATGAGCCGTCGTTCTCCGTGCGGCCCTCATACTCCACGGCCTCCAGGGCGTTGTAATACTCGTCCGTCACGGGCTCATCGTTCCCGCCGCCCTGGTATGCGGCGTCATAAATGACCATCTGGGAAAACCAGCTGTCCGGCGTGGCCCCGTGCCAGTGTTTCACGCCTTCCCGGCATTGGATCACGTCGCCCTCCCGGATGATCTGGGCCGGCTTCCCTTCCTCCTGGTAATAGCCCACGCCGTCAGTGACGAGAATGACCATGCCGCCGTGGGTATGCCAGCCGCTCCGTGCGCCGGGCTCAAAGGTCACGTTGTTGGTCTGGGGGAAATGATATATCTGATCGTAGGGGATCATTTGTGCAAGATAAGCCGTTCCGGTAAAGCCGCTTCCCATCGCCATTCCGATCGGGAATGTGAGGTCGTCTTTCCCCGTCTCCCCGCCGCTGGCTGCGGCCGCGGCGCTCCCGCAGCTTATAAGGACCATCACGGCTGCAAGAACGGCAGCCAGCGCCCGATGTGGTCTGAGCATTCCATTTCCCTCCATTCCTGATTCTAAGCATATTATACTATGTCGCGCGGTTCCGGCGTCAGCCGGGAGCGCGACCGGTATCTTGGTGTATAATAGCGGCCTTGCTGCTATTATAAAATGATCGAGACCTCATCAGAAGTCTCGATCTGTTAGTGGGTTTATACCTTTGGGTTTATACTCCGCTTTGTTTATTTCTGCTCGTCCACGGGCGGGACCATGGAGGCATACCCCGCCAGCATCTCCGGGGTGCTGTGGTAGTACCGCTTGTCCTTGTTCACCAGCTCGATGGCGGCCATCTCCCCGTCCGTCAGGGCGAAGTCGAACAGGTCCGCGTTAGCCCGGATGTGGTCCGGGTTCCGGGAGCCGGGGATGACGATGTTCCCGGACTGGACGTGCCAGCGCAGGATGATCTGGGCGGTGGACTTGCCGTACTTCTGGGCCAGGTCCGTGAACACCGGCTCGGCCTGCAGCGCCTTGTCCCCGTGACCAAGGGGATACCACGCCTGGATGACGATGCCCTCCTTGGCCAGAAACGCCTTCAGCTCCTTCTCCTGGGAGTAGGGGTGGACCTCGGTCTGGAGAATGGCGGGCTTGACCTCACATACCGCCAGTATCTCCTTGATCTGCTCCACGGTGAAGTTGGAAAGGCCGATGGCCCGGACCTTGCCCTCCTTGTACGCCTTCTCCATGAGCCGGTAGCCGGCCACATAGTTTCCGGCGGGCTGGTGGATCAGCAGAAGGTCGATGTAGTCTGTGTCCAGCCGGGCCAGGGTCTTTTCCACGGCGTCCGCCTGCTCATAGAAGGCGGGCCAGAGCTTGGTCTCCAGGAAGATGTCCTTCCGAGGCAGGCCGGAGCGTTTCATGGCCCGGCCCACGGCCTTCTCGTTCATGTAGGCGTTGGCCGTGTCGATGAGTTGATAGCCGCTGGTAAGGGCGCTCAGGGCCGCGGCCTCCGCGTCGTCCGGGCTCATCATAAAGGTGCCGATGCCCACCAGGGGCATCTCTACGCCGTTATTCAGGGTGATGGTCTTTTTCTCGCTCATTGTTCCGCGCTCCTTTGTCGTTATTTGATGGTCCTATTGTACCGGCAAGTCGCGGAAAACAGAAGTCTCGAAATGTTATAAGGTTTATACCTCCAGGTGCGGACCCGTCACAGGCACTCCTTCAGAAGCTGGAATATCTCCTCCCGGTCGAACTTCTTGCAGCAGCCCGCCGTGAGGTTGCAGGTGTCCGCCGTGGCCCGGAGGACGCTCTCGTCCGTGATGCCCATCTCCGTGAAGGTGGCGGGCAGGCCGATCTCCTTGATGAACGCCGCCAGCGCGTCGATGCCCGCCAGGGCCGTCTCCTCCTCCTCCGTCCTGCCCGCCGGGTCCACGCCCCACACCACCTGGGCGAACCGGGCAAAACGGGCCGGAGCCTCCTTATACATGTGCCGGTACAGCGCCGGATGGATCACGGCCAGGCCGCACCCGTGGTTGCAGTCGGTGTAGGCCCCTAGCTGGTGCTCTATCTGGTGGCCCTGGAAGTCCGTGACCTTGCCGATCTTCAAAATGCCGTTCTCCGCCATGGCCGAGGCCCACTCCAGCTCGCTCCGGGCGGTCAGGTTGAGGTTGTCCTGCAAGAGCACCCGGATGTTTTCAATGACGCTGACCATAATGGCCTCGTTCATCCTGTCGGAGAGATTGTCCGCGCCGGGCATACCGAAATAGGTCTCCATGCAGTGGCTCAGGGTGTCGAAGGCCCCGGAGATCACCTGCTTCATGGGCAGGCTCAGGGTGTACGCCGGGTCCAGGATGGCAAAGGAGGCCGACGCGCCCCAAACCGCGCCCTTGATCTTCTTCTCCTCGTTGGTGATGACCGCGCCGTTGTTCATCTCCGAGCCGGTGCCGGAGGCCGTCACCACCGCGCCCATGGTCAGAAAGGCGGTGGGTGTGCCGTGGTCTTTATACTCCAGCTCCCAGATGTCCTTGTCGGTCATGGCCTGGGCGGCGATGACCTTGCAGCAGTCAAAGACGGACCCGCCTCCCACCGCCAGGATGAAGTCCACGCCCCGTTCCCGGCAGAGGGCCGCGCCCTCCTGGACCTTGGCGTAGGTGGGGTTGGGCATGACGCCGGGAAAGTCCACCACGGTCTTTCCGGCGGCTTGAAGGATGCCGCAGATCTCGTCATAGACGCCGTTTCGCTTCACGGACCCGCCGCCGTAGGCCAGCAGGACGGTCTTGCCCACCTTCGCCAGCTCGCCGGGCAAGTGCTTCGCCGCCGCGCCGACGCCAAAGTAGACCTTGGTGGGATAGGAATACACAAAATCGTTCATGGTTTCTTCTCCTCCTTCAAAATGTCCCGCTGAACACCCGCGTGAGCCACTGAGCATAATCTTCTACCCAGCCGCCGTCACCGCCGAAGCCGTGGGGCCAGTCCTGGAGCACAATCCGCTTGGTGGGGATGCCCATGCCCACGATCACGTCATGCTGCTGCTGGAACTGCCGGTAAAAGGGGTCCTCGGTGCCGTAGCAGTAGAACGTGGGCGGCAGGTTTCCCTCTGCCAGCCACGCCGGGTCCATGTTCCCCACGCTCAGACGCCCATAGAAGCCGTAGATCATCCCGCAGGCGGAGGCGTGGGCAGGGATGGCGTCCAGCTCGTCCGGCTCATAGTCCGGGTTCAGCGCGTCGCCGGTCACGTCCTCGTCGTAGTGCATGAAAAATTCGCCCGCCTGGATGGCCCCGGCGGAGTAGCCCATGACGGCGATGGCGTCCGGGTCGATGCCGTATGTATCCGCGTTTTTGCGGATGAACCGCACTGCGCGGGCCACATCCAGCGCGCCCTCCTCCTGGTCATAGGGCCGCAGCCGGTAGTCCACGATGAAGGTGTAGAATCCTAACGCCCGCAGGTGCAGCGCCGTGGGAAGGGTGTCGGTGTAGTCGCCCCGGAACTGATAGGCTCCGCCCGCCAGAAGCACCACCGCGCCCTTGGGCTCCATGCCCTCCGGGATGGGCAGCGCCGTCACATAGGGCCGGAAGTCCCACTCGTCGTAGTAGCCGGTCATATTCGAGGTGAACGACGTGCGGGCCGGGGCCTTGCCCTCCTCCCAGAGATAGAGCACCTGCACTCCCGACGGGTCCGCCGGGGTGTTCAGCACCGTGTCGTTCCCGGCGGGCAGCGGGGGCTTTTTGTTCATCATCTCGAAGGACCAGCCCGTGCCGGTGTCGTAATCCGCGCCCAATATCTCGTCATAATAGCTGGGCTCCGACACGCCCTCCCGTACCTCCGATTCATGGGTGGCAGACATATCCGTCTCTCCTTCCTCCGCCGCCAGGGCGCACCCGCCCAGCAGCATGACGGCCAGCGCCGCCAGAAATCCCGCGATCCACTTCATCGTGCCGCCTCAGTAAACCAGCGCGGTGAAGGTGAACGTAACCAGCTTCCAGTCCTCGCCCCGCCGGGCATAGACCTCTGTCACGGCAAAGTGATGGGTGGTGGGCTTGCCGTCCAGCAGCAGGCCGTAGTTGCAGTCGGTGATCACCACGGCGGTGTCGCCGTAGATGTCCGCCGTTTTCCCGTTGAATTTGATCTCCGTGGGCTTGAACAGTCCGTCGGTATAGAACTTGATCTCCTGGTCCAGCTTGCAGGTGACGCCGATGTGGACGAAGTTGCACTCAGGGTCCGCCACGGCCCGCATCCCGGCCTCGTCCGCCGCCTCCATAGCGGTCCAGAACTGCTCGGACGCCTTCAGGACTTTTTCTTTCATGGCTGCGCCTCCCTTACAGCCCCATGGACTGTGCCCAGGAGGCCAGCTCTGCGGCGGAGGCGTTCACCTTGCCCTCGATGATCTGGCAGGAGGCGTCCACGCTGCCGGCAAGGCCCTGCGCCGTCTGGCCGAAGCCGCTGCTGCCGGAGGTGGCGAACAGCACCACCTTCTTGCCGGAGAAGTTGTAACTCTCCAGAAACGTGTTGATGATGGTGGGGGCCACATACCACCAGATGGGGAAGCCCACGAAGATCACGTCGTAGTCCTCCACATGGGCGTCCCGGTCCGCGATGGCCGGACGGGAGGACTTGTCCTTCATCTCCACGGTGCTGCGGGCCTTGGGATTCATCCAGTTCAGATCCGCCTTGGTATAGGGGACAGCCGGCTTGATCTCATAGAGGTCTGCATCCATGGCCCCGGCCAGGTCTTTTGCCAGCTTCGCCGTCGTGCCGCTGGCGGAAAAATACGCTACCAGTTTCTTGCTCATGATAGTTCCTCCTTACAGACTGTTGTATGCTGCATCGTCCACCGGCTCACACCATTCCGAACCGGTATCCTCGCCGGGCACCTCCACGGCGATGTGGGAAAACCAACTGTCCGCCTTGGCCCCATGCCAGTGCTTCACGTTGGGCGGGATGACGACCACCGTACCCGGCTCCAGGCTCTGCGCGGGTTTTCCCTCCTCCTGGTACCAGCCGCTGCCAGCGGTGCAGATGAGGATCTGCCCGCCGCCCTTTGCAGCTTTGTTGATGTGCCAGTTGTTCCGGCACCCCGGCTCAAAGGTCACGTTGGCCATGAATACCGGGCACTTTCCCGGCTCCGTCAGGGGATTCAAATAGGAATTGCCGATGAAATACTGAGCAAAGCCCGTGTTGGGCTGGCCCTGTCCGAATACGTTTACCTCATCAAAGGCAGTCTTGTCCATGATCCTGCTCATATCCGTCACCTCTCCGCTCCATAGATCTCTTTGGCGATGTTGAAGGCGCTCCACGCCTTGGGCCAGCCGCAGTAGAACGCCAGGTGGGTGAGTATCTCGCGTATCTCATCCTGGGTGATGCCATGTTCTTTCCCCAGGGCGATGTGGGAGCGGAGCTGCTCAAAGTTGCCGCCGCTCATCAGCGCCGCGATGGTGATCATGCTCCTGTCGTGGGCGGACAGTTCATCCTCCCGCGCCCAGACCTCGCCGAACAGCACATCGTCGTTGTAGTGGGCGAACTGGGGCGCAAACTCGCCCAGCCGGTCATGTCCCGCCGTCTGTTTCTTTGCCATGGGATTATCCTCCTTATTTCCTGCCGTGCAGCGCACGGACAAAATTCGCATCGAAGTGGTCCACGATCTCGCTGTGGCCTATGTCCAGGGGCGCGATGGAGGCCATCTCCTGGTCGGTCAGGGTGAAGTCCCAGATGTCCAGGTTCTGCGCCATCCGCTCCCGGTGGGTGGACTTGGGGATCACCACCACGCCCCGCTGGGTGTTCCACCGCAGGGCCACCTGTGCGGCGCTCTTGCCGTACTTTCTGCCTATCTCCGCCAGCACCGGGTTCGTGAACAGGCCGTGCTTCCCTTCCGCGAAGGGGGCCCACGCCTCCGGCTGGACCTCATATTCCTTCATCAGTTCCAGAGACTTGGCCTGCTGGAAGAAGGGGTGCAGCTCCACCTGGTTCACGGCGGGCGTCACCTCCACCGTCTCACAGATGTCCGCCAGCACATGGGGATAGCAGTTGCACATGCCGATGGCCCGGACCCGGCCCTCCTTGTAAAGCTCCTCCATGGCCCGGTACGCGCCGATGTAGTCCCCCATGGGCTGGTGGATGAGATAGAGGTCCAGATAGTCCAGCCCCAGCTTTTGAAGGCTAGTCTCAAAGGCCCGCTTGGCTCCCTCGTAGCTTGCGTCCGCCACCCAGAGCTTCGTCGTCACGAACAGGTCGCACCGGCACACGCCGGACTTTTTAATGGCCCGGCCCACAGCTTCCTCGTTGCCGTAGGACGCGGCTGTGTCGATGAGCCGGTAGCCGGTGCTGATGGCGTCCAGCACGGCCTGCTCGCACACGCCGGCGTCCCGCACCTGAAAGACGCCGAAGCCCTCCATGGGCATCTTTACGCCGTTGTTCAAAAGGGTATATTCCATGATTCTTTCCTCCATTTATCACTCTTTATTCTTTGTTTTTCTTCCGATACCGCAGCCATAAAACGCCGCCGTCTCTCCGCTCCGCCGACAGGAGCGAAAACGCCGCAGGGCGTTCCCTCTCATAAAACCCTGCGCTCTCAAACATGGACGCGCCCGCTCTGTCCCCATCTGCCACCGGGACCAGGACGATGCTCAGCTCGTCTATGAGCCCTTCCTGGGCAAAGGACCAATCCATTACGCCGCCGCCTGCCAGCATCAGCCGCTGGACGCCAAACAGAGACTTCAATTTCTTCACCATAACAGTGCAGTCCAGTCTGTCCGCCCCAGCGAAGATGTAGGAGATGTCCTTTTCCCGGAGATAGGCGATATATCGGTCCGAGACCTGCTCTGTCAGCACCTGGATGATGTGGGCCTTTGGGCGGCCCTTCTTTTCGATGGCGTTGGATCGGAAGCCCAGCGTCCCCTTGGGATCGACGGAGACGATGTAATGCCCCGCTCCCGCGTCCGCAACGTGATCTGTCCGGGGCAGGCTGCGGCTTTGCTCCGGCAGCACCGGGGCAAGCCCGTCCGCATAGCCCTCGATCATGGTGATCGTCCCGTACACCGTGGCGGCGCAGTCATATTGGCCCCGGATGTCGGCATAGGCCCGCAGGGCCGGCGCCGTCTCCGGCGCGGACATGAACGAGCCGTCGATCTTCCCGTCCAGGGAGGTCAGTATGTGGCAGACGGTATACGGTCTTTCGCTCATTTCATTCCTCCGTGATGTCGATGACTACGAATTCCGAGATACACCCGGTCTTGAAGGGGATGGCCCAGCCGGACACGCCGGAGGTGACGAGAAAGTCCGTATCGCCCCGGCGCTGGACGCCGTAAACGCTGTCATTGATGTTCAGAGCCAGGCCGATCTGTCCCGCCGGGAAGATGTGCCCACCGTGGGTGTGGCCGCTGATGACCAGATCAGCCCCGGCGGCGGCCTCGGCGTCATAGTCGTTGGGCTGATGATCCAGCATGACGATATATCTGGCCGGATCAAGCTCCGCCGTCAGGTCCGCCGCGTCCTCGCGGCCGAAGCGGGAGCGGTCCTTCCGCCCCACAAGATAGAAGCTGTCCCCCAGCGGCACCGCCTCGTCCTCCAGCACGGTGACGCCGTTTTCCGCCAGCGCCTGCCGCAGCTCTGCCGACGAAAAGTTGCGGTAATCAAAATACCCGTCGTCGTGGTTGCCGTAGGCAAAGTACACGCCGTAGGTCGTGTCCAGCTCTCCCAGCGCCTCACAGGCCCGGAGCATATCCGCCCGGTCGGTGTCGTCATCCACGAAGTCGCCCACGATCACCACCGCGTCCGGCGAGCTCTCCTGCACCCGCTCCAGCAGCGCGGCGAACCCCTCGCCGTCCAGCGTGATGCCCAAATGGGCGTCCGCCAGCGCCGCGATGCGGATGCTCTCTCCGCCCAGGTCCTTGTCCGTGGTGAAGGTCCGGTCCGTCTCATATACATGATGGGCGAAAAACCAGCCCGTTCCCAGGTACAGGACCGTGATCGCCAGCGCCGCCGCCCCGGCCCAATAATGCCGGGCGGGTTTCTTCAGGTAGGGCCTTACGATCAGCCACACACCGTCGCATAGAAGCCACGCCAGCAGCAGATGGAGAAACACCACGGCCATGGCGGTGATGTTGAACGCCAGTCCAAACAGCCCCACCAGTCCTATGGGAATGAGCGCCAGCAGCCAGGAGAGAAATTTGTGCCGCTGTGCCAGCGCCCGCACAAAGCCGAACCGGTGGGTGCGGACGACGATATACGCTCCCCCGCCGAGGACTAGAGCGGCAGCCAGCACAGGCATCAGTCTCCAGAGCATGACGGTCCTCCTTCTATGATCTGTGAGTTTATTCTACCCCATGCCTACCTGCGGGAGAAGTCTCCTTTGGTTCACGGGTCCACACCAAAAGTTATAACTGCGGCGGGGTCATGCCCTGCCGCAGCTATGATTCTCTGTATTCTGTTTGTCGCTACTGGTTTTTCAGTCTGACAAATGGAAAGTTGCCGAAGTCACTGCCAGCCAAAAGCCTCCCTCTGACGAGGGAGGTGGCTCCGGCGAAAGCCGGAGACGGAGGGAGAGATTTTAAAGTTTCTCCCCCAGTCAGCGCCAAAGGCGCTGACTGCCCCCTCGTCAGAGGGGGGCCGGATTCTGGGGTCTGCCCGTTAACTCCCGATTTAACGATCCAAATAAAAGATAATATTCGCTTTATTCTCTTGTGCTGTGCCAAAGTAAATGTGATTATCAAAGCCACCTATGATAAATCCCATTTTCAGATAAAACAGGCACGCGCTAAGATTATTATCCTGTCCGATCGTGTATAGGCCGTTGTAATTCCTATCATGCGCGATCTCCAGCGCCTTGTCCAGCAGTGCTTTTCCGACTCCCTGTTTTCTATATAGCCTGCAAACCTTGAGATCGTCCAAATACATATATTTGAACCAATCGTCCGCTAAAACGGCCAGCCCGATACACTTATCTCCGTCGTAAGCACCAACAAAAACATGGTCGTTGGAAAGGCTGTCGTAATCGTAGTCCTCATCAGGAAAACACATCTCGCTGATGTCCTGTGGAGAAAATTTTTCCACAGTATAATGCCAAGCTTCATTTTCATAGGAAGGAACCATCCGCCCCCACAGCTGAAACGGCTCATTGGGAATGCGTATATCCTCTTTGTGATCCGAATCAATTATTCTTATCTCTATCATACCGATGCCTCCTCGTAAACTCCCGATTTGTCATTCTGGTAAGAATATACCACATCGGTCCGGACTTCACAAGAACCGCCCCCTGGCAGAGCATCGCCAGGGGGCAGGTTTATACGATCAGGTTCACGATAAGGCCCGTGACAAGGGAAAAGGCCATCACGAAGGCGATGTAAAGGGCGAAGCGTTTTGCACCCAGCACGATCTTCAGCGCGCCCAGGTTGGTGATCTTGGTGGCCGGGCCGGTGAGCATGAAGGCCGCCGCGCTTCCCATGCTCATGCCCATGGCCAGCCACTCCCGGATGAGCGGTATTGTCCCGCCGCCGCAGGCGTACAGCGGCACGCCGATGGTGGCCGCCATCAGCACCCCGAAGCCCTCGTTGGCCTCGCCGAACAGCGCCGCGAACTTGTCCGCCGGGACGTACTGCTGAAAGAGCGCTGACAGCAGCACCCCCAGCAGGAAGTAAAGCCCCGTGGCCCGGATGTTCCGGCCCAGGTTGAAAAGGAACCGCAGCAGCAGGTTCGGGTTCGTGTCATGGCTGGCCCCCGACTCAAAGCCGTCGAAGTTGAAAAAGGGCCGGTCCTTATAAAACCCATGGACCACCACCCCCGCCACGATACCGCAGACCGTGCAGGACACCAGGCGGATGATGAGCGCCGTAGGGCCCAGGGCGGTGCTGTACATGATGAGCTGGGGGTTCAGAAGTACGCTGGACATCATGAACGCTGCCAGCCAGTCGTGGCGCATCCCGGCCCGGGAGAAGGACGCGGCGATGGGGATGGTGCCGTACATGCACAGGGGCGACGCCACCCCCAAGAGGCTTGCCGGGACCACGCCCCACAGCCCCCATTTCTTGTCCCGGATGCGAGCGAAGGCGTTGTGGATGGCGTCCTTGGCGAACACGCTCACCAGTGAGCCCACCACCATGCCCAGCACCCAATACCCGGCGATCTGCCGGAGCTGGACCTCAAAGTAGTAGTTTATATAGACCAGTTCCCGGCGGATAATGTCAAGCATCTATATCCACCAGCTCGTAGGTCCGGCTTCCCAGGCCGATCTGTTCCGCCGCCTCCAGGGTGTGCAGGCCGTTCTGCCGCTCCACGCGGGCTTGCAGGCTCTCGCTGCCTTCCGCGGCAAAGCACAGGTCGATGGCCGCCTGGTCGATGGCCACCGGGTCGGTGGAGGCCAGGATGCCGATGTCGTGGATGTCCGGCTCGGCGGGGTTGCCGTCGCAGTCGCAGTCGATGGAGATGTTGTTCAGCACGCTCACATACACGATGCGCTCCCCGTGACCCAGGTAGTCGCTGACGGACTTGCCCGCATCGGCCATGGATTCGGTGAAGGCTGTCTGGTCGCCGCCCCAGGGGCTGGTGTGGCTCCTGCCGCCGGTGTGGATGAGGCACTTGCCCTCCTGGGAACCCAGGCCGATGGAGATATTCTTGATGGCTCCGCCGAAGCCCGCCATGGCGTGGCCCTTGAAATGGCTGAGGACGATGTAGCTGTCATAGTTCCCAAAGTGGCCGCCCACCAGGTTTGATGCCAGCACATTGCCGCCCTGCACGGGCAGCTCCATGGAGCCCTCCTCGTCCAGGATGTCCACGTTCGCAATGGCGGTGAAGCCGTGGTCCTCCGCCACCTGGCGGTGCATGGCGGTCTCGGAGCGGGAGCCGCCGTAGGCGGTGTTGCACTCCACGATGGTGCCGTTCACGCTCTGCACCAGGTCCGCGATCAGTTCCGGGCGCAGGTAGTTGCTGGCGGGAGGCTCGCCGGTGGAGAGCTTCACCGCCACGTTCCCCGTGGGCGTCCAGCCCAGGGCCTCATACACCGCCATCATCCCCTCCGGGGTGATGCTGGAGGTGAAGTATACCGTGGAGCCCCCGGTGGTGCCCCCGCCGGTATCCGGTGTGGGCTCCGGCGTCGGCTCCGGTGTCGGCTCCGGCGTCGGCTCTGGCGTGGGCTCCGGCGTCGGCTCTGGCGTGGGCTCCGGCGTCGGCTCTGGGTCATCGGTCACCAGCTTGCCGGTCTCGTCAAAGGTATATTGCTCACCATCGATGGTGTAGGTCCCGTCTGCGTAGGCCCGGCCGAAGGTGCCGTTGTGCCTGGGGTTGAAGTAGTATGTGTTTCCGTTGATGGTCTGCCAGCCGCTCATCACATGGCCGTAGGTGCCGTCGTGCTTCTCGCTGAAATAGTACCAGCCATCGTCGCCCCGGCCCAGTGCGATCTCGCTCAGGCCCTCCATCATCTTCCCGTCCGGGTCCAGGAAGTACCATACGCCGCCGTCCTGCAGCCAGTCGTTGGTGACCATGCGGCCAAAGGTGCCGTCGTGCTTGGGGTTGAAGTAGTACCACGTATAGTTGATATACTGCCAGCCGCTCATCACGTGGCCGTAGGTGCCGTCGTGCTTCTCGCTGAAATAGTACCAGCCGTCATCGGACCGGCCCAAGTCGATCTGGGCGAACCCTTCCATCATCTTCCCGTCCGGGTCCAGGAAGTACCACACGCGGCCATCCAGCAGCCAGTCGTTGGCCACCATCGCGCCGCTCTTCCTGTCGAAGTAGTACCAGCCCCCGTCGATGGACTTCCAGCCGGTGACCATGATGCCATTCGTGGCTATGTAATACCTCTCGCCGGCATCGTCGATCCAGTTAGACCTGACCATCATTCCGTCATTATAGTAACGCCAGCCGCCGGATTCCCACTGCCAGCCGTCCTTCATAGGCGCGGGCGTGGGCTCCATCGTGGGGACAGGGGTGGGGTCCGCAGGCGCGGGCGTCGTGGAAGGCGCCGTGTCCGGCTTCGCCGCCGTTATGCCGCTGGCGTCCAGCCACGCGGCGATGGTCTCCCGGGTCGTCCCGGCGGGGAAACGCCTCCCGTCCAGCCAGTTGGCACCCGGCGCCAGGGCGTGCAGCTCGTCGTCGCTGGTGCCGATGTCGCTGGAAGCCGACGTGCAGAAGGGGAGGATGGTCTTGCCGGAGAAGTCGTAGCTCTCCAGGAAGGTGCTGATGATACGGGGCGCCTCGCCATACCAGATGGGGTAGCCTATGAGCACGGTATCATACTGCGCCATGTTCGCCACTCGGCCCGCGATGGCGGGACGGGCGGCGGGGTCGCTGTGCTCCTGGTCGGCCCGGCCGCCGGTATAGTAGGCCAGGTCCTCCGGGGTGTAGGGCTGGGCCGGCACGATCTCAAAGAGGTCCGCGCCCAGGATCTCCGCGGCGTATTCGGCCAGGGGCCGGGTGTTGTTGGTAGCGGAGAAATAGGCGACCAAGATATGGTCCTCCGCCTCCGCCGGGGAAACAGCGGCAGCGGGGGCCGCTTCCGCCGTCAGTGCCGTGGCACAAAGGGACAGCAGCGTTATCACTGCCAGCAGGCCGCTCAATATGCGCTTTTTCATGGTCTTACATCCTTTCTTTTGTCGGTATCGTCAAGGCAGGAGATGTCTTTTATGCAATTATCAATTATAGACCAGCTCCCGGCGGAAAATGTCAAGCATCTATATCCACCAGCTCGTAGGTCCGGCTGCCCAGGCCAATGGTCTCGGCGGCTTCCAGCACATGGAGCCCGTTCTGCCCCTCCACTCGGCGGACGAAGCTCTCGTTGCCCTCCGCCTGGTAGATCAGGTCCATGCAAGCCTGGTCAAGGGCCACTGGGTCAGTAGAGGCCAGGATGCCGATGTCGTGGATGTCTGGCTCGGCGGGGTTGCCGTTGCAGTCGCAGTCTATGGAGAGACGGTTCATCACGTTGATGAAAAGGATGTTGTGGTCCAGGGCGTCCACCACGGACTTGCCCGCGTCAGCCATGGACTCCAGAAAGGCGTCCTGCTCCCCGCCAAACCAGCTGGTGTGGCTGCGCCCGGCGGTATGGATCAGGTTCTTTCCTTCCTGGGAGCCGATGCCGATGGAGATATTCTTCAGTGCACCGCCGTAACCGGCGATCATATGCCCCTTGAAGTGGCTGAGGACCAGGAAACCGTCAAAGTCCCCGAAGTGGGCGCCCACATAGTTCTCTGTCAGCCGCTGGCCGCCCTCCACCGGGAGGATCATGGAGCCGTCCTCGTCCATAATGACGAAGCCCTTGCCCAGCTCCGTGAAGCCGTGGTCCTCGGCCACCTGGTAGTGCATGGCCGTCTCGGAGCGGGAACCGCCATAGGCGGTGTTGCACTCCACGATGGTGCCGTTTACCGCCTCCACCACGTCCTTGATCAGCTCCGGGCGCAGGTAGTTGCTGGCGGGAGGCTCACCCGTGGAGAGTTTTACCGCGATGTTGTCGCCCTGCAGCTCCACGCCCAGGGCTTCATAGGCTCGCATCATACCCTCGGCGCTGATGTCAGAGGTGAAGTACACCACCGATGCGCCGCTGTTCTCGGCAGTCTCATTGGCCGGGTCGGGCACGGCAGCCGGGAGCTCCAGTCCGTTCAGCCACGCCTGCACGTCCGCCTCGCTGACGCCGGAGCGGAACCGCTGGCCCTCCAGCCACGTTCCCGTGCCAGCCGCCTCGGCCAGAAGCTGGCCGCTCTCGCCCAGACCGGAGCTGGAGGAGGTGCAGAAGGGGATCACCGTCTTGCCAGTGAAGTCATTGGCGGCGACGAAGCTGCTCACCGGCCAGGCCGCGATGCCCCACCAGATGGGGTAGCCCAGAAACACGGTGTCGTAATCTTCCCAGCCGGCCACCACCGTGCTTGCCAGTTCCACGTTACGCAGGCTCTCGTCGTCATGTTCGCGGGACACCCGGCTGTTCCCGTCCCGCCAGTTCAGATCGCCGTCGGTATAGGGCTGTGCGGGGGTTATCTCATACAGATCGGCGCTCATCGCGGCGGCGATGGTGTTTGCCACTGCCTCGGTGTTGTTGGTGGCGGAGAAATAGGCCACCAGGGTCTTGCCGCCCGTGGTCTGGGTGTTTTCCGGGGCAGATGCCGTCGTTTCAGGTGCAGCAGCAGGCTCCGCCTCTGCGGTCGGTTCTGCCGGGGCCTCGCTGGCCTGTGCGCTGCCGGATGAACAGGCGGCCAGGCTTAGCAGGAGCGCAAGGCTCAGCAGTATTGCGATCAACTTTTTCATCATGGTCTCCTTTCGTAGCTGACGGGAGGCGAACACACGCCGCTCCACGGGGGCAGTTTTCGGTGCTTTTCGTCTCGTCGTCGTTGGCTTGCGTCAGCAAGCCTTCCTTCTCCTCAAAGAAAATCCCTCGAAAACTGCTCCCCGTGGAGTGCGAAGCAGTTTCTGGCGAGCGGGTCTGTGTCCGGGCAAGGAAAAGCCCGCAGGGAATACTTCCGTATTGCCAAGGGATTTGACGCCGCACGGGCGCAGACCCGCCGCCAAAAACCAGTGCGGGTTCGCCTCCCGTCAGCTATATCAGCCGGTTTCCATCTGTTTCTTCCAAAAACTTACCGCGTCGTCGATCCATCCCTCCGCCACGGTGCCGGTGCCCAGGCCGAAGCCGTGGGAGAGGCCCTCGTAGACGTGGAACTCCGTGGGGATGCCCAGCGCGCTCATAGCCTCCAGACGCCGCTGCATGGTCCGCCAGGAGGCAATGCCGTCGTTGGTGCCTACGCAGGCGTAGGTGGGCGGGTCCGATTCACTGTACTCGCCGTGGCCGGTGTACTGCATGATGACCGCGCCCGGCCGGGGCAGGTTGTCCCCGCCGAAGTACGCCGGTCCGTAGGTGCCCAGATACGCCGCCATCCGCGCCCCCGCGCTGCCGCCCCAGAGGGAGTAGCAGTCCGTGTCCACCTCCAGGTCGCCTGCGTGGTCAAAGATGAAGGTGATGGCCCGCGCCAGGTCCTCGCAGGCGGTGTCCCATCCGGGGCGGTAGATGAGGGCAAAGGCGTTGTAGCCCATTTTGGCGAGCTCCAAAGCGTGAGGGAAGCTATCGTGCATGGCCCCCACATAGGCAAACCCGCCTCCGGCGTTGCACACGGCGAACTTCGCGCCCGGCTCGCCCTTGAAGAAGAACAGCCCCGTGTCCTCCTTGGCCGGGTCCGCCGCCTTTTCCTCATCGGTGTAGATGTCATAGAAAACGGTCTCGCCCGCGGCGGCCTTGTCATGGAGATAGCTGCATATCTCCACGGTCTTGTCCGGGTCGATGTTGCTGTACCAGGTCAGGTGCAGGTCCTCCAGCGTTTCGCCGCTCCAATAGCCCTCGTCCGCCGGGAAGATCAGCCGTCCCCATGACCCGAACACGGGGTCGCTCATCACATCGGATATTTTCGTGTTCACGGTATAAGGCCCGTCCATCTCATCCTCTCCCCGGTCCGCCGCCGCTGCACACAGCAGCAGACATGTAAGCAACACGGCCGCCAAACCAGCTTTCCTCATCGCGTCCTCCTGTTTGAGTATATCCCATGTCATATTATAAAAAGATCGGGACCTCGTGAGAAGTCCCGATTGGTTCATAAGTATAAACCCAAAGGTTATAACTCTTTTTCCTGCTTTTCCTGCACCACGGCCCGCACCGTGTCCAGGAACCGGGCCAGCATGGGCGACGGCTCAGGCGGGTGAAGATGCTCATAAGGGGAGTTCTTTGACAGACTGAGACCGTCCTTTTCAGGACGGTC
>CANPVS010000035.1 GCA_947581795.1 uncultured Oscillospiraceae bacterium
CCCAACAAGTGCCGGGAGTGCGGCAAGTGCGCCGCCGCCTGCCCCTATAACGCCATCGCCCATCTGGAGCGGCCCTGCAAGCGGGTCTGCCCCGTGGACGCCATCACCTACGACGAGTACGGAATCTGCCGTATAGACGAGGAAAAGTGCATCCGCTGCGGCATCTGCATCCACAACTGCCCCTTCGGCGCCATCGGCACCAAGGCCTCCGTGGTCCAGGTCATCAACGCCGTCAGGTCCGGCAAGCGTGTGGTGGCCATGCTGGCCCCCGCCACCGAGGGCATGTTCGGTCCCGACATCACCATGGAGAGCTGGCGCACGGCCCTGAAGAAGGCGGGCTTCGCCGACATGGTGGAGGTGGGCCTGGGGGGCGACCTGACCGCGGCCTCCGAGGCGAAGGAGTGGGCCGAGGCCTACAAGGAGGGGAAGAAGATGACCACCTCCTGCTGCCCCGCCTTTGTGAATATGATCAACATCCACTATCCCTCCCTCGCAGAGAACATGTCCACCACCGTGAGCCCCATGTGCGGCGTGAGCCGCTATCTGAAGGGGCAGGACCCCGAGACCGTCACTGTGTTTGTGGGCCCCTGCATCGCCAAGAAGAGCGAGATCAACCTCTACGACATCGAGGGCAACGCCGACTATGTGCTGACCTACGGCGAGATCCGCTCCCTCCTCTACGGCAAGGGCATCGAGCTGGAGCCGGCGCCGGACACGGTGCAGCAGAGCTCCGTCTACGGCAAGCGATTCGGCGACGGCGGCGGCGTCACCGCCGCGGTTCTGCGCTGCTTCGAGGAGATGGGGGAGGATATCCACCCGGAGGTCATGAAGTGCTCCGGCGCGGCGGAGTGCAAAAAGGCGCTGCTGCTCATGAAGGCCGGAAAGCTCCCGGCGGACTTCATCGAGGGCATGGTCTGCGAGGGCGGCTGCGTGGGCGGCCCCAGCAAGAACATGACCGTGATGGAGTCGAAAAAGTCCCGGGACGCCCTGATCGGCAAGGCCGACAAGCGGGGCGTGTGGGAGAACCTACGTGCCTTGGGCGCGGACCAGGTGCCCATGCACCGGTAAAAAACACAGAAAATGCGGCCGCCTCCCAAAATCGGGAGGCGGTCTTTTGTTTAGATAGTCAAATTGTGAAATTGAAAACTACTTGCGTTCGCTAATGGGACGCGTTATAATCAAAGTGTTCGGCAAAAATGTGGTGATCTTTTGCCGGACGCCTGGGACGGCGGGGCGGCCGTCCGGGCGAGTAAGAGAGAAGGAAGAAGGTCAAAAGACGATGAAAAGGTTTGTTTCAATGCTCCTGATCGCGGTTCTGGCGATGGGTCTGGCCGTCCCGGCTTTTGCCGCGGAAGGGTCGGAGGAATTTGCCGCGCCCATAGCGGCGGAGCCTGAGACGGAAGAGATCGCCGAGCCGGAGATCCCCGACGCGGTGGCCGATGAGCCCGAGACGGCGCCTCCCGCGGAGGACGCCGAAATCCCAGCGGGGGGGGGTTCCAGTACTGATACCGTAACTCCCGCGCCGGACGAGACTGCTGCTCCCGAAGAGACAGTCGCTCCTGAAGAGACGGCTGCCCCCGAGCAGACTGTATCTCCCGAGGACCGGCCCGACGGCTGGAACTATGTGAACGGCAGCTGGTATTATTACATAGACGGCTACAAGACCATGTCCGACTGGGTGACGGATAAGTCCGGCCGTTACTATGTGGACGCGGAGGGCAAGATGCTCGCCGGTCTGCAGACTGTGGAGGAAAATACCTACTATTTCAACGAAAAGCACCGCGGCACCTACGGCGCTGTGACCACCGGCTGGGTGTATCTCGACGGCGCATACTATTATTTTGATACCGACGGCCCCATGGTCGTCTCTGATTGGCGTTACGACGGTTCCCATCGCTTCTATCTGGGCGAGGACGGGAAGATGTACGCCGGTCTGCAGACCGTTGGGGACGCCGTTTATTATTTTAATGAGAAACACAGCGGCACCTATGGCGCTGTGACCACCGGCTGGGTATACCTGGACGGGTACTATTACTTCTTTGAGTCCGACGGCGCTATGGCCGCCAACACCTGGAAGAAGGACAGCTCCGGCAGCTACTATCTGGGTGAGGACGGCAGGATGCTCACCGGCTGGCAGACCGTGGACGGCGCCAGCTATTACTTCAAGGAAGACCACAACGGCGCCTATGGCGCTATGGCCACCGGCTGGGCCATGTTCGACGGCGCTTATTATTATTTCGACACCGACGGCGCGATGGTGACCTCTGACTGGCACATCGACGGCTCCGGCAAATATTACCTGGGCGAGGACGGCAAGATGGTCACCGGCTGGCGCACCCTGGACGACACCACCTATTATTTCAGAAAGCGGCATGACGGCTCCTACGGCGCCGCCTGCGACCGTCCGACCTACATCGCCGGCGATATGTACATGTTCGGTACCGACGGCGCCCTGATGACCAACACCACCGTGAAGCGCCTGGGCACGACCTGGAACGTGAATGAGGACGGCATCATCGAGGGCTACGTGACGGACGCAGGCCGCACGGCCGCCGGCGTGCTGGACCAGATCGGCTGGAACCTGCGGGCGGCCTTCAACTGGTCGGCCAGGCTCCGCTACGCCAACCGCTGGCTGCGGGCGCCCTCCGGGAGCGTCCATATGGAGTGGTATGCCAACTACGGCTTTGAACACCGCTACGGCAACTGCTTCGTCATGAACTCCACGCTGTATCAGATGATCAAGATGATGGGCTATGACGTCTACTTCGTGGAGGGCGGCGTGCTGAACTCCAACGGCTATCTGGCGCCCCACGGCTGGAACGAGGTCGTCCAGGACGGCGTGACCTATGTGTACGACGCCAACTTCACCAACGAGACCGGCATGAACGGCTTCCGCATCCGGTACGGCCAGTCCGGCACCTGGCACTACGCGGGGTATAAGCGCGTAGACCGTGTAGTCTGAGGAATGGACAGAACAGGGAAAGGAGTAATGATATCATGCTGAACACGATGAAAAAGATGATGGCCCTGTTTCTGGCGCTGATGATGGTCCTGAGCCTGGGCGCGGCCGCGTTTGCCGCCGAGGCCGGGGAAGCTGAGACAGAGGCCACCGAGACCGAGGAAGACCTCTCCGCCTATGACAAGATCGGCGGGGAGACCGAGACGGCCCGCTATGTCAAGCTCACCAACCTGACCGGCACGGACATCATGGGCCTGAACATCCGCAAGAGCGGCGACTGGCAGTTCTCCGACGAGCTGATGGCCGACGAGGACCTGTTCGAGAAGGAGGAGACCAGCCTGTTCTATTATGAGCCTGAGGCGGACGAGGAGACCGAGGAGACGGAAGCCGAGGGCGAGGAAGCGGAGCCGGTGCTCTGGGACATCCAGATCGTCTGGTCCGACTGGACTGTGGGCGTGCTGTACAACGTGGAGCTGGACGACCTGGACGAGGCCGACATCCAGCGGTCCTGGAACAGCCTGCCCTACCTGACCTACAAGAGCCTGGCCAGCGAGGAGGACGTGAACACCGAGGAGGCCGAGCAGACGGCCTACTTCTCCAGCCCTGAGTACGCGGCCTATGGCGGCGGTGGCAGCTCCTCCAGCAGCGGCAGCAGCTCCTCCGGCGGTTCTTCTTCCGGCGGCGACTGGTCCTACGGCGGCGACTCCGGCTGCATCGACAACGGCCTGCTCTGGTGATCACGGTCCCGTGAACGGCAAACGAAACGCGGGCTTCGACTGCCTGCGGGCCACGGCGTGCCTCGCCATCATCCTGCTGCACACCACCTACTCCACCGGTCTTATGTTCGCCCCGGAGCTGACGTTCCGCCGGGCAGCGATAGGAGGGATGGTCCAGCATAACCTGATGTGGGCCGTGCCCTGCTTCATCATGGTGACGGGGGCCCTGCTCCTGTCACCGGAGAAGCACATCACTTACGGGGCGCTGTTCAAGAAATACATCGCCCGCGTGGTGAAGGCCATCGCCCTGTTCGGGGTGCTGTTCGTGGCGCTGGAGATGATCTTCAACCCGGGGCAGCGGACGGGGGAGCACTTCCTCTCCGGCCTCTACGACGTGTTCGCCGGGGACTCCTGGTCCCACATGTGGTACCTGTACTGCCTGCTGGGCCTGTACCTGCTCATGCCCCTGTATAAAAAGGTGACAGAGCTAGCGGAGGAGCGGGACCTGCTGTACCTGATGGGCATATACGGGCTGTTTCTGTCTGTGCTGCCCTGCCTGGAGGCGGTGGGCCTCCGGTGCGGGTTCTACGTACACGTGTCCAGCATCTACCCGCTGTATCTCTTTATGGGATACTGGCTGCGCCGGTGGGGGAGAAGCAAGAGCCGCGCCCTCTACGGCGGGCTGTTTTTGGGGTCCACAGCGGCCATCGCGGCCCTGTCCTATGTGAGGGTGCGCTGGGGCGTGGCCCAGGTGGACGTGCTGTTTGAGTACAACTCCCCGCTGGTCATCCTCCAGGCGCTGGGCGTCGCGGGCTGGTTCTTCCATCTGTCGGACGAGCCCTCGCCGGTGAAGAGCGTCCTGCAGAACATCGACCGGCACTCCTTCGGGGTGTATCTCATCCACATGGCCTATATACGGCTCCTGTTCAAGCACATGCACTTCGATCCCTTCCGCTTCGGCGGGATGGCCGGGATACTGCTGACGGCGGCCATCGCGTTCGCCGCCGCCTATGTGACCGATATGGTCATGAAAAAGCTGCCGCTTTTCAAGTCGGTGGTCTGAACCGGATACAACAATAAAACACCGCATGGCTTCGGCCATGCGGTGTTTTTCATATGTGTAGGAAGGTTTATTTGTCCAGCCACAGGAAGTCCATGAACTCCGGAACCAGCTTTTCCCAGCTGGCCTCGCAGTGGCGGCCGCCCCGCTGACAGGTGACCCGGGTCGCGGCGCCCTTGTCCTCCAGTAGCTTCGCGATCTCAGCGTTGTTCTTCGCGGCGGGGGTCTCGTAGATACCCATGGAGGGCTTGCCGCCGGACTCCTCCGTGCCCCAGGAGAGGTAAAAGCGGGCGCCGGGGGCGATGGACGATTCCCGGATGTCCCTGCGCAGGCTGGGCATGCAGGGGGAGATGGAGCTGGACACGCAGGCGGCCTTGGAGTAGACGCCGCTGTATTTGATGCCGGCGTACAGGCTCATGAGCCCGCCCATGGACGAGCCGCCGATGGCCGTCGCCTCCCGGGAGGGGTCGGTCCGGTACTCCCGGTCGATCATGGGCTTCAGTTCCTCCGCCATGAAGCGCATGGTCTCCGCGCCCGTGCCCAGCAGGTCGCCCCAGAACTTGCCCCGGAAGTGGTAGGGGCAGTACTCGTAGAGCCGCTCGTTGCCCTCGTGGCCGCACTCCATGCCCACCACGATGAGCTGTTTTTCCCAGCCCTGGAGGAATTCCAGCAGACCCCAGCTCTTGCCGTATGTAGCGTCGCTGTCCAGGAAGAGGTTGTGCCCGTCGAAGAAGTACATCACCGGGTAGCGCTCAGAGGAAGTCTCGTATCCCTCCGGCAGCCATATGTGCAGCGGGCGGTTTTTGCCCGCGGGTGTGAAGAGCATATCGCGCTTGATGAGCATAGGGGGGACCTCCTTCAGGGGTTGTTGGAATGAGGAAATTAATTATATGGCTAAAGATATTACCTGTCAACGGTCAATTATATTATTTGAAATGGAATGAGAAACCCAGTGCTGCGGGGAAGAAAAGAGCCGGCAGGATGACCCATAGTTTGATTTTGCAAATTGGGGCTTGACTATCCGCTGCATTTATGACATAATGACATAGAAGTGACATGTCATAAAAAGGAGGAGATAGATATGCCCCGGAGAGCGATCCAGAACAACGCCGATCTGGCTCGGAGGATCAGGCAGCGGCGCGGTGAACTGGGAATGACGATCGAAGAGGCCGCGGCCCGGGCCGGCGTGGGGATGAAGACGTGGAGCCGCTATGAAGCGGGCGAACCGATCCGCGAGGACAAGGGCAAAGGCGTCTGCCGAGCCTTGAACTGGAACGGTTTCCCTGACCAGGGGGAAGCCGCGGAAGGACTGTCAGTTGAAGAATTCCGGGACCACAAGGCGTGGTCCGCCTATCTGGAAGAACGGTTCGGACCGCTGGCGGCGGTGTCGTTTGCCGCGGGAAGTGATATTCTTGGCGATCATATCGAGGAGGATATGGAGGGACTTTCCTCCATGCCGGCAGGTTCCCATATCGGGCAATTGCCCATGTCATGGCTTGAGGGCGACCTTCCTGAGCAGTTTCTGACTCGATACGATTATGAGTTCCTATACAGAATGAAATGTACGCTGGGCAGTTTGGTGATGCGGGCGAGGCTGGGGTGGCCGCTGATCGCCCACAGCGTTCTGGAGGAGCTCATCATCTATCTGTGTTATGTGGAGGCGGAGAGCTTTTTGGAGCTCAGCGGCGGCATTGAGGGATATAAGGGCGATGAGGCCTCAGAGGCTTGGGTCTTTGGCCTGTTTGACGACATGGGCATCATCAGCTATTTGTACTCCGACATGTATCTGGACAGTGGCCACTCCTATCACTTTTCGCACTGGAGCGATCAGCAGTTCTATATGGACTGGGAAGCCGGACCGGAAACAAGCGCGGCAGATGAAAAGGAAGACATCTGACAGAAAGGAGAAAGTATATGCGCGGCGAAATGAAATGGGAAGACGTCTATAAGCTTTGGGAACAAGGATGCTGGCGGTTCCCTGACATTCTGTCAGGGCCGGTTGCCGCCGAGACCGTATTCGTGGAGTATGATCGGGAAGGGTACTTTTATGGATACGACTGGCTGGAAAATGGCGCGGCGCAGGAGAGAAAACGCAGGATATCGAATGACCCTATCACCTTTTTGTATTTCACGGCGCCGTCAAACAAGGGCACTATCCAGACGGCGCAAATGCTGGCGGAAGCGGAGGATGAGGAAGAACGGGCGGCCATATGGATCGCCGCGACGTCCTTTGAATTGACGGAGAGAGGCTCCGGGATGGGAACGGGCCTGTCCCGCTGCGCGGATGCGCTGAATCAGGCCGCGCATATGTTCCTGCGGGAGCGATATGTGATGTGGCACCATGCGATGCGAAAGCTGGTGCCGGAGATCATGATACCGTATAGTGTCCTTGAAAGCGTGCGCTGCGAGCAGGCGGAGACCGTTATGGGACTGATACAGATGAACACACTGATGCTGCTGAAAACCTATACGCCGCTCCTCTACACGTCTGTGAAAGACACAGAAGCGGTCTATGGACGCATTGTCGCGGATCACCGGCTGCATTGTTGAGCAGAAAAACAAACACGGCCTTGCCGGTGACCGGCAAGGCCATTTGCTTTGGGGCGCGCTTATTCCCACTCAATCGTGGAGGGTGGCTTGGAGGTGATGTCGTAGACCACCCGGTTGACGCCGGGGACGGAGTTGACGATGCGGGTGGAGACCGCGTCCAGCGTCTCGTAGGGGATGCGTGTCCAGTCGGCGGTCATAAAGTCCGAGGTGGTGACGCTGCGCAGGGCCAGGGTGTAGTCGTAGGTCCGGCCGTCGCCCATGACGCCCACGGAGCGCATGTTGGTCAGCACCGCGAAGTACTGGTCCATGGTCCCCTCCAGGTGGGCCTTGGCCACCTCGTCCCGGAAGATGAAGTCCGCCTCCCGGAGGGTGTCCAGCTTGTCCTTCGTCACCTCGCCGATAACCCGGATGGCGAGACCAGGCCCGGGGAAGGGCTGGCGGCTCACCAGGTACTCGGGCAGGCCCAGCTCCCGGCCCAGCTGCCGGACCTCGTCCTTGAAGAGCAGCCGCAGGGGTTCCACGATCTCCTTGAAATCCACATAGTCGGGCAGGCCGCCCACGTTGTGGTGGCTCTTTATCACGGCGGCGTCGCCGGTGCCGGACTCCACCACGTCGGGGTAGATGGTCCCCTGGGCGAGATAGTCCACCTTGCCCAGCTTTTTGGCCTCCGCCTCGAAGACCCGGATGAACTCCTCGCCGATGATCTTGCGCTTGCGCTCCGGCTCCGCCACACCGGCCAGCTTTGACAGGAAACGCTCCTCAGCGTTGACACGGATGAAGTTGATGGCCCAGGGGGCGAAAGCCGCCTCCACCTGGTCGCCCTCGTCCTTGCGGAGAAGGCCGTGGTCCACGAACACGCAGGTGAGCTGGCTGCCCACCGCCTCGGCCAGCAGGGCCGCCGCCACGGAGGAATCCACGCCCCCGGACAGGGCCAGCAGCACCTTTCCATCGCCGATCTTCTCCCGCAGGGAGGCGACGGCGCTGTTTTTGTAGTCCTCCATGGTCCAGTCGCCGCGGGCGCGGCAGACCTCATAGAGGAAGTTTTTGAGCATATCGCGGCCGAATTCGGTGTGGTTCACCTCGGGGTGGAACTGGACGCCGTAAAAACCCCGGGCCTCGTCGGCGATAGCCACATTGGGGCAGTTGTCGCTGTGGGCGGCCAGGGTGAAGCTGTCGGGCACCTTCGCCATGTAGTCGCCGTGGCTCATCCAGGTGACGCTCTCGGCGGGCAGGCCCTTGAAGAGCCGGCAATTCGTATCAAAATAGGTATAGGTCTTGCCGTACTCCCGGGCGGAATCGTCCTGGGCAGGGGTCACGGCGCCGCCCAATGCCTGGGCCATGAGCTGGCAGCCGTAGCATATGCCCAGGATGGGCACGCCGAGCTCAAACACGCCCGGGTCGATGTGGGGCGCGGCGTCGTCATAGACGCTGCTGGGCCCGCCGGTGAAGATGATGCCGATGGGGTCGAAGGCGCGGATCTCATCCAGAGTGATGGTGTAGGGCCGCAGCTCGCAGTAGACCTGGTGCTCCCGGACCCGGCGGGCGATGAGCTGGTCGTACTGGCCGCCGAAGTCCACGATCAGGACGGCTTCGTGTTTCATGGATGTACCTCTCGTATCAGATATCGTATGTGCGGATGATCTTCTCGGCGATGGCCCGGCGGGTGACGCACCGGTCCATGGCGTTTTTCTCGATAAAGCGGTGGGCCTGCTTTTCCGTCATCTTGAACCGCTGGATGAGGATGAGCTTGGCCCGGTCCACCAGGCGCATCTCGTCCATTTTGGCCTGCAGGGTGTCGGCCCGGGACTGGAGGGCGTGCAGCCGCTGGCTCACCGTGGCCATCATGGCCAGGCTCTGCCGGAGAAGGGAGGGGTCCACGGGGCTTTGCAGGGCCAGAAAGCCGTGCTCCGCCGCCAGGGCCGACACGGCGGGGAGCTTATCCGCCTCCGCCAGCAGCAGCACCCCGGATACGCCGTGCTCCATCGCGAAGCGGGCCAGAGCCGCCCCGGACTCGGCGGGAACGGTGCCGTCTATGACCACCACGTCGTACACCGTCTCGCCCAGCACGTAGTCGGCCTCCAAAGGGGAACACACGTTCAGCTCCGGGGCGAACCGGTCCTCCGGCAGGAAGGCCGCGAAATGGGCGGCGGTGTCCCGGGAGCCGGTGATGAGCAGCAGGGAAGCGTAGGGTCGTGGCTGCACCGCGGGGGGCCTCCTTTCATAGAATGGACGGCGGTAAAACGAATGGTCATACCAATATATGACGATTTTACCCATTCCCTTTCCGTTTGTCAATTTATCGGAAAAGAATGGGGCATATGCCGATATCACGCCGCGGGGAGCGGGGCTATTTTGTGGGAATCGACGATGTGTGCGCCCTTGACAGCCGGGGCGGAAAAAGAGTAAAATCTAGGTGTTGAAACGGCAAAGGCGTCGCGGATAGTTCCGTGTGCCTTTGCCGTTTCTTCGTTTTATCGCAGTAAACCTCTATGAGGAAGAATAAAGGAGAGGAACAATGAGCAATACCACTGAGCTGTTCGGGTCCATGGTCTTTTCCGAGGCGGTCATGCAGGCCCGCCTGCCCCATGCGACCTACAAAGAGGTCATCCGGTCCATCCACCACGACAAGCGCCTGACCCCGGAGATCGCCACCGTAGTGGCCACGGCCATGAAGAACTGGGCCGTGGAGAAGGGCGCCACCCACTTCACCCACTGGTTCCAGCCCATGACCGGCGTCACTGCCGAGAAGCACGACAGCTTCATCCATCCCACCGGCGACGGCCGGGCCATTATGGAGTTCTCCGGCAAGGAGCTCATCCAGGGCGAGCCCGATGCCTCCAGCTTCCCCTCCGGCGGCCTGCGGGCCACCTTCGAGGCCCGGGGCTACACCGCCTGGGACCCCACCAGCTACGCCTTCGTGAAGGACGGCGTGCTGTACATCCCCACGGCGTTCGTGTCCTACACCGGCGAGGCGCTGGACAAGAAGACCCCGCTGCTGCGCTCGATGCAGGCACTCAACAAGCAGGCCCTTCGCATCCTGCGGCTCTTCGGCGACACGGAGACCACCTCCGTCCGCGCCACCGCCGGCGCGGAGCAGGAGTACTTCCTGGTGGACAAGAGCGTCTACGACCGGCGCAAGGACCTCATCTACACCGGCCGGACCCTGTTCGGCGCCCGTCCTCCCAAGGGCCAGGAGCTGGACGACCACTACTTCGGCGCCATCAAGCCCCGTGTAGCCGCCTTTATGAAGGAGCTGAACGAGGAGCTTTGGAAGCTGGGCGTGGTGGCCAAGACCGAGCACAACGAGGTGGCCCCGGCCCAGCATGAGCTGGCGCCCCTGTTCTCCACCGTGAACATCGCCGCCGACCATAACCAGCTCACCATGGAGATGATGCGTACCATCGCCAAGCGCCACGGCATGGAGTGCCTGCTGCACGAAAAGCCCTTCGCGGGCGTCAACGGCAGCGGCAAGCACAACAACTGGTCCGTGGCCACCGACACCGGCGAGAACCTGCTGGAGCCCGGCGATACCCCCGCCGAGAACGCCCAGTTTTTGGTGTTCCTGTGCGCGGTGCTGAAGGCCGTGAACGAGTATCAGGACCTGCTGCGCATCTCCGTGGCCAGCGCGGGCAACGACCACCGCCTGGGCGCCAACGAGGCTCCTCCCGCCATCCTCTCCGTCTACGTGGGCGACGAGCTGGAGGCGGTGCTGAACGCCATCATGCACGACGAGTCCTACAGCGGCGGCGGCAAGGAGCCCTTCAAGGTGGGCGTGTCCGTCCTGCCCCGGTTCCCCAAGGATACCACCGACCGGAACCGCACCTCCTCCTTCGCCTTCACGGGCAACAAATTCGAGTTCCGTATGCCCGGCTCTTCCCAGTCCATCTCCGAGGCCAACATCGTGCTGAACACCGCCGTGGCCGAGGAGCTGCGCCGCTTCGCCGACCGGCTGGAGGCCGCCGACGACTTCGACGCGGAGCTGCACGATCTCATCCGGGAGACGGTGAAGGAGAACATCCGCATCGTCTTCAACGGCAACGGCTACGACGAGTCCTGGGTCAAAGAGGCCGAAAAGCGCGGGCTTCTCAACCTGCGCACCACCCCCGAGGCGCTGCCCCACTATCTGGCGGAGAAGAACATCCAGCTGTTCGAGGGCAACAAGGTCCTGTCCGAGGTGGAGATGCGGGCGCGCTACGAGATGATGCAGGAGAACTACGCCAAGACCATCCGCATTGAGGCCATGACCATGTCCGACATGGTCCGCAAGGACATCCTGCCCGCGGTGAGCCTTTACGGCGGCAAGGTGGCCAAGGCCGCGGCGGCGAAGGCCGCCCTGGGCGCGGACATCGACGTGAGCTACGAGAAGGCCTCCGTCAAGCGCCTGGCCGAACTCACCGCCATGACCGCCGGCGCGGCGGACGAGCTGGACGACGCCATCGCCCAGTCCGCCGACATCGCCTCCTGCGAGGAGCTTTCCAACTTCTGCCGGGATAAGATCTTCGCCACCATGAGCGAGCTGCGCATCTACGTGGACGAGATGGAGACCATCGCCGGCGCCAAGTGCTGGCCCTATCCCACCTACGGCGAGATGCTCTTTAGCGTTCGTTAAGAAGGCATAAATGCCTTCTTAACGAGAGGGGTGCGGCCCGCTGCAGCGCACTCGCTTTGCTCGCACGTTTGCGGGCCGATAAGAGATTTTTCCGAGGTACACGCCCCCGGAAAAATCATCCAACTTTTTTCGCCGCTCCGGCGGCGAACTCTGCGAGGCTAAAGGAGAACGACTATGTTGACTATCCCAGAAGGTTACAAGACCGCGCTGGACGTGTACGACACCCAGCGGTGCATCGAGTTCATCAAGTCCCATTTCCAGCGGAACCTGTCCGCAGCCCTGGACCTGAAGCGAGTGTCCGCGCCCCTGTTCGTGAAGGCGGATACGGGCCTGAACGACGACCTGAACGGCGTGGAGCGGCCCGTGGCCTTCACCGTGTCCGCCACGGGGGAGGAGGAGTACCAGGTGGTCCAGTCCCTGGCCAAGTGGAAGCGCTGGGCCCTGCGGACCTATGACTTCCGGGTGGGCAACGGCCTTTACACCGACATGAACGCCATCCGCCGGGACGAGCCGGTGCTGGATAACCTCCACTCCGTGTACGTGGACCAGTGGGACTGGGAGAAGATCATCACCCCCCGGCAGCGGAACACGGAGTATCTGAAGGACACGGTCCAGCGGATCGTGGATGCCATATGTATGACCTGCGACCAGGTGCGGTGGGAGTTTCCCGCGGTCAAGACCCGGCTGAGCCGGGAGGTGACCTTCATCACCGCCCAGGAGCTGGAGGACCTTTACCCGGATCTGGCCCCCGGCGACCGGGAGAACGAGTTCACCAAGACCCACGATACCGTGTTCCTCATGCAGATCGGCAAGAAGCTCCGCTCTGGCAAACCCCACGACGGCCGGGCCCCCGACTATGACGACTGGGAGCTGAACGGCGACATCATCTTCCGCAACCACGTCCTGGACCGGGCCTTTGAGATATCCTCCATGGGCATCCGGGTGGACCCGGCGAGCCTGGATAAGCAGCTCACCGAGGCCGGGTGCGACAGCCGCCGGGAGCTGCCCTTCCACAAGGCGCTGCTGGCGGGGGAGCTGCCCCTCACCATGGGCGGCGGCATCGGCCAGTCCCGGCTGTGCATGCTCCTCATGGGCTGCGCCCACATCGGCGAGGTCCAGTCCGGCGTCTGGGACGACGTCACCTACGCGGCATGTAGGGCGGCGGGGATAAAACTTCTATAAACGATCATATACGAACCTGCCGGAGGCGACGCCTCCGGCAGGTTTCTCTTGTCAACGGAAAAGGTTTGATTTATAATATAAAGTTAGGGGTGATATATATGGATATCAAGAAGAGACTGCTCCCCGCCGCGATCATCGTGGTGGTGACCTTCGGATGCATATTGCTGAGCCGGTTCACCCGGGTGGTATTCTTCCTGGCGCTGGCGGTGTGCTCGGCCTACGAGCTGCAGAGCGTCCTGTTCCAGGCGGAGATACCCTCTTCCAAGATACTGCCCATCGCCTATATGGCGGTCGAGACCGTCCTGTGCCTGGCCGGGGCCGGCGTGGGCTGGATGGTGGCCGTGTACGCCCTGGCGGCCTTCGCGGCCATGTTCTGGGGCATCCTGAAACCGGAGCGGGGGGCGAAGTTCGCCATGACGGAGCTGTTCGTGCTCATGTGGCCCTTCGGCTTTTACACCATCATCCTCTACGCCGCCGCCTCCGACATCTGGCGCATGACGCTGGTGCTGGCGATCCTGGGCACCTGGGCCTGCGACAGCATGGCCCTCATCGGCGGCAAGGCCTGCGGCAGCCACAAGCTGGCCCCCACCGTGAGCCCCCACAAGACCTGGGAGGGCACCGTCATCGGCGGCGCCTCCGCTATCCTGGCGGGCGCGCTCATGGCCTGGGTATTTGGCTGGGGCTTCTGGGTGTGCGTGTTCACCGCCTTCGTGGCCAGCTGCTTCGGCCAGGTGGGCGATCTGGCCGCGTCCCTCATCAAGCGCATGGCCGGGGTGAAGGACTACAGCCACCTGATGCCGGAACACGGCGGCATCATGGACAAGATGGACGGTATGCTCTTTTCCATCCCGGCGGCGTACCTGTGTCTGCGCATCTGCGGGGTGTGCTGAACTACATCCCGAAGCCGCCTGAACATTCTATCACCTGGCCGGTGATGAAGCTGGCCTTATCCGAGGCCAGAAAGGCGATGAGCTCCGCCACATCCTCCGGTTTGCCGATACGGCCCAGGGGCGTCTCGTCGATGAGCGCCTGTCTGTCGGCGAAATCGAACCGGGCCAGCATGTCCGTGTCGATGACCCCGGGGGCCACCACGTTCACCCGGATGCCGGAGGGGCCCAGCTCCTTGGCCAGGGCCTTGCCGAGACCGACCAGCGCTGCCTTGGAGGCGGAATAGGCCGCCTCGCAGCTGGCCCCGTAGACCCCCCAGACCGAGGAGACGAGGATGATGTTTCCCGCCTTCTCATGGACCATGTGGGGGATGGCGGCCCGGCAGCAGCGCCAGGCCCCGTCGGTGTTCACCGCGAGAAGGCGGCGCCAGCCGTCTTCGTCCATGTCGGTGAGAAGGCCGTACTCGGCCACCCCGGCGTTACATACCAGAAGGTCCACCGGGCCCACGGCGTCAAAGAGCGCCTGCACTTGCCCCGGGTCGGACACGTCCGCCCGCACGGCGCGGGTGCCCAGCTCCGTCGCCAGGGCAAGGGCGGCGTCCCCGGACGTATGATAATGAACAGTCACGTCCCACCCCCCGGCGGCAAGCCGCCGGGCCGCGGCGGCGCCGATGCCCCGGGAGGAGCCGGTGACAAGGGCTTTGTTGTGCATGATGAGCCCTCCTGTATAAAAATACTTAGAACATTTTACCATGTTGCGCGGTTCCGGCGCTGACGGGAGCGCGACCGGTATTTCAAGTAAAATAGCTGCTCTGCGGCTATTTTAACATACATTGCGTTCTAAAGGTAGGACAAAATGAGTTTTGAAGAGGACAACGACATAAAAGCCCCCCAGGGGGACGAGGCGGTCCAGTGGACGAAGGAGGAGCCGGCGAAAAGCGGCGGCTTCGATTTTGACGCCTTTTTGTCCTCCGACAGCCTGGAGGAGCAGGTGAGCAGGGCCCTGGGGAAGAAGGACGCCCCGGCCGGCCAGCCCGCCTCTGCCCCTGCCAAGCCCGCCCCGGAGCGGGGCCGCCACGAGGCCCCCGGTCCCGTTGAGGACCAGGAGCCGGAGGGTGACGCGCCCGCAGGGGACGAGGGGGACGACCTGACCGCCGACCTGCCCACCCGGAAGGAGCAGCCTATGAAGGACCCCGTCTTTCGGACGGTATACGACAGAGAAAAGGAAGGACCCGCCGGCCAGCCCCGGCGTCAGCCGGCGCAGGAGCAGCCGCCCCGCCGCCAGGCGGTGCCGGAGGCCCCGCCCCGGCCCAAGGTGGTGGTGGCGGACCCCACGCCCCCGCCCAGGGTATACGTCCAGCCGCCCCGGCAGTACGACGAGCCGCCCAGAAGCGGCGGTGGCGGCGGCCGGAACAGTGGCGGCAGCGGCTTTTTGAAGTGGCTGGTGGCCATTCTGATCACGGCGGCGGTGCTGCTGGGCGGATATCTGTTCGCCCGGGAGTATCTGCTGGCGGACCCCGGCGCCTCGCCCTCGCCGGTCCCCACCGGGGATGTGCTCACGGCCACCCTGCCGCCCCGGCCCACCAACGCGCCCACGGCGCCCCCCAAGAACTACCACACCATCACCGTCACCGCCGGTTCCGGCGGCAGCGTGTCGCCCTCCGGCTCGGTGGATGTGGAGGAGGGGACCAGTCAGAGCTTCATCATCACGCCGGACTTGGGCTATGAGCTGAGCCAGCTTCTCATCGACGGCGCCAACGTGAACATCCAGACCGCCTACACCTTCGACAATGTGCGCCAGAACCACACCCTCTACGCGGTGTTCCAGCCCCTGGCGGCGGCCCCCGCCACGGAGCCGCCACCCACGGATACCCCGGCGCCCACCGCCGAACCCACAGCGCCTCCCACGGAGGTGCCGGTGACGCCGGAGCCCGTGATCACGGAGCCGCCTGTGACCCCGGAGCCCGCCCCGCCCATGGAGGAGGGCATGGTCAGCGACCTGGGCCCCGCGGCGGAATAAAAACCGAATAGCATAAACAGGACCCGTACTCGTTCATGGAGTACGGGTCCTTCGCATAGAAAAACCGCAAAATTCCGCTTGTCAAGCTCCATTTTATGCAATTCGAGTCGTGATTTCTGCATTTCGAGACACAAATATTGACGGCCGCCCGGTGTTTCCTCTAGTATGGCGGTGTGATACAGAGCGAAAAATTAAATCTGAAACAAGGAGGAATTGCTATGAGCGAAGAGAAGAAACTGAACGACGAGACCCTGGAAAAGGTCACCGGGGGCGGCACTCCTGAGGAGATCCAGGCGTGGGGAGATTTTTTCGGAGACTTTCACAATGCCAACTGCCGGAGCTGCACGCGCTGGCCCGACGATTGTCCCTATTATGGCAGCAACATAATGGAGTATATTTATTATCGTTACAGCGGCAGCGATGGCAAATGCACCGAGCGATTTGCCAAATAATAACATAACATAAGGAGGAACAAATCGTGAGCGAAGAGAAGAAAATCCAGCGGGGGGGGGTAACCCCTGAACAGGAGGACACCCTGAAAGAGGTCGCCGGAGGGGCGCTCAGCGTCAGCGAGCTTGATGCAATGGCCAGCTTTCTCTCAAAGTTTACCTCGAACAACTGCGGCAACTGCGCGAAATGTGGGAAGAACTGCCCTTATACCCCAATAACGATGTACAATACTTTGAGAGGCTATGAGACCTGCCCTGAACACAGTTAAGACACGACAAATAACATAAGGAGGAACATACCATGAGCGAAGAGAAGAAAATCCAGCGGGGGGGGGTAACCCCTGAACAGGAGGACGTCCTGAAAGAGGTCGCCGGAGGAACGATCGGAGAACACAGCTGCTCCGCCTGCGCGCATCTTGGCAAGAAGACCTGCCCCTTTAGCGACAATCTGCACGGGTTTATGGATAAGTCGGCAAGCGGGGGCTGCAATAATTTCGACCCCATAACATAAATAACATAAGGAGGAACAGATCATGAGCGAAGAGAAGAAAATCCAGCGGGGGGGGGTAACCCCTGAACAGGAGGGCACCCTGGAAGGCGTCACCGGCGGATGGGATGCTGGTGATGAGTGGCGTTATGCCAACAGGGTGATAGATTGCAACAGATGCTCAAAACAGAACACCGACGCGTGTCCCTATCGTAACGACATGGAAGCGTACTACAACAGCACGGAGACTTGCAAAGCCCGCTGATAAGACACACCAAATAACATAAGGAGGAACATACCATGAACGAAGAGAAGAAACTGGACGAGAAGACCCTGGAAAAGGTCACCGGCGGGGTCGACTATGATGCGGATTTTAACTACGCCGAGAAGATGTTTATAGCTGTCAATTGTATTCTTCCCTGCCGCCACGAAGGCCTCATGACCTGTCCCTATGGGACCGACAAAAAGGCGGCCATTACTAAGGCCATGAGCGAAGGCGGCGAGATATGCCTCAAGAGGGAATTGCCGGACGTATAATATAAGGAGAAATATATCTCTACATAGAGGACCCGGGACGCGGACGCGTCCCGGGGCTTTCGTTTGCCGCTTACTTCTTTTCCGGCCCCTTGACGGCCTCCACCACGC
Source organism: uncultured Oscillospiraceae bacterium (assembly GCA_947581795.1). Classification (GTDB taxonomy): domain Bacteria; phylum Bacillota; class Clostridia; order Oscillospirales; family Oscillospiraceae; genus CAJOIG01. The sequence continues at coordinate 17,565 of CANPVS010000035.1, forward strand.
CCTCGGCCAGGCCGGCGACGCCCTGGATCTCCGAGGGGATGATGATCTTGGTGGCCTGGCCGTTGGCGGCGGCCGCGAAGGCCTCCAGGGCCTTCAGCTTCACGATGGGGTCGCTGGGGGCGGCCTGATTGAGGAGCTTCAGGCCCTCGGCGGTGGCCTCGTTCACGGCGATGATGGCCTGGGCCTTGCCCTGGGCCTCCAGGATGGCGGCCTCCTTCTTGGCCTCGGCCCGGAGCACGGCGGATTCCTTCTCGCCCTCGGCCTCCAATATGGCGGCCCGCTTCTCGCCCTCGGCCTTCAGGATGGACTCCCGCCGCTCCCGCTCGGCCTTCATCTGCTTCTCCATGGCGTTCTGGATCTCCTTGGGCGGGGTGATGTTTTTAAGCTCCACCCGGTTGACCTTGATGCCCCAGGAGTCGGTGGCCTCGTCCAGGATCTGCTGCATCTTGGCGTTGATGGTGTCCCGGCTGGTGAGGGACTCGTCCAGCTCCAGCTCGCCGATGATGTTCCGGAGGGTGGTGGCCGTCAGGTTCTCGATGGCCAGCATGGGGTTCTCCACGCCGTAGGTGTACAGCTTCGGGTCCGTGATCTGGAAGTAGATGACGGTGTCGATCTGCATGGTCACGTTGTCCTTGGTGATCACGGGCTGGGGCGGGAAGTCCGCCACCTGCTCCTTGAGGCTCACCACCTTGGCGATGCGCTCAATGAAGGGTATTTTGAAGTGCAGCCCCACGTTCCAGGTGGAGTGGTAAGCGCCCAGGCGCTCCACCACGAAGGCCCGGGCCTGCTGCACGACCCGGATGTTGCGGATGAGGATGATGATCACGAGCAGTACGGCAAACGCGATAAGGACCGGTCCGATGACACGGGCCGCGGGTTCGGTCATAAACACGGTGTATCTTCCTCCTTCGATGTTATTTTGAGGTATTTTCAGCGGGGGAGACGATGAGCTTCACGCCCTGGATGTCCTCCGCCACCACCACGTCGCCCAGCTCGAAGGTCTCGCCGTGGGCGGAGCGGGCGGTCCAGGTCTTGCCGCCGGCGGATACCGCGCCGGTGCCGGAGAGGTTGTCGATGCGCTGGGTCACCACGCACTCCCGGCCCAGGACCATGTCGGCGTTGGTGGGCTGACGGTCCCGCTTCAAAAGGTTTTTCAGCCGGGGATAGAGGATGGCGAAGCACACGCCGGATACGGCGATGAACAGCAGGACTTGCGCCCATATGGGCGCGCCCAGCGCCGCCCCCGCCAGCGCCGCCAGGGAGCCGACTACGAACCAGATGGAATTCATGGCGGCGGTGACGGCCTCGACGATCAGAAAGACCACCGCGGCCACGGTCCACATCGCTATCATGCCGACCACTCCTTTCTCATTATATAATATACCATTGAACGCTTAAAAAAGATAGTAGATTTTTTAACTTTTGGCTTTACTTTCAAGCTTTAGTGTTGTAAAATACCTCTTAGCGAGAACGCCCGGAAAGTATCGGACCCATCAAGAGGAAGGAGAAGCCCTATGAACAAGCTCAATCGCAAGCCCCGCAATGAGATGATGTACAAGGCCATCTTGTCCCTGAAAACGATGGACGAATGCACCCAGTTCTTCGACGATCTTTGCACCGTGTCCGAGCTGCAGGCCATGGAGCAGCGCTTCCAGGTGGCCTGGCTGCTGGACAAGGGCATGATCTACAACGACATCCTCCAGCAGACCGGCGCCTCCAGCGCCACCATCAGCCGCGTCAAGCGCTCCCTCCAGTACGGCAAGGACGGCTACGCCGCCGTGTTCAAACGCCTGGAGGAAGGGGACTCCGAGCCCAAGGAGTGAGGGGGAAAAAGTTCCCTTTTGGGGGAATTTTTCTATTGACAACGGCCCCCCGGTGCTTTATAATAGCAAAGCCGCTTGAAAAGCGGGGGCTTTAGGGAGCATAGCTCAGCTGGTTAGAGCACCTGCCTTACAAGCAGGGGGCCACAGGTTCGAGTCCTGTTGTTCCCACCACTACCTGGCCGGGTAGTTCAGTCGGTTAGAACGCCGGCCTGTCACGCCGGAGGTCGAGGGTTCAAGTCCCTTCTCGGTCGCCATATGCGGGCATAGCTCATTTGGCAGAGCGCCACCTTGCCAAGGTGGAGGTAGCGAGTTCGAATCTCGTTGCCCGCTCCATATTTTCCCCCCGTGTGCCTGGGTAGCTCAGATGGTAGAGCAGCGGACTGAAAATCCGCGTGTCGTTGGTTCGATTCCGACCCCAGGCACCACTTTTTTGGCGCCATAGCCAAGAGGTAAGGCAGCGGACTGCAAATCCGCGATTCTCCGGTTCAAATCCGGATGGCGCCTCCAT
>CANPVS010000036.1 GCA_947581795.1 uncultured Oscillospiraceae bacterium
CAATACCCCCTGTCGTAGTCATTCTCCTACAACAGGGGGCTTTTTGTCTACTGTCTACTTTTTGTGGGGCAATGCAGTCCGGGAGGGTGCTTTTTGCTGTCCGGAATTATTTCTTCTTTTCCGCCTTGCAGATGGCGGTATATTCCTTCAGCATGTCGAACACCTGGGGGCTCAACAGCAGCAGGGCGATCATGTTGGGGATGAAGATGAAGCCCACCACCATGTCGGCCATATCCCAGATCATGCTGACCTCCATCCAGGAGGAGATGAGGGGGATGGCGAAGAATATCCACTTCAGGTACCGGGTGACCTTCTCGTGGAACACGTACTCCAGGCTGGTCCGGAACTCCACGAAGAAACCCAGATAGGAGGAGTAGGTGAACAGGAACACGCACACGCCCAGCACGATCACGCCGGGAGTGCCGAAGGTGCCGCGGAATGCCTCCAGCGTCAGGGCCACGCCCTGGAGGAGCTCCCCGTCCTCGCCCACGTAGTTCCAAAGCTCCGGGCCGCAGGACAGCAGGGCGATACCGGTGAGGGTGCACACGATGATGGTGTCGATGAACACCTCCACCACGCCGTAGAAGCCCTGGTGCACGGGGTGGTCGGTCTTGGCGGTGGCGTGGACGGTGGCGGCGGTGCCCTCGCCGGCCTCGTTGGAGAAGATGCCCCGGGCGCCGCCCTTCATCATGGTGAGCATGATGGCGGAGCCGGTGAAGCCGCCCACCGCGCCCATGGGGGTGAAGGCGTACTTGAACACCATGGCGAAGGCGCTGCCCACGTTCTGGAAGTTGATCACGATGGTCACCAGGCACGCCACGATGTAGATGACGCACATGGGGGGAACCACCACACTGCAGAACCTGCCGATGCCCTTGGTGCCGGAGATGGCCACCAGCAGGCTCACCACGGCGATGACGATGCCGGTCACGTAGTTGGGCACGTGGAAGGAGGTGTTGATGGCCTCGGCGGCGGTGTTGACCTGCACGAAGGCCGCGTCCGTCAGGGTCAGCAGGATCATGGCCACGGAGAACACGGCCGCCAGCCAGCGCCAGTTCTTGCCCAGGCCATTGCGTATGTAGTGCATGGGCCCGCCGTAGTACTCGCCGTCCTCGCCCTTCTTCCGGTACTTGATGGACAGGGACACCTCCGCCAGCTTCGTCATCATGCCGAAGATGGCCGTGACCCACATCCAGAACAGGGCGCCGGGGCCGCCCACCGCGATGGCGGAGGCCACACCGGCGATGTTGCCGGCGCCCACAGTGCCGGCAAGGACCGTGGACAGCGCCTGGAAGGGCGTCAGGGTACCCTCCAGGGAGTCCACGTTCTTGTCCTTTTTGAACATCTCGCCGAAGGTCTTCCGGAAGATCAGGGGCAGGCAGCGGATCTGGTAGAAGCCGGTGCGGAAGCCGTAGTAAAGGCCGCCGCCCACCAGCAGGATCAGCATGGGATACCCCCACAGGACGTCAAGAAAGTCGTAGATCTTTCCCCACATAACAGTTTTTCCTCCTCGTTATAGTTACCGTTTGAAATCGGGAACGTACTTCTGGAACACGGGCAGCATGCCGATGCCGTCCGGGGTCTGGGGCACGTGCTGGTAGAACAGGTAGTCGGTGAAGTCGTTGCCCTCCACGATGGCGGGACCGTCCGGGGTGATGCCCACGTCCCAGCCCACGTACCGCAGCTCCGGGGTGACCAGGGCCGCCTCGCAGACCATGTCGCAGGCCTCCTTGAAGAAGGGGGGCTTGTAGCCCTCGAACTTCACGTGGCTCACGGGGTGCTCGGTGAACACCTGGCGCATAAAGCCCTCGCCCAGCACGCCGGGCCAGCGGACCACGCCGGTGTCCACGTCCACCCGGCAGCCGATGCCGCCGGGGCCGTAGTTGTCCACGGGCACGTCCTTCACGCCGAACTTCTGCACCGCGTAGATGACGTGGGGGACCCCCTTGTCGTCGATGAGGGTGACAAGACGCATGCAGTTGAGGCTGTAGGGGTTCACGGCCATCTGCTGGGGGTGCTGGGGCAATATCTCCTCGCACACGCCCGTGTCGTGGGCCTTCATCTCCTCCATGAACTGCTCGTGGGTCACGCCCTCCGGGGCCTCGTAGATAAAGCAGCCCTTGCCGCTGTCGCCGGCGGTGGGCTTGCAGAACATCCGGGGATGCTTGGCCACGAAGGCGTCGATCTCCTCAGGGGTGGCCCGGGTCAGGTCCAGCACGTCCCGCTTGATGAACTTGGCGTATTTCTCGGCGAACAGGCCCTTGTCGTCCAGGACGATGGACTTGGTCTCGTCGTTCAGGTGGGCCATCAGCTCCCGGTTCACCACACGGGTGACCATGGTGGCCTTCTGCTCGTCAGTCAGGTCGTACATGCCGAACTGGATATAGTCGTGGTAGCCGGAGCCGTATTTCCGGGCGCAGCGGACCATGTCCGCCGCCAGCCACGCCTTGCTCTTGCCGCTGATCTCGTGGGCCTTGTCCAGGATGGGCAGGAACCGTTTCAGCCGCATGCCGGACAGCACGCGCACATAGTAAGCGAATTTGTTCATCTCATATCTCCTGTTTCTGTATATATCCGTGGCACCCGCTTGGTGATGGCGCAGGTGATGGAATCGGTATTGGTGTCCAGAAGGTCCGCCATCCACAGGACGGACAGGTCCTCTCCGTTGAGAAGCTCCACCCGGTCCCCCGCGGTCACGCCGGGGATATCGGTGACGTCCGCCATGAACTGGTCCATGCACACCCGGCCGATGACCGGGGCCAGCTGGCCCCGGATCTTTACCAGCCCTTTGTTGGACAGCCCCCGGCTGTACCCGTCGCAGAAGCCCACCGGGACGGTGGCGATGACCGTCTCCCGCTTCGTGGTGAAGGTGCCGCCGTAGCTGACCTCCTCCCCGGGAGGCACGGTCTTGACCATGGCCACGTAGGACTCCCAGGTCAGGACCTCCTGAAGGCCCTGGCCGGTCCAGTCGGACTCCTCCACCGGGCACAGGCCGAACAGCAGGTCGCCGGTGCGGACCGCGTCCAGCTGCGCCTCCGGCCGCAGCAATATGGCCGGGCTGTTGGACACGTGGGCGGAGGGGATGTCCACGCCCGCCTCTTTAAGCGCCGCAAGGAGCGTGTTGAACCGCTCCAGCTGCCGGGCCGTCTGGGGCTGGTCCGGCTCGTCCGCCCGGGCGAAGTGGGTGAACATGCCCGCGATGCGGATGTGCTCCATGCCCGCGATATGGGCGATGGGCGCCACGGAGCTCACATCCCAGGGAAAGCCGATGCGGCGCATGCCCGTGTCGATCTTGATCTGCACGGGCACAGCGACGCCCGCCTCCGCGGCCAGGGCGTCCAGCTTTTCCGCCTGCTCCACCGAGAAGATGGAGGGGGTGAGGCGATACTGGATGACCCGGGGCAGCTCCTGGTCCATGATGGGGGACAGCAGGTGGATGGGCTCGCTCTCCGCGCCGGCGGCCCGGAGCTCTGCCCCCTCCTGCCAATAGGCCACCGCGTAGCCGGTCACGCCGCACCGCCGAAGGGTGGGATACACCCCCGCGATGCCGTGACCGTAGGCGTCGCCCTTCAGGGCCGCCGTGAGGGCCACGCCGGGCCCCAGCCGGGCCAGCACGTTCCGGACGTTGGCGGCCAGCCGGTCCAGGTGGACCACCGCTTTCGTGCGCATGGGCGTGTCCATATCACGCCTCCGCCTTTTTCGTGCCGCGCCGGTAGGCCTGCCAGGCCCCGGCGCACACCAGCGCCGCTCCCGCCGCCATGGCGGCGATGAGCAGCACGGTCTGGATGATCTGCAGTACGCGGGCGGCGTCCTTCTCCGCCCTGGTGAGGCGCATCACGGGCTGGATGAGCCAGCCCAGGGCGTTGCCCGCCACGGCCACGGCTACGCCTATGGCCGCCAGCTTATCCATTTTGAGCCGCCGCAGGAGCGTCAGGGCCGCGAAGGCCCCCAGCCCCACCAACAGCAGACTGCCCAGCCCCAGCGCCAGGGGGCGCCCGGCGGGCATGGCCAGCAAAAAGCACTCCACGAGAAGCAAGGCGAAGGCGATATCCCAGGTGAGAGCCGCGAGGGCCTTATGCCCGGCGAAGCGGCCGGGAAGGGGCAGCTCCTTTAGCGCCCATGGCAGGATGGCCGCGGCGCTGGCGATATAGAGGACCACCGCGCCGGCGGCGAAGGCCGCGCCCACAGGGGAGACCTCCGCCGTGCCCGTGGAGGCGTAGAGGCAGCAGGCCATGAAAAACAGTAAGAGGCTCGCCGTATAGCCCAGAAGGGTCCACCGGCCCGTGTAGCGCCGGCACCGCAGGGGCAGCAGCGTGGCCGCCAGCGCCACCAGCAGCGCGGGGGCCAGAAGCAGCAGCCAGGAGAAGGGATAGTCCATGGCCGGACTGCGGCCCATGGCGGCCAGGAGACTGGCCGGCACACACAAAAATCCCGCCAGCGTACAGCTGGCGGCAAAGAGCCTGTTGCGCCACCGCCGGGGGGCCAGCACCGCCGCCGTCTCCCGGCGGAGGCTGTCCTCGCAGGCGCTGTCCCGCAGCTGGGCCAGCATCTTCGCGCATTCAGGGCAGGAGGCGACATGCTCATCCACCAGCGCCCGGCTGGCGTCGCTGCACACGCCGTCCACATACAAGGGCAGTATGTCCCGGACCACGCCGCAGTTATCCATCGTCTCCCACCATCCTTTCCTGTATTTTCAATCGCGCCCGGTGATAGGTGACCCGGGCCCATGTCTCCGTCTTGCCGAATATCTCCCCGATCTGGGAGAAGGGCAGCTCCCCGAACACCCGCAGCTGGAACACTTCCTTGTAGGGCTCGGGCATGTCGTGCAAAATGAGGTGGATGCGGAAGGCGTCGTCCCTGTCTTGGGCGGCGTCCTCCATGGCCCCCGGTGCGGCGGCGTCCGTCTCCTCGAGGGAGACGTCGCTCTGCCGGGCCCGGCGGCGCAGCTCGTCGGTGTAGAGGTTCTTCGCGATGGCGCACAGCCACGTCAGCTCCTTGGCCTCGCCGCGAAACTCGCTCTTCGCCACCACGGCCTTGTAGAAGGTCTGCGCCGTCAGCTCCTCCGCCAGGCTCCGGTCCCTGGACAGAGTGAGGAGGAAGGAGTACACCTGCATATAGTAGGCGTCATACAGCCCCTCGTAGTCCAGCGCCATCACCTCCCTGATTAGACGGACATAGCTTTGATTCGTTACAAAAGATTTTAAATTATCTACTGCCGGTTCCCGCCGCACGCCGGGTGGGTGCGCATGCCGACGGCGCTCCAAGGAGACAGCGTCCCTCGAACGAACATTGTTGAGCGCAGCGAAACCGTTCGCGAGGGATGCTGTCGACGCAGGGAGCGCCATGGCACCACGCAGCAATAGCGCCTTTCCTTACGGCTGATTCAATACCTTCGCGCCTTCGTCCGGGTGGTCCGTCATGACGCAGTCCGCGCCGATACTTTGCAGCCGCGCCATCTGGGCCGGATCGTTGATGGTCCAATACTGGACGGCGATGTCGTGCGCGTGGGCGTAGTTGACCACCCGGCTGGTGCCCAGATTCACCACGTAATCCGTGGTGGGGATCTGCAGGGCCTTGAACCGGAAGGTGTCAGGATCCACGTCCAAGTCCAGCAGGGCGGAGAAGTAGAACCTGACCACCTCGCTCACGCCCGCGCTGCGGAGCATGTCGGGGTAGGTCGTGTCCATATAGGCGGTGATCTCGTTGTGGAACGTGCCCACAACGGCCCGGTCCAGGCATCCCTTGGCCGAGAGGGTGGCGTACAGTTCGTCCGCCGCCTGGCGGCCTGCGTCGCCGCCGTTTTTGATCTCGATGATGTAGCGGAACCCCCCGGCCCCCTCCAGATAGGCCAACGCCTGGTCCAGGCTGATGATGCGAAGATCATCAGGCACCGCGTCGCCATGGAGGTCGGCAAAGGGCATGGACCCGTCCGCCGCGGTGAACTTGGCGCCCATGTTGAGCTTTTGCAGCTCCTCAAAGGTCTTGCTGCCCACGTCCACGTTCGTCTCGCCGAACACCTCCGCCGCGTCGCTGGTCCGGTCCAGCGTCCCGTCGTGGAGCAGCACCAGCACCCCGTCCGCGGTCATGTGCAGGTCGAACTCCAACACGTCCAAATGATAGTCCGTGCTCTTCACGCATGTCTCCAGGGCCATCAGGGTGTTCTCCGGGGCCACGCCGCCCCCGGCCCGGTGGCCGGACAGCATGGTGACGCCGAGGGGGGTGATCAGGTCGTTCTCCGCCTCCGGGAAGTCCCTGGGCTCCATGGAGGAGTCCCGGGTCACCACCCAGAACAGGATGGCCACAAGCACCAGAATTATTATAAGTACGATAAACACCACTTTGAGCACCTTCCTTCCCCGGCGGCTCACGGGGCAGCCCCTGGAGAACCAGCGGAACGTCAGCGGCCACACCAGCACCGCCGCCAGGACCATGAGCATGTACCGCACCGCGTCGGCCAGGGGATTGCCCCGGAATAGGGCATTCAGCGGGGATTTGAGGGCCATGCGCAGGCCCATTACCACCGCGAGACCAAGAGCGCATTTGAGGACTTGGGCCCACCAGGGGGCGTCGGTCTCAAAGCGGACGAACCGCCGCTCCAGGGGCGCGCCGATGAGCACCGCCGCCGCCACGCCGAACATGGTGTAGCTGTTTTTCTGGAATTCGGCCAGGTTTTCCGGGTCCGCCCCCGCCGGGACGTGCCCGGCCAGGAACAGGCCCGCCGCCGCGAAGACAAACACGCCGCAGAAGACCCAGTCGATGATGCGGGGGTCCTGCTCGCTCCTGGTGAACAGAGGCCGGAGACCGAACACCAGCACCAGGCCGATGGCCGCGCCCACGAGCACGTCCGCCGGGGTGTGAACGCCCAGGTACATCCGGGAGAAGCACACGATGGCCGCCAGGACCCACAGTACCGCCTTCAGCCAGCCGGGGCGGACGAACCGGGCCGTGCCGCCCAGGGCCACCACCGCGTTCTGGCTGTGGCCGCTGGGGAAGGAGTAGCCCCCCGCGCCCTCCCGGGCGCTCTCCACGATGGTGAAGTTCGGGTCCCGGACCCAGGGCCGGGGCACCCGGCAGAGGATTTTCATGTTCTGGCTGATCACCGTGCCGCCCACGCCGGCGGCGATGAGGTAGTACCCGTCCCGCTTGCTGACGCACCAGAACACGATGATGGCCAGAGCGATGAATATCCCCTCGCCCCCCAGGAAGGTAAGCGCCGACAGGAGCTTGTCCAGCAGCGGGACCCGCAGTCCCTCCAGTATATACAAAAAGCTCATATGTCTCACCCCGTCGCCAAAAACTCCCTATATTGTACCATAATCAGCCTCATGCTACAATATATAAAAAGCTTTCCAGGGAGCGCACATCCCGCCCCCCTCATCCGTTATACAAGGTGAAGGAGCCTTCACACCTATGGACATCGACGAACAGTACGACAGGATATACCGCTACTGTCTGCACAAGCTGGGCTCGCCCGCCCAGGCGGAGGACGTGACCCAAGAGACCTTCCTGCGGTGGCTGTCCGCCGCCGGCTACCGGGAGGAGGGGCGGGCCCTGGGGTATCTCTACACCGTGGCCCGGAACCTGTGCGCCGACCAGTACCGCCGCCAAAAGGCGGAGCCCCTGCCGGAGGACCTGGCCGCCCCGGACGGGGAGCCAGGGGTGCTGGACCGGCTGGCGCTGGCCCAGGCCCTGGCGGCGCTCACAGACCAAGAGCGGGACCTGGTGCTCATGCGGTATATGAACGAGGCGCCGGTGGGAGCCGTAGCCGCGGCCCTGGGCATCAGCCGCTTCGCCGTGTACCGGCGGACCGCCGCGGCGCTGGACAAGCTGCGGACGCTTTTGAGGGAGGACGGACCATGAACGACGATCTTCGCGACGCGCTGCGCGCCGCTGTTCCCGGGCCGGATAAGGCCCGGAAGCGGGCCTTCCTGCGCTCGCTGCCCCCGGCCCCGGTGAGCCATGGGCGGTTCCTGCTGAGCCAGGCGGCCTATGTCCGGCCTGTCACCTGGATGGTCTCTCTCGCCGTGCTGGTCCTGGCCCTGGCGGCCGGGCGGCTGGCGCCCGGGGACGCGGTATGGGTGACGGCAGCGCTGACGCCCTTCGCGGCTCTCGCCGCGGTGACGGAGGGGGCCCGCTCGACCCTGTACGGCATGGAGGAGCTGGAGCTTGCCAGCCGCTTTTCCCTGCGGAGCGTGGTCCTGGCCCGGATGGGGGCGGTGGGCCTGGCTCATCTGGCGTTGGTGTGCGTCCTGGCCGCCCTGGGCGGCGGGAGCTTTTTCCGGGCGGGGGTGTATTTTCTCACCCCCTATCTGCTCACGGACCTTCTGGGCCTCGCCGCCGTGCGGCGGGTCCGGGGCCGGGAGGGGCTCTATCTCTGCGGCGGCGCGGCGGTGCTGACGGCGGGACTGGCCCTGGCGCTCCACGGCGTCCGGGGCGTGTACGACCCGGCGGGCTTCCGCTGGTGGCTGCTGGCCCTGGCCCTTGTGCTCGTCCTCACCGGGCAGGAGTATCTTAAGACTATACGAAAAACGGAGGAGCTGTCATGATTCTCACGCCAGTTCCTGGGATCCAAAAGACCTGCCGCTCGCCGCAAAGCGGCAACCGCGGCAGATGTCAAAAATCTCCTTCCTGCCGCATGGAGATTTTATCAGCTACTAGCAGAGCGGCAGAAAGGAGATTTTCATGGAACTGACGATAGACCGGCTTTCCAAGCAATTCGGCCCCAAGATCGCCGTGGACCGGGTGAGCCTGCGCCTCGCCCCCGGCGTCACGGGCCTCTTGGGCCCCAACGGGGCGGGCAAGACCACCCTCATGCGCCTGGTGTGCGGTATACTGAAGCCCACCGCCGGGATGGTGTCCTTCGACGGGCAGGACGTGGGCAGCGAGGAGTATCGGGCCGGGCTGGGGTACCTGCCCCAGGACTTCGGGTATTACCCTGACTTCACCGGCCGGGACTTTCTCCTGTACATGGCCGCCATGAAGGGGCTGGACAAGGCCGCCGCCCGGCGGAAAAGCGACGAGCTTTTGGCCGTGGTGGGCCTTTCCGACGTGCAAAAGAAAAAGGTAAAAACGTATTCCGGCGGCATGCGCCAGCGCCTCGGTATCGCCCAGGCGCTTCTCAATGACCCAAAGCTGCTGGTCCTGGACGAGCCCACGGCGGGCCTGGACCCCAAAGAGCGGGTCCGGTTCCGGGACCTGATCGCCACCTTGGGACGGGACAGCGTGGTGCTCCTCTCCACCCATATCGTCTCCGATGTGGAGCACATCGCCGGGCGGGTGCTCATCATGAAGGACGGCCAGATCGTCCATGACGGGGCCTGGGACAAACACGAGGACCTGGAGAAATTCTATCTCGCCCAGTTCGGGGAGGAGGCGGACCATGCGTAACTTCGGCACGCTGTACCGGTTCGAGCTGAAAAAGCTCTGCCACCGGAAGATGATCTGGGTGGCTTTGGCCATCCTGGCTGTGGCGGCGGTCTCTCTGCCCGTCACCCAGGTCACGGGGAAGATGTACGTGTCCAACGACGCCACTGGCGGGGAGGACCAGGTCTGGACCCACTACGAACTGATCCGGCGCCAGCGCCAGGACCCGGCGGGGCTGGACGGCCGGCCCCTGGACACGGACCTCATCCAAGAGACCATCGGGGAGATGGGCTATATAAGCCGAATCACCATGCCGGTCGCCGGCAATGACAACGCCGAACAGACCGTCACCGTCCGGCAGGCGGACCCGGACGAGCTGGGCTGGACCCTGGACGGGTATATCATCCGGGGAGAGTACGGGGACATCTATAACACCGTGTGGAGCATGGTGGGCGAGGAGGCCATGACAGAAGATCTGACTGCGGAAGACTACTACGCCGCAGTGGACGCTGAGCGGGCGCGGGGTTATGTTGGCTGGGGCCTCACCGAGGGGGAAATGGCCTGGTGGGACGCCCAGGCGGCGAAGCTGAAGACGCCGCTGACCGTCACCGGCTATCCCGATGGGGGCTGGTGCAACCTTGCTGAAACGGCCTACGTGGCAAACCTTTTCATCTTCCTGTTCGCCATCATCGCCCTGGCCGGACTCTTCCCCATGGAGCGCCAGCGGCGCACCGACGCCCTGCTCCAATGCGCCCGGAACGGCAAGACGCCCCTGTATGCCGCCAAGTTCCTGGCGGGGCTCACGGCGAGCTTCTGCGGCGGACTGGTGATACTGCTCGCCATGGCCGCCGGATGCCTTATCCTCCTGGGGCCGGAGGACGCCACTACCGCCGTGCAGCAGCTGATATACCCCGCCTACCCCGCGCCTATGACTGTGCGGCAGTTGGCCCTCACCGTCTGCGGGATATACCTTGTGGCCAGCCTCTGCCACGCCGCCTTTGTGATGGCGGTGGGCCTTTGTACCCGCGGGGGGACGTCCGCCATGGCGGTGTGCTTCGGGGCGATGATGCTGTTTATCATGGTTCCCGCCCTGCCCCAGTCGCGGCGGGTCCTGGGTCAGGTGTGGAGCCTGCTGCCGGCGGTGTTCGGCAACATGGGGGCCGTCTACGACACCCGCCTGGTGCATATCGGCGGGTATCTCACCAATTTCCAGGCCGCGCCGCTGCTGTGGCTGGTCCTGACAGCGGCTCTCGCGGCCTTGGGCCTGGCCCTCCACCGCCGCGTGGCGAGGAAGTAATTACTACCTACGTGGTGCCATGGCGCTCCCTGACATAAGGCCGGCACAGTGCGGCCTGGCCCGACAGTATCCCAGTCAGCTAAGGCTCGCTATGCTCGTCAACCGCTGAGCTGGGACACTGCCGGTTCCCGCCGCACGTCAGGCTGGAAAGGTCCACCAGCCCGATGGCGCTCCAAGGAGGCAGCGTCCCTCGAACGAACATTGTTGAGCAAAGCGAAACCGTTCGCGAGGGATGTTGTCGACGCAGGGAGCGCCTTTGCCTGCGGAGGTGGGCCTACAGGCGTGCGGTGGGCATTTGCAAAACCTCTCCCCCTGTGCTATGCTGGTCGAGAGAGGGGGCGCGCACATGTTCTCCGCCATTTATCCCTCGCCCCTGGGGCCCCTGACCCTGGGGAGCGACGGGGAAAACCTCACCGGCCTGTGGCTGCCGGAACAGAAGTATTTTCCCAAAACGCCCATGGAGCCCCGGCCGGACATCCCTGTGTTCGCCCGGACGGCGGACTGGCTGGACAGCTACTTCGCCGGGGAGGAGCCGGACCCGGGGGAGCTGCCCCTGGCCCCGGCGGGGAGTGAGTTCCGCCGGCTCATATGGGACCTGCTGCTGGACATCCCCTATGGGGAGCTGACCACCTACGGGACTCTGGCCGACAAGGCCGCCCGGCGCATGGGGCGGTACACCATGTCCGCCCAGGCCGTGGGCGGCGCGGTGGGCCATAACCCCATCTCCATCATCATCCCCTGCCACCGGGTGGTGGGCGCGGACGGTTCCCTCACCGGCTACGCCGGGGGCGTCGCCGCCAAGAGCTGGCTTTTACAGCACGAGGGCACAATATAGCGTCGAAGCACGCAGGCCAGGTCTCCCTTTGCCGCAAGTGTCAAAGCTCGAATGGCCCGCGGCTCCTCCTTTTCCCCATGAAACCTGCTTTGCTGGGCTTTCATGGGGGCCCCAAGAAAAAATAAAGGCCCCCTCTGACGAGGGGGCTGTCGAGCGAAGCGAGACTGGGGGAGAGATATTAATTTTCTCTCCCTCCGTCGCGGCTATCGCCGCGCTACCTCCCTCGTCAGAGGGAGGCTTTTTTCTTGTGTAAACGCAGGTTTATTCCGCGAATATCGCCTTGGTGAGGCGCTCCGCCTCGCGGTAGACGTCCTCCGGGTCCTCGCCCACGAAGAATTGGCCGTCCTCGTAGCGGACCACACCCGCGATCATGGTCATGCGCACGTTGGCCGGGTCGCCGGAGTAGACCAGATTCTTCACCACGTTGTGCACGGGCCGCATGTTGGGTCGGTGCATGTCGATGCGCACCAGGTCCGCCTGTTTGCCGGGGGCGATGGCGTCGCAGTCCGTGAGGCCCATGGCCCGGGCGCCGCCGGACACCGCCGCGTTCAGGATGAGGGACGGGTCGCCCGCGGCGGCGTCGCCCTCCCGGAGTTTGGCCAGGATGTTGATGAGGTACATCTCCCGGAACATGTCCAGGGCGTTGTTGGAGGCGGGACCGTCGGTGCCCACGGCCAAGTTCACGCCCTTTTCCGCGGCCATCCGCAAGGGGAAGATGCCGCTGGCCAGCTTGCCGTTGGAGCAGGCGTTTATGACGGCGGTGCAGCCGCGCTTGGCGAAGATGTCCATATCCTCGGGGGTGAAGTACACGCAGTGGTACCCGCCGCCGCCGTAGTCATACATGCCCAGACTGTCGAACAGCGCCGTGGGGGTCATGCCGTACTTGGCCACGCACTCCTCCGTCTCCTTTTTCGTCTCGGAGTTGTGGCACCACACGGGGGCCTTGAAGTGGTGGGCCGCCTCGGCGATGGCCTTGAAGGTGTCCATGCCGTTGGTGTACTCGGCGTGGAAGCCCAGACGGAAGCCCACGAAGGGGCCCATGTTGTTGTACTTCTCATACCGCTCGTAGACCCGGTGGGGGTCGTCGCCGAAGGTCAGGGACTCGCACATGATGGCCCGGAAGCCCCAGTCCTTCGCCACCTGGACGAAGGCGTCGGGGTAGTAGTACATGTCGAAGCAGGCGGTGATGCCGTTGGCCAGGTACTCCAGAAAGGCCACCTTGGTGAAGGCCGCCACCCGCTCGGCGTCCAGCTTAGCCTCCCGGGGGAACACCTGCTTTTCCAGCCAGTCCTGCAGGGGCAGGTCGTCCGCCGCGGAGCGCAAAAACGTCATGGCGGAATGGGTGTGGGCGTTTTTGAACCCGGGCATGATAAGGTCGCCGTTCAGGTCGATCTGCCGCTCAAAGGCGGGCATGCCGGCCCTGGCGGGGCCCACATAGCTGATAGCGGAGCCGTCCACCCAGACCTCGTTGTTCGTCACGCCGGTGGGCTCCAGGGTCAGGCCGTTGTAAAAGCGGATCATGTCTTGTCTCCTTTTCCGAACAGTTTTTTGAGATTCACGTCGAAGGGCGGGAAGATGGCCCCCTTTTCCGTGACGATGGCGGTGATGAGCTCATGGTCCGTCACGTCGAAGGCCGGGTCCCAGCACTTCACTCCCGCCGGGGCCATGGGCTGGGCGTACCACAGGGAGCGTATCTCCTCCCCGTCCCGCTCCTCGATGGGGATGTCCGCCCCTGTGGCGCAGGTCAGGTCAATGGTGCTGGAGGGGAGAAGGATGTATACCGGCACGCCGTAGTGCTTCGCGATGATGGCGGCGCCGGAGGTGCCGATCTTGTTGGCGGCGTCCCCGTTGGCGGCCATCCGGTCGCACCCGGCCAGTACGGCCTGTATCCGCCCCTGCTTCATGGCCAGCGCCGCCATGTTGTCGCATATGAGGGTGCAGTCTATCCCCGCGTTCATCAGCTCCCAGGCGGTGAGCCGGGCGCCCTGGAGAAGGGGCCGTGTCTCGTCCACGTATGCTTTGAGCTGGACGCCCCGCTCCGCGGCCAGCAGCAGCGGGCCCAGGCCCGTGCCGTACTCGCTGGTGGCCAGAGGCCCCGCGTTGCAGTGGGTGAGCACCGTATCCCCGGGATGGAGCAGGGAAAGCCCCGCCTCCGCGATGGCCCGGCACATGGCGATGTCCTCCTCATGGATGGCCCGGGCCTCCCGGCCCAGGGCGTCCACGATATCGGAGACGGGCCGGCCTTCCATGGCGTGGGCCAGGGCGCGCATCCGCTCCGTCTGCCGGGCTAGGTTCACCGCCGTGGGGCGGCAGGAGATAAGATAATCACAGTCCTCGTCCAGCCGGGAGAAGAACTCATCCCCGCCGTAGCTTTGGGCCAGCACATACACGCCGTAGGCGGCGAAAATGCCGATGGCGGGAGCGCCCCGGACCCGCAGGAGCTTGATTGCCTCGTACAGCTCCTCCCGTGTGCGGAGGTCCAGATAGACCACCTCGCCGGGCAGCTTCGTCTGGTCCAGAATGCGCACCGCGCTCCCGTCGGGCGAGAGCGCGATGTTTTTGACTTGCTGCCCGGTCACAGGACCTTGTCCAGCGCCGGGATAGCGGCGGTGACCAGGGCGGAGAACCGCTCCGCGATGGCGTCGCCGGCGGCGATGACCTCCTCGTGATTCAGGGGCTGGCCGGACAGGCCCGCGCCCAGGTTGGAGATGCAGCTGATGCCGCAGACTTTGAGGCCCATATGCCGGGCGGCCACGGCCTCGCAGGCCGTGCTCATGCCCACGGCGCCGCCGCCGATGGAGCCGTAGTACCGGACCTCGAAGGGGGTCTCAAAGCTGGGGCCGGTGAGCTGGATGTATACGCCCTCGGCCAGCTTCTGGCCCAGCTTCGCGGCGGTGTCGTGCAGCACCTTCCGCAGGCCGGCGTCGTATATCTCGCTCATGTCCGGGAAACGGGGACCCAGCTTGTCCAGGTTGGGGCCGATCAGGGGGTTGGGGAAGTTGAACATCATCTGGTCCCGAATGACCATGAGAGAGGGGATATCCATGGTGGGGTCCAGGCCGCCGGCGGCGTTGGTGAGGAACACCATCTTCACGCCCAGCAGGCCCATCACCCGCACGGGCAGGACCACGTCGTGCACATCGAAGCCCTCGTAGTAGTGGACACGGCCCTGCATGCACACCACGGGCACGCCGCCGATGTAGCCGAACAGGTACCGGCCCGCGTGGCCCGGCACGGTGGACACGGGGAAGCCGGGAATGTCCTTGTAGTCCACGGAGGCCACGATCTCCATGGTCTCGGCCACGGGGCCCAGGCCGGAGCCCAGGATGAGGCCGATGCGGGGCAGGAAGTCGGTCCGGGCGCGGACCGCGTCCCGGCAGCGGATGAGCTTGTCGTAATACTCGTTTGCCATATCAGTGTCCTCCCATCGTCTGTCCAAATTCGTTCTTGTCGGAAAGGCCGTCCCGTTTCAGCATGTTCTCGATGACGCTCACGTCCCCGGCGATGTCCACGGCCTCGGCCTTATAGAGCTTGTCCAGCTGCTTTTCGTAGCCCGCCACCAGGGTGTCGGCGATGCCCTCGATGTCCTTCTTGGCCTTGGCCATGTTCTGGCCGGTGACCCCCTGGGACTCGATGCGGGCATAGGAGTCCAGGAGCTTCAGTGTGGTGGGCAGATAGTAGGTCATGAACCGGTCGATCATGGGCCGCTTCTCGGGGTGGGCTTGGACCTCGGCGAAGATGGATGCCGTCAGCTCCTGCATCCGGCGGATCTTCTCGCTCATGACCTCGTCCTCGATGTCCACGTCCGCCTGACGGATGCGCTCCACGTACTTCTCGTACTCGCTCATCTTCTCTTTCGTCTCGGCGGCCTTGGCCTCGTCCTCCCGGCGGTACACGTCCCGCATGTCCTCCACGTCGATGACCAGCAGGTTCCGCTCGTGGTCGATGTAGGCCTTCTCCCCGTAGTAGCCCCGGTCCACCATCTCCTCCAGGGTCTTGTCCGCCTCGGCAAGGTCCACGCCCAGGGTCTTGGCCAGCTTTTTGATGTCCACCACGCCCCGGGTGCCGCTGATGGTCATGCACCGGCGGAACTTGGCCTCCTTCCGGCGGGAGCCCATGGCGCTCAGCACCAGCGCGCCGCCGCCCAGGGCCACCGCCGCCATGCTGATGACGGACCAGAGCCCCGCGCTTGTGGCCACGGCGCCCACGGTGCCCAGAAGGCCGAAGGCGGCCAGGATCCAGCCGAACACGGTCTTGACCGTGGCCCCGGCGTCCGCGTGGTGCACGTCGTCCGGCTCCGCCGCCTTGGGGGCGGCGGCCCTGGCCGCGGTCTGGTTCTGGGTCTGGTTCACCTTGGCCCAGGCGGCGTCCGCCCTGGCGCGGGCCTGGGCGGCCCTGGCCTCCGCGGCGGAGCGGGTCTTTTTCCGGCGGCTGCCGAACAGGCCGGACAAAAAGCCCCCCACGACGTCGTGGCCCATGGCGTGGGCGATGGTGAGGAACAGGCCGATGGGGCCGATGGCGAAGGTGAGGAACAGGTCGATGACCCAGCTCACCCCATCCCAGGAGTCATCCTTCCGGGGCGGCCGGGGCCCAGGAGAGCCCGGTCCCGGCCCGGGAGAGGGCGAACCGTTGTAGTTGTAATTATAAGCACTCATAGTGGCTCTATCATATCACAAGCGGGGGAAATTGAACAGCCTCCCCGGCAACTTTTTACATTAGAAAATAGAAAGACACGCCCCCAAAAAGGCCCCCTCTGACGAGGGGGCTGTCGAGCGAAGCGAGACTGGGGGAGAGATTCTCTCCCTCCGTCCGCCTTCGGCGTCCACCTCCCTCGTCAGAGGGAGGCAGTCAATAGTGTAGGGGCGTACTTTGCAGTACGCCCCTTTTGTACATAAAAAGCAGAGGTATAAGTTACTTGCTATGGTGCATAGAGCAGTGCGAACAGTCGCCGCTGCAGCCGCCGCAGACGCTCTTGCCAGCCTTTTTGTCCCGGAGCATGCCCCGGATCACGCTCACCACGCCCGCCAGCACCAGCGCGCCTACCAGGATATCGCCGCCGTACAGGCTGAAAAACCGCGCCATGGTCTCAGGCCCTCGCGCTGACGCTGCGGGCACCCGCGGCGGCGGTGTGCTCCAGGTCCGGCGCCGGCCGGAACAGCAGCCACAGCATCCCGGCCAGCACCAACGCCGCCGCCACAGTGCCGATGCCGAAGCCCGCGCCGGTGAAGAGCCGCCCGGCCTGGTTGACGATGAGGCTCACCGCGTAGGCAAAGCCGCACATCCACCCGATGGCCGCCCAGGTCCATTTGCCGCTGTTCATCTCCCGGCGTATCGCGCCGATGGCCGCGAAGCAGGGAGCGCAGAGAAGGTTGAAGATCATGAAGGAGTAGGCGGTGACGCCGGTGAAGGCCGCGCCGATCTGGGCGGTCAGGTCGCCGGGATACAGCACGCGCAGGGTGCTGACCACCTCCTCCTTGGCGATGAGGCCGGTGATGGTGGCCACGGTGGCCTGCCAGGTGCCGAAGCCGAGAGGCGCGAAGAGAAAGGCGATGGCCCCGCCGATGGCGGCCAGCAGAGAGGAGTTATTGTCCTCCACCATGCCGAAGGAGCCGTTCTCCACGCCGAAGCCCTGGAGGAACCACAAAACGATGGAGCTCAAAAGAATGATGGTGCCGGCCCGCTTGATGAAGCTCCAGCCCCGCTCCCACATGGCCCGCAGGACGTTCTTTGCCTGGGGGGCGTGGTAGGCGGGCAGCTCCATGACGAAGGGGGCGGGCTCGCCGGCAAAGGCCCTCGTCTTCTTTAGGATGACGCCGGAGATGACCACGGCGGCGATGCCGATGAAGAAGGCGGAGGTGGCCACCCAGGCGGAGCCGCCAAACAGCGCCCCGGCGAACAGGGCGATGATGGGCATTTTGGCCCCGCAGGGGATGAAGCCGGTGGTCATGATGGTCATCTTCCTATCACGGTCCTGCTCGATGGTGCGGCTGGCCATGATGCCGGGCACGCCGCAGCCGGTGGCCACCAGCATGGGGATGAAGCTCTTGCCGGAGAGGCCGAAGCGCCGGAAGAGCCTATCCATGATGAAGGCTACGCGGGCCATGTAGCCCACGTCCTCCAATATGGCCAGCAGCAGGAACAACACCAGCATCTGGGGCACGAAGCCCAGCACGGCGCCCACGCCGCCCACGATGCCGTCCAGCACGAGAGAGCTGACCACCTCGCCGCAGCCGAGGGCGTTAAGCGCCCGCTCCGCCAGCACGGGGATGCCCGGGACCCAGGTGCCGTAATCGTGGGGGTCCGGCTCCGGCACGGTGAGGGCGTCGTTATAGAGGTCCTCGGTGACGGCCACCGCCGTGGTCTCGCCGGTCTCGTCGTCGTAGAAGTAGGCGTCCGCGTCCCCCGCCTCATAGGCCTCGATGATGGCGCCGGCCTCCTCAAAGGCGCCGGAAGCCTCCTCCCAGGCGTCCTTATCCGCGGTGAATGGGACGAACCAGCCGTCGCCGAACAGGCCGTCGTTGGCCCAGTCGGTGCCCATGGTGCCGATGGAGAAGCCCCAGCCGCCCATGGCGATGGCGTAGATGAGGAACATGACACAGGCGAAGATGGGAAGGGCCAGCCACCGGTTGGTGACCACCCGGTCGATCTTGTCGGAGGTATTCATCTTCTCCTTGCTCTTACGGGTATAGCACCGGGAGATGATGGAGCCGATGTAATCATACCGCTGGGCGGTGATGATGGATTCCGCGTCGTCGTCCATCTCCTGCTCGCAGTCCTTGATATCCTGCCCGATATGGGCCAGGGAGGCGCTGTCCAGGCCCAGCTGCTGGGCTACTTTTTCATCCCGCTCGAAGAGCTTGATGGCGTACCAGCGCTGCTGCTCGGCGGGCAGGCTGTGCACGGCTATCTCCTCGATGTGGGCCAGGGCGTGCTCCACGCACCCGGCGAACCGGTGCTGGGGCACGGTCTTCCGGCCGCTGACGGCCAGCTCCACGGCGGCGTCCGCCGCGGCCTTCACCCCGTCGCCCTTCAGGGCGGAGATCTCCATGACCTGGCAGTCCAAGGCCTTGGAAAGCTCCTTCACGTTCACCTTGTCCCCGGCCTTTCGCACCACGTCCATCATGTTCACGGCCACCAGCACGGGGATTCCCAGCTCCACCAGCTGGGTGGTGAGGTAGAGGTTGCGCTCCATATTGGTGCCGTCCACGATGTTGAGGATCACGTCCGGCCGCTCCTGGATGAGGTAGTTCCGGGCCACGACCTCCTCCAATGTATAGGGGGACAGGGAGTAGATGCCCGGCAGGTCCGTGACCGTCACGTC
>CANPVS010000037.1 GCA_947581795.1 uncultured Oscillospiraceae bacterium
CAGCCGACGCCGCGCACGGCGTTGGCTGGCCCTCCGCAGGAGCGCCGGTCCCGACCAACGGGAGGGATACCACCGCTGGCCTACGGCCAGTGGTGAGTAAGTGCGCCCTTCGGGAAGAAAAAAGAGGGCGTCCCGGTCAGCCGGAACGCCCAAGGTTTTGTATCAGATAATCTTCCAGGTTTTCCAGAGTCATATTTGTTACCTGTGGACAGGCTTTCTCCAGGATCGCGCCCTCTTGGATGAGCCGTCTCGTCCGGGCTTTTCGTTCCTTTTGGCGGTTCCTGGCCTGGGCTTCCTCCAGCCGGTGCTTTGCCTGCAGCAGTTTCTTCTCATTTTCGGTCATTTCCCTCTCCCTTTCGACAAGATACGCCAGCTTTTTCATCGGGCAGGATATATAGTGGTATCAAATTCCGGCTGTTTTGGTGTCATGCTGTCTTGCTCATAGGGAAGCGGTATCAAACCGGGGTGTACCTGGTATCAAAAGCTGTCCGCGAAATCCAGCGCGGCGGAGATGTCCTCCTCGCTGTCGCGTTCGATCACGGGTCCGGGCGCGGGGGCTGGCTGGGAGCGCAGACCGCGCTCCACAGCCTTTTCCACTGCCCGAAGAAGGGCAGCCTCCTTTTCCTGCCGGTCAAAGTATTCGTTGACCGCCGCCGCGATCAGCTTGCCGTAGGAGCGGAACTGCCGCTTGTCCATCTGCCGCAGCCGTTCCCACGCCCGCCGCTCATCCGCGTTGTCCAGGTCCAGCCGGAGCGTGGCGGCAAAGATGTGTTTCATACCACGCCTTCCCGCTTCTGCCGCTTCTGGGCCGCAAGGAACTCATAGCCCTTGGCGGTGGCGCAGATGTCGTCTATGATGAGCACCCTGTCCGGGTCATACCGGCCAAAGTGCTTTATCATGCAGCCTCCGCCGCCCACCACGAACAGGCGCATCAGCTCCGGGTCGTATTCATGCTCCCGCAGATGGCGGAAGATGCCGGACACATAGGCCGACGCCGCCTCCCGGATGGCTGTGAGATACCTTTCGCTTATACCCGCCGTGCCGGTGCGGATGACACGCTCGATGACGGTTTCATCCACCGCCGTGCCGAACTGCCGCAGCAGACTCTCCCGCACGGCCAGCATACATTGATTCGTGCCGTACTTCTCCGTGAAGCACAGCTTCTGCACGGGTCTGCGCTCATTGATATACATGACGTTCATAGTGCCGTTTCCGATGTCGCAGAGCATATTGGTCCCGGTGAACTCCCGGAGCCGGTCTGCCACAGCGGAAAAGCCCTGGGGAAACACGTCCGCACCGGTGAACTCCACATGGTAGTCAACGCCCCGGAAGGTGAAGTCTGCGCTGTCGTTTTGGAGCAGGTACGCTTTGAACCGCTCCTTTTGGTCGCTCACCCAGGTGAGGGGCAGGCCAGCGGCCAGATGCACACGGGCGGAGGTCATATCCCGCATGGCCAGCTCCCGCGCTATGGCGGCCAGGGTCAGCACATAGTAGTCCAGATCGCCCATCTTGTCGGCGGAAAACTCCTTGTGTTCCTCTCCTATGAGGTAATAGCGCTCGTTCCAGGTGAGCAGACTGCTCTTGAAAGTGGGTTCCGTGTCGTATTCGGTCACGCCGGTCTTAAAGCAGCAATGGGCAGTTTTGATGTTCCCATAGCCATGGTCTATGCCAATAATGATGGGTGTGTTGATAAAACTCATATTGTTTCCTTTCTGCCGCGGTACGGCGGGTAAAATGGGCAGCAAAAAGCGGCCCGCGATCTCTCACGGGCCGCCGCTGCGGTGTCTATGATTTGTTGGGGCCGTTATTGGCTGGCCTTGCCGGGCAGCTGGATTTTGAACATCCGGGCATAGTCCTTTTGCGCCTCCAGTTCACACTCTGCGATCAACCGGACAAACGCTTCGTCGGAGGGGTTCTTGCTCCTTTGTGCAAGCTGCAGCGCGGCGATATAATCGTGCCGGAGAATGGGCGGGATGGAAACCACACAAAAACCTTGCCGTATCAGGAGCAGATTCATCAGCAGCCGTGCCGTCCTTCCGTTGCCATCCTGGAAGGGGTGGATGTCAACGAGCCGCCGATGGGCATAGGCGGCATATTCCACAGGATGGAGCGCAGCCTCTTTCTGCTTCAAATCCCGTATCAGCCCGGCCATTTGGACCAGTACGTCTGCGGCAGTCGGCGGCACATACTCCGTGCCGGAAATGAACACCTGCCCTTTGCGGTACTTTCCGGCTTCCTCGGCGTCTATGCCGCTGTAGAACAGAAAGTGCAGCCTCTTTATAATGTCCTCCGTAAGCTGAAAATTCTTGCTTCTGGCTAGCGAGACCATGTGATCATACGCTCTCCCGTGGCCCGCCGCCTCGTAGCAGTCGCGCAGAGGCTTTCCGCCTACGGTAATGCCGTCCTCCAGGAGCACTTTTGTCTCCGAGAGAGTGAGGGAGTTTCCCTCCAGGGCGTTTGAACTGTATGTCGTCCCGATCTTATAGTAGGCATCCAGCTGCTTGATCTCTGCCTCAGAAAGCGGGCGGTGTTCCCGGATATAAGCGGCATTCCGGTCGATCCGATCCAGTAATTCACGATTCGTCATACTGCCGCAGCCTCCTGTCTCTGCTTTTTCCGCAGGGCACAGCGGCGGGATTTCTCCCGGTTATATGCCCTGCGCTGCCTGTCCTTTTCCAGCTTCTCCAACTCCTCCGCCGTGGGTTCGGGCCGGGGAACGTCGAATTTGCCGATGAACTTCAGATAGATGTCCACTTCCTGGACCCGCTCCCCAGTGGACCGATCCGGCGCGTGGACAACGATCTTGTCCACAAACTCGTAGATCATGGGCGTCGTCAGTTCGGTAAAGTCCGTGTACTTCCGCGCCAGCGCCAGAAACTGCTCAGCCCGGTCGGTGTCGCTGTCATAGACGGCCAGCTTCTTTTCGCCCTCCGCGATGGATGCCTCCAGCTCCGCCTGTTCCCGTTCATAATCGGCGGACAGCATCTCGTACCGCTTCTCAGGCATCTTCCCGGTGGCGTATGCCTCGTACAGCTTTTTGATGAGGCTGTCCAATTCGGTGCAGCGCCGCTTGGCCTGAGACACCTGCCGCTTCAGATCGCGGGCCGCCTCCTTCTGCCGTATCTCGGAAGCCTCCCGCACTTGGTGGGTGAACGCTTCCCGGTCAGAGAGGGCATAGACGCTCGCCTCACGGATGGCGTCCAACACCAGCGCCCGGAGCGCTCTTGTGGTGATATAGTGGCTGGAACATTTTCTTTCCGTGTGGGTGATGGTCCGGGAATAGGTGG
Source organism: uncultured Oscillospiraceae bacterium (assembly GCA_947581795.1). GTDB lineage: Bacteria > Bacillota > Clostridia > Oscillospirales > Oscillospiraceae > CAJOIG01. Next base: position 3,288 of record CANPVS010000037.1, read on the forward strand.
CACAGTCGTAGTGGTCATAAGGGTAGAGGCCCGTAACCGGGTCCAGTCCGCGCTTTTCCCTGTCCGCCCGTGAGCGGTTGCGATGGTTGAACATCTTCGCGCCGCACTCCGCGCAGTACACAAGGCCGGTCAGGGGATTGGCTATCTCCACATTGTCCGTGCGCTTTCTCGTTTTGCGTATCTGCTGGGCCAGCTTCCATGTTTCCTCATCTACAATGGCCTCGTGGGCGTTTTCAAAGATCAGCCATTCCTCCGGCGGACGCTTGATCGCGTACTTGTCCTTGTAGGATTCCTTATAGGATCGGAAGTTGACCGTGTGGCCCAGGTACTCCATCCGGGAGATGATCTCGGCGACAGTGTTGCTTGCCCAGTCATAGGGGCGGGCGGCGTCCAGATTCTTCTGATGGGTGCCGCACCCGCGCTTCGCCAGATAGTAGGAGGGCCGCTCCACCTTGTCATCCCGGAGGATGCGGGAGATGTCGCCTGTACCGTGCCCTTCCATCGCCAGACGAAAGATGCGCCGGACAACGGCGGCGGCTTCCTCATCCACGAGCCAGTGATGCTTATCCTCGGGGTCCTTGCGGTAGCCGTATGGCGGGTTGCTGGTATTTGGTATCCCAGCCCTGCCCCGTATCTGAAATGCGGCGACCTGTTTCCGGCTGCAATCCCGCAGATACCACTCGTTCATGATGTTGAGGAACGGCGTGAACTCGCCGCTGGCCTTGTCCGCGCTGTCCACGCCGTTGGCGATGGCGATGAAGCGCACGCCCTTTTCCCGGAACAGCACCTCCGTATAAAAGCCAGTCTGCAAATAGTCGCGCCCTATACGGGACATGTCCTTTGCCAGCACTGCCCCCACTTTCCCGGCGTCGATGTCCGCCAGCAGCCGTTTCCAGCTGGGGCGCTCAAAGGTGCCGCCGGAGTAGCCATCGTCCGTGTAGTGGACGCAGTTGGTGAAACCATGCTGGGCTGCGTAGTCCTCCAGCATCTGTTTTTGCCCTATGATAGAGTTGCTGTCGCCCATGAGCTCATCGTCACGGGACAGCCGCTCATACAGGGCGGTAATGGTTTGGTTCGTCTGCCTGCTGTTCATTGCTGAACTCCTTTCAGGCTGGACGGCTCATCTGTGGCGTATCCATTGTACCATGTCACGCGGTTTCGCGCAAGCGGGAGCGCGACTGGTATTTTTCTGGTACAACAGCGCGCAGCGTCTGTTGTACCACACTTTGGCTCGTTTGTGTCAGCTTCATTGCGGATCAGGCGCAAAATTTTGTCCTCCATGGTCTCCGTGGCATCACTGCTGAAATGCACCTTTACCTTAAAGGTGGTATTGCCGATGCGCCGGGTGATGGGGTTATAGGTCCTGCAGGTCAGTTCCTTGCTCAAATTTGATACTCCTTTCCGCGCATAATGCGCTCTGTGATTACATTCCATTGATCTGTTTCATTTGAACTTCCTCCATATGTAGTGGTGTCGTATCACTGGGGTCCTGCTGCCAAAAAGTGATAGCAGTTATTTAATTACTGATTTTGCATGTAGACGGCCTTACAGGCAAAAGAAAGCGCCCTGTCACCAGCTGTTTCAGCAAGCGACGGAGCGCGTTCAATTATTCATCTGTTCTGATTTGGATGATTTTTGGGTCCTCTGTCTTCTCAGCGTAGGGCGTGGTGGAAATATAGAGCTCTTCCGCCTCCAGCAATGCCCTCTGCAGCTGCTGGGCATATGGCGCGGCAAGCGGTATATGTTTCAGCGGATCTATCACGTCATCTATCGCTTTGCAAAGAACGTAATACATTTTTCTATAATCTGCCATGGCGTACCCTCCGGCTCGAAATACCCATATTCGGGTAATGCGATTTTAATGCCAAAAAGCCATGCAAGTCAACCCGTATTCGGGTTAATGCGTCCGATTCTCTTGTTATCATCAGGTTAACCCACAAACGGGTAACAAGAGGAGGCAGCCATGGAGTATTCCGATCTGTACGTCCGCCGCATCCGTCAGCTTTGCAAGGAACGGGGTATCGCCATCAACAAGCTGGCCACGATGAGCGGTATCAATCAGTCCACCATTGATAATATCGTCCGCGGCCTTACCAAGAATCCCAGGGTCATGACGCTCCATAAGATCGCCATTGCTTTCAACATGACGGTCTCGGAGTTTCTGGATTTCAAAGAACTGAATGATTACTCCTTTGACGACCAGAGCGAGGAGTGACACGGGCACGTTCATCAAAAGAGTCGGGCGATCGGCTCTTTTTTCTTGAGTCTTTTCAAAAGTGAAAGCAGTTATTCAATTTGAAAGAAGGTGAAGACAGCTTATGAAATTGCCGCAGTACAGTATCCTGCAGATCTCCGCACGGACGATCCTGAACTGCGGGCAAAAGACGGAGGACGGCTGGCGCTTCTGCTTTGATACCAACGACGAGACGAGCCGGTCTGCTATCCGCAAAACCATGCAGGACGACTGCGCCATGTTTCATCAGCTGCTGTGCCTTACCGCCGATGATCCCGATCCTGTGTCGGCGGACCCGGAGGACAAGCTGATGGGCTCACTGGTCTATCTGGACTTCACCGGTATCTTTGACCGCCGCGCCGTCGGGCAGGTGCAGCAGCTGCAGGATCTGGCGGAATGGCTGTTTCGTCCGGAGGGGATCGAGCTCACCTTTACCCGTGGCCCGGTGCGCTTCCGCGCCTTTGAGCGCTCCGCCAGCATGAGCCGGAATAACCGTCTCTCCTTTGTCCGCGCCGATCTCTATGACGCGCTGTGGGAGGCCATGACGCTGGGGATGACCATCGGGAACTGCCAGCTTTCCAAGCTCTATGCCTACAACGGCCTCATGTTCACCAGCGGGCAGGTCATCGGCGAAGACTACTATACCATGTCGTGCGGTTCCGGCGTTAGCCGGGAGCACGACCGGTATCCGTTGGGAATAACAGCGCGCAGCGTCTGTTATTCCCTGGATGCCGATCACATCATCGTAGTGGACAACCCCCGGAGCATTATAAAGGACGTTCCCGTCATCACCGTGGAGGACGACGGTTCTGACGGGCCGGTGCGCCGCTATAGCCGGGTGGAAAAGCGGATGGACGTGGAGGTGCTGGAATTTGACGGCGAGGGGCTGATCTCCCAGGAGCTTGCCCTCCGGCTCGATCCCTACGGCTATGAAAAGCACGACCACCATTCCTTTCAGATACGTCTGCCGTACATCAAAGGTGTTGTGCACGAGGTGGACATCAAATCTCTGTTCGCGGAACTGGGTGTAGACGAAATCGAGGATATTGAAGGAGTCTGCCATCCTGTCTCAAAGGTGGACATGATCCTTACGAAAAGCATGTGCAAGGGCTGGGGCTGGATGCAGGAAAACGGCCTGAGCTGGAAGGAGTACCTGGAGCGCTGCCGCAGATACGGACACAAGCTGTTCGTTTCCAACATGGACCGCCGCAGCCGGGACGGACTGACAGAGCTGAACTTCCAGCTCCTCAATACTGCGGCTATCACCGCCGAGGAATACCGGCCCCGAAGCCTCCCGCTGGGCTGGGAGACCTCTCCCGCAGACCAAGACGGGACCTGGTTCACAAAGGCGACGGAGATCGCCTACTATAACGCCGCTGTCAACAAAGATTGGCAGCTCGCCGATTTCGCCGCGGATAAGGATGACCCGGAGCTGGACTACGGCGATGGGCGCAGGCTGCGGGCGGAGCTGCTCAGCAAGAATCCTGCCTTTCTGCGGGAGAAAGTCTTTCAAAAGGAACTGGCGGACAAGGCCAAACAGATCCTGGAGAGATACGGCATGGGCAAGCTACAGGTCAACGGGGACACCCGCTACCTGTCCGACGACCTGATGCGCCTGCTGGCGGACATTGTGCGGCCCACTTCGCCGGAGGCGAGCCGAGTTCTGGAAAAAGAATGTTTGAAGGGGGCGCAGGTCTATGCGCCGCAGCCTGCGTATGCGCAGCAGGAACTTCTCACGATCCTCCGCAATCCGCATATCTCCCGGAACGAGGAGGCGCTGGTCACGCCTCTATCTCCTGTGGGGCCGCTGCGGGAGAAGTATCTGTCCCACCTGTACTATGTGGCTATGGTGGATTCCCGGTCCCTGATCCCGGATCGGCTGGGCGGCGCGGACTATGACGGGGACACCGTCCACCTGTACGCGGAGCCCATGCTGTGCCGCAGTATCCTCCGCAATTATGCCGGAGGGCTTGAAAATGACAGCAACTTGCCCTTGCTGAAGATACCGTCCGCCGAGGCGCTGATCGCGGACGCCAGCGACTGGCGCGCCCGGTTTTTGACCGTGAAGAGCACCTTTTCCTCCCGCATCGGGCAGATCTCCAACGCCGCCCTGCGCCGGAGCATCCTTGCCTACGATGAGGCAGCCCCGGAGGAGCTGCGGGAACAGTGCCGAAAAGAGACGGAGATCCTGACCATCCTCACGGGCCTGGAGATCGACTCGGCCAAGAGCGGCATAAAGCCGGACCTGTCCGAATACCTGGGCCATCAGGCCAGAGTCCAGAGCCTCTTCCTTCGCTACAAGGAGATCGCCGGGGAACCAGACGAGCATGCATGGTACGATCCCACCCGGAACCAGAAGCTCAGAGCCTTCTTCAACGGGGTCGATTGGGATGAGATCACGGCCAACCTGGAGCGCACGCCGTTCTATGCCCGTGAGCTGGGGAGAAAAACGAAAGTACCAAAGGCAGAACCGGCGGACAGCGGGGAGCTCTTCACCTTTGCCAAAGATTTGGACTGGAAAGAAAAGCTCGACCCACACGCACTGGAACGTATGCGTTCGATCATCGCGGACTACGAAGAGGCCAAACGGCGCTGCGAGGCATACCGGCACATAACGTCCTCCGGCAACTATCGGAAAGACATACAGCGTATCCTTTTTTCCCAGGACCGGGAGAATGAGATCTCCGTGGACGCACTGTATGACACTTTCTCCTATATGTCCCCCTATGACGTGCATACGACGCTGTCCAACCTGCGGGAATCCAGGTGGCAGTTTACCCCCAAAGAGGATCGGCTTTTGATGCTCTACACGGTCTTCACCGGTCGGCTGCCGTCCTGCCGGGACATCCTCTGTGACTTCCGCTGCGGCGGCTACCGGATACTGGGGGACATTCTGATGGACCTGGATGACCAGCACCGGGATATGGAGGTAAAGAGGCACAAAGGCGTCCGGCAGACCGACACGGAGCAGATGAAGAGGATGATGCGCGGTGCTGCGGACAGCCATGACTACCGGCAGAGGCTGATCCGTAACTGCCTGGACGTGATTCGCCCCAACATCCGGCCCGGACCGGGAAAGATGTTGGAGCGGCTGGACTGGGACGAGGCCGTGATGTGTGCGGAGGCCCTGGGCAAGCGGGCGTTCATTCTGGAGGTGCTGCCAGCAGCGGCGCTGGAGCTGGCCGTTGACCGGAGCGCGTCTCGGAGGCGGGGCTGGATAAGGAGGCTGAGAAAACATGCTGAATGAATGGGATGAGTTTTCGGCCTACACAGAGTTTCCCGAATACAAGGCGGAGGGAAAGGGCGGCACCGCCTACATGGGGCGCTTCACCTTTCCCATGCTGATGGACTTCAAGGGATTTCACTATATTTTGACGATCCTGGCCCGCGGCTATCTCTTCCGGGAGGATGGCAGCGGCTATGATAGGATCGACTGTGCCCGCCAGGCGCTGCTGGCCTGGTGCAGCCTTTCCGGGGAGAAAACAAAAAAGGCCCCGGATCTGGATGATCCGAGGCGCAGGGTGAACTATGGGGAATATGCGCAGGAATTTTCGGAGCTGGTGACCCCTGACGGGGAGGGCTGGCTGATCCGGCATGTGGAGAATATCATCGCCTTTGTGGAGACGAATCCCAGTGCCGTTCGCAAGGGTGTTTTGGATAAGGCCCTGGCACTCAAAAAGGGCTTTCGCGGCCAATGGGCCAACAAGCTCCGGCAGATGCTTGTTCCGGCCTTTGCCTCCAACACAAAAGGCGCGTGGGTGCTTCGCTTTGACGATATCCTCGCCGACGCGCTGGAACTGGGACCGCTGCGGAATAAGGACTTCAAGCTGCCGGAAAAGGTCGTCCAACGTCTGGCCGAGCTGACGCCTGGCGGCGTCCCCGTGGAGGCGAGCATTTTGCTGTACAAATACTATATCGCCAATAAGGAGGAAGGCCGAGAGTACGTTCTGCTCCCGCAGCAGAACTTCAACGCATATTTTGGCAATACAAGCTTCAGCCAAAAATGGACGGCGGCTTTGACCAAAACGCTGATTGAGAAAAAAGTGCTTGACGGTGTGTGCAAGTATAAGTTCCGGGATGACGTCGGCGACCTTGCCAAATGCGTCTTTTGAGGTTATAGTACTCTCAGTCGTAGACCAGCTCCTGAAGGACGATTTCCTCCGCACGATTCTTGATGCTGTTCATTCTGCGGACCCATTCCATCTGGTCGGTTGCTTTGAGCTGCTCTGTGGCGCCCTCCTGCTTGGCCATGGCGGGGATCAGGACCTCCAGCCGTTCGCGGCAGGCGGCGTCGATGTCCGCAACGTGCTTGGCAAGAGTCTCGTTCGTGAGCATGATGTTAAACAGCACTCTGCGGTGCTCCTTCAGGTAGCGGTGGCGCAGGCGTCCATATTTACCTACATGATAGTCAGTGGTGTCTGACAGAACCAGGTCGGGGATGCGGACATCGCCCTCCCAATGGTAGGTGACACCCATACGTTCAAATAACGATTCCATGGTCGGCTCCTTTCATTACGGCGGTGTTTGCGGCTTCCGGGGATCGCGTATTTCGCTCCTTTCCCATAGCTGCACTTACATTCGCCACAAATGAGCCGTCCAGCTATGATGTATTAGGTGAGGTCAATCTCACCCTTTACATCATATCTCCCATGAAACCCGCTTTGCTGGGCTTTCATGGGGGCCCCTTCAGGCGGTGACTGAGGGATTGTAGTTTACAACCCCTCCGCCTCGCTCCGCTCGGCACCTCCCCTTGCACAGGGGAGGCTTTTTGTTAGTCAATCTTCCGCCGCAAAAAGCGCCGAGCCGATCATGCCCGCGTCGCTGCCCAGAGCGGCCAGGCCGATCTTGATGTCAAGGCAGGTGTGGAAGGCGTACTTCATAAAGGCGTTCTGGACCTTCCGGCGGAAAAATTCCCCCGCCTGGGCCACGCCGCCGCCCAGGACCACGGCCTCCGGGTCCAGCAGGTTCGACGCGGAGGCGATGGCCCAGCCCAGGATGTCGCAGGCCTTGTCCACCGCGGCCTCCAGACGGCTGTCCCCCGCCGCGGCCGCGTCCATGACCTGCTTGCAGGACATGCCCGTGACGCCGGCCTGGGCCGCCAGCCGGACGATGCCTGTGGCGGAGCAGTATGTCTCCACGCACCCGATGTGGCCGCAGCCGCAGCGGGCGGCGGTGTCCGTGGGGTCCCAGCACATGTGGCCCAGCTCCCCGGCGGTGCCCCGGGCGCCCACCCGGAGCTTCCCGTCCAGCACCACCCCGGCGCCCACGCCGGTGCCGAGAGCTACGAACAGCACGCTCTCGTAGCCCCTGCCGCCGCCCAGGCGCTGCTCGCCGAAGGCCGCGGCGTTGGCGTCGTTGAGGATCTTGCAGGGGATGCCGGTGAGGGCCGTGAACTCGTCCGCCGGGCGGCACACGCCCCAGCCCAGGTTCACACACCGGTTCACCGTCCCGTCGGGCTGCACCGCCCCGGGCACGGCCAGGGCCGCCCCGTCCGCGCTTCCCCGCAGAGACGCGGCGATATCGGGGATGATCTGCCGGCCCCCGTCCGCCGTGACCGTGGGCACGCTCCACTTGTCCAGGAGCTTGCCGTCCTCGAACAGGCCCACCTTCACGGTGGTCCCGCCGATATCGATACCGTAATAGCGTTTATTTTCCATAGGTCAGCACCGCCGTCTGCGCGGGGGTATCCGCGCGAAGTTCCAATGTGTCGCCCTCGTAGGTCCGCACGTCATCGCACAGCCTGGTGAACCGGTCCAGGGTGCCGATCACGTCGAAACCCATCTTCCCCAGCCGGTAGTGCATGGGGATCACCACCCGGGCAACCGTGGCGTCCGCCACCTTCTTCGCCGTGGCCGCGTCGATGGTGTAGTACCCGCCCACCGGGATCAGCAGAGCGTCCGCCCCCTTCACCGCGTCCAGGGCGGAGCCGGTGAGCTCATGGCCCAAGTCCCCCAGGTGGACCAGGCGCATGCCCTCCCCGTGAAGGATGTGGATGGCGTTGGGGCCCCGGAGGGCGCCCTTTTTGTCATCGTGGAAGGAGGCGATCGTCTCTATTTTCAGAGGACAGTCCCGCCCGGAGAGCTTTACCAGGCCCCGGGCGTTGTGGTCGCCGTGCTCGTGGGAGCAGAAGACCGCGTCGGCAGCGAGCCGCAGGGGACCGCAGCCGGGCACCTTCCCGTCCTCGTAGGGGTCGAAGACCACCGTATAGCCCTCCGTGGTCACCTCAAAGCAGCTGTGGCCGTGCCATTGGATGCGCATATCTGTACCTCCAGATGGAAGATGTCACCAGTATACCATGCCGTGCGGTTCCGGCGCAGGCCGGGAGCGCGACTGGTATTTTTTGTATAATAGCGGTTTCGGCGCTATTATACCAGGAAACCGCCCGTTTGTCACCAAAAATGTACAGAAGGGCTCACCGGAAAAGCTGTACATTTTGTAGATTCTATGGTATAATGAGTTGAAATTGAAATTTTTTCCAATTTTTTGGAGGTGAGTCCATGGGCATGGGGACCACGGTCCGGGTCCGGGCGGCGCAGCTGTTCGTCCGGCTGGGCCGGCATATGCGCCGGGCGGGTGCGCAGCACCTGGAGACCGGCCAGGGGGCGGTGTTCGCCCTGGGCCAGCTCATGCGCGACCGGCGGCTGAAAGCGCCGCTGGTCGTGATCGGCGCGGGCGAGGCGGCGGCCCGGTACAAGCTGCTGAACGCCCTGTCCGAAGAGGATATCACCAGCACAGTTTATGACAAAGTCCCGGACAGGCCCACGGCGGCGGACGCGGAGGCCATGGCCACGGCTTATCAGAGCGCCGGCTGCGACAGTCTCATCGCCCTGGGCGACGGGGCGCTCCTGGACGCGGTAAAAGCGGCGGCCGCCGTCTGCGGCAAGCGGGGCCGGCCCGTCCGGGCCCTGGCCCACGGCCGGGTGTCCGGCCGGCGGATCCCTCCCGTCATCGCCGCGCCCACATCGTCGGGCTCCGGCGCGGAGAGCCTGGAGCTGGCCGCCGTGGCGGACGGAAAGGGCGGCTACCTCTTCCTGGAGGGCGGGGCGCTGATGCCCGATGTGGCCCTGCTGGACCCGGAGCTGATGGCCGACGCCCCCCGGGAGAAACTGGCCGAGGCCGGAATGAACGGCCTTTGCTGGGCCGTGGAAGCCTATCTGGCCGCTTCCAGAGGCGACAGCCGGACCCGCGGCCTGGCTGTCGAGGCGGCGGAGCTGTTTTTCGCCAGCCTGGAGAGCTGCTGGAACAGCGGCGGCACCCTCCGGGAGCGGGGGGACATCCTGTCCGCGTCCCGGCTGGCGGGCCGGGCCGCCAACGCCGCCGGCGCCGGTTACGCCCGGGCCCTCATCCGGGCGGCGCAAAGCGTGTGCGGCCTTCCCTTCGCCGGCCTGTGCGGCGTGATACTGCCTGCTGTTTTGGAAAAATATGGTATATCTGCCCGGGATGACCTGGCGGAACTGGCGGTGATGGCGGACGCGGTGGAAGAGGGCAGCCGGGAGGACCGGGCCACGGCGCTGATCGCCCGCATCCGGGCCCTGGCCTTCCGCATGGGCCTTCCAGAGGAGCTGGAGGGCGTGTCCGCCCAGCAGGCGGCCGCCATCGCCAACAGGGCCGCGGCCATGGCCAACCCCCGGTACATCAGCCCGGTGGTCTGGTCCGCCGAGGAGTGCCATGATCTGATATTGTCCGTGTGCGCCAAACCGGAAGACGGGACGTGATCTGCCATGCATTTTGTGCGTGCCAAGGGCATTTTGTCCGCCCAAAACGGGATCAATGTCTATCGTGGATGCACCCACGGGTGCATTTACTGTGACAGCCGTTCCGACTGCTATCAGATGGACCACGCCTTTGAGGATGTGGAGGTAAAGGAAAACGCCGCAGAACTTCTGGAATCGGCTTTACGGCGTAAGCGCAGCCGGTGCATGATCGGCACAGGCGCCATGTGCGACCCGTATATGCACTGCGAAAGCGAGCTTCGTCTTACCCGCCGGTGTCTGGAGGTCATCGACCGATACGGTTTCGGCGCGGCGGTGCAGACAAAATCCGACAGGGTCCTGCGGGACATGGACCTGTTTCGGAGCATCCATGAAAAAGCCAAATGCGTGGTGCAGATGACCCTGACCACCTTTGACGAGGACCTGTGCCGGGTGATAGAGCCCAACGTATGCACTACCCGCCGGCGGTACGAAGTCCTGAAGGCGTTCCAGCGGGAGGGCGTCCCAACTGTGGTGTGGCTGACGCCGCTGCTGCCCGGCATCAACGACACAGAGGAAAATATCCGGGGCATCCTGGACTACTGTTTCGATGCGGGCGTGAAGGGCGTACTGACCTTTGGCCAGGGGGGCATGACCCTCCGGTCCGGGGACCGGGAATACTTTTACGCCGCTCTGGACCGGCATTTCCCCGGTCTGAAAGCAAAATATATGGAAAAATATGGATATTCCTATGAGATACCATCGCCCAACGGCCCGGAGCTGATGAGACTGGTCCGGGACGCCTGCCGGGCCCATGGCGTGATGTATGAGCCAGAGGAGATATTTGCGTATCTGCGGGAATTCCCATCAAAATACGAACAATTGGAAATGAGCATATAAAAAGGGCGCGTCGCACGACGCGCCCTTGCTTACGTTTATTTATTTCTTGGGAATAAGGATCTCCTTGCCACCCATATAGGGCTGCAGGGCCTTGGGGATGGTGACGGAGCCGTCGGCCTGCAGGTGGTTCTCCAGCAGGGCGATGAGCATCCGCGGGGGCGCGACCACGGTGTTGTTCAAGGTGTGTGCCAGGTAGAGCTTGCCGTCCTCGCCCCGGACCCGGATGCGCAGGCGCCGGGCCTGGGCGTCGCCCAGGTTGGAGCAGGAGCAGACCTCGAAGTACTTCTGCTGCCGGGGGCTCCAGGCCTCGATGTCGCAGCTCTTCACCTTCAGGTCCGCCAGGTCGCCGGAGCAGCACTCCAGCTGCCGCACGGGGATGTCCAGGGAGCGGAACAGCTCCACCGAGTAGCGCCACATCTTCTCGTACCAGGCCATGCTGTCCTCGGGCTTGCAGACCACCACCATCTCCTGCTTCTCAAACTGGTGGATGCGGTACACGCCCCGCTCCTCGATGCCGTGGGCGCCCTTCTCCTTCCGGAAGCAGGGGGAATAGCTGGTGTAGGTGATGGGCAGCTGCCTCTCTTCGAGGATCTGGTCGATGAAGGAGCCGATCATGGAGTGCTCGCTGGTGCCGATGAGATACAGGTCCTCCCCCTCGATCTTGTACATCATGGCGTCCATCTCGGCAAAGCTCATGACGCCGGTGACCACAGCGGAGCGGATCATGAAGGGGGGGATGTGGTAGACGAAGCCCTTGTCGATCATGAAGTCCCGGGCGTAGGCCAGCACGGCGGAGTGGAGCCGGGCGATGTCGCCCTTCAGGTAATAGAAGCCGTTGCCGGCCACCCGGCGGGCGGCGTCCAGGTCCAGGCCGTCGAAGCTCTCCATGATCTGGGCGTGATAGGGGACCTCAAAGTCCGGCACCACGGGCTCTCCGAACCGGGCCACCTCCACGTTGCAGCTGTCGTCCGGGCCGATGGGGACGGAGGGGTCGATGATGTTGGGGATGACCATCATCTTCTCGGTGAGGGCCTTCTCCAGCTCCGGCTCCTGCTTCTCCAGCTCGGCGAGACGCGCCGCCTGGGCCGCAACCTGGGCCTTCACGGCCTCGGCCTCCTCCTTCTTGGAGGGGTCCTTCTTGGCCTGGCCCATGAGCACGCCGATCTGTTTGGACAGGGCGTTCCGGTTGGCCCGCAGGCCGTCCGCCTCGGTCTTGGCGGCCCGCAGCTTCACGTCCAGGTCCAAAATCTCGTCCACCAGGGGCAGCTTCTGGTCCTGGAACTTCTTTTTGATGTTTTCCCTTACGATGTCGGGATTCTCCCGCACGAATTTGATATCTAGCATGATCTCTCTCCGTCTCTTATTTTTTTAGGGTGAACAGCGCCTGCAAAAGGGCCTCCCGGTCGTCGGCGCCGTAGTATTCCAGCTCAATGCGGCCCTTCTTCCGGCCGTCCACGATATGTACCTTCCGGCCCAGGGCCTGGCCCAACTCCGCGCCCACGATGGCGGCGTAATCCACGCCGGTGTGGGCCTTTTTCGCCTTGGGCGCCCGCATGAGGGACGCGGCCAGCGCCTCTGTCTGCCGGACGGAGAGGCCCTTTTCCACCACCTGGCGGGCCGCCTCCAGCTGCAGGGCCTCCGGCTCCACGGGCAGCAGCGCCCGGGCGTGGCCGGTGGTGAGCTCTCCCTTTTCCAGCATCTGGGCGAGAGTCTGTGGCAGGGATAAAAGCCGCAGGGCGTTGGCCACGGCGGGGCGGCTCTTGCCCACGCTCTGGCTCACGGCCTCCTGGGTCAGGCCGTAGTCCTCCATGAGGGCCTTATAGCCCCGGGCCTCCTCCATGGGGTTCAGGTCCTCCCGCTGGAGGTTTTCCACCAGCGCCAGTTCCTGGGCTTTCCGGTCGTCGGCCTCCACGATTCGCACGGGGATCTCTTTCAGTCCCGCCAGGCGGGCGGCCCGCCAGCGGCGCTCCCCGGCGATGATCTGGTAGTACCCGCTGTCCAGCCGCCGCACGGTGATGGGCTGCAAAAGCCCGTGCTGGGCGATGGAATCGGCCAATTCCTGCAGCGCCGGCTCGTCAAAATTGGTCCGTGGCTGGCCGGAACGGGGCTCCACCTTGGTGATGGGCAGCTTTTCCGGCGCCAGGGGCTGCTCGCTGCCGAACAGGGCCCCCAGGCCCGAGCCCAGCGCCTTTTCCTTCTTCGATGCCATATGGACCTCCCTCGCTCAGATGTCTATGGTGTGGTTGTGGCGGAAAAATTCGATGGCCAGCAGGTCGTAGGCCTCCGCGCCCCGGGACAGGCGGCTGTAGGCGCTCACCGGCTTGCCGTGGCTGGGTGCCTCCGCGATGCGCACGTTCCTGGGTATCACGGTCTTGTAGAGGGCCTTGCCGAAGTACTGCCTGATCTCACTGGCTACCTGTCCGGCAAATGAAAGCCGCCGGTCGTACATGGTGAGGACGATGCCCTCGATCTGCAGGGATGGGTTGATGCTGTTTTTGGTGAGTCTCATGGAGGTCATCAGATCCGCCAGTCCCTCCATGGCGTAGAATTCGCACTGCATGGGCACCAGCACGGTGTCCGCCGCCGCCAGGGCGTTCAGTGTCAGCAGGCCCAGAGAAGGCGGGCAGTCGATGAATATGTAGTCATAGGCCTCCCGCAGGGGATCTAGGGCCTTTCGCAGCACTTTTTCCCGTTCCGGCGCGTCCACCAGCTCCACCGCAGCCCCGGAAAGCTCCAGGTTGGCGGGCAGCACGTCGCCGTATTTGGTGGAGACGATGGCCGTTTTCGGGTCCGCGCCCCGGATGAGCACGTCGTAGAGGGTCACGTCCGCGTGCTTGTCCACGCCCATGCCTGTGGTGGCGTTGCCCTGTGGGTCCGCGTCCACCAGCAGTATCTTCCGCCGCTTGTCCTTCACGGCGGCGCACAGGTTCACGCAGGTTGTGGTCTTGCCCACGCCGCCCTTTTGGTTGGCAAAGCATACGATCCGCGCCATGGGAGAGCCTCCTTTTCTTGATGCCCC
>CANPVS010000038.1 GCA_947581795.1 uncultured Oscillospiraceae bacterium
GAATACTTGGGCTTCTCGTCCATGGTGTAGTCCACGAACGACAGCTCCAGGTTCCCGGAGTAGTCCGTGACCGTGGCCACGTCCCGGAACACGTCCCGCAGCCCCTGCTCCAGGAACCACTTGTAGGAGTTCTTCTGGATCTCCAACAGGTTGGGCATGTCTTGGATCTCGTTGACGCGGGCAAAGCTCTGCCGCACTGTCTTGCCATAGCAGACTTCCTTCGGCATGTGTTTCGATCACTCCTTTGGTATATGATGATACGCCAGGGTAAGTTGTTACAAATTTTGTCTCTCGCCTTGATTTTTTCTGTGAATGTGGTAATATAAAGACGATGAGGATGGGTGTTAATGCCCATCCTTTTGAGCATAGCAAATTATTTTATCATTTTTAAAACGTACCTGTCAAGACAATTTTTATGAACTTTTCCCGCGGCGGAGCTTTTCCGCCGCCTTTTTCCTACGGGAGGATATTTCCTTGGACTATCGGGCGACCATCATGCTCTACTTTGAGCTTCTCTTCGCGCTGTGGCTCCTCTGGCGGGAGGGGCTTTTGAAGGACAAAAACCGGCTGTTCCCGGCGCTGGTGCTGGTGCCGCTGGCCTTCGTGCTCCGTTACTGCCTTTTGACCTACGAGACCCTGGATTACCAGGACTGGATCAAGGTGTGGATACAGTCCCTGCGGGACGCGGGGCCCTGGAAGGGCCTGGGCCAGGAGATATGGAGCTGCAACTACAACGTGCCCTATCTCTACTTCCTGTCCCTGTTCTCCTTGAGCGATATCTACGACCTCTATCTCGTGAAGCTCCTCAGCATCTTCTTCGACGTGGTGTTGGCCTGGGGGGCCATGCGCCTTGTCGGCGCGCTCACCAAGGACGATCCCGGCCGGAAGCTCTCCGCGTTTCTGCTGGTGCTGTGGCTGCCCTCGGTGATCCTGAACGGCGCTCTCTGGGGCCAGTGCGACAGCATCTACGGCGCCTTCGCCGTGCTGGCGGTATACCTGGCGCTGGACAATCGCCCCGGCCTCTCCGTGGCCATGGCGGCGCTGAGCGTGTCCTTCAAGCTCCAGGGTATCTTCCTGCTGCCGGTGTACTTCCTGTTTCTCGTCTCCGGCCACATCAAGATCCGGCACATCCTCGTCTTCCCGGCGGTGTACATCGCCTCCATCCTCCCCGCCGTGTTCGCGGGCCGGGGCTTCATGGAACTGCTGACGCTGTACCTGCGCAACACGGGCACCATCGGCGACGGGCTCAATTACAACGCCTCCACCCTCTACGCCCTGTTCAACTTCGACGCCCTGTCCAAGACCGGGGCGGCCCGGGTGGGCATCGCCATGACGTTTTTCTTCTGCAGCGCCATTTATGTGTGGCTGGTGATCCGGCTGAAGAAGCTCAACAACCGGACCCTCTTCGGCGCGGCGCTGCTGTTCTGCATCGGGGTGCCCTTCTTCCTGCCCCACATGCATGACCGGTACTTCTTCATGGCGGACATCCTGACGGTGGTGCTGGCGGTGTCGGCCCCGGCCTTCGCCCCGGCGGCCCTGTGCGTCAGCTTCGGCTCCCTGCTGGGCTATCACGCCTATCTCAAAATGCGCTATCTGCTGCCCATGCGCTGCGGCGCCGTCGCCAATGTGTTCGCCCTGGCGCTGGTCGCGGTCTACACCGCCATGTCCATGGCAGACGCCCCGGAGGAGGCCCCCTCTGCCCCGCCGGAACCCATAGAAGAACACAGCTGAACAGCAATACACTAAAACAGAGCGAAGGCCGGTCAGGCCGAGCCGCGCGGCATTCCCGCGCGTGAAGTCAAAAGCCGCTGTACGACAGGCTTTTGACTTCCTGCCGGCGGGATCCACTCTCGCCGAGCAGTTTCAATCTGAGCGATCAAAAAACTTGTTTTTTGACAAGCTAAAGAGAGGCGCTTCGCCAAGAAGCGCCTCTCTCGTTATAATGTCTCCCTTTATTTCTTCTTCGCCCAGCCGCTCCACTTGTCGGCCAGGGAGTTGATCTGGCCGGTGAGCTTGGCCAGCTCCTTGTTGGGGATCTCCTTGCAGCTCTTGGCCAGTTCGGTGAGCCGCTGGCAGGCCGCGAGGAGCGAACCGAACACGCTGTCGTTCCGCGCCTGCTTGGAGGTCTTTTTCTCCACGGGCACGCCGTTGGGCGTCTCGATGAACTGTCCGGCCGCCAGGTCGTAGATGGTGCCCGAATAGGGGGCGAAGGTGTTGAAGCCGTACTCGTCCCGCAGGCACGCGGCGTAGCTCTGGCAGGTCTCGTCCTCCCCGTGGTTGACGAACACCAGGTCCGGCTTCTTCTCAAAAGCGGTGATCCACTTGATGAGGCCGTCCTTGTCGGCGTGGCCGCTCTTGCCGGGGAAGAAGCATATCTCCGCCTTCACGGCCACCTCCTCGCCGAAGAGGCTGATCTTCTCCTTCCCGTCCAGGATGGCCCGGCCGGTGGTGCCCGCGGCCTGGTAGCCCACGAACAGCACCGTGCACTCCGGCCGCCACAGGTTGTGCTTCAGGTGGTGGCGGATACGGCCCGCCTCGCACATGCCGCTGGCGGAGATGATGACCTTGGGGTCCTTGTTGAAGTTGATCTGCTTGGACTCCTCGCTGGACACGGATACGTTCAGCCCCGGGAACACCAGAGGGTTCACACCCTGGTCCAGGAGGGCCTGGGTGTCCGGGTCGAAATAGACCCGGTCGCACTGGAGGAAGATGCCCGTGGCCTCGTTGGCCAGGGGGCTGTCCACATACACGGGCCAGTCTCCGTGGCCGGTGACCATGTTGCCCAGCTTTATCTCCCGGATGAAGTAGAGCATCTCCTGGGTCCGGCCCACCGCGAAGGAGGGGATCACCAGGTTGCCGCCCCGGTCCAGCGTCCGCTGGATCACATCCGCCAGAAACTGGACGTTATTCCGATCCGCCTTTTCGTGGTACCGGTCGCCATAGGTGGACTCGGTGACCACGTAGTCGGCCTCCTTCAGGTACTGGGGGTCGTTGATGATGGGCTGGTTGAGGTTTCCGATGTCGCCGGAGAAGACCACCTTCTTGGTCGCGTCCCCCTCGGTGAGCCAAACCTCGATGCTGCCCGAGCCCATGAGATGGCCCGCGTCGGTAAAGCGGATGATGACGTTCTCCGCGATGTGGACCTGCTCGCCGTAGTTGCAGGGGCGCAGGTGGGCGATGGCCGCCTCCGCGTCGTCCATGGTGTACACGGGCTCCACGGCGGGGCCGCCGGCCCGCTGGGACTTGCGGCTTTTCCACTCCGCGTCCGACTCCTGGATGTGGGCGCAGTCACGGAGCATGATCTCGCACAGGTGGCAGGTGGCCGCCGTGGCGTAGATGGGTCCGGAGTAACCCTGCTTGTACAGCAGCGGCAGGTTGCCGGAGTGGTCTATGTGGGCGTGGGTCAGAAGGACGAAGTCGATGCTGCCGGGCTGGACGGGGATCTCCTGGTTGACGAACTGGTCCGCGCCCTGCTCCATGCCGCAGTCCACCAGACCGAACACGCCGCCGTTCTCGATGAGGGTGCAGCTGCCGGTGACCTCATGGGTGGCGCCTAAAAATGTCAGCTTCATATCGCACGCTCCCTTTCCCATAGTATTTTTTATATTATAACATGTAATTGCTTATAAGAGAAGGGCTCACTTGTTCTTGGCGTGCATGGCCTCCAGGACGGCGTAGCGCTCCATTTGCAGATGCTTCTGCTGGTTCAGGGCCTCCTCGATGGGGGTGGTCACCAGGTCGCCGGCCTTGGTGCCGACGATGCAGTTGAGCTCGCCGTTCACCAGGGCCATGACGGCGGCGTAGCCCATGCGGGTGGCCATCTCCCGGTCTCTCGCCGTGGGGGAACCGCCCCGCTGGATATGGCCCAGAACGGTGACCCGGGGGTCCATGCCCAGCTCTTCCCGGATGCGCTTGCCGATCTCCACGGCGCTGCCCGCGCCCTCGGCCACCACGATCATGAAGTGGGTATTGCCCAACATGCGGGACTGGCGGATGCGCTCAATCACGTCACGGTCGAAGTCCACCTCCCGCTCGGGGATCAATACCGCCGTGGCGCCCACGGAGATGCCCACGTACAGGGCCAGATAGCCCGCATGGCGGCCCATGACCTCCACCACGGAGCAGCGTTCGTGGCTCTGCATGGTGTCCCGGAGCTTGTCGATGCACTCGATGGCGGTGTTGCAGGCGGTGTCGAAGCCGATGGTGTAGTTGGAGCAGCCGATGTCGTTGTCGATGGTGGCGGGGATGCCCACCACGGGCACGCCCAGGCGGCTCATCTCCAGAGCGCCCCGGAAGGTGCCGTCGCCGCCGATGGCCACCACCGCGTCCAGGCCTAGGAGCTTGCAGGTGGCCACGGCCTGGGCCCGGCCTTCCTCGGTCATGTACTCCTTGCTGCGGGCGGTATATAGGATGGTGCCCCCCTGGGCCAGGATGTGGTCCACGGAGGAGGAATTCATCTGGTAAAAGTCGCTGTGCACCAGGCCGTTCCAGCCCCGGCGGATGCCCACGACCTCGATGTCCTGCCCCAGCGCCGTGCGGACCACCGCCCGCACCGCCGCGTTCATGCCCGGCGCGTCGCCGCCGCTGGTCAGCACGCCGATCCTCTTGATATTCTCACTCATAACAGTTTCCCTCTTTCCAACTGGTATGTTTTTTGGTTAGCTCCATTATACTCCAAGACACGCGGCGCTTCAACGTCCGGCGCAAAATTTCCCGGCTCAGAAAATCATTCGCCACAAGGAAGAAATTGTGCTATACTATCTTTTGTTCACCAAAACCGGGGAAAGGAGACGGACCCATGCCGGACAAGAAGACCTCCCTGCTTTACAAGTTCATACGATGGCTGGTGCGCCTTTTCTCCCCCAAGATGGGCGTGGAGGGCCTGGAGAACCTGCCGGACGGGCCCGTCGTCGCCGTGGGCAACCACACCCAGATGTTCGGCCCCATCGCCGCCGAGCTCTACTATCCCGGCAGCCATTACATCTGGTGCGCCGGGCAGATGATGCACCTGAAGGAAGTCCCCGCCTACGCCTTCGAGGACTTCTGGTCCTTCAAGCCCAAGAGCGTGCGGTGGCTCTTCAAGATCGCCTCCTACCTCATCGCGCCCCTGTCCGTGTGCGTGTTCAACAACGCCCACACCGTGGCGGTGTACCACGACACCCGCATCATCACCACCTTCCGGGAGACCCTGAAGCTCCTCCAGGAGGGGGCCAGCATCGTCATCTTCCCGGAGAAGAACGAGCGGTACAACAACATCCTCTACGCCTTCCAGGACAAGTTCATCGACCTGGGACGGATGTACTGGAAAAAGACGGGGAAAGTCCTGTCCTTCGTTCCCCTGTACATAGCCCCGAACCTGAAGACCATGTATCTGGGCAAGCCCATCCCCTTCGACCCGGAGGCCCCCATCAAGGCCGAGCGGGAGCGGCTTTGCGCCGCGCTGATGGACGCCATCACGGATATAGCCGTGTCTCTCCCAGAGCACACCGTGGTCCCCTACCGGAACATCAAGAAAAAGGACTACCCCAAGAACAAGCCCCTAGAGGTATACGCCCATGAAGAAGCCGGTCGTTGACTACCGCCGTTTCCGCTTTTCCCGGCTGAACACGCCGGAGTTCTCCCACTTGAAGCTGCTGGGCGGGTGGCTGGCCTACTTCGCCCTGTACTTCCTCACGGAGAACCTGATACCGCCGGAGAAGTGCCATGTCATCCACATCTGGCTGGACGACCGCATCCCCTTCTGCGAGTATTTCCTGGTGTTTTACGTGGGCTGGTACGCGCTGGTGTTCGGGTCCCTGCTGTGGACGGCCCTCTACGACATAAGCAAGTTCCGCCAGATACAGATATACATCATGCTCACCCAGGCCATGGCCATGGCGGTGTACATCCTCTGGCCCAGCCGCCAGGACCTGCGGCCGGCGGTGTTTCCCCGGGAAAATGTGTTCACCTGGGTCCTGGGGCTCATCTACGCCTTCGACACCAGCACCGGGGTCTTTCCCTCCCTGCACGTGGCCTACTCCCTGGGCATCCTGTCCGCGTTCCTGCACGACAGGGACTTCTCCAAAGTTGGCAAGGTGCTGATGACCCTGTTCGTGCTGGGGGTGTGCGCCTCTGTGTGCTTCGTGAAGCAGCACTCGGCGGCGGACGTGCTGGGGGCCATCCCCGTGTGCCTCATCGCGGAGTATCTCGTATTTATCCGCCCCAAGCGAAAAAACGCAAATACTGTTTTGTGAGGAACGGCCCGGACAGCAAAAACTGTCCGGGCCGCCTATTGTTTAGTTCTGCCAGTGTATCTGCTGCCCCGTCACCAGGGGGTAGCTCACGAGCTTGTCCCCGTCCAGGTCGCAGCGGTGCATGTCCACCGCCGTGATCTGGCTGTTTTCATAGGTGGTGTAGTAATAAATCCCCTTATCGGTGTTGCAGCAGGAGGAGTAGATGGTGTACTCATGGCCGTGGTCCACCTTGCAGCAGCCCTTCTGCTGTTCCACGGAGCCCAGGATGTGGAAAAACTGGCTCACGCTCTCGCTCTCGGAGTCCCCGGACAGGGAGTTCATGCGGGTGAAGACCGCCTTGACAAACCGGGACGCGCTGGACAGGTCGCCGGGCAGCCCCAGGCTGCCCATGCCCCGGCTGTAGCGGACAAGCTCCACCCCCGGCGCCATGGCGTTGACCGGGTCCGCCGGGCTCAGAGACATGTAGTTTGCCAGGTTCGTCATATGCCAGTCGAAGGCAGGGTTGTTGGTCATGACCCCCACCGGGTCGTCGTAGACCTTCAGCCCCTCGGCCACCGGCTCCGCCACGATGCACTCGTCCCGGTCCGCGATCATCCAGTGAAGAGGCGACAGAGGCATCTGCTCGGAGAAGTTCTCCTTGTACATATTCATATTTTCCATGAGAGCCCGGGCCTGGGCCACCGTGGCACACTGGCCCAGCACCCAGGGGATGAACTCGAAGGGGGTCACGTTGTCCTTCACCGGGTCCGCGGGCTGGTACACCGCGCTGCCGGGGAAGTTGAGCCCCGCCATGGACAGCCCCTTCTCGTTGGTGGCGTCGTAGTAGAGAGGATAATCCGGCCCCAGGCTGGTCATGCCGATCATGGCGTAATGGGTCTTCATCTGGCCCATTCTCCGGAAATCAAATACGAAATTCCGGGGCGTCACCGTGACCCCCTCGCGGAAAGATATCTCATAGTCCAGGTTCCGTCCGAAATAGTGGTCGTTCGTCTTATAGGTCGCCGCTGTGCACATAGGCCCGCCTCCGTTTTTGATGGTGGTTCTATGATACTCCTTCGCCCGTCTTTCGTCAATCGAAAGGGGGATTGACAGGTGCCGCAGGGGGGTATATAATACGCTTATGTTCACGAAATGAGGATTTTTATTGTTTATGAACATCCAAGAGATGGATATCCTGAACATCCTGGGCGGGGAGCCCTTTTCCAGCCAGCGGGAGCTGGCGGAGAGGAGCGGCCACAGCCTGGGGGCGGTGAACCGCTGCCTGCGGTCCCTGGCCGCCGGGGGCTGGCTGGACGATACGATGCGGCCCACAGAGAAGGCGTTCGCTCTTTTTGAGGAGAACAAGCCGCAGCGCGCTATCATCCTGGCCGCCGGGGCGGGCATGCGCATGGTCCCCATCAACTTGGAGACCCCGAAAGGTCTGCTCCAGGTCCGGGGAGAGACCCTCGTGGAGCGGCTCATCCGCCAGCTCCATGAGGTGGGCGTGCAGGATATAACCGTGGTCGTGGGCTTTATGAAGGACGCCTACGAATTTCTCATAGACCAATATGATGTGCGTCTCCTGGTCAACCGGGACTACGCCGGGCGGAACAATCTCCACTCCCTGACCATGGCGGCGGACCGGCTGGAAAACGCCTATATACTGCCCTGCGACGTGTGGTGTGAATCGAACCCATTTGCTCCCCGGGAGCTGTACGGCTGGTACATGGTGGCGGACCGGCCCTCCCCCGCCTCCACCGTCCGGCCCAACCGGCGGATGGAGCTGGTGAGCGCCCAGGGCGGCAGCGCCATGGTGGGCCCGGCTTATATCTCGGCGGCGCTGGCTGGCCCGCTGCGGCAGCGGCTTCTCGCCATGGACGGCGACCGGCGCTTCGACGGCGCCTGGTGGGAGGACGCCCTGTTCTCCTGCGGCGAGACGGTCTACGCCCGGGTCTGGCCCGGGGACAAGGCGTTGGAGATCAACACCTATGAGCAGCTCCGGGAGCTGGACAGCGGCTCGGCCCATCTGCGCTCGGAGGCCCTGTCCGCCGCGGCGGCGGCCCTGGGCGCGGCCCCGGAAGAGGTTCGGGACATCCAGGTACTGAAAAAGGGCATCACCAACCGGTCCTTCCTCTTCGACTGCCGGGGGGAGCGGTACGTGATGCGGGTGCCCGGCGAGGGCACGGATAAGCTCATCAACAGGCGGCAGGAGGCGGCCGTGTACGCCGCCATCCGGGGGAAGGGCCTGTGTGACGACCCGGTATCCATCGACCCCGGCACGGGCTATAAGCTCACCCGGTTTTTGGACCGGGTCCGGGTCTGCGACCCGGAGAACGAGGACGACGTGGGCCGGTGCATGGCCCGGCTGCGGGCCTTCCACGAGATGAAGCTCACCGTAGACCATGAGTTTGACCTCTTCGGCACCATCGACTACTACGAGGCTCTCCGGAACGGCGCGCCCTCCATCTACCGGGACTATGCCCAGACCAAGGCAAACGTGTTCTCCCTTCGCCCCTTCATAAAGGCCCACGCCGAAGAAAAGCGCCTCACCCACATGGACGCGGTGCCCGATAACTTCCTCTTTGTGGGCCGGGACGGGGCGGAGATACAGCTCATCGACTGGGAGTACGCCGGGATGCAGGACCCCCACGTGGACATCGCCATGTTCGCCATTTACGCCCTGTACGACCGGGAGCAGACGGACAAGCTCATCGACGCCTACTTCCCCGAGGGCTGCCCCATGGAAACGCGGATGAAGATATACTGCTATATGGCCGCCGGGGGGCTTCTCTGGAGCAACTGGTGCGAGTACAAGCGGGACCTGGGGGTGGAGTTCGGCGAGTACTCCCTGCGGCAGTACCGCTACGCCAAGAGCTGCTACCGCTTGGTAAAGGAGATGGGTCTATGAGCGCGCACACCGTGAAGCGAGCGGTCATCATGGCCGCCGGCGAGGGAACCCGGCTGCGGCCCCTGACGCTTAAGACCCCCAAACCCCTCATCCCGGTGAACGGCACGCCCATGATCGACTCCTGCATCCGGGCCCTGCGGGCCAATGGTATCACGGAGATATACGTGGTGGTGGGCTACAAAAAGGAGCTGTTCGCCCGCCTCGCGGCGGATTATCCCGGTCTCACCCTCATCGAGAACCCCTGGTACGCCGCCGCCAACAACATCTCCTCCCTGTACGCCGCCCGGGACCATCTGGAGGACGCCATCATCCTGGACGGAGACCAGATCATCCGGGATCCCGCCGCCCTGGCCCCGGACTTCGACCGGTCCGGCTACAACTGCGTGTGGACCGAGGGGCATACAGACGAGTGGCTGCTCACCGTGAAAAACGGCGTGGTGACAGCCTGCAGCCGCACCGGCGGCAGCTGCGGCTGGCAGCTATATAGCGTCTCCCGCTGGACAGCCGGGGACAGCCGGAAACTGAAAAAGCACCTGGAACTGGAATTCGAGGTAAAGAAAAACCGGCAGATCTACTGGGACGACGTGGCCCTGTTCTGCCACCCCCAGAAATACAGCCTGGGCGTGCGGCCCATGGAGCCCGGCGCGGTGCTGGAGATCGACAGCATCGGCGACCTGGCCGCGGCCGACCCCGGCTACCGGTATCTTTTGGAAGGAGGCATACGCCATGGATGAGAGGAAAGTCGCCAGCGGCAGACGCCGCCTGGACCCGTTCACTACCCTGGTGCCCTTCGGAGCGATCCTCGCGCTGTGCGCGCTGTTCATCCTCTTCCCGGAGAAGTCCACCGCGGCCCTGGGGGCCATCCGGTCCCTGCTGGGGGACACCTTCGGGGTGTACTATCTGATCATCGGCCTGGGCGTGCTGGTGGCATCCCTCTGGATATCCTTCTCCCCCATCGGGAAGATCACCCTGGGCAAGCCCGGGGAGAAACCCCAGTACCGCTTCTGGACCTGGGGAGCCATGGTGTTCACCTGCGGCCTCGCGGCGGACATCCTCTTCTACTCCCTGTGCGAGTGGATATACTACGCCCAGGAGCCCCGGGTGGCGGAGCTGGGCTCCATCCAGGACTGGGCCTCCACCTTCCCCCTGTTCCACTGGGGCCCCACCGTGTGGAGCTTTTACGCGACGCTGGCCGCCTGCTTTGGGTTCATGCTCCACGTGCGGGGCGTGCAGAAGCAGAAGTATTCCGAGGCCTGCCGGGCCCTGCTGGGCCGGCAGACGGACAGGGCCCCCGGCCGGATCATCGACGTGCTGGCCGTGGCCGCCCTCATCGCCGGCACCGCCACCACCTTCTCCGTGGCCACGCCCCTGTTGAGTTCCGCGCTGACCACCCTGGTAGGCGTGCCCAGCTCCAAATATCTCACCATCGCCATCCTGGCGGTGACCTGCCTGGTGTACACGGCGGCGGTATTGAAGGGCATCAAGGGCGTGTCATGGCTCGCCAACGCCTGCATGGGGCTTTTCGGGGCGCTGCTTCTATACGTGCTGCTCTTCGGCGGCCAAGCCCGGTACATCATCGAGACGGGCTTCTCGGCTCTCGGCAACATGCTGCAAAATTACATTGGCCTGTCCACCTGGACGGACCCGCTGCGCACCTCCTCCTTCCCCCAGAACTGGACCATCTTCTACTGGGCCTACTGGATGGTGTGGGCGGTGGCGTCCCCCTTCTTCATGGGCAGTATCAGCCGGGGCCGCACGGTGAAGCAGGTCATTCTGGGCACCTATGTCTTTGGCGTGAGCAGTACGCTGGTGTCCTTCATTGTCCTGGGCAACTATGGCTTAGGGCTCCAAATGATGGGCAAGTTCGACGCCCTGGGCCTTTACGCCGCCTGCGGGGACCTCTACGAGACCGTCATCGCCATTTTGGGCACACTGCCCTGCCACCAGATCGTGCTGGCGCTGCTGGTCCTGGCCATGATCGCCTTTTACGCCACCAGCTTCGACTCCATCACCCTGGTGGCCAGCCAGTACAGCTACCGGGAATTCCGCCCCGAGGAGGAGGCCGGCCAGAAGATGAAGCTGTTCTGGGCCATCCTGCTCATCCTTCTGCCCATCGCCCTTATCTTCTCCGAGGGTTCCATGAATAACCTCCAAACCGTGTCCATCATCGCGGCATTTCCCCTCGCGGCGGTGATCGTGCTCATCATCGCCAGCTTCATCAAGGACGCCAAGGCGTATCTGCGGGAAATGGACCGTTCCTGACTGTCATATCCGCCAGTTCCTGACCCGGTCCGCCGGAGAAGTCGTACATTCTCCCAAAAAGCGGCCCGCATGCATAAAAAGGATTGCAAAACCCTCCCGAAATGAGTATACTGTAGGGGAACAAAATAAGGAACGGTTATGATAATGAAAAGTTATCTTGATATGACCAAGGCGGAACTGGCCGCCGAATACGAAGCGGTCCGCGGCGAATACGAGGCCTTAAAGGCCATCCCCCGTGACCTGAACATGGCCCGGGGCAAGCCCAACCCGGTGCAGCTGGACCTGTCCATGGGCCTGCTGGGCCAGGACCCGGCGGGGCTCATCGTCACCCGGAAGGGCACCGACGTGCGCAACTACGGCGAGCTGGCCGGCGTGGACGAGTGCAAACAGCTGTTCGCGGACCTGCTGGGTCTGGAGCAGAAGAACATCATCATGGGCGGACAGTCCAGCCTGAACCTGATGTACGACGCGGTGGTGAAGGCGCTGCTGCTGGGGGTCTACAAGGGCTCCAAGCCCTGGGGCCAGCAGGGACACATCAAGTTCCTGTGCCCGGTGCCCGGCTATGACCGCCACTTCGCCATCTGCGAGCAGTTCGGCATCGAGATGGTGAACATCCCCCTGCTGCCCACCGGTCCCGACATGGACCTGGTGAAAAAGCACGTAGAGGGCGACGCCTCCGTGAAGGGCATCTGGTGTGTGCCCAAGTACTCCAACCCCTCCGGCGTCACCTACTCCGACGACACGGTCCGGGCCTTCGCGGCGCTGAAGCCCGCAGCGGACGACTTCCGCATCTTCTGGGATAACGCCTATCTGGTCCACGGCTTCGAGGAGGAGGACGACCACCTTCTCAACATCTTCGACGCCTGCAGGGAATGCGGCAGCGAGGACATGGTCTACGAATTCGCCTCCACCAGCAAGGTCACCTTCTCCGGCGCGGGTCTGGCCGTATTCGCGGCCAGCGAGGGGAACGTGAAGTTCCTCCTCAAGCAGCTGGGCGTCCAGACCATCGGCTACGACAAGATCAACCAGCTCCGGCACGTCCACTTTTTCGGGGACGTGAACGGCATCTACGCCCACATGAAAAAGCACGCCGCCATCGTCAAGCCCAAGTTCGACTGCGTGCTCCACACCCTGGAAAAGGAGATCGCTCCCCGGGGCATCGCCCACTGGAACCGCCCCCGGGGCGGCTACTTCGTGGCCTACGAGGGCTTGCCGGGCACCGCGTCCCGGTGTGTGGCCCTGTGCAAGGAGGCCGGCCTGGTCCTGACCCCCGCCGGCGCCCCCTTCCCCTACGGGAAGGACCCTGCCGACAGCGTCATCCGCATCGCCCCCACTTTCCCGGACCTGCCCTCCCTGGCCGCCGCCATCCAGCTCTTCTCCGTGGCGGCCCGCCTCGCGGCCCTGGAGGTCCTGGGCGCGGAAAAATAACAGCGGCAAAAGGATAAAGTTCTCCCCCCGCCTTCCGGCAGGGGGAGAAGTTGTTTTATTCCTGGAACATCGGGGTGGAGAGGTACCGGTCCCCCGTATCCGGCAGGAGGGCAACGATGGTCTTGCCCTCGTTCTCGGGGCGCTTGGCCAGTTCGATGGCCGCCCAGAGGGCCGCGCCGGCGGAGATGCCCACCAAGATGCCTTCGGTCCGGCCCAGCTCCCGGCCCAGGGCGAAGGCGTCCTCGTTCTCCACGGGGATGATCTCGTCGTAGACCTTCGTGTTGAGCACGTCGGGCACAAAGCCCGCGCCGATGCCCTGTATCTTGTGGGCGCCGGCCACGCCCTTGCTGAGCACCGGGGAGGAGGCGGGCTCCACGGCCACCACCTTCACGGAGGGCTTCTGCTCCTTCAGGTACTCCCCCACGCCCGTCAGGGTGCCGCCGGTACCCACGCCGGCCACGAAGATGTCCACCGTCCCCTCGGTATCCTTCCAGATCTCCGGGCCGGTGGTGGCCTTGTGGGCCGCCGGGTTGGCCGGATTCACGAACTGGCCGGGGATGAACGCGCCCGGGGTCTGGGCGGCGATCTCGTCCGCCTTGGCGATGGCCCCCTTCATGCCCTTGGCCCCCTCGGTGAGCACCAGCTCCGCGCCGTAGGCTTTAAGAAGGTTCCGCCGCTCCACGCTCATGGTCTCCGGCATGGTGAGGATGATCCGGTAGCCCTTGGCCGCCGCCACAGCGGCGAGGCCGATACCCGTGTTGCCGGAGGTGGGCTCCACGATCACCGCGCCGGGCTTCAGCTTCCCGGAGGCCTCCGCGTCCTCGATCATGGCCTTGGCAATGCGGTCCTTCACGGACCCGGCGGGGTTGAAGTACTCCAGCTTCGCCACGATCTTCGCTTTCAGACCAAGCTTCTTCTCCAGATTGGTCAGCTCCAGCAGCGGGGTGTTCCCCACCAGTTCGGTAAAGGACTTGTAGATAGCCATCTTTCAAATCTCCTTATTTCCTATTGGTTTAATAGGATTTCTCCTTGTTTTGTAATTATACTCCCTTTTCCACGGATGTCAACAGGAAAATGAAAAAATCCCCACGCGGCTTTTTCGGCCGCATGGGGATACTGCTTTTCCGCTGTTACTTCACGTCCAGTCCCAGGGAGGTCAGGAACGCGCGGACGGCCTGGGCATACTTGTCCGGGTCCAGGATGTAGGCGATGGCGTGGGGGGCGTCGGGGATGGTGACCCGGGTCTTGGGGCTTACGCAGGCGTCGTATATCTCCCGGCTCATGTCGCAGGGAACGAACCGGTCGTCCTCGCCGTGGATGAGCAGGATGGGCACCTTTGCGCGGCGCACCGCCTTCACCGGGGCGGCGGCCGTCAGGCTGAAGCCGCCGTACAGCCGGGCGCCCAACAGGATGAAGGGATAGAGCATGATAGACGCGGCGCCCATGCTGTCCCGGCCCACCTTCTTGATGATGGCGGATGGGTCGGAGTAGGGGCAGTCGGCGATGATTCCCTTCACCTCCGGGGGCAGGTCCAGGTCGGAGCTCATCAGCACCGTGGCGGCGCCCATGGATACGCCCACCAGGACGATGGGGCTGCCGGGCCAGCGCTGGGCAGCGTACCGGGCCCAGCTCAGGCAGTCGAACCGCTCCTTCACGCCGAAGGAGATGGTCTTTCCGTCGCTCTTTCCGTGGGACCGCTGGTCCACGAAAATGGCGTTCAGACCCATCTGCCGCGCCAGTTTCCCGGCCCCGCACATGTCCCGCAGGGCGGTGCTCTTGAAGCCGTGGAACCCAATGAGCACCGGCGCGCTGTCGCGAGCGGGATAGCAGCGGCCATAGAGCTTCGCGCCGTCGTAGCCCGTGATCTCCGCCGCCTCAAAGGGGACGGCGTCCATCTCGCGGATCAGCGCCGTCATAGTCTCCCGGTAGGGATCATACTGCTCCTCCGGGGGCAGGTCATAGGGGCTCTCCTTGTGGTCGGGATGATAGAACGGGATGCGGTAGGCGGCATAGCTGACCGCCAGGACCACCGCGGCTATCACGATAAGTATTATGAGCAACGTCATTTCAGGCACCCCAGGAAGTTTTTTCTTATATTATAGTTGCCGCATAGGAAAAAATCAAGAAATCCGCAATGTCCCGGATCTTCTGTGTGTCAGGAAGAGGCCTTGGCCTTTTTCTTCTTTCGCTACTTAACTGCTTTATCATATATCTTGTTTGGCAAGTATTCTTTGGCGTTGAGACCATTACCGTCGCGGAAAGCGCCATATAAGCGGATTTTTAAATGCTTCAACGCCCAGTTGTCATGGATCATCGCGATGCATTTTTCTATCTCCGAATCTGGCACCGCTATGCCATAATTATAATTGTACCTTCTGGAATCGACCTTTACCCGCAATATGATCTGGGATATCGCCCAGCGGAAGTTGGTGTTGAACGACGACTTTTTCTTCGCCCCATCTGACTTCAGATTTCCTTTCGCTTCGATGAAATATGTATTCCCTCTCCCTGCGTCATTTTCGAGTCGGAATACCAGATCGACCCCATGTTCCTTTTTCCCCGCATCGGCCTGTCGGACTACTCTTTTCTTAGTAGTCCGTCCTTTATTTGCCAAGTAGTTGCTGATCCCTTCGATGACCTCGTTTTCAGTCAAAAACTCTTTTTTGTCCATACCATATCCCCACGCTCTTTTCAATCCATGTCATATCGTCTGTAAAACTGATGCCGCCGGCGCCATTATATCCCGGCTCTCATATAAGCGCAAGTGCCTGGTATCATGTAGAAAAAGAACACCCGGCGGCGGAGCGGGTCCCGGTGGGAAAGGAAAAAGACCTCTGAAGATGTCAGAGGTCTTTCAACGTTATCTCCCCGCGAGCAGGGCGATGGCCTTTGCCAGCATCTGAGCCGCGCCGGCGCGGGTCAGGACGGTCTCCACGTCCAGGTCCCGCTCCATGACGCCGCAGGCGGTGAGGTTCGCCACGGCCTGGGCCCAGGAGGCGTCGGAGTCCTCCTCGCCCACGTAGGCCGCCGCGCTGACCACGTTGGTCACGCCCAGGACATTGTTCAGCGTCACACATGCCTCGCCCACGGTGAGGCTGGCGGCGGGGTCAAAGGCGGCGCTCTGGCCGGAGATATAGCCGTTCATGAGAGCGGTGGCCACATAGGGCTTCAGCCAGGGGCCGATGGCCTCGTCGTCCTTAAAGCCGGTGCTGGTCACGCCCCGGAGTACGTCGCAGTCCGCCGCGGCCATGCACATGGAGAGGAATTCGCCCCGGTCCATCTCCGTGTCCGGGCTGAACACGTAGCTTTCGCCCACCTTCTCGCCGGTGAACACCCCGTTTTCAGCCAGGACAAGGGCGGCATATTCCGCGCCGTCGCCGGTCATGTCGGAGTAGGTGACCTTGGTCTTCTGCTTGATGAGCTTGATGATAACCGTGCCCTCCTGGGAGGCGTTGCCGAAGCTGTCCACGGCCCGGAAGCCGAAGTAGTCCTTGCCCCGCTTGCCCTCCTTGGGGGTGTAGACGAAGTAACCCTCCGGGGAGATGTCCACGGCGCCCTTCATGGGCTGGGTGGTGACCTCAAAGGTGACTCCGTCCCCGTCCGGGTCATGGGCGGTGAGCTGGCCGCCCACGGATACGCCCCGGTAGGTCTCCAGCTCCTGGTTCTCCACCACGGGCGCGGTGTTCACGGTGTTTGGTTCGGTGGCGGTGCCGGCGCTGGCGGACACGATGGACTGCTCAGGCACGTAGGCTTCCGCGCTGGGGCTGGGGCTGGCCGCGGCGTCCGTGTCAGGCGAAGCCGAGGGGGTAGGGGAGATGTCGGCCTCTGCCGCCGTGGCCGCCCGGCTCACGGTGGGCGTGGTGGAGGGGGCCAGAGTGGTCTGGGGGTAGGTGGTCACGTCCCGCAGGGGACCCGCGGCCAGGGCCGGTGTGACGCCCAGTACGAGGATGAGGACGAGGACCCATGCTATTGCAGTTCGTTTCATGTAACGACCTCCATGTAAGATGATGTACGGTTATTCTGACCGGCGGCGAAGCAAAATATTCCCAGCAGGGGCGCGCTGCCGGGGGCTTGGCGCATTCTTGTAAATCATACACGGAGGCATGGACAGATATTCCTGTTTTTGGACGGGCGAGGGGCCGCGGCGGCGGAAAAATCACTTGACAATCCGCCTTGACGTGCTATAATTATCAGGCGTCATGCGGGGTTGCTGGAATTGGCAGACAGGCAGGCTTGAGGTGCCTGTGTTCATCAGGACGTGTGGGTTCAAGTCCCATA
>CANPVS010000039.1 GCA_947581795.1 uncultured Oscillospiraceae bacterium
CTTGTTTGCATTGTTTAATTTACAAGGTACACGCGCGTCCGCGGGGCCTCCCGCGAGGCGCTTTGCTAATATACCATTCCAAAATGCCGTTGTCAACACTTTTTTGCGGCTTTTTTGAAAAATTTTTTATGAAATCTTTTCCAGTTGTCCATACTAACTGCATGTTGAAGAAAAACGATAAAACTCCACAAGATGTAGACTTCCATCCCAAGCCCGACCCCCTCTATGATATGCCTGTAAGCCCGGAGAATACGGCGGCGCTCTATGAGCAGTGCGAGGACTTCGAGAGCCGGCGTGTCTTTGCTGGGGGGACAAATGTCCGCGTGTTCGCCTGCTGGCTGGACGGGGTGGTGTCCGGGGCGGACACGGCGGAGCAGGTATTGAAGCCTCTGACCGATCCGGAGCGGTTCGGACAGGTGAAAACCGAGGCGGACGTGATCGATCTGCTGGCCGGGGGCGGGGTATACGGCCCCTCCATGAAGCGTGAGACTTCCATGGACGATGTGGCGGACGCGCTGAGCTACGGCCACTGCGCCCTGGTGTTCCGGGGACAGGCCTATGTGTTCCAGGTCAAGTCCGGCCAGCACCGGTCCGTCCAGGAGCCCACGGTGGAGAAATCCATCAAGGGCGGCAAGGACGCCTTCGTGGAGGTGCTGCGGGTGAACACGGGCCTGGTCCGGTCCCGGCTGCACACCCCGGCGCTGAAGCTCCGCCAGACCACCCTGGGCCGGAAGAGCCGATCCCTGGCCGCGGTGATGTGGCTGGATGGCGTAGCGGCGCCGGATCTGCCCCGCCGGTTTATGGACCGGCTGGAGGCGATGGACACGGACGGGGTCATACTGCCGGACACCTTGGAGAGCTCCATTGTGGACGACCCGCTCTCTCCCTTTCCCCAGCTCATCCACACGGAGCGGCCGGACAAGTTCGCCCAGATCCTCCTCCAGGGGCGGGTGGGGCTCATCGTGGAGGGCATCCCCGTGGGCTTCGCGGCCCCGGCCTTCTTCGGGGAGTTCCTCAAGACCACCGAGGACGCCGCCCAGCACTTCTGGGCCGCGTCCTTCATTCGCCTGCTGCGGTGGGTGAGCGTGGTGCTCACCTTGCTGCTGCCCGCCTTTTACGTGGCGGTGGCCACCTATCACCCGGAGATGCTGCCCACCACCCTGCTTTTATCCGTCATCAAGTCCAAGCAGTCGGTGCCCTTCTCCACGGCGGCGGAGATCATGGGGCTTTTACTGTGCTTCGAGCTGCTGCAGGAGGCGGGGCTGCGTCTGCCCAACCCCGTGGGCCAGACCGTGAGCATCATCGGGGCGCTCATCGTGGGTCAGTCGGCGGTGGAGGCCAAGGTGGTGAGCCCCATCGCGGTGATCGTGGTGGCCCTGGCCGGCATCGCGGGCTACACCATGCCCAGCCAGGACATGGGCACGGCCCTGCGTATCTTCCGGTTCCTCCTGGTGGCGGCGGCCGCCCTGGCGGGCATGTTCGGCATCATCATGGGCTGCGCCATGCTCATATGGCACCTCTGCTCCCTGGAGAGCTTCGGCCGGGCCTACATGACGCCCCTGGCCGGGGGCCGGGGCGGGGATACCGGCGGCACTTTCGTGCGCCGGCCGCCCTGGCGGCATCTGTTCCGTGACCCTATCATCAACGGCGGCGATCTGCGGAGGCGGAAATGAGGCGTTTCGCTATAATTATATATGTATGTCTCCTGCTGGCGGTGCAGGGGGGCTGCGGGGCCCTTTCCGGGGACCGGAAGGACGTGGAACGGCTGCTCCTCATCCAGACCATGGGTCTGGACAGCGTGGACGGGCAGCTGGAGATGAGCGTGTCCTCGGGAATGGGGCCGGAGGAGACTCCGGCGCTGGTCATGTCCACCCAGGCCAACGGCATCGAGGACGCCATCGCCCGGCTGCAGAACTTTTCCCCGGAAAACCAGCTCTTTTACGCCCATGTGCAGTACCTTCTCCTGGGGGAGGACGCGGCCCGGGACATGCTGGACGGGGTCATCCAGTGGGTGGACCGGAGCCCCACCCTGCGCATGGACACCGACATGCTGGTGGTGAAGGGCCTGGCGAAGGACGCGGTGGTGGGCGCCTCCCAGGAGGCCACGGACGTGACCCAGCGGCTGGCCTCCCTGGACCGGCAGGCCCGGGCCAACGGCTGGACCATGCACACCCTCCGGGAGGTGGCCGCCGCCACCGCCGGGGGCGACGGGGCTTTGTGTCTCGCGGTCCAGACCGCCCCCACCAAGGGCGCCATCTTCACCGAATCCCAGCAGGCCGACGCGGTGGTCCCGGCGGGCTACGCCGTGCTGGACGAAAACGGCCTGGTGGGCTTTCTGGACCCGGAGGCCTCCGTAGGCGCGGAGATCCTCACCGGCGACCCGGCGGGCTTTCTTCTCACCGTGTCCGGGGACACCCTGGAGGTGGTGGCCGGAACGGCGGAGATAAAGGGCGAATTCGACGGTTCCGGCGCGCCAGCGGCCATCCAAGTCCGCTGCGGCATCGACACCGGCGTGCTGGAGAAGAGCGGGGACCGGGACATGTCCCCCGAGGCGCTGGAAGCGGCGCTCTCCGACACGATCAAGCGGTGGGTGACCGCCGCCCTGGACGCGGCTCAGGAGACCGGCTGCGATTTTCTGGGCCTCAAAGGCGCGGTGCTGGACACCGCCGCCCGCCGGGACGCCTACGGGTACCGGTGGCGGGAGCTCTTCCCGGCCCTGCCCGTGACGGTGGAGGTCGATGGCCGGGTGGACCGCAGCTATGATCTGGGGGAATGATATGGACAGCGAGCTCATCACAAGAAAACAGTTCTCCGCGGCCATGGTGGTCTCCCTGCTGAGCCCGCTGCTGCGGCTGATGCCCCAGACGGCGGTGTGCTTCGCCGGGAACGGGGCGTGGCTGTCCTTTCTCCCGGCCACGGTCCCCCTGGCGCTTCTGGGAGCCATCCTCGCCTCCTTCCGGCGGCACATGCGCCCCGGGGAGGGCATGGGCGGGCTCATTCTGCGCTGGCTGGGGCCGGTGTTCGGGCGGCTGGCGCTGCTCCTCTTCGCCGGGTGGTTCCTCTTTTACGGCGGGTTCATCCTCCGCAGCGGGGCGGAGCGGCTGGTGTCCACCATCTACCCCAGCAGCGGCCAGGGCATGTTCGCGGCGGTGACCATCGTCCTGGCCCTGGCGGTGGCCCTGGGGGACCTGCGGGCAGCCGCCCGCTCGGCGGTGATATTCCGGGGCGTGCTGGTGGGGGCGCTGGCGCTGGTCATCGCCCTGTCCGTCCCCAATATGGACCTTGCGCGGCTGCTGCCCGTGAGCGCCAAGGACGCGCCCTCCATCGCCCTGGGCGGGCTGCCCCTTGCCTCGGTGGGGGCGGTGGCCGCCGGGTTCTCCTTCCTCTACGGCTACGCGGACCTGCCCAAGAGCGGCCGGTGGACGGCCCTGCCCCTGGGGCTTTTGCTGGTGCTGGGCGGGCTCATATGCGCGTCCGTGCTGGCGGTGTTCGGCCCGGAGCTCACCGCGACGCTTTCCTATCCCTTTTTCGTCATGATCCGCTCCATCTCCCTGGGGGACATGGTGCCCCGGATCGAGGCGGTGGTCATCGCCGCCTGGGTGGGGACAGACTTCATGCTGTGCGTGGGGCTTCTGCGCTGCGCCCACGAGGCGCTCCGGCCGGTCTTCGGCTATCCCAAGCCCGACGGCCGGCCCATGCTGGACCTGGGCGCGGGGCGGTTCCTTCTGTGGATGGAGGGGGCGGCGGTGTTCGCGATCAGCTTCTTTTTCGACATGCCTCCCTGGCTTTTGCGCCAGTGGTCGGACCAGTATATCCCCCTGGCCAGCGACTGTGTGCTCTATGGCGGGTTCCTGCTGCTGTGGCTGGTGACGCTGCCAAGGAGGAAAAAAGAAACGAGCAGAGGCGTATGACCTCTGCTCTGCGTTTATACTTACTTTACTCTTGGACGATGCTTTTTGCCCATTCCAGGATCGCGCCTGCATGTAGCAAAGCCCCCTGCGCGTGGCGCGGTTCCAAATGCAACTCGCTGGGATACCGCACCACAACGCCATAGGGTGTCAGCGAATCTGCGTAGTCATAGTAGCTTTCATCTACATCCATGTTGTCCTTCAGCCGGTCCAACAAAAAGGAAATATCATGCTTTTTTGGGACCTCCCGTCCATCATTCTGCCACAGGATGAGCGCCTTGACGGCTTTTTCCGCCGCTTGCTGGCAATGCTAGCAGATGATCTCCAGTGGTAGGGGATGATACGTCGCATACAGGTGCTCCGCGACATTATAGTCCACCTCGGCCATTTGCAGCCACCGGACGGCCTCATGCGCCATACAGCAGTACCCCCTTGCGATATACCTCCCGCTCCACTGACGACGGGATGTCCTTTCGCGCCTCAAAGGCAGTGGTCGTTCCGACCAAAATATCCACAGGGCGTTTTTTGCTTTTGCGGACGGCTTTATATGCCCTTGCCGTCAGCTCCGCCAGATCCTGTCCGTCATCCGGTACGACGACGTAAAAATCCAGGTCGCTCTCCGGCGTGTCGGTGCCGCTAGCAAAGGAGCCAAACAGATACACCCGTTCCGGCGACAGATGCTCCACCAGCCGGCTTTTCAGCTCTTCGATCTCCTGCACGGACATGTCGCCAGTCTCCTTTCTGCGGATATTCCTGTCTGTATAGATTATAGCAATAAGCAGCCGGTTTTACAATGATTATACCAATAACCCATCAAAGTTCTTTCGATGCCGTCTCAGCATAGTCCCCGATGAACGCCCTTGCCTCCTCCAGGATGCGCCGGCGGGAAGCCAGGCGCAGCATCACGGCTGGCCTGCCCCCGGCATCCACCTTCACCCGGCCCTTCCATTCCGGCTTGGCGTACAGGGCGCTTATCCGGGCGAAGTCAAAACTGGCAAAGGTGAATTTCACCGCGCCGCCCTTCTGGGAGATGTCGGTGATGCCCTGGGCGGAGGCCTCGCCCCGGAGGAGCGCCACCTGGATGAGGGCGTTGACGCTGGGGGGCGGGTCGCCGAAGCGGTCGCACAGTTCGTCGGTGATGTCGTCCGCCTCCGCCTCCGTGCGGATGAGAGCCACCCGGCGGTAGATGTCCATCCGCTGGGCGGAGCTGCGCACATAGCTCTCCGGGATGTTGGCGTTCACCGAGAGGTCGGCGGAGCACTCCGCCCGCACGGGCAGGGGTTCGCCCTTCTCCTCCAGGACCGCCTCCTCCAGGAGCTTTAAGTACATATCATAGCCCACGTCGATCATGTGGCCGGACTGCTCCGCGCCCAGGAGATTGCCCGCGCCCCGGATCTCCAGGTCCCGCATGGCGATGCGGAAGCCGGAGTTGAACTCGGCGAACTCCCGGATGGCCTCCAGGCGCTTTTCCGCCACCTCTGTCAGGACCTTGTCCTTCCGGTAGGTGAGGTAGGCGCAGGCCCGGCGGGCGCTGCGGCCCACCCGGCCCCGTATCTGGTGGAGCTGGGCCAGGCCCATCTTGTCCGCGTCCTCAATGATGAGGGTGTTCACGTTGGGGATATCGATGCCCGTCTCGATGATGGTGGTGCACACCAGCACTTGGGTCTGGCCCTGGGTCACCTTTTCCATCACGGCGGACAGCTCGTTCTCGCTCATGCGCCCGTGGCCCACGTCCACCGCCACGTCCGGCAGCAGCTCCATGATCTTCGCCGCGGTGCGCTCGATGTTCTCGATGCGGTTGTGCAGATAATACACCTGCCCGCCCCGGGCCACCTCCCGGCGGATGGCGTCCGCCACCACGCCCCAGTCGTGCTCCATGACGTAGGTCTGCACCGGCAGCCGGTCCCTCGGCGGTTCTTCCAGCGTGGACATATCCCGGATGCCGGACAGGGCCATATTGAGGGTCCGGGGAATGGGCGTGGCGGACAGGGTCAGCACGTCCACCTGCTTGGTGAGCTCTTTTATATGCTCCTTATGGCCGACGCCGAAGCGCTGCTCCTCGTCCACCACCAGAAGGCCCAGGCGCTTGAATTCCACGTCCTTCTGCAGGAGCTTGTGTGTGCCTATGACGATGTCGCAGGAGCCGTCAGCCAGGGCCGCCAGGGTCTTTCGGGCCTGGGCGGGAGTACTGAAACGGGAGAGCATGGCGATGTTCACCGGGAAGCCGAAAAACCGGCTCACGGCGGTCTGGTAATGCTGCTGGGCCAGGACCGTTGTGGGCACCAATATGGCCGCCTGCAT
Source organism: uncultured Oscillospiraceae bacterium (assembly GCA_947581795.1). Lineage (GTDB taxonomy): Bacteria > Bacillota > Clostridia > Oscillospirales > Oscillospiraceae > CAJOIG01. The sequence goes on from CANPVS010000039.1 coordinate 6,210, forward strand.
CCCGTCCAGCACACACTTCATCACCGCCCGCAGGGCCACCTCCGTCTTGCCGTAGCCCACGTCGCCGCACAGGAGTCTGTCCATGGGTGACGGACGTTCCATGTCTTTTTTGATCTCCTCGACGCACCGGAGCTGGTCCTCCGTCTCGGCGTATTCGAAGGCCTCCTCGAACTCTTTTTGCCAGGTGGAGTCGGGGGCGAAGGCGTGGCCGGGGCTCTTCTGCCGGGCGGCGTAGAGGTTTATGAGCTCGCCGGCCATCTGCTTGGCGGCGGCCTTGGCCCGGCTGCGGGCGCGGGTCCAGTCGGCGCCGCCCAGCTTGGACAGCTTCACGGGAGCGTCCTCCCCCGCGCCGATGTACTTGGTCACCAGGTCCAGCTGGGTGGCGGGCACGTAGAGGCTGTCCGTCCCGGCGTAGCAGATCTTGATATAGTCCTTCTCCACCCCGTCCACGGGCATTTTGAAGATGCCCGCGAAGCGGCCGATGCCGTGGGTCTCGTGGACCACCAGGTCCCCCACGGCCAGGTCCTCGTAGGACCCCAGCCTTGCCCCGGCGGGCAGAGCCCGCTTGCGCCGGGCGGGGCGCAGGCCGCTTTTCACAATCTGGGTGTCCGCCAGCACGGCAAGTTTTATTTGGGGGTACTCCAGCCCCGCGGAGAGGCTTCCCACCGCCAGGGCGCAGGTGCCTGGTTCCGGGAGTTTCTCCAGGACGGTGTCCACATAGACCCGCTCCACGCCCTTCTCCCGCAGGATATCCGCCAGGGTTTTCGCCCGGCGCTCGTCTCCCGCCAAAACCACACAGCGATAACCCTCTCCCAGCCAGTGGCGCACGTCCTCGGCGGCCTGCTGGCCGCTGCCGGCGTAGGAGGGCAGCTGCTTGGCGGTGAGGCCCATATTGGTCTTTACCGGCAGGGGATATCGGCCCACGGTGAAGGCGTCCGCCATTACCACCGGCCAGTCGGCCAGCCGCTCCGACGCCTCCTCCCAGGAGGTGTAGAACTGGGCGTACCGGCCCAGGAGGGTGCCCCCCTCTATGAGAAGGCGCACGTCCTCGGCGGCCTGCTTGAGGAAATCCCGGGCCCGCTGGGCGCACTTGCCGGGCTGGTCCAGCACCACCAGCGCGTCCGGGGCAAAATAGTCCAGGGCCGTGGCGGCCTTTGGGTAGATAAGGCCCATATACCTGTCCGCGGCGGTGAATTCCACCCTGTTTTCCAGGGCCTCCATGTCCGCGGCCAGGTTCTTGCGCAGTTTCTCCACGTCGAACTTGGAGGCATTGCGGTTCAGCTTCCCGTACAGCTCCCGGAGGGCATTTATGAGTCCCTCCCTGCCCCCTTCGGCCAGGGAGGGCAGGGTCTCCGCCGCCGGCAGCACCCGCAGGGAGCGGAGCTTGCCCGTGCGGCGCTGGCTGCCCGGGTCGAAGGCGTGGAGGGAATCGATCTCGTCGCCCCAGAATTCCAGCCGGGCGGGGGCGTCGGCCGCGGCGCTCCACAGGTCCAGGATGCCGCCTCTGCGGGCGAACTGGCCGGGACCCTCCACCTGGTCGGCGGAGCGGTATCCGGCCCGCAGGAGCCTGTCTATGAGCTCCTCGGGGGGTATCTCCTGCCCCTTCTTCAATGTGAATGCCGCCCGCTCCAGGGCTGCGGGGGGTATGGCGCGCATCAAAAGGGCCCCCGCGGTCACCACCGCGGGGGGCGGGTCCTCCGCCCGGAGGCTGTCCAGGGCCCGGAGCCTTCTCTGCTCCGTCTGGCGGGACACGCTCTCGGAGGAGTAGAAGGTGTAGTCCCGGCCCGTGACCGTGACCACCTCCCGGCCCAGGAAGGACCGCAGGTCCGCGGCCATGGCCTCCGCGGAGGCGTCGTCCGGCGTCACCACGCAAAGGGGCCTGCCGCACTTTTCCCCCAGGGCCGCCGCCAGGTGAGCCCGATGGATGGGCGCCAGGCCGGAGACCAGGGCAGGCAGACTGCCCCCTTCCACCAGATCGGGGAGGGGGGTCATATTATTGTTTTCCAGGATCGCCAGGGTCAGAGCATTCACAGCAAATACCTCGGCCCTCATTTTACCCCGCCGGGCCGCCGCTTTCAACCCCTTTCGGTCAAAAAATGGGACCGGTTTTGTGGTATTTTCCAGTTGTATCCTGTTTAGAATAATGTTATAATAAGCTGATACATATTTATTATTATTAAAACTGACCTTTCACCAAGTAAAGGGGGCGGGGATATGAACTCCATGAACTCCATCCAGGACATCTGGCAGAGCGTCATCGACAAGCTCTCCGAGCAGCTCACACCCATCGCCATCAACACCTGGTTCGCCGACTGCCGGCCGGTGGCCCTGGAGGACCGGCGCATCGTGCTGCAGACCACCAGCGATTTCAAGCGCAGCATCATCCTTCAGCGGTTCGGGGACACCATCCGCAAGACCCTGTCGGATATCTTCTCCTGCCCTTTTGATATTCTCATCCTCACCCCGGACGAGATGGAGGACTACCAGAAGCCGGAGGCGGACGACGACCTTCCCGAAGCGGCGGCCTTCACCTTTGACCGGTTCATCGTGGGCCAGTCCAACAAATTCGCCTACGCCGCCGCCATCGCCGTGGCGGAGACCCCGGGAAAGAAGTACAACCCTCTCTTCATCTACGGCAACTCCGGCCTGGGCAAGACGCACCTGCTACTAGCCATTGCCCACGCGGTCCGGGAGAAATCCCCCAGCGTAAAGATCAGCTATGTGAAGGGCGAGGAGTTCACCAACCAGCTGGTATCCCACCTGCAGCGCAAGACCCCGGAGGAATTCCGCAACAAGTACCGGAATGTGGACCTCTTCCTGGTGGACGACATCCAGTTCATCGCCGGCAAGGAGCGGATCCAGGAGGAGTTCTTCCACACCTTCAACGACATCTACGAGGCCGGCCACCAGATCGTCATCACATCCGATAGACCCCCCAAGGAGATGGCCAACCTCCAGGACCGGCTCCGCACCCGCTTTGAGGGCGGCCTGATGGCCGACGTACAGCCCCCGGACCTGGAGACCCGTATGGCCATCATCCGCAGCAAGAGCATGGGACTGGGGCTGGTCCTCTCCGACGATATCGTGGAGTACATAGCCGAGTCCATCACCTCCAACATCCGCCAGATCGAGGGCGTGGTCCACCGGCTCACCGCCTACCGGGACATGCTGGACGACACCATCAACATCAACAGCGTAAAACGGGCCATCAAGGACGTGATACAGCTTGGTGTATACGTGCCCACCCCGGAGGCCATCATCGCCGAGACCAGCCGCTATTACGGCATCGACGAGGACGCCCTCCAGGGCCGCCGCCGCAGCAAGAACACCGCTGTGGCCCGGCACATCTCCATGTACCTCATCCGCAGCCTCACCAGCATGAGCCTGGAGAACATCGGCCAGCTCTTCGAGAAGAACCACTCCACGGTCCTTTACTCCATCCGAAAGGTGGAGGACCTCATAAAGACCGACCCGGAGACCGCCGCCGCCATACGGGACATCACCTCCAACCTGAACGCCCGCGGGCAGTAGAGAGACTTTTTGACAAAGTTTTTCGTCTGACGATTTGAAAACGGTCAAAAACTTCCTCTCCGCCCCTATTTTGACAGAACGGTGCAAAACCCTCCCGCTTATCCACAAACTTTTCCACGTCTCTTTTTACCATTCCCACGTCATTCTTCCCGGTTTCTGACATTTTCCCCTGTCCCTACTACGACTACTAAAAATATATCCTACCTTGCTATCTATGATGGAGGACGAAGATATGAAATTTTCCTGTGACAGATCCATGCTGCAGGCGGCTGTGGCTACCGCCGGCCGCTGCGCGGCGGCGAAGAGCCCCATTCCCGCTCTGGAGGGCCTGCTCATCCAGGCGGGCAGCGACGTACGGGTGACAGGCTATGACCTGAAAAAGGGCATCTATACCAGTATCCCCGCGGACGTGACGGAGCCCGGTTCCATCGTGCTCAGCGCCCGGTTTTTGAGCGATATCGTCCGCAGTCTGCCTGCCGGGGAGGTCACCATTTACACGGAGAACGGCCTTAACACCCGCATCCAGTGCGGCGACGCGGATTTTACCACCGTGGCCTCCGACAGCGCCGACTATCCGGAGCTGCCCTCTGTGGACAAGGAGCGGGCCATATCCGTGCCCCAAGGCATCCTGAGCCGGATGATCCGTCAGACGGTGTTCGCCGTCAGCGACAACGAGAGCCGCCCGGTCTATACCGGCGAGCTCTTTGAGGTCAAGGGCGATGAACTCACCCTGGTGGCGGTGGACGGTTACCGCCTGGCCCTGCGGCGGGAGAAGGTAGATGCCAAGGACGTGGAGGACTGCTCCTTCATCGTGCCCGGCGCTACTCTCAGCGACCTGGAAAAGCTCTGCGGCGACACCGATGAGAAGGTGTCCATCACCGTGGGCGCCAAGCATATCTCCTTCGTGGCCGGCGACACGGTCCTGGTGTCCCGGCGGCTGGAGGGCGAATTCCTCAATTACGCCCGCTCCATCCCCTCGGAGTTCGCCATCGAAGTGGAGGCGGACAAGGAGGAACTGGTCCAGGCGGTGAGCCGGGTGTCCATCATTGTGGACGAGCGGACGAAAAACCCCCTGCGGCTGAAGCTGGAGGACGGCCTTCTCACCATCTGGTGCAATACCGGCGTGAGTCAGGGCAAGGACCAGTGCTCTGTGAAGGGCGGCAAGGACGCCTCCCTGGAGATAGGCTTCAATAACCGCTACCTGCTGGACGCCCTGAAGGCGGCCCCGGCGGAAAAGCTGAACCTGTGCTTCAACAACGCCTCCTCCCCCTGCGTGGTCCTGCCTGCGGACGGATCCGACGGGTTCTCCTATATGATCTTGCCTGTGCGCCTGAAGGCCGGCGCATGAGAGTAGAGCGCATAGCCCTGTCGGGCTTTCGCAACTATGACGAGGAGACCGTCACCTTCGAGCCGGACGTGAATGTGATATGCGGTCCAAACGCCCAGGGAAAGACCAACCTGCTGGAGGCGGTGTATCTGCTCACCGGCGCCCACAGCTTCCGCACCCGGTTCGACAAGGAACTCATCGGCTTCGACTGCGGCTGGGGCAGCATCCTGGCGGACGTGGAGTCCGGAGGCCGGAGCCAGACCATCAAGCTGCTCTTTCAAAAGGGCCAGCGCCGGCAGGTGACGGTGAACACCGTAAAAAAGCCGTCCTCCGCTCTCGCGGGGCTCATGACGGCGGTGCTCTTCTCCCCGGACGACCTGTACCTCATAAAAGAGGGCGCGGCGGCCCGGCGGCGGCTCATGGACAACGCCATCTGCCAGCTGCGGCCGGGCTACGCCCAGCTGCTGGCGGACTACAACAAACTCTACGAGAACAAGACGCGGATCTTAAAAGACTGGCGGGAAAAGCCCAGTCTCCTCACGGCCCTGGACGAGTTCTCCGACGGTCTGGCCCGGTGCTCCGCCCGGATGATACGGTACCGGGCCTCCTTCGTGGAGAGGCTGACCGCGGCAGCCGCTCCCATCCACCGGGACTTCTCCGGCGGGCGGGAGGACCTGGGCCTCGCCTATAAGACCGTGAGCACCGTCACGGACCCCCGGGCTCCGGCGGAGGAGATATACGCCCAGGTGTGCGAACACCAGGAACTCCATCGCCAGGCGGAGCTGGACGTGGGCCAGTGTCTCACGGGCATCCACAAGGACGATCTGGAAATATCCATCAACGGCGCGGCGGCCCGCTCCTTCGCATCCCAGGGGCAGGCCCGTACCGCGGCTCTCAGCATCAAGCTGGCGGAGCGGGAGATATTCAAGGCGGAGACCGGGGAGTATCCGGTGCTGCTTCTGGATGACGTGCTCTCGGAGCTGGACAGCACCCGCCAGGAGTTCGTCCTGAACCGGATCGGCGGGGGCCAGACCCTCATCACCTGCTGCGAGGACGAGGACATCTCCCGGCGCACCGGAGGCAGGGTGTTCACCGTGAAAGAGGGGCGCATCCGGTGAAGGGCTATGTATACGCGGGCGGCGGGACCGCCATTGACAGAGACGACATCGTGGGGATCTTCGACATGGACAACACGTCCTGGTCCCACCTCACGAGAAAATTCCTGTCCCGGGCCGAACGGGACGGGCGCGTGGTGAACGCGGCGGAGGACCTGCCCCGGTCCTTCCTATTGTGCGGCGACGGAAACGTGATTTTGACCCAGCCCACGGCGGCGACGCTGGTCCGGCGGCTGGAAGACCGGGAGAGAACATATGGCTGAACTGAACGAAAAAGTTACCCAGGAATACGACGCGTCAAAAATACAGGTTCTGGAGGGCCTGGAGGCCGTGCGGATGCGGCCGGGCATGTATATCGGCTCCACCTCCGCCTCGGGCCTCCACCACCTCGTCTATGAGATCGTGGACAACGCCATCGACGAGGCCCTGGCGGGCTACTGCGACCACATCCAGGTGGTGATAGAGCCCGGGGACGTGATCAAGGTCACCGACAACGGCCGGGGCATCCCCGTGGATATTCAGGAGCAGACGGGAAAGCCGGCCCTTGAGGTGGTGTACACCGTCCTGCATGCCGGCGGCAAGTTCGGCGCGGGCGGCTACAAGGTCTCCGGCGGCCTGCACGGCGTGGGCGCGTCCGTGGTGAACGCCCTTTCGGACTGGCTGGAGGTGGACGTACACAAAAACGGCCAGATCTACCACATGGCCTTCTCCCGCGGCGAAAAGACCGAGGACATGCGCGTCATCGGCAAGACGGACCACACCGGCACGGTGGTGCGCTTCCATCCGGACCCGGAGATGTTCGACGACACAGTCTATGACTATGAGACTCTGCACGTGCGTATGCGGGAGCAGGCCTTTTTGAACGCCGGCCTTCGCATCTCCACCAAGGACGAGCGCCCCGGCAAAGAGGCCTTTGACGAGATGTACTACGAGGGCGGCATCCGGGAGTTCGTCACGTTCATCAACCGCAACAAGGCCCCCATCCACGACCAGGTCATCTATATGCAGGGCGACCGGTCCGACTCTACCGCCGAGGTGGCTCTGCAGTGGAACGACGGCTACAACGAGGCGCTGGTGTCCTTCGCCAACAACATCCACACCCCCGAGGGCGGCATGCACGAGACCGGCTTCAAGACGGCCCTGACCCGCATTCTGAACGCCTACGGCCACAAGGCCAAGCTCCTCAAGGACGACGAGACCCTCTCCGGCGACGACGTCCGCGAGGGCCTGACGGCCATCATCTCCGTGAAGCTGACCAACCCGCAGTTTGAGGGCCAGACGAAGGCCAAGCTGGGCAACTCCGAGATGCGCACCCTGGTGGACAGCGTGGTCAGCGACAAGCTGGAGCAGTTTTTGGAGGAGAACCCCGCCGTGGGCAAGGCGGTGGTGGACAAGGCTATGACCGCCTCCCGGGCAAGGGAGGCCGCGAGGAAGGCCCGTGAGAGCGTGCGGCGCAAGACCGGCCTGGAGTCCGGCCAGATGCCCGACAAGCTCCAGGACTGCAACGAGCGAGACCCGGCCCTGTGCGAAATATACATCGTGGAGGGCGACTCCGCCGCCGGCTCCGCCATTCAGGGGCGGGACAGCCGCTTCCAGGCCATTCTCTCCATGTGGGGCAAGATGCTGAACGTGGAGAAGGCCCGGGCGGACAAGATCTACGGCAACGACAAGCTCTATCCCATGATCGTGGCCCTGGGCGCGGGCATCGGCCAGGAGTTCAACATCGACAAGCTCCGCTACCACAAGATCATCATCATGGCCGATGCGGACGTGGACGGCGCCCATATCCGCACCCTGCTGCTCACCTTCTTCTTCCGCTATATGCGGCCCCTCATCGAGAACGGATACGTCTATTCCGCCGTACCGCCGCTGTATAAGCTCACCCGGGGCAAGACCCAGCGGGTGGCCTACTCCGACGAGGAGCGGGACGCCATCTCCGCCGAGATGCGGGCGGACAACCCCAACGCCAAGATCGACATCAACCGCTTCAAGGGCCTGGGCGAGATGGATTCCCACGAGCTGTGGGAGACAACCATGGACCCGGAAACCCGCACCCTGCGGCGCATCACCCTGGAGGACGCGGTGGCGGCCGACCAGATCTTCACCGTCCTCATGGGCGAGGAAGTGGAGCCCCGGAAGCAGTGGATCGAAGAGAACGCCCGCTACGCCGTGAATCTGGACTACTGAGGAGGTGACGGGAAATGGCACATAACAGAGATTATAAGCCGGAGGACATCGCGTTCCCCGAACAGCACATCGTGGAGAGCGAGCTGGTCCGGGAGATGCAGCAGAGCTACCGGGAATACGCCATGAGCGTCATCGTGGGCCGCGCCCTGCCCGACGTGCGGGACGGGTTGAAGCCCGTGCACCGGCGCATCCTCTACTCCATGTACGAGACGGGGCTCACCAGCGACAAGCCCTTCAAAAAATCCGCCACCTGCGTGGGCGAAGTACTGGGCCACTACCACCCCCACGGCGACGCGTCCGTATACGACGCCATGGTCCGCATGGCCCAGGATTTCTCCCTGCGCTATACGCTCGTGGACGGCCACGGCAACTTCGGCGATGTGGACGGCAACCCCCCGGCGGCCTACCGTTACACCGAGGCCCGCATGTCCAAGATCTGCAACGAGATGCTCCGGGACATCGACAAGGACACGGTGGACTGGGACCCCAACTTCGACGAGTCCATCAAGGAGCCCCGAGTGCTGCCCAGCCGGTTCCCCAACCTGCTTGTCAACGGCTCCAGCGGCATCGCCGTGGGCATGGCCACCAACATACCGCCCCACAACCTGACCGAGGTCATCAACGCGGTCATCTGCGTGCTGGAAAACCCCGACGCGGGGCTCTCCGACCTGATGGAGCACATTCAGGGCCCCGATTTCCCCACCAAGGGCATCATCATGGGCCGGGCGGGCATCCGCCAGGCCTACGCCACCGGCCGGGGCAAGATCACCGT
>CANPVS010000040.1 GCA_947581795.1 uncultured Oscillospiraceae bacterium
TTGTAGCTTAGGCATGAGATGGGTGAAAGCCGGACTGGCGGCCCGGCTTTCCTGTCCAACTTTTATTGTAATAGGAGGCTTGATTTATGAACGAGGAAAAGAGACTGGATGACGAGACTCTGGACGCAGTAGCCGGAGGGGGCGGCTTACCCCAACCCCTGGGGCCGGATGATATCAAATCATTTGTATCGGATTTCAGCCTGCATAACTGCCGGTGCTGCAGGAAGCAGTCCCCATCCCAATGCTATTATCAAAGCGCGGGGGCGGAAGGCGCTTTCTATGCCGGGGTGGACGCCTGGGCGACTTGCCCCGGGCTTGAGCGCAATTGATGGGCGGCATTGCCACGAAATGGCCGACTTCGGTCCGACGTGCTGTGCCGCGGCTGAAAAAGGTGATATAATGTGAGTAACTAAAAAGGGGGGACTTGGCCTATGAGCGAGGAAAAGAGGCTGGACGACGAGACCGTGAAGGACGTGTTCGGCGGGTGGTCAAATGAAACAAACCTGGATTTTGAAGCGTTTCAGAATTTTAATTGCACCGATTGCGACTCCGGGAAAAGAGGGAGCTGTTCCCTTGGTTGTGCCAATGGCCGACAGGTTGCTTTTTGTGAAGTTGGAAGAAAACCGGACGGGGTATGCCCCCATAAAAATGCCCTCAAAATGCCACATAGGAAGCTAGTATAAATATAAATTATGGCTGCGATCTCTCGCAGCCTTTTCCTTTATTTTTTGTTATTGCCAGTTTTGGCACAAAAAGTACAAAATGCACCAATTTTGAGGTTAGGCGTGTAAATCACAAACACACCCATAGGTATTGTAGCACATTTGCATCTATTCTACAATAGTTTGATTACCTTCATTTACGCCTCATTCTTGGACACTCTGCCCCGTCCAATTTTCTATAGGCATCAACGGGGTCATTATAGGGACACGACTGTTCTCCTTGCTGTTCTTGGTGGTGGAAAGAGAAGAGACACAATTTACAATTGGTATTATAAAACATGTAATAAGGCATCTGTGGTGTCCGCTGCACGTTCCCGCCGGATACGTCCTTTACGGTCTCGTCGTTCAGTTTTTTTTCCTCGTTCATGGTCTAACCTCCTTATAGGGGCACACCATGTCCGGTCTGCCGCCGCTGACCGGCATGCCGGCCTTGCGCATCTCCATGCGCATCCGGGCCTCGCTTTGCAGTCTGCCAAAGACGAGTCGCTGCTCAAAAGGACAGCCGCTGCGGCCCATGTAGTTCAGGAAGGGGCAGTCGCTGCAATTGTTCGCCACAAATGAATCATACTCCGGGTCCTGACTCCCGCCCACGACGTCCTTCACGGTCTCGTCGGGCAGCCTCTTTTCGTCGGTCACTGTATTTTCCTCCTTCAGCGTCATTCCCCCGGCAGGGCATAACCATACCCGGCCACTTTAGTCTTACTATCATACAACCCAAGGCAATAGTCAATAGCTGTGTCCCGAATTGCAGAAAACACGACCCGAATTGCACCCGCGGCCACCGAGTCGGCGCAAAAGGGGGCGGGTGCCTAGACGCGTCCGCCCCTTTGACGACCCTCCAGGCGCTGATCGCCAAAGGCACCGCGCAGATGGAAGCGGGCGGGTATTTTGAGAAGTGCATGGGCAATTTCTGGTTAGCGGTGAAGACGCGCCCCTATATGCGCCTGCGTCACTATTATATGGAAGCCCTCGCGTGGAATAACATGATGAAAAAAGCCTGCGCGGAGGGGGAGGAACTCCTAAAGCTCTGCCAAAGCGATAACCTGGGCGTCCGTTACTAATACGTTACTAACAAATCTGTTCCCCATTCAAACATCAAAAACCCTAGAACCATTGCGGCTCTAGGGTTTTCTTTGGTGACCTGGCGGGGATTCGAACCCCGGACCCACTGCTTAAAAGGCAGTTGCTCTGCCTACTGAGCTACCAAGTCACGTATTTTATTAAAATGGCAGGGACGGCGGGATTCGAACCCACTATATCAGAGTCAAAGTCTGGTGTGTTACCTTTACACTACATCCCTATGGATGCCGCCATCCGTGATAAAGAAAAATAGGCTGTCCGGCTGGACCGGGCAGCCTATTTGAAAAAATGGGGTGGGAGATGGGACTCGAACCCACGACACCCGGAACCACAATCCGGTACTCTAACCAACTGAGCTACACCCACCACATAATTACCATGGCACGCCAGAAGGGACTCGAACCCCTGGCCTACTGCTTAGAAGGCAGTTGCTCTATCCACCTGAGCTACTGGCGCATATATCTTCGGCCAACAGCCGAGCTGTGGAGCGGGCGATGGGAATCGAACCCACGTCCCCAGCTTGGAAGGCTGGTGCACTAGCCGTTGTGCTACGCCCGCAAGCTAGGAAATTCTACCATCTTACGGCCAAATTGTCAATAGCCGCGCCGGGACAAACGCTAATTTTTTTGCCCGACATCCCCGCTGTTTCCGGCGCCGGCGACTGCCGGGACGGCATCCTTTTCCTTGCGCAGGATGTGGATGACGCCGGTGTCGTCCAGACTCTTCATGATGGCGCAGGCGATGGGCAGGCCGATGAGGCCGATGCCGCCAAAGAGCTTGGTGCCCACCAGCATGGCCATGAGGGTGACCAGGGGGTGCAGGCCCACCTGGTGACCCACCACACGGGGCTCGACGAACTGGCGTATCACGGTGATGACCACGTACATGGCCAGCAGGCCCAGGCCCTTGGCCAGGGTGCCGGACAGCAGGTTTACGATGGCCCAGGGGATCAGGAAGAGGCCCGCGCCGATGACGGGGAAGATGTCCAGCACGGCGATGAGCAGCGCCAGCAGCACGGCATTCTCCTGCCGGAGGATGAGAAAGCCCGCCAGCAGCTCGCAGAAGGTGATGCACATGATGATGCCGTAGCTCTTGCCGTACTTTTTCAGCACGGCGATGAAGGTCTCCTTGGCCTTCACCACCACGAGGCGGGTCCGGTCAGGCATCTGCCGCAGCAGGAAGGAGACGATCCGGTGGAAATCCGCCGTCATAAACACCGTGGCGATGACGAAGATGACCAGGGACAGGAGCCGTCCGGGCACCCGGGTGACCCAGCCGGACACCAGGCCCACGGCTTGGATGGAGAAGCTGCTCACCGCGGAGCTCAGAGAGTCGATGGCACTTTCAAAGGCGGACTGGACGAAGCTGATGGCGTCCGGATCCAGTTTTGCCACGAACTCCTGCACCCGGACCATGCCGGACTGGAGGGCGGGGAGGATGGTGTCCCGGTAGAGGCCGGGCAGCCACACCACCAGGTCCTGGACCCAGGAGACGATGTTCACGGATACGACCACCAGCAGGCCGCCGGCAATGCCGAAAAACAGCAGCAGGCACATGGCCACGGAGAAGGAGTGCTTGATGTGGCACTTGGCGGTCATCCAGCGGATGATCGGGCTCATGGCCCAGGAGACCAAAAACGCCATGAAAAACGGCCATATGAGCCCCAGCAGGTACCGGGTGACAAGAAACACGATACCCACCACGATGGCCCAGTAAACGGCGTTGATGATGAATCTCTTCCGGCGGTCCTGGTCCGGCACGGCGCTCCTCTCCTTTCATCCTCGCTGTCTATCCTATGCCCTTTCCGTAAAGAAAACGGTGAGGAAAACGGTAAAATTCGCCTTGAACAGCATAGCACCACGCCGGGGGAATGTCAATTAAAAGGACATTAATTCCCGCCCGTCCGGCCCAGCCACTCCGCCACGGCATCCCACCACTCCAAAAGCCGGAAACGGAGCACATAGCCGGGCCCTTCCTGGGTGATGAGCCCGGCCTGGTCCTCGGGCAGTACCGCGAAGGCGTCCTCCACCGGCTCCGCCAGCGCCTCGGTGCACAGGGGCGGGAACACCACGCACCACCAGTTGCGCCCTTGCCCATCCCCCAATATGACCCGCAGGGAGAGATATTCCCCCGCGGGCAGGGAGAAGGAACCGTAGTCCCGGGTGGGGTAGTGTTCCGTGTCCAGGGTCATGGTCACGTCCCCGGCCACGGCCTCGATCTCCTCTTGACAGGAAAGAATTATGTTAACCGCCTCGTCCCGGCTCTCACAGCCCGCCAGGGCGGGGGAGAGGATGGCCAGGACCCGGTCCCGGACGGCCAGCTTCTCGGCCTGGTCAGCGTCGGAGTCGGACCGGGCGATCACGTGCAGCCGCACCAGCCCCGCCGCCAGGTCCTGCTGGGTGTCCGAGGCCCACGTGCCCCAGCAGAAAAATACGCACAGGGCCAGCAGGGCCGCCAGCTCCCAGCGCTTCAGTTTTTCCTTCAGCATAAAAACATCACCGCCGGAATTATCGGCGGTGACGGTGGTTTTTAAACTATTTCCGGGGTATAAGGTCTGGTGAGGAAACACTCTTTATACCGGGCGGACAGAGCTTCATAGGCCGCGGCGGCTTTATCGTCGGAGCCGAACAGGCCGAACACCGCGCTGCCGCTGCCGGTCATGGCCGCGCCCAGAGCGCCCAGGTCCGTGAGGGCCCGCTTGATGACGAACACCTCCTGCTGCCGCCGGTCCAGCACGTCCTCGAACACGTTGTACAGCCGCCGGGCCACGCCGGGCATGTCCCCGGACCGCAGGGCCGCCGTCATGCCGGCGGTGTCGGGCCGCAGGCGGCTTTTCCGCCCGTCCACCCGGCCGAAGAGCTCCGGGGTGGCGATGGCGAAGGCGGGTTTGCATATGACGACGGCGCAGTCGGGCAGACTGGGCAGGGGGGTGAGCTTTTCGCCCCGGCCCTCCGCCAGGGCCGCGCCCTCCATCACGCAGAAGGGTACGTCGCTGCCCACCAGCAGGCCAAGCTCACAGAGCTCGTCCACCGAGAGGCCCCGGCCTGTCAGATCGTTCAGCGCCCGCAGGACCGCCGCCGCGTCGGCGGAGCCGCCGCCCATCCCGGCGCACACGGGGATGCGTTTGGTGACGGCGATGCGGGCCCCCAGGCCGGTGCCGGCCAGGAACAGCTCCGCCGCCTTCATGGCCAGGTTCTTCCCGTCCGCGGGCAGATAGCTCTGGCCCGGGTCCAGGGAGAAGGTCCCGTCCCGGGTCAGCTCCACGTCCAGGTCGTCCCCGAACCGGACGGTCTGCATGACCATGCGCAGGTCATGGTAGCCGTCCGGGCTCTTCCCCAGCACGTCCAGGGCCAGATTGAGTTTTGCGTGGGCGGTAACGATCATTTCTCAAAAAGCATGTTCAGCAGGGCCGTGCCCTCGGGCACGAACACACCGGTCTTCAGGCCGTTGGCCTCGGTATAGCTCAGGCCCGAGCAGGTCTGCTCCCGGCTGTCATAAATGAGGAAGGGCACCGGGGAGCCGTCGTGGGCCCGGTTGGAGGTGAGGGTCTTGTGGTCGGACAAAATGAGCACCCGGAAGGGCTCGCCGGTGGAGCGCAGGTAATCCACGATGGGGGCCGTCTCCCGGCTGTCCAGCCATTCGATGGACTGGAGCTTGCCCGGGGTGTCCCCGTTGTGGGTGCACTCGTCGGGGGCCTCGATGTGCAGCGCCGCGAAATCGCAGCGGGAGAGGATCTCGATGGTTTTCTGGCATTTGCCGTCCCAGTTGGTGTCGATCTCACCGGTGACGCCCTCTACCCAGGGGGCAGGAAGGCCGCTGAGCCGGGCGATGCCCCGCACCAGAGGCACGGCGGACACCACCTCGCCGGTGTGGCCGTATTTCTTCGCGAAGTCGGGCAGGAGCGCGGCGGTGCCCTCCGCCCAGAACCATATCCCGTTGGCGGGCAGTTTCCCGGCGGCCCGGCGCGCCTCGTTGAGGGGGTGGTGGTCCAAAAACCGGAAGGCGGCCTCCTGGAGCTTTTCCAGCTTCTCCGCCACGGGACAGCCGGAGGGGGCCAGGGGCCCGATGACCTCGCCCAAGTGGTCGTGGGGCGGGATGAGGCGGATGCCATTGATGTCCGCATGGTGCATCACGGCGAAGTGGCGGAAGGAGGAGCCGGGGTTGATCTCGATGTCGTACTCCTTCGCCAGGGCGGCGAACTCCGGGCTCTGCCACAGGGCGGTGATGAGCGCGTCGGAGGTCTCGGCGTCGATGGAGCCGGCGCTGTGGGAGAGGATGCGCCGCTGCTCGTAGGGCATGTCCCCGTCCTCCAGGGCCACCATGTTGCACCGGCAGGCCATGTCCCCATTGGCCAGCTGGATGCCCTGAGCCGCGGCCTCCAGAGGTCCCCGGCCGTGGTAGTACTGAAGGGGGGAGGCCCCAAAGATGGACATGATGGCGGTGGCGCTGCCCGGCTCAAACTCTTTGGGGCAGTTGACGGTGCTGCCCAGCAGTCCACGGCGGGACAGGTCGTCGATGACCGGCTTGTCGGCCACCTCCAGGGGGGTCTTGTCGCCAAGAGCCGGCACCGGGTTATCCGCCATGCCGTCCCCTATGATCAGCAGATACTTCATCGCGCGTCACCTCAGAAAATTTTTCCCCCATTGTAGCACGAAATATCCATGGAGGCAATGAAAAAAGCCGGACGGCGGCCCGTCCGACTTTTGGTGATATGTTACGATGTGGGCGTCTCGGTCTGTTCCGGGCCCTCCTGCTCGCAGGGCGGGACCGCCTTGGGACACGCGGGCATCTGCTCCCGCACCATGGCCTCAATCTTGGTCTCCTTGGTGATCTCCCAGTAGATCATGGCCGCGACCAGGCCACGCAGGAGGATGATGGCGAAGATGCTCACCAGCTCCCGGGTCTCGGTGGCGATGACCGTGCGCAGCACCTCGCCGCCCATCTTGAAGGCCAGGGCCAGCAGGATGCCCTCGGAGATGGTGGTGCGCACATCGGGCCGCCGGCGCAGCCATTTGTACATGCTGACGATGCCGGTGACCAGCAGGACCGCCGTGCCGAAAAACTCCAGCACCAGGATGCCCCACTCCACCAGCAGGTGGAATTTTCCGTCCGCCAATGCAAGAAGGTTCGCCATGGTCCGTCCCCCTTCCCAAGATTTTTGTTAATTTTATTATAACGTATCGTCAGACAACTGTCAATCGGAGAGGAAGGCTTTGGCCGCGGTGAGGACCCGCCTGTCATCGGGGTAGGTGAGGGCTGCCAGGGCTTCATCGAAGGGCAGCCACGCCGTGGAGGCCACCTCTTCGGGCTGGGGGACCGTGTCCGTGCGTTCCGCCCGGGCCAGGAAGAAGACGACCTCCTTCATGATCCCCGGGTCGGGACTGTACTCGATCGTCTCCCGGAAGCCGTCCAGGAACGCGACGGCCAGGGCCGTCTCCTCCCGAATCTCCCGTGCCGCAGTGTCGTGCTCCGTCTCCCCGGCCTCCACGTGGCCCTTGCACAGGCTGGTGTGCCCCTGGCGCATGTGCTCCACCAGCCACAGCGTCTGGCCGTTTTGCGTGGCGTATATCGCCGCCCCGCAGCTTTTCTCGTGTACCATGGCACGCCTCCTGATTTATGTAAACAATATTATGTAATACAAATTATGTTAATCCAATGGCAGATACATGTAGATGAGTCTGCGTATAGAGCCGTCGCTCTGGCGGACGCCGCAGGGCAGCTCGCCCCAGGGGCGGAAGCCCATCTTCTCGTAGAGGGCCCGGCCCCGGTCGTTGCCCTCGATGTAGTCCAGCTCCAGCTGGGTCACGCCCCGCTCTTTCGCCGCGGCGATGAGCTCCCGGAACATGGCGGTGCCGATGCCCCGGCCCCAGTATTCCCGGCGCAGGGCGATGGCCAGGGAGGCCCGGTGGCGGTTCTTGGCTTGGGGTTTGAAGGCGATCTGGCAGTTGCCGGCGATACGGCCGTCCATCTGGCAGACGATCATCAGCTGGTCAGGGGAGCTGAGGCTGTTCTCGATCCAGGCCCGCTCCTCATCCAGGGTGGGTTCGGGGTCCATGGGGCTGGACAGGAGATAGTCCGTCTCAGCCCGGACGGTGTTGAAGAAGTCCAGGAAGTCTGCCGCGTCCTCCGGCGCGGGGGAGCAGAACAGGGCGGTAGAGCCGTCCTTCAGCGTCACGGTCTTTGCATCGTATAGCATGGGGGAACCTCCGTTCTATGGCCCCCTCTGACGAGGGGGCTGGCTCCGGCGTCAGCCGGAGACTGGGGGAGAGATAAATACTGTTCTCTCCCTCAGTCAGCTTCGCTGACAGCTCCCTCGTCAGAGGGAGCCTTTCAATAAGGAAAGGGGCGCGGTGGTGTCCACCGCGCCCCTTGGCATGTGAAGAAAAACTCTTACTTGAGTTCGACCTTCGCGCCCACGTCCTCGAGACGCTTCTTCAGCTCCTCGGCCTCTTCCTTGGAGACCTGCTCCTTGATGACGGCGGGGATGCCCTCCACCTTCGCCTTGGCCTCGGCCAGGCCCAGGTTGGTGATAGCGCGGACTTCCTTGATGACCTTGATCTTCTCAGCGCCGAAGTCGGTCATGACCACATCGAACTCGGTCTTCTCCTCCACGGCGGGGCCGGCGGCGGCGCCAGCGGCGGGAGCGGCAACGGCGGCAGCGGCGGAAACGCCGAAAACATCCTCGATCTCATGTACGAGCTCGGCCAGATCCAGAACGGACATGGCCTTGATCTCTTCGATCAGAGCGGTAACTTTTTCGCTAGCCATTTTTATATTTCCTCCAAATTATTTTTGTAAGTGGTTTGCCGTCTTACTCGGCGGCAGGGGTCTCAGCGGGGGCCTCGGCGGGAGCGGCGGCGGCGGGAGCGGCCTCCTCAGCGGGGGCCTCGGCAGGCGCCTCGGCGGCGGGAGCGGCCTCCTCAGCGGGGGCCTCGGCGGGAGCGCCGCCCTTGCTCTCCACGACCTGTCCCAGGGCCACGGCCAGGGACGTGATGGGCGCCAGCATGGTGCCAAGGACCTTGGAATACAGCGCGTCGCGGTTGGGGATGGGGGCGAGCTCGGCCACCTCGGCGTCGGTCAGGACCTTTCCGTCCACGAAGACGCCCTTGATGGTGAACACGTCGTTCATCTTGTTCGCGAACTCGGAGATCTCGTGGATGGCGACCAGGGGATCTTCCGCGCTGGTGGCCAGGCTCGTGGTGCCGTTCAGATGGTCATCCAGACCGGACAGGCCCACATTGTCGAGAGCCAGGCGGGTCAGGGTGTTCTTCACCACCGTGTACTCCACGTTCTTCTCCCGAAGATCGCGGCGAAGCTCGGTGTCCTGCGCCACGTTGATGCCCTTGTAGTCCACCAGAAGACCGCCCTTGGCCTCCTGGATGCGCTTGGTCAGCGCAGCCACGATGGCCTGTTTTTCGGTCAGAACTGCTTTGCTGGGCATTGGTTGGTTTTCACCTCCTGAAAAAGAAAAATGTCCTTGTCCAAAGAGACAACGACACATAGTATCACACGATGCTATTGACGTCCTCGGCAGGACTTACGCCTCCTCGCGGGGGCTGCCGGCTGTCTTTGAACGGCAATAATATTACCAAAATGAGGCGCCGCTGTCAAGTATTAATTTTTCCTTATCCCCGGCCGGATTTCTTGCCATCGGGGGCCGGGGCCGCTATAATGGAGAGGAGACCGGGAACTTTTCGCCCGGAGGGGACGTCACACAGCCAAGAGACGACGAAAGGAGCTTCGCTATGAAACGCTTTTACTCTATCCTGCTGGCCCTGTGCCTGGTCCTGAGCCTGGCCGCGCCTGCCCTGGCGGCGGAGGAGATCGACACGGGTATGCTCACGCCCGGCGTGGACGCGCCGGAGGTAGCGGCCGTGCCCACGGAGGACGACAGCACCACAGACTTGGCGAAGCTGACGGCCCAGGTGAAGCAGACCCTGGACATCGACGACGGCTACACGAATTTTTACAGTGACTACAACGACGGCCTCACCCCCCGGTGGAGCCTGAACTGGTCCGACGACGCCCACCAGACCAGCGTGGACGTGACGCCGGAGGGGAAGATCATGAACGTGTCCTGCTGGACCAACAGCGCGGCCGGGCGGGATTTCTTCAACGGCTTTGACCCGGCCTTCCCGCCCCTGACGGACAAGGAGGCGGAAGACCAGGCGGAGAGCTGGTACGGCCGGCTCTTCACCGGGAAGGAGAGCGGCCGCACCGAGCTCAGCCGGGTGTATCTGGGCACAGAGGGGGTCTACCGGTACTACGGCACGGTGGACCTGAACGGCCTGCCCAGCCCCATCACCTTCTCCCTGTCCGTGGCGGGCCACGGGCTGGACTCCTTCTACCGCTCCGACGCCTACATGGGTTATGTGGGCATCGTGCCCGACCCCGTGCCCGCGGTGGCAGAGGCGGACGCGGCCAGAGCCCTGTATGACGCGGCGGCTCTGGAGCTGCGGTACGTGTCCGACGGGGAGGGCGGCGCCGCGCTGCGCTATGTGCCCATCGGGGCCCGGACCGTGGTGGACGCCCAGTCCGGCGACGCGGTGGACATGGACGCCCTGTACGAGTCCATTGGCGGCGGCGCGGAGGGCTACGGCGTGGCCATGAACGCCGACGCGGCGGCGGTGGCGGCGGAGCCGGAGGCGACCCTGGACAGCGGTCTCACCGAGGTGGAGCTGGCCTCCATCGAGAATTACGCCGGCGTGCTGGACCAGGCGGCGTTGGACGAGATATTGCAGGCCCTGCCGGCCCTGGGCCTGGAGGGGTTCACCCCGGAGCGGTGCTCCTACTCCATGACGGGGGAGGACGGGGACGTGACCGCCTCCCTGCGCTATCTGGGGACCATGACGGAGGACGCTCTCTGCGGCTTCAGCAAGGCGGGCTATGACCAGGCCGTGGCCGAGGGGCGGGACCTGACCGTCTTTAAATACATCACCCTGGATGCCAAGAGCGGCGAGGTCAAGGCTGTCCGCACCAGCTACCCCCTGTGGGAGAAGGACCCGGCCGTGACCATGGCCAAGAAGGATAAAGATACCGCGGCGGAGGCGTTCCTGACCGCCGCCCTGCCGGAGAGAATGGCGGAGACGGCGCTGTGCACCCTGTCCGGGTATGAGGAGGACGAGGACAGCGTCTTCGCCCAGATCCACGAGGGTTATTTCTACCCCGACAACTGCCTGCGGGTGACGGTGAATCCCGCCAGTGGAACGGTGGATGCGTTCTCCGTCCGGTGGGAGGACGTGGAATTTGGCCCCGCCGGGGAGCCGGTGGATATGGACGCGGCTCTGGGGGCCTACACGGACGCGCTGGACGTGACATTGGGCTATGTGGCCTGGCCCCTGGACCTGGCCAAGGAGGAGAACGAGATATACTCTGCTTATCAGATGTGGGGCTACACCTATGTGGAGGAGCTGCGCCTGGCCTACTATTACGATGGCACGGACCGGGTCTACGGGGTGGACGCCCTCACCGGGGAGCCGGTGAAGGACGAGACCACCGAGGGCATATACGGCTATGAAGACCTGGCGGGCGTGCCCCAGGCGGACATGATCGCCGCCTTGGGACGGGCCGGCGTGGGCTTCGACGGGGAGAAATTCCTGCCGGAACAGGCCGTGACGGTCCGGGACGCGGTGGTGCTTTTGCTGCGGGCCGGGGGGAGCAGCGTGTCCGAGCAGGACGACGAGTCCCTGCTGGACCAGGCATGCTATCAGGGCTTTTTGAAGGAGAAGTCCTGGGAGCCGGAGGAGGAGCTGACCGGGGACGGATTCCTGCGGATGATGCTGGGAGCCAGCCGGTACGGCGACGCGGCGGAGCTGCTGGAGGACGGCTATGACCAGATCGCCCGGGCCCTGGGCCTGGCCCCGGCCGACGGCGCGGCGCCCCTCACCCGGGCGGAGGCGGCGGAGATGCTCTACACGTTCATGGAGCGGTGAGCGCTGGAAAACGGACCTTTTCATCGGGCCGTTCTTGTGCTATACTGAACGAAACTTTACCGAGATACAGAGAAAGGCAAGATATGAAAAAGACTGTAAGCATGGTCCTGGCGCTGGTCATGGTCCTGGTGCTGTGCGTTCCCGCCCTGGCGGCGGAGAGCCCCGTGCGGCTCGTACAGGTGGACAGCTATGAGAACGGCTTCCTGCGCCGGCAGACGAAGCTGAGCTACTCTGAGGACGGCCGCCTGGAGCAGCAGGATGTGACACTGTATACCTTTGACGGGTCCGGCGGGGCCATCGGCAGCACCCAGACTGTCACCAGCTATAACGAGAAGGGCCTCGTCGCCATCGTGGACGCCACCGTCCGCGACGGGGAGGGCGTGACCGTGGATACGGCCCAGACGGTGTATGTCCGGGACGGAGAAGGCGCGCTGCTGGAGACCGTGACCGAGGCCGGTCTGGGGGAGGACACCGATATCAGCGTCGTGTTTTATTCCTTTGAGTACGACGACCAGGGCCGGGTGGCCGTGGAGACCCAGAGCGCCGGCGGCGTGGACTTCCTGATCCGGGAGTACACCTACGACGACCAGGGCCGGGTGGCCGCCACTCTCAGCCGCATGGGCGAGTCCGGCTGGTCCTATTTCAACGAATACATCTATGACAGCGACGGCCGCATGATTGCCGACCGGGTGACCTATGACAACGGCACGCCGGGGACCTGTCTGGAGTATTCCTACGAGCCGGACCTCTACTTCCAGCTGCGCTACAGCGTGCAGTATATGGATGAGGCGATGAAGCCATCCCTCAAGCCCTCCAACGACGCCTTCTACGCGGAGGTACCCGGGACGGAGGGCCAGCCGGAGTTGTCCTTCAGCCTCCAAGACGTGCCCCAACTCACCTATGACGAGGCGGGATATCTGGTCCTGGCGGACGCCGGGAACGGCAACTGTCTGCAATTCACCTACGAGCCCGCGGCGTAAAGAGCCAAAACGGAACTGGCCGCCCCTGAAAAGGGGCGGCCGTTTTCGTGGCCCGGATGTTTTTATGTAAATTGTAACCGCTTTTTGATGAACTGACCGGCGGCGCGTGATATGATGGCGATGAAAGGGAATTTGCCCCCTGACCGACGGGGAGAGGAGTGGGTGATCGCCGTGAGGAGAAAAGCCGTATGTCTGTTGCTGGCGGCACTGCTGACGCTGGGCGCGATAGCGCCCGCCCTGGCTGCGGAGGAGGTCCCCGTGGAGACGGAGGTCCCCGCAGAGACGGAAGCGCCCGTGGAAACGGAGCCTCCCGTGGAGACGGAGCCTCCTGTGGAGACGGAGACACCCGTGGAGACGGAGACACCCGTGGAGACGGAGGCGCCCGTGGAGACGGAGGCGCCCCTGGAGACGGAAGAGCCCCTGGAGACGGAAGAGCCCCTGGCGGAGGCGCCGGAGCCTGAACCGTCGGACGGGCCCCTTCCCGCCGCGGACGGACAGGCGGCGCTGTGGGTCTATGACCCGGATTACGCCATCAAGAGCTTTGAGGTGGTAGACAGCGGCCACGACTACGGCCTGCTCATCGGCGACGGGCAGAACGTGCCCGCCGGGGCGGTGATCATGCTGGAGCTGTATAAGGACCACACCCTGACGGTCCGGGGCGGCGCGGTGGAGTACGTCACCGACAGCGAGCCCAGCCGCGGCAACTGCACTTTGCTCAGGATCCGGGTGGACGCCGACGCCGTGCAGCTCAATATCCAGGTGTTTGAGGTCAAATCGGGCGGCCAGCGCCGGGCCGTCGTCTACGACGATCCGGACGGGCTCATCCGCTACAAGGAAAAGCTTGCCTATGTGCCGGAGGACGGCGTCTTTCCGGTGTTCGTCGAGCCGGGCAACCATCTGAAGATGGAGGGCGGCAAGGTGGAGTATTCCGGCGTTTGGGGGCCCGGCTGCGCCCACTATACGGCCACGGCGGACCCGGGGACCGGGCCCGTGACGCTCACGGCCGTGAAGGGCGGGCATGTCGCCCTGCGTGTCAAAGACCCCTCCGGCAAGGCGGAGCTCTGGGATGGGGACGACCCGGAGGAGCTCACAGAGAGGCTGAGCGACGGATACACCTTCTCCGACGGCCTGGACGCGGTGGTCCTGCAGCCGGAGGGCTATATGGTCCTGCAGACGGATGAATGCCAATACTGGGACCGCACTGCCATCGACGGGGAGGGATACGTTGTCCTGCGCGTGCGGGACATGGACGGGGACGGGGAGGCCGCCATCGAGTTGATCCCCGCCGTGGACGTGGATATAGACGTGCCCTCCCACCGGCCTTCCACTCCCTATCCGGAGCCGCTCATCTTCTACGGCATGGACGGGGAGGCGAGCATTCAAAAGAGCGGCTATGCGGGGGACGCCGTTCCTGCCGGCAGCACCCTGAAGGTGCGTGTCCACAGACTGTGGGGCATGCGGGCGGAGAACGCGGAGACGGTCCGGGACTGGTATGAGAACGGATACCACTACTACATCCTGAAGGCGCCGGGCACCGGGACGATCAAGCTCACGATGATCGAGGGCAGGGAGAACCCCTTCCTGGACGTCACGGATAAGGACTGGTTTTATGACGCCGTCCTGACGGCCTACGATGAGAACGTGGTCAACGGCGTGACGGACGATACCTTCGCCCCCAAGGGGGCCGCCAGCAGGGGCCAGACCGTGACCATGCTGTACCGGATGACCGGGTCCCCCGTTTTCTCCGGCACATCCCCCTTCACGGACCTGACCCAGGACTATTACAAGACCCCGGTGGCCTGGGCCTATTCCCAAGATATCGTCACCGGGCGGACGGGGACCCTCTTCGACCCCAACGGCCATATCACCCGGGAGGACCTGGCCGTCATGCTCCACCGCTGGGCGGGCAGCCCCGATGAGGGGGGAGACCTGGGCGATTTCAGCGACGCCGGGTCCGTCCATGACTACGCGAAGGAGGCCATGGAGTGGGCGGTCCGCGCCAAGATCGTCACCGGTTATTCGGACGGCACGCTCCGGCCCAGGAACACGGCCACAAGAGCGGAGGTATGCGCTATGCTGATACGGTGCAAAGATACAGCGGAGTGGGTGCCCAAGGAGGAGACGCCATGACATGGGTCGGCAGTCTGGCCGCGGCCCAAAAGGCGGACCAGCTCCTGATCGTGGCCGCCGAAGAAACGGAGGCTGACGTGACCTTCTGGGAGAGGGGCGCGGCCGGCGCGTGGGGCCCGGTGTTCTCCGCCAGGGGCTACGTGGGCGCCAGCGGCATCGGGAAGATGAAGGAAGGGGACAGCAGGACCCCCACCGGCGTGTACGGATTCACCGCGGCCTTCGGCGCCAAGCCGGACCCCGGCTGCGCCATCCCCTATACGGTGGTGG
>CANPVS010000041.1 GCA_947581795.1 uncultured Oscillospiraceae bacterium
GAGGTTTTTCTCATGCTAAAGCTCTTTATTCGCCCCCGGTAAAACCGGGGGTTACTTTCCACGTCTAAAGACACCAACATAAGAGAGGACGCGTTTTCCAACGCGTCCTCTCTTTCGTCACCGTTCAATGACCGGAAGCTTTTCCACCGGTCGGCCGTATTCATATATGGCGTGGCTGGGAAGGTCTATCTCGTCGTTCCAGAACACGCAGGTGCGGCTCTCGTCCAGGCGTACCTGCTGGAACAGGCCCGGTACCTCCGCCAGCAAATGATAACCGGGGAGCTGTATATCCTCTCCCACATCATAGATGACCTTTCTGCCGTCGTCAAAGGCCGCCGCCAGCTTAAGGTCCGGCAGAGGGGCTAGCTTTGCAATCCTCTGTATCATATCCTGAGCCTCCTCACAGCGGCGGGAGCTTCCGGATGACCTGGCTCTCCCACATCTCCTGCAGCTCCGCCTGGTGTGCCCCCAGCCATTCACGGACCAGCTCCTGGGCCTTGATTGGCAGGTCGCCCTGAAGCATCTCCATGCTCTGGATGTCGAACTCTCCTACATACTCGCCGTAAAGAGCGTGTATATGACTAGGCTCATGTTCTTTCGGTTTGAAGAACATCTTGATAACGATGCCGTAAAACCTTGCTATCTCTGGCATAGTCACTTGCTCCTTTCCAGCGGTCCGTCGATGTTTTTCTTTTTAAGCTATTATACCCCACTCCCCCGGCGAATTCAATACGCTGTGGCACAGCGAAACCGCCCCCTCCTTTGAGGGGGCGGTTTCAGCAGTCGTGTTATACGACCCATCCTACCGTGAGCTGTTCCTCTTCCAATTGCCGTTCCAGGGCCTGGTCCACCAGCAGGGCGATGTTGTCCTCCACCGCCTTGCGGTTTTCCAGATAGAGCCGCCGGAGGCACCGGGGGTTTCCCTTTTCCACGGGCACCTGTGCCAGAACGCACAGGTCCCGGATGGCGGTGGTGACTGACACGCGGCTCAGAGGCTCGCCGCCCCGGGCCAAAAACAGGGGGCCGGTGTAGAGCCCGTTCCGGTCCGCGTAGGCCAAAAGCTCCTGGCACAGGCACCGGGGCAGACGGATGTTTCTCCGGTTTTTCCCCTCGCCTATGGTCACATACCCCGCCTTGGCGGCCTCCACCGTCACCTTCTCCAGTTCCTGCACCGGCAGGTCCGCACCCGCGAACACCTTCACCAGCAGGTAGACCTTCTCCCGGCCCAAGAGCTTCGCGACCTGTAATAGGTGCCGATACTCACCCCGGCTCATCTCCGGCTGGGGCTTCTCCTCCGCCTGGAGCGTGTCCCGGAACTGGTATTCCCGGTGGCCCATGTAGGCCACGTAGGTGTTGGCCACGGAGATATAGAGGTTCGCCGTCCTCGGGGCGCAGCCGTTATTGAGCAGCACCTCCCGGCACTGTTCCAGCGTGTCCCGACGGATCATGCCGTCCTCGGGCAGGACCTCGGCCAGCCGCTCCAGGCTCCGGCGGTACCGCTCCACGGTCTCCGGGGCCCGGCCTTTCACCAACAGGCTTCCCAAAAAGCCCTCTATGTCTCCGGCCGTCATGGAGATGCCTGTATCATGTTGTCCCAGCCTCGCGGCCGGTCTGATATCCATGGTATCCACGTGACTACACCACCTTTTTGCAAGGGGAGCAGGGCCAGAGACCCTGCTCCCCTCATTAGGTTGCTATGTTCGGTTTACTTGCTTTGCCTCAGGCAGCGGGATCGCCCTTCTCGAAGTGGCCGTTGACGAAGTCGCCATTGGCCGCGGTCCAGGTGATCTCACCGAAGTGGCCGCTGTTGCGGTCGGTACGGGCGTAGGCGTCCTTGCCGGGGATAGCGGGATCATTGATCCAGCCGCTCAGCAGCTTGCCCTGCACGCCGCCCTCGGTGCCGGTCTGCAGCATGAACCAGGCGTTGCCGATCTTCTTGAAGCCGGTCCACATATCGCCGTCGGGCCCAACGTAGTACCACAGGCCGCCCTTGCCATAGATCCACTTGCTCTTCTGCAGGGCCTTGTCCTTGTAGTAGTACCAGGTGCCGTCAGTAGCCTTCACCCAGCCGGTGCCGGAAGCGGGAGCTCCGGGAATGGTGGGCTGCACAGGCGTGGAAGGAGCCTTCTCCAGCTTCGCGATGGCGTCCTCAATGGCCTTCGCGGCGGCCTCGATATCGGCAGCGGTGGCGGTGGCGGCCAGCTTCTCAGCGGCGGCCACGGCGTCGGTCACGGCCTTCATGGACTCAGCGGTGTAATCGTCAGCCTTCAGGGCCTCGGCCTTCGCCACAGCGGCGTCCAGCTTCTCGTTGGCCTCTTCCAGAGCCTTCTTGGCAGCCGCGGCCTCGTCGGTCATGACCAGAGCCTTGACGGCGGCGTCAAGAACGGCGGCGGCGTTGGTCAGCTCAGCCTGCGTGGGAGCGGCCTTCTCCAGGACCTTCTTCGCGGCGGCCAGAGCGTCCTGCACGTCCTTCCAGGAAGCGGCGGTGTAGTCGGTCTCCTTCAGGGCCTCAGCGGCCTTGACAGAGGCCTCCAGGCCGGTCTTGTCGATCTCAGCGATCTTGTCCAGAGCCGCGATGTCAGCCTTCAGGATCTCCACATAGGCGTTGACGTCGGACTGATAGGCGGAACTGGTAAGAAGCTTGTCGGCCTTCTTCATGTCGGCCTTCAACTTGCCGTAGGTGTTCCAGGTGTAGGTGCCGGTGCCGTCGTCCTCGGTCTTGGTGATGGATCCGACCAGACCGACAGCCTCGTCCATCACCTTGGCCAGCTCGGTGTAGACGGCGGGCTTCTTCTCCAGGAAGGCGCAGATCTTCTCGATATCGCCGATGCCGTAGATGTTATTGCTGGCGCCGTCCAGCAGGGCGTTGACGTTGGTCAGGGTCAGGCCGGCGGTGCGGTCGCTGATCAGAGTCTTCACAGCGGCGGCGTCGGTCTTGATCAGGGCGATGGCTTCAGCGGTCTTCGCCGCGTTGGTGCTGCCCTTGTAGGGAGCGGTGCTCTCCAGGGAGGCCTTGATCTGGTAGTCGATGGGATCCAGTTCCTCGGCGGCCTCGATGATGTCCTTCACCTCATCGGCATAATCATACTTGCTCAGAGGATCAATGGTGAACGTCTTGGTGATACCGGTGTGGGTCTCGCCCTTAGCGTCTTCGTAGACGAGAGTGACCGTATAGGTGCCGGCCTTCAGGGCCGCGTCGCTCGCAACAAGGCGGTCGACATCGGAACCCTGACTACCGATCACGTCGCTGTTATCGAGTGCCGTAGTCGGGGCATTCTTCTTGGCGACCTTTATCACATCGCCGTTGGAGTTCGTGTACTCGATCCAGGAATCGACGCCATCGGCATCAAAATTAAACGATTGGGCAAAATGGACCTTGATCTCACCCGCAAGACCGGTAGTGGTTTCAGGAGCGACGAGGGTCCCAGCTCCGCCGGCTTTGATCAGGTCGTCCTTCTCGATGTCATAGGACACTACACGGGTGTCGCTGCCATACGTATAGCCCGTACTAGCGATCTTCAAATTCGCGTAAGGATTCGTGACCTTGGAGATGGCAGCCGCGCCGATCGTGAAGGTCTTCGTTCCATCGGTGACCGGGATCCAAATCTTCGTGCCCTCACCATTGTAGCCTTCGTAGAACAGCTGGACGGTGATGGTGTCGCCTGCATCAAGGCCTCCGGCTGTCGGATTATTGAGCCGGACCACCCCGACACGAGTATCCTCATCCGTATCGTCCCACGTGTTAACGCCAAAGCTATTCGCACTGCCCTGTACGAGATTATAGGCATGCTTTGTAGGATCGTCGCCCGCATTTTTCACCGCACCGGAGGCGCTGTTGAACCAAGTTTCGGTTTTGGCAGTATTATTCTTGGTTTTATACCAAGCGATACCGTAAAAATAGCCGTCAACGTACGTGCCAGTAGTGCCAGTGCTGTTGGTTATTGCGACGTCCACTGTCGGAACGGTGGTAGAACCATTCGGCCCCTGCGTGAAGCTGTCGTCCACGAACTTGATGGTGGGATCGCCGGCCACCTTCGTGGCGTTCTCCAGATTCGTGAGAGCGTTGTTCACATCCCACAGGGACGTGGTGGTCTTGAAGTCCACGGTCTGGTTGGTCTTGTCAGCCAGCAGAGCCTTCAGAGCGCCCAGAGGGCCAGTCGTCTCGAAAACCTTATACGCGCCCTTCCCGGGGATGCCGCTCAGGAGATAACGGGTGGACTCGTACTCGCTCTCGCTGGGAGCGTTTTTGATCGCAGCCGTCACTTTGGCCAGGTCATCGGTGTCGGGCTTGGAAGCCTGCTCCTCCTGGACCAGCGCGGCCAGGGCCAGCTGGGTGGCGGCATAGTAATCGGCGTAAGCCACTTCATACTGGCCGTCCAGCTCCTGATAGGCGTTGATGGCCTTCTGCAGGGCCTCCAGGTACTCGGGCTGATAGGTCTTCTTCCAGGCGGCCTTGGAGGTCACGTTCAGGTCGGACGCGATGGCGTCCAGGGTGACATGGCCAGCCGCATGGGCGGTGCAGTTGTTCACGATGAGAGCTTCCAGCTCATCCATGTCGTTGACGTTGGTGCCGTCATCGATGGTGTCTACCAGGTAATAGTCATCGTACTCATCCAGGAACGCGGCCAGGGCGTCGGCGTACTTCTGCACGTTGCTGGTGTTCACGGTCACGTCCACGGGGGTGCCGTCCATACCCTTCAGGTAGGTCTGCGCGGTGGCCAGGACAGTCGCGAAGTCTTCCTTCTCGGACTTGTCGCCGGTGGCGTCAGCGAAGGGGTCGTTGGCGGCCGCGTCCTTGGCATACTTGGCGATGTCCACCTTGGACACGTCCAGGGCGATGCCCTCGGAGCGCAGCTCGTGGGCCTGGACAGCGGCCAACAGATCCTCAGCCTCGTCGATGGCGTTGTAGAGGTCGTAGTGAGCTTCCTTGGTGACCACGCCCAGCTTCACCAGCAGGGGGAGGTCCTCCTCCTCTTCCTCGACCAGAGCCGCCGCGACCTCGGGAGCCTCCACGGCCTCCTCTTCGGCAACGGGCTCCCCAACGACCTCGGCCTCGGGAGCCTCGGGCTCCACGGGGGCCTCGGGTGCCTGCTCCACGACTTCGGTCACGGTCTCTGCTTCGAACTCGTCAGCCGCAAGGGCCGGGACGCACAGAGACAGAGTCATGACCAGCGCCAGAAGCAGGCTGAGCATACGTTTTGTCATTGTCTCTTTTCCTCCTAAGATAATATTTTGCGAGCCCTTTCCCGTGCCACAGAATAAGCATACTGTGGTACGGAATAAATACCAAATGACCGGGCGCGCCGTACATACCGGTCAAGACGGGGCAAAATGGGCGCAACTACCCAGCCTGCGGCCTATTTTTTCGGCTTCAGGCTCAGTGGTTATGTAAAAAAATCAAGATTTTTTGAAATTCCCCTTGCTTTTTTCGGTGCGGGAGGCTATAATCATCACCGTAAAGTTGGGCTCAAAGGAAGTATTTTCCTTGCTGTTACCACAGAATGCTTATTCTGTGGTACTTCTTTTTTATAGGAGAAGGGGCATCCGCTCCATCTGGGAGCGCTGTTCGGAGAAGCTCCGGATCGTGTAGATGCGGGTGGTCTCGATGCTGCTGTGGCCCAGGATGTCCGCCAAGCGCAGTAGGTCCTTATACATCTTATAATAGGTGCGCGCGAACAAATGGCGGAAATTGTGGGGGAACACCTTCCCCAGCGCCACGCCCGCCCGCTGGGCCAGCCTTTTCATGCTCTTCCAGATGTTGCTGCGGTCCAATGGGCGGCCGTTTTTGCTCAAAAACACGGGGCCGGACGCAATATTCATGCTTTTGCAGTATTTCAGGAGTGTTTTGCATAGTTTTCCAGGCAAAACGATGGTTCTCCGCTTTCCTTTGCATATTATTTCAGCCTTCCCGGCTCGCAGAGATTCGGCGGTTATAGCCTGCACCTCGCTCACACGGACGCCTGTGGCGGCCATAGTTTCCAGCAAAAGCGCAAGCCTCGTGTCCCCCTCTTTTCGCGCGGTATTCACCAGTCTTTCATATTCGCCTTTCTTCAGCTCCCGGCTGGGGTCCGCGAAATTCCGGCGCTGGACGCGGAGGAACTTCAGCCGCCATTCACGGTATCCGCAAAAATCCAAAAACGTATTCACCGCCGCCAGGGCCCCGTTCACGGTCCCGGCGGCCTTCTTTTGCGCCGTCAGCGACTCTTTGAATGCCACCAGCGTTGCCTTCTCCGTGACCTCGCCCCCGGCGAAGGCCAGAAGCGTGTCAATCGTTTTTGCGTATTTCGCCACCGTGGCGGGACAATACTCCCGCTCCTTCATTTCTGCGTAGAACGCCCGGTATGCTTCGTTGTTGATCCTCATTTGTAGTATCTCCTCCTAAGAATTATTGGGACACTAGTCGGCCCCCTCTGACGAGGGGGCTGTCGGCGCAGCCGACTGGGGGAGAGAAATCGTCTGTCTCTCCCTCCGTCTCCGGCTCACGCCGGAGCCACCTCCCTCGTCAGAGGGAGGCTTTTCGCCTTCCTCAACGTTGCTGGTCTCCCAATCTACATTTTCCACCAACGCCGGAGATAATACAAACAGTTGCGTTTACGGCAATTACCGGTTATAATAGCGGGGATATTATGTAACTTTCTGAGAGGGGGCGGGCCCGTGGAGGCCAGAACGGTATACGACCTCATACTGGCGGCGATCATCGTGCTCATCGCCATACGGGGCTGGCGGCAGGGCCTGCTGTCGGAGATATTGCGCCTCGCGGGCTGGGTGGCCGCGGCGGTGCTGGTGACCCGGTACGCCGGGGGCTGGGCGGAGAGCATCTACCGCACCGTCCTGGAGCCCCGGACCGTGGCCAAGGTGGCGGCGGCCATCCCCGAGGGGGCCATGGGCGCCATGAACGGCGTGGCGGCGGCCATGCAGACCATCCAGAACATCATCAATTCCCTGGGCGGGTTCCTGGGCGGCCAGCTCATCACCCCCGACACCGCCACCGCCATATTGAACATGGCGGGGCAGGACACGGCGAGCCTTGCCCGGGCCATATCCGCCACGGTGCTTCAGCCGGTGATGGTGAGCCTCATCCAGATGGTGCTGGGGGCGGTGATCCTGGTGGCGTGCCTGTTCGTGGCCCGGTTTTTGGCGCGGCTCGTGGCCTCCGGCCGGCGGAAGAAGGACTCCATCCTCAGTATGACCAACCGGCTGCTGGGCCTGGCCCTTGGCTTCGGCGAGGGGCTGGTTACCGGGTGGGCGTTCGTGTTCGTGCTGAGCCTGCTGGTGCTGTTCGTCAACACCTCCTGGCTCAATCAGGAGATCCTGCACAGCACCTATCTGGTGCGGCTGTTTTTATAAGAGGTAGATAGATATGGTAACAAACGTACTGGATTATCTGGACGCATCCGCCGCCCGGTTCCCGGACAAGATCGCCTTCGGCGGGGACAAGAGCGAGCTCACCTTCGCCCGGCTGCGGGACATGGCCCGCCGGGGCGGGACGTATCTGGCCGGGCGCATCGAGAGAAATAAGCCGGTGGCGGTGTTCATGGAGAAGACGCCGGAGTGCCTGGCCGCCTTCTTCGCGGCGGTGAGCGCCGGGTGCTTTTACGTGCCCCTGGACACCAAGATGCCCGTGGAGCGGATCAGGCTCATCTTCGACACCCTCCACCCGGCGTTCGTGTTCTATGACGAGAAGAACGCCGAGGCGGCGAAAGCCGTGGCCGGGGACGCGGGCTGCGCCCTCTTCAGCGAGGCGGTCAGAACGGAACCGGACGGGGAGAAGCTCTCCGCCATCCGGGCCGCCCATGTGGACACGGACCTTCTCTATGTCCTGTTCACCAGCGGCTCCACCGGCGTGCCCAAGGGCGTCACCATCAGCCACCGGTCCATGGTGGACTACGCCGACTGGCTCCACGAGGCGCTGGACATCGACGAGCACTGCGTACTGGGCAACCAGGCCCCCTTCGTCTTCGACAACTCCACGCTGGACATCTACTCCACCCTCAAAAACGGGTGCACCACCTGGATCATCCCCAAAAAGTGCTTCACCTTCCCCAAGACCATGATGCAATTCCTGCGGGAGCACGCCATCGACACCATCTTCTTCGTGCCCTCCGCTCTTATCTCCATCGCCAACTCCGGCATATTGGACATGGACCCGCCTACCCAGCTGAAGCGGGTCTACTTCTGCGGCGAGGTCATGCCCAACCGGCAGCTCAACATGTGGCGGCGGGCGGTGCCGGGGGCTAAGTACTGCAACATGTACGGTCCCACGGAGATCACCGATGTGTGCGCCTATTACATCGTGGACCGGGAATTCCAGGACGACGACCCCCTCCCCATCGGCAAGGCCTGCGAGAACAGCCGTATTTTGCTTTTAAACGACCAGGACAAGCTGGTCGGCCCCGGCGAGACCGGGGAGCTGTGCGTGCTGGGGACGTGCCTTTCCCTGGGCTACTACAATAACCCCGCCCAGACGGAGAAGGCCTTTGTCCAGAACCCCCTCAACGCCCTCTTCCACGAGCGCATGTACCGCACCGGGGACCTGGCCCGGTATAACGAGCGGGGGGAAATCATGTTCCAGGGGCGGAAGGACTTCCAGATCAAGCACCAGGGCTGCTACCGGATAGAGCTGGGGGAGATCGAGACGGCGCTTCTGGCCGATCCCGGGGTGTCCAACGGCTGCTGCCTCTTCGACGAGGCGAAGGACGAGATCGTGTGCGTGTACATGGGCACAGTAGAAAGCGGGGAGCTTGCAAAAGCCCTGGCCGTGAAACTGCCCAGCTACATGATGCCCAACCGGTACGTGAAGCTGGACCGGCTGCCCATGACCATCAACGACAAGATAGACCGGGTGACCCTCCGGAAAACCCACATCGGATGAACGGCCCGGTGAAGCTGCTGGCCGTGTTCGGCACCCGGCCCGAGGCGGTGAAAATGGGTCCGCTGCTGGCGGAGCTCCGCCGCCGGGAGGCGTTTGAGGTCCGGGTGTGCGTCACGGGCCAGCACCGGGAGATGCTGGACCCGGTGCTCCGGGTGTTCGGCGTCACGGCGGACCACGACCTGGACGTCATGCGCCGGGGGCAGAGCCTCTTTGACGTGACCGAGGCGGTGCTCCGGGGCATGGAGCGGGTGCTGGACGAGGAGCGGCCGGATATGGTCCTGGTCTACGGGGACACCGCCACCGCCTTCGCCGGGGCTCTCGCCTCCTTTTATAAAAAGATACCCGTGGCCCACGTGGAGGCGGGCCTTCGGACCTACGACATGGCCCGGCCCTGGCCGGAGGAGATGTACCGCCGGTCGGTGACGCTCATGAGCGCGGTCCACTTCGCCCCCACCAGGGAGGCGAAGGACAACCTGCTCCGGGAGGGCGTGGACGCCGGGCGGATATACGTCACCGGCAACACCGCCATCGACGCGCTGGCCGTCACGGTCAAGAGTGATTATGGTAACTCCATCCTGGACTGGGCGGCGGGCAGCCGTCTGGTGCTGGTGACGGCCCACCGGCGGGAGAACCTGGGCGCGCCCCTGGAGGGGATGCTCCGGGCCATCCGCCGGGCGGCGGAGGAACGGCCGGACGTGAAGGCGCTGTACCCGGTGCACCTGAACCCCGCCGTGGGCGGGACGGCCCACGCCGTGCTGGACGGGTGCGAACGCGTGCGGCTCACCGGGCCCCTGGAGCCGGTGGAATTCGCCAACATCATGGCCAGAAGCTACCTGGTGCTCACGGACTCCGGCGGGCTCCAGGAGGAGGCGCCCAGTTTGGACGTGCCCGTGCTGGTCATGCGGGACAAGACCGAGCGGCCCGAGGGCGTGGCCGCCGGGACGCTGCGCCTCGCGGGCACCACGGAGCGAAGCGTCTACGCCGCCCTCACTTCCCTTTTGGACGATCCCGCCGCCCATGAGGCCATGGCCCGGGCCGTGAACCCCTACGGGGACGGCCATGCCAGCCGCCGCATCGCCGACGGGCTGGAGGAATATTTTGAGACGAGGCGATAGAGATGGAATTGCTGCATGGGTCCCCGGCGGACATGTCCGGCCGGGAGGCGGCGGAAGTCCGGTCCTACGAGCTGCTGGACAAGCTGGGGATAGACTTTTACCGCACCGACCACCCGGATACGCCCGCCACCACCATGGAGGTCTGCGCCCAGGTGGACGCCATATTGGACATACATATCTGCAAGAACCTGTTTCTCTGCAACCGCCAGCAGACGGACTTTTACCTGCTCATCATGCCCGGGGACAAGCTTTTCAAGACGAAGGAGCTGAGCCACCAGCTGGGCGTGAGCCGCCTGTCCTTCGCCGACGGGGAGCATATGGAGCGGTATCTGGGTGTCTCCCCCGGGAGCGTCACCGTGCTGGGGCTGATGAACGACGCAGAAAAGCACGTGCGGCTCATCATCGACGAGGACGTGCTGAAGGAGGAGTGGTTCGGCTGCCACCCCTGCCGGAACACCAGCTCCGTCAAGTTCCGCACCAAGGACATGACGGAAAAGCTCCTGCCCAACTTGGGCCATGAGCCCACCATCGTGCGTCTCACGGGCGGGGACGCATCCGACGGACAGGTGAAAAACGAATAACAGGAAGTAATCCTATAGGAAAACAGGGACGGCTGCGCGCCGCCCCTGTTTCTTTATATAAATGGTATTAATTGGTTGACATATAATATGAAATACACAAAATTAGCCTATGCTAAAATACAGATTTTTGAAAAATGCACAAATACCATACAACTTTTTTGATTTTTTCTGAAAATCGGTTGAAAGTTGACTCTCCGTAATGATATAGTACCATCAAGAAAGAACTCCCCTACCTCAAAAATCAATTTATGAAGGAGACACAAACATGAAAAAGCGTTCCATCCGCCGTCTGTGCCTGGTCCTGGCGCTGGTCATGGTGCTGGGCATCTCCGGCGCCACCTCCGCTTTCGCCGCCGAGACCTGGACCGTCACCTGCCCCTATGCCGCCTCTGGCGTCGCCGCCGTGGTGAGCAACAAGGCCGCAGAGAAATCCGTTGAGTACTCCGACAACATCACCCTGGTCGCCGAGGCGATCCCCGGCGGCGAGGCCACGATGAACACCTGGATCCTGGACCACACGGCCAACGATCCCAACCTGGTGTTCGTGGGCGAGGGCGTGCTGTCCATCACCGCGCTTCTGGATCCGGCCAAGCTGCAGTTCGACTATGAGGACCTGGCCTATGTGGAGAACCTGTACTCCTCCATCTTTGTCATGTCCGCGGACGCCAAGCTGGAGATCAACAACATCGACGACCTGAAGGCCTATGTGGCCGAGGCCGACGAGATCTCCGTGGCCACCAACGGCGCCACCAGCTCCGAGGCGTTCCTGGTCGCCGCTCTGTTCGGCTCCATGGAAGTTGGCGATAAGCTGAAGCTCGTCCCCTATCAGTCCGCTGCCGAGGCCGCCCAGGCTGTCTCCAAGGGCGAGACCGATTTCGCCGTCTCCCACCAGTCCCAGATCCTGGAGGCCTATAACCAGGGGGCCGTCACCGTGGTCTGCGCCTTCGACGGCGAGGACCTGGAGAGCGAGTACTTCGGCACTGTTGAGGGCGTGGGCAAGTATGGCTATCCCTACTTCCGCAACCGCTGCCCCATCATGGCCGCTGCCGGCACCGATGAGGAGAAGATCGCCGAGCTGAAGGAGCTCTATGATGAGATCTTGGCCGACGAGGAAGTGGTGGAGTGGCTGCACGAGACCATGCTCCTGGAGGTGGACCCCCTGACCAAGGAAGAGCTGGAGGAGCACCTGGCGAACGTGAAGAGCATCGCGGAAGAGTATATGGACGTTGTGGTCGGCTGAACCAATCCTTAGAGGGGAATGGGTGGAATGCCCATTCCCCTTTCTTTTGTTTGAAAAGGAGCATCTGGTGAAATGATGGATAAGATCTATGTCCGGCTGGACGCGCTGGGGGAAAAGCTGAAAACAAAAGAATGCCGCATCCCGGTGAATCTCGCGGTGGGTGTGGTGTTTTTCCTGTTCTCCGCCGTGATTCTGCTGACCATGCCGCAGCAGGTGGCCATATCGGAGAAGGACGTGGTCAACGGCCGCGCGTTCCCCAAGCTGCTGATGGGCGTGATGATGTTCTGCTGTGTCCTGCTGGCCGCCAAGGATATCTATAAACTGGTGAAAAAACAGCCCATCGAGTGGAAGACCCTGAACCTGCTGGTGGAGATCAAGGCACTGGTCATTCTGGGGATCCTGCTCATCACCTACGTCCTATGGCGGGCGTCGGGCTACTTTGTGCTGGGCGCGGTGTTCTGCGCACTGGCCTTTCTGATCTATTTCCGCTGCAAAAAGCCCAGTTATTACGCCATCACGGTGGGTATGGCCGTGGGCATCTGGGCCGTGTTCCGCTTCCTGCTGAACGTGCGGCTGTAAAGGGGGAATAACGATGCTGCAATATATCGCGCCCGCCAGCGGGCTGCTGTTCACGCTGCAAAACATCCTCTGGATCAACATAGGCGTGTTCATCGGCGCGGTCTTCGCCGCCATCCCCGGCCTGACGGTCGTCTTGTGTGTGATCCTGTTTCTGCCTTTGACCTACTCTCTGTCGGCCATTCCCGGCATGATGTTCCTTCTGGGCATCTACTGCGCCGGCGGCTACGGAGGCAGCGTCTCGGCCATCCTCATCAACACCCCCGGCACGCCCCACGCCGCCGCCACCATGCTGGACGGACACCCCCTGTCCAAGGCGGGACGTACCAAGGCGGCGCTGAAGATCGCCCTGTACGCCTCCACCTTCGGCGGCGTATTCTCCGCCCTGGCCCTGCTGTTTTTGGGTCCCCAGGTGGCGAAGCTGGCCGCCCAGCTGGGCACGCCGGAGTACTTCATGGTGTGCGTGTTCGGCCTCACCATCATCGCCGGCGTGTCCGGCAAGAGCATCATCCGGGGCGTTATCGCCGCCTGCCTCGGCCTTCTCATCTCCTGCATCGGCTCGGACCCCATGACCAGCTACGACCGGTTCACCTTCGGCATCCGGCGGCTCTACCTGGGCCTGGATGTGGCGGTGTGCCTCATCGGCCTGTTCGCCCTGGTGGAGATCGTCTCCCGGGCGGAGCAGAAGCCCGACGCGCTGCACATGGACGCCCGGAAGATGCGTGACAACGGCACCATCACCAAGGAGGAGTACAAGCGCCTGGTCCGGCCCACGCTCATGGGCTCCCTCATCGGCGTGATGGTGGGCATCATCCCCGGCACCGGCGCCTCCGAGGCCAGCTGGTTCAGCTACAGCCAAGCCAAGAACATGTCCAAGCACAAGGAGGAGTTCGGCAACGGCTCCGTGGAGGGCATCGCCGCGGCGGAGTCCGCCAACAACGCCGTCACCGGCGCCACCCTCATCCCCCTGCTGACCCTGGGCATCCCCGGGGACGGCACGGTGGCCATCATGCTCTCGGCGCTGATGATCAACGGCCTGAACCCCGGCCTCTCCCTCTTCACCACCCAGGGCGACATCATGTACGCCATCATGCTGGGCCTCATTCTGGTGAACGTCTTCATGTTCATCCAGGGCAAGCTCCTGACGCCCCTGTTCGCCAAGGTGGTGTCCATCCCCCAGGAGATACTGACCCCCATCATCGTGATATTCTGCTTCGCCGGGGCCTACTCGGTGAATAAAAACTACTTCGATGTGGCCGTGGCGCTGGTGTTCTGCGTGCTGGCCTGGATACTGCGGAAGCTGGACATGCCCGCGGTACCCATTTTGCTGGGCCTGGTGCTGGGC
Organism: uncultured Oscillospiraceae bacterium; assembly: GCA_947581795.1. Classification (GTDB taxonomy): domain Bacteria; phylum Bacillota; class Clostridia; order Oscillospirales; family Oscillospiraceae; genus CAJOIG01. Next base: position 13,730 of record CANPVS010000041.1, read on the forward strand.
AAGATGACTGAGACCAACTTCCGCCGGGCGCTGCTCATCTCCAACGGCAGCCCCAAGATCTTTGTCAGCAGCGTCTACTGCTGGATCTTCATCGGTCTGATCGTGCTGGCGGTGGGCACCATCCTCCGCAATCAGATCAAGGAGAAAAAAGCGAAGGCCGCATCGGTTTCCAAGGAGGAATGACATGCCTTACAATATCGTATTCTACTTCACCGACCAGCAGCGCTGGGACACCTGCGGCTGCTTCGGCCAGCCTTTGAATATCACCCCCAACCTGGATAAGCTGGCGGCGGAGGGCGTGAAGTTCGACAATGCCTTCTCCCCCCAGCCGGTGTGCGGCCCCTGCCGGGCGCTGTTCCAGACCGGCCGCTACCCCACGGAGACGGGCTGCTTCCGCAACAACATCATGCTGCCCGCCGGGGTGAAGACCCTGGGCAATTACATCGAGGAGGCGGGCTACGAGACCGCCTATATCGGCAAGTGGCACCTGGCCAGCGACGGGGAGCTGGAAAAGCCCCCGGTGATAGATCACTGGATCACCGCCATCCCCAGGGAGCTGCGGGGCGGCTACACCGGCTACTGGCGCACCGCCGACGTGCTGGAGTTCACCTCCCACGGCTATGACGGCTTCGTCTTCGACGAGAACGACAACAAGATAGAGTTCAAGGGCTACCGGGCCGACTGCATCAACGACATGGCCCTGGAGTTCTTCGACACCTACGACCGGAAGAAGCCCTTCTTCATGACCATCTCCCAGATCGAGCCCCACCACCAGAACGACCACCGGCACTACGAGGGACCGGAGGGCTCCAAGGAGAAGTTCGCGAACTTCGTCCTGCCCCCGGACCTGGCCGCCCTGAAGGGCAACGCCGCGGAGGAGTATCCCGACTATCTGGGCCAGTGCGCCGCCCTGGACGAGAACCTGGGCCGGCTCATAGAGCGGCTCAAAAAGGACGGTCTCTACGACAACACGGTCATCATCTTCGCCTCCGACCACGGCAGCCACTTCATGACCCGCAACCGGGACGAACACCTGAACGGCTACGACGACTACAAGCGCTCCTGCCACGACGGGTGCCTGCACGTGCCCCTGGTGATAGCCGGCGGCCCCTACAAGGGCGGCGTGGCCGTGACGGACTTGGTGAGCACCGAGAGCCTGCCCAAGACCATCCTGGCCATCGCCGGGGTGGACGTGGGCGACGCCATGATCGGCGAAAACCTCCTG
>CANPVS010000042.1 GCA_947581795.1 uncultured Oscillospiraceae bacterium
GACAGCCGCTCCCCCCGTGACGGCCGCAACATCGAGGAGCTGGGCACCTATGACCCCATGGCCAAGCCCGCCGTCATCGACATCGACCTGGAGCGCGCCAAGTACTGGATCGGCTGCGGCGCCCAGCCCACCGACACCGTCCGCGGCCTGCTGAAGCTGGCCGAGGCCAAGAAGCCCGCCGAGGCCCCCAAAGCCGAGGCTCCCGCTGCCGCCGAAGAGCCCGCCGAGGCCCCTGCCGCGGAGTAACAGCGTCCCATGAAGGAACTTCTGACCTATATCATCCAGAGCCTTGTGGACAACCCTGATAAGGTCACCGTGGACGAGCACAACCAGGGCGGCACCACCGTATACGAGGTGCGCGTGGCCGACGGGGACATGGGCAAGGTCATCGGCCGCCAGGGCCGCATCGTGCGCCAGATCCGGGTGCTGATGAAGACCGTGGCCCAGCGTCAGGGCAAGAAGATCTCCGTAGAGATACTGGATTGAAAAAGCGATATTTAGAGGCGGGGCAGATCGTGAACACCCACGGCGTCCGGGGCGAGGTGCGCATCCAGCCCTGGGCGGACGAGGCGGCGTTTCTGACCCGCTTCCGCCGTTTTTACCTGGACGGCACAGAGATAAAGGTCCGCTCCTGCCGGGTCCACAAGGGCATGTGCATCGCCTCTCTCGCGGGCGTGGACGACGTAAACGCCGCCATGGCCCTGAAGGGCAAGGTCCTCTTCATCGACCGGGAGGACGCCCACCTGCCCGAGGACACGGTGTTTTTGCAGGACATCCTGGGTGCGCAGGTGGTGGACGAGGACGGCCGCGAGCTGGGCGTCATCGACGATGTGATGGAGGCCCCCGCCGCCAGCGTACTGGTGGTGAAGGGGGACCGGGAGATCCTCATCCCCGACGTGCCCGCCTTTGTCCTCAAAAAGGACGCCGACGCCGGCGTCGTCACCGTGCGGCTGATAGATGGTATGTGAAAACTACAGAGAAACCGGCATGGCCAACGGGCCATGCCGGTTTTGCTTGTCCTTTTACCGTCTCACGCATTTTCCGGTCGATCATCTTCCGGTTGGATCAGCTGCAAAAGCTCCACCGGGGCGTAAACGGGCACCGATGATCTCTCATAGTCGCGTTTGTTCCGCGTCACGATACAGTCTGCTTCGGCCCGGACAGCTGATTCAACCATGACGGCGTCCTCATAGTCAGGCATTTCCGATGAGATGGCCCGTCTGCAGTCCATGCCCGCGGTATCCAGAACATCGAACAGGGCGAAAAGCGCGCTCAATACCCGGCGGCTCTGCGCGTCGTTATGGGTATAGCGGTGCATCAGATAATAGATGTCCGTCACCGCTTTCACCGTGATCATCCCTTCCACACGCCGGTTCGCGACAGCCAAAAACACCCGCTGGGCGTCCGCGCCGAAAGGCGCCCGGTCCTGGAGCGCATCTATGATGACGCAGGTGTCGATGATGGCTCTCATATTTTATTGAGCCTTTCTTCCCGCGCCTCCTCCAGCGTCATATCCGCTGGAAGGATACCAAAGAGAGACTTCGACAGGTCGACCCTGTCCTGGTATGGGTTGGTAAGCTTCGCGATCACCTTGCCGTTCCGGGTGATAAAAATGTCCTCCTGTTCGGCCAGCAATAAATACTTGCTTAAATTCAGCTTTAACTCGGTCGCGGTGATGGACATCGTAAGCAGCTCCTTCCTGTTTTCAGTTCTACGATCATTATACTCTTATCGTTCGATTTTATCAACAGAATCGTACGAAATTTTATGCCTTCTCCTTTATGGGGGCCGTTTCTGTTTGCCTATATCAATGTTCCGTTGAATTTCATCAAGACCGCCTGCGTTGTATTCAAGCGCTGATTTAGCTATAATGCAAGCAACGCTTGAACAAGGGGGCGCTTCGGATGAACGCGAGTCTGATCGGCGAGCAGATCGCCAAATACAGAAAGGCGGCGGGCCTGACCCAGGAGGAGATGGGCAAAGCCGCGGGGGTGAGCACCCAGGCGGTGAGCCGGTGGGAGTGCGGCGGGGCGCCGGACGTGACGCTGCTGCCCGCCATCGCGGATAAGCTACGCGTGACGGTGGACGCCCTCTTCGGCCGGGAGAGCGGCCCGGCCAGGGATATGTCCAGGGACCTCATCCAATGGCTCCGGTCCCTGCCGGAGAAGGACCGGCTCACCAGCCTGACCAGGCTTCTGTGGGAGACGGCCATCTACGGCGTCAGCGACCCGCTGTTCGACGCGCCGTGGATCGCCTATCCCGACAAAGCGGAGCTGGAGGCGCCGGGCATGTTCGGTCAGGGCATGTCGCTGATGCGCACGATGACGGGCTCCGCCGCCGGCTACATGCTGGGCGTGGGGGCGGAGGACTACTCCTATTTCGGCGTGTTCCCGGAGCCGGAAGAGGGCTATGAGAAGTACCTCCTGTCCGATGAGGAGTACCGGGCGCTGTTCGCCGCCCTGGCGCTGCCGGGTGCCATGGAGGCGCTGCGGTATCTCTGCCGCAGCCGGGAGGGCCTTTACGCCCCGGCGGTGGTAGCCGGTCACACCGGCGTTCCCCTGCCGGAGACGGAGCGAGCCCTGGATGCGCTGACGAAAGCCCATCTGCTGGCGAAGGAGGAGATCACCATGCCGGAGGGGACGGTGAGCGTCTACGCCCTGCGGGACTTCAGCGGCATTGTGCCCCTGCTGACCTTCGCCCGCTGGGCATGGCAGGGCCACGGGATGAACCTGGTGGGTAATCTGATACGGGAACGGTGCTTTGAAAAAGGGGTGGCCGGCGGTGAAACGGCCTGACCCCGCCCGGCCCTACATCCGGGCTTTTTACGAACACAACCGCCTCCGCTTTTTAGGGACGGCGGCGCTGTATATGCTGCAGATACCGGCCATACTCATGGTGTCATGGGTGCTGGGAGCGGTGATCGACGCCGTCACGGCGCTGGATGGCGCCCGGCTGGTCCGGCTCTTATGGGCGGCGGCGGTCGTGGCGGTGTTCCTGGGCGTCTCGGAAGCGCTGTATTACCGGGCCCTCAGCGGCTGGCAGGGCAGAGCGCTGCGCCAGTATAAGTCCTACGCCTTTCGGCGGCTGGCTGAAAAGAGCATCAGCGCCTTTACCAAAGAGAACACCGGGCGGTATCTGTCCGTTCTGACCAGCGATGTGACTGTGATCGTCTCCGACTATTTGCAAAGCCTGTTTGATCTGATCGTGCTGCCCCTGGAATTCGCGGCCATCCTGGTGTTTCTGCTCACCTATAGCCCCGCGATGACGGGAGCCGCCTTGGCGCTGTGCGTGCTGCCTCTGCTGGGGGTGACTATCTTCAGCCCGGAGCTGGCCCGGCGGGAAAAAGCGCTCAGCGACCGGAACGAGGATTTTGCGGGCAGAGTCAAGGACCTGCTGACCGGCTTTGCCATCCTCAAGAGCTTCAAGGCCGAGCCGGAGGCAGGGCGCATCTTCGACGAGGAGAATCACGCCCTGGAGCATGCCCGGAGCCGGCGGCTGCTCTGGCGGGGCGCCATGCAGGGCGCGGGCAGCAGCCTCGCCGTTACCATGCAGTTCGGCATGTTTTTCATCGGCGCGTATCTGGCGCTGCGGGGCAGCATCACAGCGGGTACGGTGCTGATCTTCACCAATCTCGCCGGTTCCCTTGTCCAGCCGGTCCAGCAGGTCCCCCAGCTGCTGGCCCAGCGAAAGGCCGCCCGGGGGCTTATCACGAAGCTGGCGGCGGTGACGGAGGAGAACGCCGCCCGCACAGGCGAGCCCATCCAGCCCGTTCTCCGGGACGCCATCGAGCTGCGGGACGTGTCCTTCGCCTATGAGCCGGGCAAGCCGGTGCTGAAAAACCTGTCCCTGCGGCTGGAGGCGGGGAAAAAGTACGCCCTGGTGGGGGCCTCCGGCTCCGGCAAGACCACCCTCCTGGACCTTCTCATGGGCGCCCATGAGGATTACACCGGCTCCCTCACCATAGACGGCAGGGAGATGCGCTCCATCGACCCGGACAGCCTCTACGACCTGGAGAGCCTTATCGGCCAGAGCGTGTTCCTCTTTGACGACACCATCCGCCGGAACATCACCATGTTCCGGGACTTTCCCGACCAGGCGGTGGACAGCGCCGTGGCGCGGGCCGGACTTGGGCCCCTTCTGGCGGAGCGGGGCAGCGATTACCGCTGCGGGGAGAACGGGTCCGGCCTCTCCGGCGGGGAGCGCCAGCGGGTATCCATCGCCCGGGCGCTGCTGCGGGGCACGCCGGTGCTGCTGCTGGACGAGGCCACCGCCGCTCTGGACAGCGAGACGGCCCACGCCGTCACCGCCGCCATTCTGGACCTGGAGGGCCTCACACGGCTGGTGGTGACCCACCGGCTGGAGGCGGCGCTCCTGGCGCGGTACGACGAGATATTCGTCCTGCGTGGCGGGTCCATCGCCGAGCGGGGCAATTTCCGGGACCTGATGGACCAGAAGGGCTACTTCTACAGCCTGTACACCGTGGCCAACGGCTGAAATGACATGGAATAAAAAGCCTCCCTCTGACGAGGGAGGTGGCACGGCAAAGCCGTGACGGAGGGAGAGACAAACTATTTCCCTCCCCCAGTCGGCTCCGCCGACAGCCCCCTCGTCTGAGGGGGCCTTTTGTTGCATAAACGTGCGTTGCTGCTGATTTACTTTGTCTCCCGTATCAGGATGAAGGGGGTCAGCTGGCGGTCCTGGCCGGCGGGGTTGTCCTTGATGAGGCCCAGAAGCCGCTCTTCGGTCCACCCCTTCAACTGCCGGCCCCGGCCCAGCAGCTCCACCGTCAGGTCGTTGGCGTCCACGATCATCATGACGATGCCCGTTTTCTCGTATACCTCGTCGCAGACCTTGTCCGGCTCGCGGGGGATACGCACACCCATGTGGGCGTACTCGGGGATGTCCCGGCCGAAAAAGCCGTCCAGGCCCCGGACCTCCGGGTCCAGCATGTCGTAAAAGGTGCCGTGGACGCCCCGGAGCTTGTCCAGCCCCGCGCACACCGCCGCCTTGAGCACCGGCCCCAGGCCGCACTGGTTGATGGCAAACTGCATCTTCACGGGCAGGCCCATCCCCGGCCCCGCCGACGTCTGGTGGACGAAGCGGGACAGGAGCTTTGCCCAGAAGGTGGGCTTCACCTGGTCCTCCGTGACGATGCGCCCCTGGCACAGGGCGATGACCTTCTCGCTGACGGAGAGGATGTCCCCCGGCTGATATACGGGGCGCACATATCGCTCCATCAGGTCGATATAGCTCTCCCCCACCTGTACGAAATGGGTCTGGATGGCGTGGCGGGCGTAGGTCTTCCCATCCACGCGTATGGTGATCGACTTTCCTTCGTTTGCGTAAAAATCCATGGTAAGGTTCTCCTGTCTCAAACGTGGAAAGTACATGTACTTTGTAAATATAATTATAGTTATCTTAAAATTATTTGTCAATAACTTGTTAAAAATATGGTTATTTTGTAACTTTCTTAAGGGTGTATACTAACTATACTATAATACAGGTATCATTAGGCGGGTGATTGGCATGGCAAGTTTCGGAGAGATACTGTCGGAGCTTCGCAAGGACCGCGGCATGACGCAGCGGGACCTGGCGGAGCGGCTCCATGTCTCGGTGGGGACCATCTCCAACTACGAGAACGGCGCCCACATGCCGGACCTGGAGAAGCTCACGGAGCTGGCCGACCTGTTCCGGGTCACCACGGACTATCTGCTGGGCCGGGCGGTGTACAACGTTTCGCCGGACGTGTTCCGCGCCGCCGCCCTGAACGGCAAGCCCACCTACGAGGTCATCATGCAGATACGCTCCCTCACGGAGCAGCAGCAGCGGGCCCTGGACGTGATATTGGACGACATGCAGTTCCGGGCGGACGTGCTGCGCCGGTCATAACAGAACACCTCCGGCCCGGTGGATTTTTCCACCGGGCCGTGTTATACTTATGCGCAGAACAGAAAATGCGGAGAATGTCATGCGTATCGATATTTTGACACTGTTCCCCGAGGCGGTGCAGCCCATGATGGACGCCTCCATCCTGGGCCGGGCGGCCAAAAAGGGGCTCATTGAGATCCACTGTGTCCAGATCCGGGATTTCACGGAGAACAAGCAGCAGCAGGTGGACGACTACCCCTACGGGGGCGGCTGGGGCTGCGTGATGATGGCCCAGCCCTTGAAGTCCTGCCTGGACTGGGTGACGGAACAGGCGGGCCCCCGCAAGCGGCGGGTCATCTACCTGTCCCCCCAGGGGGCCCGGTTCGACCAGGGCCACGCCCGGCGGCTCGTCTCGGAGTACGACCACCTGGTGCTGGTCTGCGGCCACTACGAGGGCGTGGACGAGCGGTTCATTGAAGCTTGCTGCGACGAGGAGCTGAGCCTGGGGGACTTCGTGCTCACCGGGGGGGAGATCCCCGCCATGGCCATCGCCGACAGCGTGTGCCGGATGGTGCCCGGGGTGCTGTCCGACCCGGCCTGCTACATGGGCGAGAGCCACTGGGATGGGCTTTTGGAGTACCCCCAGTACACCCGGCCGGAGACCTGGGAGGGGCTCACGGTGCCGGAGGTGCTGCGGGAGGGCAAGCACCGGGAGGTGGACGCCTGGCGCCGGGAGCAGCAGCTAAAGCGTACCATGGAGCGCCGGCCGGACATGTTCGCCGCCTACGCGCCCCGGACGCCGGAGGAGGAAAACATCATCGCCCGGCTCACGGGCCGGGAAAAGCTCACCTATGACTGCCGCCCGGCCACGGAGGCGGACATCCCGGACCTGCTGGCCATTACCGGCGAGGCCAGCGCCTACCTCCGGGAAAACGGCGTGGACCAGTGGCAGGACGATTTCCCCAACGAGAGCGTGTTTCGCCGGGACATCGCCGCGGGGAACTGCTGGCTGTTCACCCATGATGGAAAGCCCGCCGGGTGCGCGTCGGAGTACTTCACGCCGGAGCCGGACTACCCCGCTATCGACGGGGCCTGGCTCACGGCGGACAGCGCTCCCTATGCCACCGTCCACCGGGTGGCGGTGAAGGCGGCCTACCGGGGCCGGGGCCTGGCGGACGAGATGCTGCAGCTGTGCGAGGACCTGGCCATGGGCCGGGGCTACGGCAGCGTCCGGGTGGACACCCACGCCGACAACAGGCCCATGCAGGCGCTTTTGGAGCGCCGGGGCTATAAGCGCTGCGGGGTGGTGACCCTGTCGGAGACCATCGAGCACGACCCCCTTCGGGTGGGCTATGAAAAGGTATTTGCGTAAGGAGGATGGCGCCGCCGTGAAAGAGCTCCGCAACGATCTGCCGCGGCTGAAGCTGGTAACGCTGTGTACCGCGCTGTTCAGCCTGGCTGCCCACGCCTATATGTACTTCACCCTCGCCCCCAGCCACGACGCGCTGTACTCCTTTTTCGCCGACAGCGCGGAGCAGGCCTTCCAGCTGTCCCTGGGGCGGTTCATGCAGCCTGTCTACTGGCTGTTCCGGGGCCGGCTCCCGGCCCCCTGGCTGGTGGGGCTGCTGTCCATCCTGTTTTTGAGCGGCAGCGTCTATCTCATCGTGTCCGTGCTGGACATCCGCCGGCGGGTCTCCGTCGCGCTGCTCTGCGGCGTCATGGCCGTGAACATCACCGTGACGGTCGCCAACGCCACCTATCTGCCTTGGGCGGACGTGTATATGTTCACGCTGCTGCTAACCTGCGCGGGCGTGTGGCTGTGGGAGCGGTCCCCCTCCTGGGGCTTTCTGGCCGCCGTCCCCCTGCTCACCGCCGCCATGGGCTTTTATCAGGCCTACATCGATGTGGCCATCGGCCTGGCCCTCATCCTGCTCATCCGCAAGGCCGTGGAGGGAGAGTCCTTCCCCGCCCTGTGCCGGCGGGCGGCGCGGTACGCCGTCAGCCTTCTGGCCGCGGCGGCGCTGTATTACCTGCTGATGAAGGTCTCCCTGCGGGCGGCCGGCGTGGAGATGGCGGACATGTATAACAGCCCCTCCCGCCTCCTGAACGGCAGTCCGGCCGCGCTCCTGGGGTCCGTCCCCGGCGCCTATTTCACTTTCGGCTCCTTCTTTTTCGCCCCCTGGCTCGCCCACAACACCCCCGCCGTTCTCCTGTGCCGGGGGCTCATCCTGCTGGCGGGCCTGGCGCTGTGGATAGACCTCCTCCGCCGCCGGCATGTCCGGGGCCTGTCCCTGGCCGTGGTGTTCCTCTGCGTGGCGCTGCTGCCCCTGGGGCTGAACTTCGTGTATGTGCTCTCGGTGGGGAGCACCCATGAGCTGATGTGCTACAGTTTCTTTCTGATCTACCCCCTGGCGCTGCTGCCCATGGAGCAGCGGGACGAAGGCGGCCCCGCCATGGTCCGCCGCCCCTGGCGTCTGTGCCGGGCGGCCCTGTGCCTGCTGTGCGGGTGCATGATACTCCACGGCGTCTTCTTCGCCAACGAGGCCTATCTGAAAAAACAAGTGGTATACGAGGCGTCCAGCCAGTACGCCTTCTCCATCGTGGAGGCCATGGACCGGACGGACGGCTATGAGCCCGGCATCACGCCCGTGGCGCTGATCGGCCAGTTCGAGGATTCCTATCTGACGGCGGAGCTGGACGAGCTCTTCCCCCGGCAGGCGGACGCCATCGGCATCGACGTCTTGTCCTCCCTGACCTATCCCAGCACCTTTGCCTCCTACTGCCGCTGCATTCTGGGCCACCCCATCAACTTGCTGCGGGGGGAGGACCTGAGCCTCGTCGCCGCCCAGGACGGGGTGCGGGCCATGCCCGTGTTCCCCAAGGAGGGCTTCTGCCAAATGATCGACGGCGTTATGGCCGTCCGCCTGGCATAGGGCGCAAAGCCTGAAAAACAGAACACGGGAGAGGACTTGCATCCTCTCCCGCTTTTTATTTGGTTCTCTCAGCTCACCAGCGTGCCTTTGTCAGAAGACCAGGTGCACTTGCCGTAGCTGCCGTTATGACTGGCGTTAAAGTAGTACGTTATCCCGTCGATGGTCTGCCAGCCGGTCATCATGTGACCGTAGGTGCCGTCATGTTTCTCGCTGAAGTAGTACAGCCCGTCGTCCGACCGGCCCAGGTCTATCCGGGTCAGACCCTCGTACATCTTCCCGTCCGGGCCCATGAAATACCACACACCTCTGTCGTACAGCCAGGCGTTGGCCACCATCTTGCCGTACGTGCCGTTATGCTTGGGGTTGAAGTAATACCAAGTACCGTCTATGTACTGCCAGCCTGTCATCACATAGCCATAGGAACCGTCGTGCTTCGGGTTGAAGTAGTACCAACCGTCGTCGGACCGGCCCAGGGCTATCTCAGAGAAGCCCTCCATCATCTTCCCGTCCGGGTCCAGGAAGTACCACACGCCGCCGCTGTACAACCAGTCGTTGGTCACCATTTTGCCGTTCTTGCTGTAGCGCCAAGCGCCATCATCCCGGTACCAGCCGTCCTTCACCGGGGCTGGAGTAGGTGTGGGCGTCGGCGTCGGAGTGGGGGTTGGCGTAGGTTTAGTGCTTGGAGCAGGAGTGGGGGTCGGGGTGGGAGCAGGCACAGCAGGCGCTTCGCTCTTGATGTTCAATTCCTTTGCGCTTTCCGATACCCTTATTTGCAGCACACGGCCGACGTCGCCCTTGGAGTCCTCCAGTATGGTAAAGTTTTTGCTGTCGGGAATGACCTTATAACCGTCATTGACAACGATAAGCAGCAGATCGCCGGGCATAGCATATTTGGGCGCTGTGTCTGCGTCTTTCAGCAGGCCGATTGGGTCATAATTGATCTTCAGCGGCACTGGATAGGAGCCCGGCGCCTTTGTCACGGTGACAGTCAGGGGGGCGGCTCCGATGAAGTCAATATTAACTTGCCCGGTGACAACGCCCGTCTGCTGGTCACAGCTATACTGTATTCCACTGACGTCAGCCCCTTGATTTGTGGTCAGGACATAGTCGGTAGCCAGTCCGATCGCAAACATGTGTATGTTGCCAATTCCGATATGGCTGTAACCCGTGACACCGCCCTTGTCGCCCAGGATAACGAGATCGGATTCTGCGACGGGCTCCGGTTCGTCCTCTGCCTCTTCTTCGGGGGCTACGGAGACTTCCTCCTGGACGGCGAGGACTTCGGCCTCAAAGGCATCTTCCGCCGCGATGGCGGGGACACAGATACCGAAGGTCATTACCAGCGCCAGGACAAGGCTAAAAATGCGCATTTTCATGTTTCTTCCTCCCAACAAAGTATGGATGGGTAAATTATATCTGTATTCCAGATAAAAATCAATATCCGAAATACAGATAAATCATAATACCACCGAGGTGAATGCCCGATGGTATATCCCAATATCAAGAATCTGCGGGAAGACCGCGACCTGCGGCAGCGCGAGGTGGCGGCAGTGCTGAACGTGAGTCAGAACACATACTCCCAATATGAGAACGGCGTGATAGAACTGACAGCCTCCAACCTCATAAAGTTGGCCGAGTTCTATGGCGTGAGCGTGGATTATCTGCTGGGCAGGACGAAAAATCCCACTACTATGCGCTGAACTCGTCACCTGAATCGCGATGACGAATAGAAAGGAGCGGACGCATATGCCCGCTCCCGTTTCTTATATTTGATTGGTTCAGGGGTTCAGGCACCGGCCCTGGGCGTCGAAGGTGTAGCTCCGGCTCCCTATCTTGTAGGTGCCGCCCGCGTAGGCACGGCCATAGAACCCGTTGTGGTTCGGGTCGAAGTAGTACCTGCTCCCGTTGATGGTCCGCCAGCCGGTCATCACGTGCCCGTAGGTGCCGTCGTGGGCCTCGCTGAAGTAGTAAAGCCCGTCGTCTGACCGGCCCAGATCGATCCGGGTCAGCCCCTCGTACATCTTCCCATCCGGGCCCATGAAGTACCACACCTTGGCGTCATACAGCCAGGCGTTGGCCACCATCTTGCCCTGGGGCCACTTTCCCGCCTTGTTGAAGTAGTACCACGTGCCGTTGATATACTGCCAGCCGGTCATCATCCGGCCGTAGGAACCATCGTGGTCGGGATTGAAGTAGTACCAGCCGTCGTCGGACCGGCCAAGGGCTATCTGGTCGAAGCCCTCCTTCATCCGCCCGTCCGGGTCCAGGAAGTACCACGCGCCGTCATACAGCCACTTGTCGTGGAGCATCGCGCCGCTCTTCTTGTCGAAGTAGTACCAGCCGCCGTCGATGACCTGCCACCCGGTCAGCTTTTTGCCGTTTTTATAATAATAGGTCTCGCCGCCGGAGGTATTCCAGCCGCCGGTGTCGGTGCCGGAGCTGGGGTCGTCCGGCGTGTCGGTATCGGTGCTGTTGACGACGGCGGGGCCGCTGTACGCCTCGCGGACGTCTCCCGCCGCCGCGGCGCTGCCCGTCCCGGCCGCCAGGACCGGGAGCAAAAACGCCACTGCCGCCGCCACTGTCAAAAGACCGGTGATCGTTTTTTTCATAAGGTTCTCTCTTTCTCCTTTTGACGCGTCCCTCTGCCGCTATCATACCCGCGTTTTCCGGGCGCGTCAACCGCCAAGATCTGCCTGTCTCACCGGACCGCGAAGCGATAGACCGTCTCAGTGTGCAGTTTTTTCCCCGCCCGGAGCACCGGGGAGGGGAAGCCCCAGTTGTTCAGGGGGTTGGGGAACAGCTCGGTCTCCAGGCACACGGCTTCGTACTTGCCCATGGGCGCGCCGCCCTTGCCGGTCTGGGGCGTGAGGCTGTTGGTGGTATAAAGCTGCACCCCCGGCAGGTCCGTGAGGCAGGTCATCTCGATGCCGGTCCGGGCGCTGTAGAGCACCGCGGCCTTGCTCCCGCTGAGGACGTAGCAGTGGTCGTAGCCATTGCCCACCAGCCGCTGCTGCTCGCAGTCCGGGCGGATGTCCCGGCCCACCGGCTTGGCCGCGCGGAAGTCGAAGGGCGTGCCCTCCACAGGGAGGAGCCTGCCCGTGGGCATGCAGCCGCCGTCGCTCTCGCAGAAGCGCTCCGCGTTTATCATAAGCTCGTGGTCCAGGGCGGAGCCGCCGCCGTTGAGATTGAAATAGGTGTGGTTCGTCAGGTTCACCAGGGTGTCCTTGTCGCTCTCGGCGTCGTAGGCGATGACGAGGGCGTTGTCCTCCGTGAGGGTGAAGGCCACGGTCACTGTCAGGTTCCCGGGGTAATTCTCCTCCCCGTCCGGGGACAGGCGGGAGAACACCAGGCTTTCGCCCTTGGCCTCGCCGGTCCACATGCACTTGTCGAAGCCTTTGAGGCCGCCGTGCAGGTGGTTGGGCCCGTCGTTTTTCGCCAGGACGTGCTCCACGCCGTTCAGGGAGAACCGGGCCCCGGCGATGCGGTTGCCCACCCGGCCGATGGTGGCGCCCATGCAGGCGCCGCCCTGCTCGTAGCCGGCTACCGTGTCGTAGCCCAGGGCCACGTCCACAGCCTTGCCGCTCTTGTCGGGCACCAGAAGGGCCTGGACCGTGGCGCCGTAGTCCAGCACGGTCACGGCCATGCCATGGCCGTTCTCCAGGGTCCAGGCGGTGACGGCCTGGCCGTCCGCCGTGGCGCCGAAGGGTCTGGAAGTGATCTTCATCGTTCGTCCTCCTCGTTATTCGTCCAGTTTCAGGACCGCCAAAAACGCCTCGGTGGGGAGCTGCACGCTGCCCAGGGAGCGCATCTTCTTCTTGCCCTCCTTCTGCTTTTCCAGCAGCTTCTTCTTCCGGGTGATGTCGCCGCCGTAGCACTTGGCCAGCACGTCCTTCCGCAGGGCCTTCACCGTCTCACGGGCGATGATCTTCCCGCCGATGGCCGCCTGGATGGGCACCTCGAACAGCTGTCTCGGGATGTTCTCCTTCAGCTTCTCGCACAGCCGCCGGGCCCGGGGATAGGCCTTATCCCGGTGGGCGATGAGGCTCAGAGCGTCCACGCCCTCGCCGTTCAGGAGGATATCCACCTTCACCAGCTCCGAGGGCTTGTAGCAGCTGAACTCATAGTCCATGGAGGCGTAGCCCTTGGTGCGGGCTTTCAACGTGTCGAAGAAGTCGTAGATGATCTCCCCCAAGGGCATCTCGTACTTCAGCTCCACCAGCCGCTGGTCCAGATACTGCATGCCCTCGTACACGCCCCGCCGGTCCTGGCACATGGGCATGATGTTGCCCACGAACTCGTTGGGGGTGATGATGCTCATCTTCACATAGGGCTCCCGGGCCTCCGCGATGGCGGCGGCGTCCGGGTAGTCGTGGGGGTTGTCCACGTATTTCACAGAGCCGTCGGTCATCTCGATCTCGTAGATAACGGAGGGCAGGGTGGTCACCAGGTCCAGGTCGAACTCCCGCTCCAGCCGCTCCTGGATGATCTCCAGGTGGAGCATGCCCAAAAAGCCGCACCGGAAGCCGAAGCCCAGGGCCGCGGAGGACTCGGGCTCGAAGGAGAGGCTGGCGTCGTTCAGCTGCAGCTTCTCCAGCGCGTCCCGCAGGTCCGGGTACTTGGACCCGTCCTCGGTGTAGATGCCGCAGTAGACCATGCTCCGGGCGGGCCGGTAGCCGGGCAGGGGCTCCGCCGCGGGCCGTTCCGCCCCGGTGACCGTGTCGCCGATGCGGGTGTCCCGGACGTTTTTGATGCTGGCGGTGAAGTATCCCACCTCCCCGGCGGAGAGACTGTCGCAGGGCTCCAGCCGGGTGGGCAGCAGATGGCCCACCTCCACCACCTTGTAGACCGCGTTTGTGGCCATGAACTTCACGTCCATGTCCCTGGCGAGGACGCCGTCCTTCACCCGCACCAGGACGATGACGCCCCGGTAGCTGTCGTACTGGCTGTCGAAGACCAGGGCCTTCAAGGGCGCGGCCCGGTCCCCCTTGGGGGCGGGCATGCCGGCGATGATGTCGTCCAGCACCGCCTGGATATTGACGCCGTTTTTCGCGGATATCTCCGGCGCGTCCATGGCGGGGATGCCGATGATGTCCTCGATCTCCGCCTTCACCCGGGCCGGGTCGGCGGCGGGCAGGTCGATCTTGTTGATAACGGGGAGTATCTCCAGGTCGTGGTCCAGGGCCAGGTAGGTGTTGGCCAGGGTCTGGGCCTCCACGCCCTGGCTGGCGTCCACCACCAGCAC
>CANPVS010000043.1 GCA_947581795.1 uncultured Oscillospiraceae bacterium
CCGAAGGGGCTCCCCTGCTAAGGGAGTAGTGCGTGATGAGCGCAGCGCGGGTTCAAATCCCGCCTTCTCCGCCACGTCAGAAGAGCTTTGAAGATTCGAGGTCTTGGCAAGCCAGGCCCACTCATCGGTCAAAGCTCTTCTTCCTTTTTCCCGCGAGACCCGCTTCGCTGGGCTCTCGCGGGAGCCCTGTGATTGAGCAAAGTCCGCTTTGCTCCGACATCATTTTTTGGTAAGTGCGTGAATTGGAGGATTTGACTATGGAATGGTTTGACGATATTGACTTGTTTGACTGCCCGTGCTGCGGCGGCGTGGGGAGCATCGAGGAGGAGGGCGGCTGGTGCGTCTATATCCAGTGCCTGGACTGCGGCGCCCATACGGCGGAGATCTCCTATAAGACCGAGGCAGAGCGCCAGGAGGCCGCCAGGAAGGCGGCTTTGAACTGGAACTACCGGAAGGTCCTACGGCCGGACCCGGGCGAGTGAGCGGCTCAACGGCCTGAATATCCATGACGGTCGCTGAGCGCAAAAAAGAATTACGGCGGGAGATCGCCGTGGCGATCCGAACGCTGCCGGAGGGATACCTCCATGAGGCGGGGAGGGGCATTTCTGAAATGCTTCTTTCATTGCCGGAGTACCGGGCGGCTGTGACGGTGCTTGCCTTTGCCAGCACGGACCGGGAACCGGATATGTGGCCATTCCTGGTGCAAGTTCTTCGGGATGGAAAACGCCTGGCGCTGCCGGTGTGCACGGCCCCCGGTGTCATGGAATGCCGCGCCGTCACGGACCTTGGGCAGCTCCATCCCGGGAGGTACGGTATCCCGGCGCCGCGGGAGGGGAGCCCGCTTGTCCTGCCTGCGGATATCGACCTTGCGGTGGTGCCCTGCGTGACCTGTGACAGGGAGGGACGCCGCCTGGGTCACGGCGGCGGTTATTATGATAGATTCCTGGCGGCCTATCAAGGCGCGGCGGTGTGTGTCTGCCCGGAGACGCTGCTGCGGGAGAGCGTACCGGCGGAGCCATGGGACATAGCCGTGCCCCTGGTGGCGACGGAGAAAAAGATATACAGAATCAGCCCCGCCAGCGCGGAAAATTTCGGCCATTGAGACGCATTGACAAGCCCCTTCCACCGTGCTAAAATCACAGAAAATGGAAGGAGGGGAGCGGCGTGAAAAAGCCCGTCTGCGTGTGCTTTTCAGCCTTGGATGCCCGTTCTCCTTTGTCCCTCCGGCAGAGGGGGATATCCCTTCTTTTTCTTGATCGTTTCAAAATCAGATAGTTCTTTTCCCGGTTTGCGAAAGTTTTTCTTTCGCAGGCCGGTTTTTTATGGCGCGGGAGGCGGACCATGGGAGAGATACTTGACAGGAAGATCGTCCTGGAGGACGGCAGCGAATATGTGGGACGGGGCTTTGGGGCCCTGGAAGACCGGGTATGCGAGATCGTGTTCAACACCTCCATGGCCGGGTATCAGGAGATCATGTCCGACCCCTCCTATACCTGCCAGATGGTGGTCATGACCTATCCGCTCATCGGCAACTACGGCATGGCGGATGAGGACTATGAGACGAAGACGCCCACCATCGGCGGCATGGCGGTGCGGCACTATAACGACGCGCCATCCAACTTCCGCTGCGCCGAAACGCTTGGAAGCGTCCTGGAGCGGTACCACATCCCCGGCATTGAGGGCATCGACACCCGAAAGCTGGCCCGGAGTATCCGGGACTACGGCAGCCGCAAGGCGCTCATCACCGGCGCGGACACGCCTTTGGAAAAGGCGCTGGGAATATTGAAGGACACCGACGTGCCCCGGGACGTGGTGCGCCGCGTCAGCTGCAGAGAGCCATGGGATGCCCCGGAAGAGAATGCCAGATTTCATGTGGTCGCGGTGGACTGCGGCATCAAGCTCAATATTGTCCGGAGCCTCAATGCCAGAGGCTGCGACGTGACGGTAGTCCCCTATGATACGCCCGCCCAGACAGTAGAGGCGCTTCACCCCGACGGGGTGTTCCTCTCCAACGGTCCCGGCGACCCGGAGGATGTGCCGGAGGTTATCGAATTGGTGCGGGCCCTGCGGGGCAGATACCCCATCTTCGGCATCTGCCTTGGCCACCAGATCATCTCCCTAGCCTATGGGGCGAAGACCTACAAGCTGAAATTCGGCCACCGTGGCGGCAACCACCCGGTCCGGGACCTGGACACGGGAAAGATTGAGATGACCAGCCAAAACCACAGCTACGCCGTGGACAGGGAGAGCCTCGCCGGGACAGGGCTGGAACTTACCCATGTGAACATTCTGGACGGCACGGTGGAGGGCGTCAGGTGTGTACAGGACCGTGTCTTTTCTGTCCAGTATCACCCGGAGAGTGCGCCCGGACCCCAGGACAGCGGCCATCTCTTTGACAGATTTATCGCCATGATGGAGGAGGGTGTAGAGCATGCCTAAGAGAACGGACCTTCACAAAATCATGGTCATCGGCTCCGGCCCCATCGTGATAGGTCAGGCGGCGGAGTTCGACTATGCGGGCACTCAGGCCTGCCTGGCCCTGAAAGAGGAGGGCTACGAGGTCATATTGTGCAACTCCAACCCCGCCACCATCATGACGGACACCTCCGTGGCGGATAAGGTCTACATGGAGCCGCTGACCCTGGAATACGTGGCCAAGATCGTCCGCTACGAGCGGCCGGACGCCATCGTGCCCGGCATCGGCGGACAGACGGGGCTCAACCTGGCGGTACAGCTGGAGTCCAAGGGCATATTGCGGGAGTGCCGGACGGAGCTTCTGGGCACCAGCAGCGAGAGCATCCGCAGGGCGGAGGACAGGGAACTTTTCAAAGCCCTCTGTGAGGAACTGGGGGAGCCGGTGCTGCCCTCGGACGTGGCGTCTACGATAGAGGACGGCCTCCGCATCGCGGCAGAGATAGGTTATCCGGTGGTGCTGCGGCCGGCGTTCACCCTGGGCGGCACCGGCGGCGGCTTTGCCGATGACGAGGAGGAATGCCGGGAGATATTGAAAAACGCCCTGAAGCTGTCCCCGGTGCACCAGGTGCTGGTGGAGAAGAGCATCCAGGGTTACCGGGAGATCGAGTACGAGGTCATGCGGGACGCCAACGACACCGCCATCACCATCTGCAACATGGAGAACATAGACCCGGTGGGCGTGCACACTGGCGACTCGGTGGTGGTGTGTCCCTCCCAGACTTTGACCAACAAGGAATACCATATGCTCCGGGACAGCGCATTGCGCATCATCCGGGCCCTTCAAATACAGGGAGGCTGCAACGTCCAGTTCGCTCTGGATCCCGGCTCCTTCCGGTATTACGTGATAGAGGTGAATCCCCGAGTGAGCCGTTCCTCGGCCCTGGCCAGCAAGGCCAGCGGCTATCCCATCGCCCGGGTCTCGGCGAAGATCGCCGTGGGCATGACCCTGGACGAGATCCCTCTGGCCAACACCCCCGCCAGCTTTGAGCCCGCTCTGGATTACGTGGTCACGAAAATGCCCCGTTTCCCCTTCGACAAGTTCGCCGACGCGGCCAATACCCTCTCCACCCAGATGAAGGCAACCGGCGAGGTCATGAGCGTGGGCCGGACCATGGAGGAGAGCCTCTTGAAGGCGGTCCGCTCCCTGGAGATCGGCGTGGACCACCTCTATATGAAGAAGTTCGATGGTTGGGACGAGGCAAAGCTGCTGGACTACGTTTCTATAGGCCGGGACGACCGGCTCTTCGCCATCGCGGCGCTGCTTCGGATGGATACCCCCGTATCCGTCATCGCGGACCGAACGAAGATCGACAGGCTCTTCCTGGACGTCATCGGCAATATCGTTGCCATGGAGCGGAAGCTGGCTGGGGCCGTGGGGAACAGGGATACCCTCTACGAGGCAAAACGCATGGGCTTCTGCGACGCGGCCGTGGCGAGGCAGTGGGGTATGAAGGAACTGGACGTATACGACATGCGCTTGAAGGCCGGCATGCTGCCGGTGTACAAGATGATCGACACCTGCGCCAGTGAGTTTTCAAGCTATATCCCGTACTTCTATTCCACCTATGAGCAGGAGAACGAGTCCGTCATATCCGACAGGAAGAAGATCGTGGTCCTGGGGGCGGGGCCCATCCGCATCGGCCAGGGCGTGGAGTTCGATTACTCCACCGTCCACGCCGTCAAGACCATCAAGGCCGCGGGCTATGAGGCCATCATCATCAACAATAACCCGGAGACCGTGTCCACCGACTATACTTGCTCCGACAAACTCTACTTTGAACCGCTGTACGTGGAGGACGTGATGAACATCCTCCTGCGGGAGAAGCCGGAGGGCGTGATAGCGTCTCTTGGCGGCCAGACGGCCATCAACCTGGCGGAGCCCCTAATGGAGCGGGGCGTAAAAATAATTGGCACCGACTGCGCCGCCATTGAGCGGGCGGAGAACCGGGACGCCTTTGAAAAGGTCCTGATGGACCTGGGCATCCCTCAGCCTCCCGGGCGGGCCGTCACGAAGATCGAGGACGGCGTGAAGGCCGCGGCGGAGATAGGCTATCCCGTGCTTGTCCGCCCCAGTTTCGTGCTGGGCGGCCGGGCGATGCAGATTGTGGCGGACGAGGAGCAGCTGCGCCACTATCTGAAGACCGCCGTGGAGATAGACGAGGACAAGCCCGTGCTGGTAGACAAATACATCACCGGCAAGGAGCTGGAGGTGGACGCCATCTGCGACGGCCGGGACGTGTTCGTGCCGGGCATCATGGAGCTTGTGGAGCGCACGGGCATCCACTCCGGCGACTCCATCAGCGTCTATCCCACCTTCAGCGTGAGCCAGGAGGTGAAGGACACCATCCTCCGCTACGCGAAGATGCTGGGTCTCGGCATCGGCATCGTGGGGCTATATAACATCCAGTTTATCGTAGACAGAGAGAACAAGGTCTATATCATTGAGGTGAATCCCAGGTCCAGCCGGACGGTACCTTTCCTCAGCAAGGCCACGGGGTATTCCCTCGCGGACATTGCCACCAACGTGATACTGGGGCTGTCCCTAAAGGAACAGGGTTTCTTCAAGCTCTATCCGCCTGAGAAGAAACGCTGGTACGTGAAGGCGCCGGCCTTCTCCTTCGCCAAGCTGCGGGGCCTGGATGCCTACCTGTCCCCGGAGATGAAGTCCACCGGCGAGGCCATCGGATACGATAACACCCTGACGCGGGCCCTCTATAAGGCCCTCCAGGCCTCTGGCATGAGCATGATGAACTACGGCGCGGTCCTGGCTACCATTGCCGACGAGGACAAGGCGGAGGCCCTGCCGCTGATCCGGCGGTTCTACAACATGGGATTCAACATCCTGGCCACCGAGGGCACGGCGAAGATGCTCAAAGAAAACGGCGTACGGACCCACAAGGTGGAGAAGCTCCGGGACGGCAGCGAGGAGATCCTGGAGGCCATCCAGAGCGGCGTGGTGTCCTACGTCATCAACACCCGGGATGTGCGCAGCACCGGCGCGCTTTCCGACGGCCATGAGATTCGTGAGTGCGCCGTGGAAAACGGCGTCACTGTGTTCACCAGCCTGGACACCGTGCGGGTCTTGCTGGATGTGCTGGAGGAGACCACCCTGGGCATCTCCACCATCGACGCGTGAACTGAATGAGACGTTGACAGAAAGGATGACCCTGTTGTAAACTGGGTCATCCCAATCTTTTCCAGGAGGAAAGCGATATGGATACCTGGCAGGAGAGCGTTTATTCGGACGGCACGGCGATGTTCGTCTCCGACCCCAGCCCCAGGCTGGGCGAGACGGTCACCGTATCCCTGCGGCTTTACGAGACTGCCCCGGTGAAGCATGTGATCCTCCGCTGGCTGCGGAACGGCCTGGAGCAGCATGCCCACGCCCGGCGGGTCCGGACGGAGAGGGGCCTTGCCTGGTACGAGGCCCAGATGCCCGTAACGGAGACCAGGATGCAGTACGAGTTCTATCTGGTGACGGAGGAGGCGGTTTGGTTCTATACCCAGAAGGGGATATCCACATGTCTTCCCGATCACAGCTATGACTTCGTTCTGCTCGCAGACTATGTCCAGCCCGCCTGGGTGAAGGAGGCCGTGTTCTATCAGATATTCCCCGAGCGGTTCTGCAACGGCGACCCGGCCAACGACGTGAAGCCCGGCGAGTACGCCCAGGACGGCCATCCGGCTATCCATATGGCGAACTGGGAGGACACACCTCTTGAATACCAGCAGGGCTTCTGCCTGGATTTCTTCGGCGGGGACTTGGAGGGTATCCGGCAGAAGATACCCTATCTGAAGGACCTGGGCGTCACGGCGCTGTATCTCAATCCCATCTTCCGGGCGCCGTCGGTGCACAAATACGACTGCGTGGACTATTTTCATGTGGACCCCCACTTCGGCGGGGACGAGGCTCTGGCGGCGCTGTCCAAGGAGCTCCATGAAAACGGCATGAAGCTCATTTTGGACATATCCATCAACCACACCGGCGCCAACCACCGCTGGTTCAACCGGGACGGGATGTTCTTCGACAAGTCCACAGGGGCCTACAATAACCCCGGCGCTGCGGAAAGGGACTACTATTTCTTCGGCCCCGGCAACGCCTATCACGCCTGGTACGGGAACTTGAACCTGCCCACCCTCAACTATACCTCCGATGCCCTGCGTGACGTGGTATACCGGGCGCAGGATTCTGTGCTTCGAAAGTGGCTGAAGCCGCCCTACAGCATCGACGGCTGGCGCTTCGACGTGGCGGATACCTTTGCCCGCAACGACGATATCCAGCTGGCCCACGAGGTGTGGCCGGAGATACGAAAGGCCATCCGTGAGGAGAACTCGCAGGCGTACATATTGGCGGAGGACTGGGGCGACTGCGCTCAGTACATGCAGGGGAGCGAGTGGGACTCGCCTATGAGCTACTTTACCTGCGGCCGGCCCATCCGCCAGTTTTTCGGCCAGACGGACCACTTCCTGGCACACGATCCGGTGTTGCGGGACCTGCCCTACAGGATGACCGCCAAGGACCTGGAGACACGGGTCATGCAGCACCTGGCCAGAATGCCTTGGGCCCTCTGGGAGAACCAGTTCAACCTCTTCGACAGCCACGATATAAGCCGCTTCCACAACGACCCGGCCATCTCGCCCATGGCCTGGCGTGGCGCGGTGTACTTCCAGTTCATTCTCACCGGCGCGGCCAGCATCTACTACGGCGACGAGGCGGCAATAGACGGCACCCTGGGCACCAACGAGGGCTGCCGCTATCCCATGCCCTGGAGCCGGGACTTTAGCGGATGCGTGCAGTACAAAGTGTGCCACATCATGGCCCACCTGAAAAAGGACCATAAGGCCCTGTCCCACGGGGGGATGAAGTTTATCTATACCGAGGGCTACACCGCCGCCGTTGCCCGGTTCACCGGGGATGAGGCATTCGTGGCGGTCATCAATTCCGCAACGGAGGACCAGACCATACGCCTGCCTTTGGGCGCCATTGGTGCGGCGGGACTGCATGATACGGATGTGATGGGGGAGCCCGTTTCCTGGCGGCCGCTGGACGAGAACAGCGTGGAGCTGACCGTCCCGGCGGGAATAAACTACTTCATCCAGTGCAAGATGAAATGAACAGTAAGTAATGAGCCCCGGCGGAAGCTTCCGCCGGGGCTCTCTTGTGCTTATATGTCAGTTCAAGGGGATGACGTCTCCGTCCTCCGCGATCTGCTCCATCACGCCGTCGTGGATGGCGTACGCCTCCCCGTACAGGGTCTCCCGGCCATCCCGGGAGAGGATGTAGCTGCCGTCGGGCAGAACAAAGAACGTGCGGCCCATGCTGTCCGGGATGGCAATATCGTCGAACAGGTCCAGCCCGTCCAGGGTGTCTCCCGCGATGGTGTTGTAATGGGGGAGGATGCTGGCCTCCGTGAGGCCCAGACCGGGCAGGAACCGCTCATAGTCCGGATCGATGGCCTCGCCCTCCAGCTCCGGGTGGGCATAGACAGTTGACGCGCTGTTCATGCTCCCGGCGCTGATACCCATGATCACGCCGTCAAACCCGATCAGAAGCTCTTTCAGGCCGATGGCCCGGAAGAAGGCGTTCTGCGTTGGCAAATGCCCACCAGCCAAGATGATGAGGTCGGCGTTTTCGATGAGGGTGGCCCCGTCATCCACGTTCCGGCCGTCCAGCACGTCGAAGGCGGAAAAGGCGAAGCCCGCCCGCTCCATGGATTCGGCGGTACCCTCCGCGTAAAGGTCCGTCTTCTCCCAGCCATCCGGGTCGGAGCAAATATACAGGGCCCGGCAGGGATATGCAAGGGCCAGGTGCAATTCATGGATGAAGCCGTTGGCGGGATTCAGGTCCAGGGTGTCGGGGACCATGGGGGAACTGGTGAAAAAGCATGTCATGTGTCATACCTCACTGTGGCCGCTGTTCCGGCTGCGCTGGCGGTACTCCTTTGGGCTGACGCCCTCCACGCGCCGGAAGCACTGGGAGAAGTAGCTGGCGGAGGAGAAGCCCAAGACTTGGGCGATGTGGGAGAGAGTGTGGTCCGTCTCCGCCAGGAGGAACTTGCTCTCCCGAATGCGCCGGGCCGTCAGATACCGGATGGGGGAGACGCCGTATTCTTTCTGAAAGGCGTGGGCCAGATAGTACTTGTTGAGATGGGCCGCCGTGGCCAGCTGGTCCAGGGTGATGTTCTCCTTGAAGTGGTCGTCGATGTACCGGCGCACCAGGCTGCACTCCCGGCTGGCCTTCTGCTCCCGCGGCGCGCTTTGAAGGATGGAGCCGCGGTGGCGCACCAGCAGCAAAAGAAGAACGTGCATCAGGTCCTGGCACACGGCCTCATAGCCGGTCTGTGCCCTCTGTGCCTCCAGAAGGAGCATGTCCAGGCACTGGGCCACCTGGCGCTGGTGATAAAAGCCGGGGACCAGAGCAAAGCCGTCAGCGCCTGCCAGTGTCTCCAGCCCGTCCACGCCAAGCACCACGTATTCCATCGGATCCTCCGGGGCGCTCACCTCCGTGTGGGGCACGGCGCTGCTGACCGCCATCATGTCCCCTGCCGCCAGAGGGTGGGGCGCCTGGTCGATCTGCATGGCGCCGCTGCCGGCGGTGACGAAGAAAAGCTCCGCGCAGGTGTGGGTATGCTCCGCGCTGGCCCACTCGGCGCTGTACTGGGCGCTGGTGACGTACAGCAGCCGCGCGCCGTCCAGCGCCGGCACGCCGCCGCTGCGGTCCAGAACGTATTGCTGCGTACTCATGGCATACCTCCCGGGCGAACATGCCCGTGACCATTATATCCGGTTTTTCAAAACCGCGCAACTGCCGTCCATTAGGCTGAACAGCGCGGAAGTTGTGAATAAAGGCTGGCAAGTTATGGACTTTATCTAAACAAAGAATTAAACAAACTCAGAATTTGGGGCAAAATACATAAAAACAACAATAAATATAAAAACCAAAACAATATTTCTATTGTTTTGACGACGGAAAAGTGTATACTGGATGTAAAGTTAAGAGGCATAGCCTCTCTATAAGCGAAAACACAAAAAATTTTTAGGAGGAATCACCATGAAGAAGCTTCTCAGCATCGTTCTTGTGGCCGTGATGGTCCTTGCGCTGGGCTGCACCGCTTTTGCCGATGGCACCGAGATCATCTATTGGTCCATGTGGAACGAGGGCGAGCCCCAGGCCGAGGTCATTGCCGCGGCTGCCGAGGCCTATGAGGCCGAGACCGGCGTGCACGTGAACATCGAGTGGAAGGGCCGCGACCTGAACACTCTGATCACCGCCGCCCTTGAGGCAAAGGAAGACATCGACCTGTTCGAGGACGACTTCACCCGCCTGGGCCAGGTGAATGGTCCCTACACCTATGACCTGACCGAAATGGCTGAGGCTGCCGGCTACGAGGGCTATCCCGTGTTCAACAACTTCTCCATCAAGTGGGCCGGCTTCCTGAACAGCATTCCCGAACAGCCCAACGTGGGCGGCGTGTTCTACGACAAGGACGCCTTCGAGGCCGCCGGCATCGAGGCCGTTCCCACCACCTGGGAGGAATTCCTGGATGTGTGCGCCAAGCTGAAGGACGCGGGCATCGACCCCCTGGCGCAGGACGGCGCTTACTGCAATTTCACCTTCTACTACCAGCTGGTCCGCCATCTGGGCGAGGAGGGCATCGCCGAGCTGCGTGAGAACGGCGGCTGGGCTGAGAGCGAGGGCGCTGTCGCCGCCGCTCAGGAGATCATCGACCTGGTCAACGCCGGCTATCTGGCCGAGGGCGCTCCCGACGAGTATCCCGCCAGCCAGAACAAGATCGGTCTGGGCCTGGCCGCGATGGTCGTCTGCGCCGACTATGTGACCGCTGAGGTCAACGCCAACACCGGCACCGAGGTCAACTGGGGCCTGTTCAACTATCCCACCGTGGAGGGCGGCGTCTCCGCTGCCTCTTACATGGGCGCCAACTCCCTGGCCATCCCCGCTTACAGCGAGCACGCTCAGGAGGCCTTTGACTTTGCCCTGTTCCTGACCACCGGCGAGTGGGGCCAGAAGCTGGCTGACGACTGCCACCAGATCCCCGCCGACCCCTCCAACGAGTGCACCTCCCTGCCCGGCGCTGTGGAGACGCTGCTGGCCGCCGACGCGCCCATGACTTGGTGCGCCGAGCTGAACACCCATCCGGCCTGGCAGACCATGAAGGACATGTTCGTCGAACTGTTCGAGGGCAAGTATGCCGACGGCGCTGAGTTCTGCGCCGCCATGGACGCTCTGTACGAGTAATTTCCGACTGCGGCAGGCGGCACTTCGGTGCCGCCTGTTTTTTAATAGCGCGAGAGAGGGGGACCCTTATGAAGAAAAACAGAACGCTGATCTTTCTGTTCATGGCTCCCACGGTGATATGCCTGCTTTTGATGTATGTCTATCCCGTGATCAGAACAGTGATCATGAGCTTCTTCCATGTGGAGAGCTTGACGGGCAGCACGAAAGACTGGTCCTTCAACGGGCTGGCGAACTATTTCAAGATCATGCACAACGCCGGCTTCATCACGTCCATGAAGAACTTCCTGGCCATCTGGATCGTGGGCGGTGTGTTCACCTTGGCCCTGTCTCTGCTGATAGCTGTGATCCTGACCAGCGGCATCCGTTTTCAGGGCTTCTTCCGGGCGGCCATCTATCTGCCTAACATCGTCTCCGCCGTGGCCCTGGCCACCATGTGGGTGCAGTATATATTCAACTTCGATTACGGCCTGCTGAACCAACTGGTGACGGCCTTGGGCTTTGAAAAGGTCCGGTGGCTGAGCACGGACGCCAAGCTCTGGGCCATGATCGCCGCGTTCATCTACGGCAGCATCGGTTATTATATGCTCATCTATATCAGCGGCATCGAGGGCATCCCCACGGACCTGTACGAGGCCGCCACCATCGACGGCGCCAGCAAGAGCAAGCAGTTTTTCCGCATCACCCTGCCCCTTTTGAAGGGTATCATCAAGACCACCATCACCTTCTGGACCATCAACGCCGCCACTTTTTATCTGTGGTCAAAGCTGTTCAGCCCGGTGCAGACGGAGGGTTCCACCATTGTGCCGGTGGTGTACCTATATGACACCGTGTTCGGCGGCAAGGGCGTGGTCGAGCGTGACGCCGGCGCCGGCGCCGCGGTGGGCGTGGTGCTGACGCTGATCATCATCGCCGTGTATATCGTCACCGAGAAGCTGCTCAAGAGCAGCGATCTGGAATACTGACAGGAGGGGAAGCGATGGAAAAGACAAAACGCAAGACCAATTGGAAGCGCGAACTGAAGATGCTTCCCGGCTACCTGGTAGTGATCATATACGTGGCGTTCATGGTCATCATGCTTGGCTGGATCTTCGGGGCAAGCCTTTCCACCTCCCGGGAGATATTCACCGGAAAGGTGCTGGAATTTCAAAGCGGCTTCCACTGGGAGAACTATGTCACCGCCTGGAAGACCCAGAATGTGTCCGTGTTCTTCGGAAACTCCCTGCTGTACTCGGTGGTGTCCTGCGCGGGCGTGCTGCTGATCGCGGCGCCGGCGGCCTATGTGCTCAGCCGGTGGAAGTTCCGGGGCAGCCGGACCATCCGTATCCTGCTGGTGATTGCCATGAGCGTGCCCGCCATTATGATCATCATGCCCCTTTATACTCTCGCGGTGAAGTGGGGCATCAAGGGCCGCATCCTTCTCATCGCGCTTTACATCTTCATGCGGGTGCCCTATACGGCCATCTACATGCTGGATTTCTTCGCCACGCTGAGCCACGACTATGAGGAGGCCGCCGCCATCGACGGCTGCTCGGCCAACAAGACCTTCTGGGTCATCATGCTGCCGCTGATCCAGCCGGCCATCATCACGGTGACCATCTTCAATTTCCTGTCCACCTGGAACGAGTTCTTCATGGCCCTGATCTTCACCTCCGGCAAGGAGATGACCCCCGTGGGCGTGGGGCTTTTGCAGATCGTCAACTCCATGAAGTACTCCGGCAACTACGGCGGACTGTTCGCCGCCGTCATCATCGTGTTCCTGCCCACGTTCCTTTTGTACCTGTTCATGTCCCGCCGCATCATCTCCGGCGTCACCGCCGGCGGCGTGAAGGGATAAATCTCCAAAGCTTTAAGGACTCGATTCTATGACTGAAAACAAAGGCCGCGTCACCATCCCCACCGATTTCGATGTGGTGCCCGAGACGCTGGCGCTCATCCGCCGGTGGGGGGCGGACGCCGTGCGCGACTGCGACGGGACGGGGTTCCCTCAGGAGCTGACCGGCATAGACGCGAAGATATACTCCACCTACTACACCACCCGCAAGGACAACGCCTGGGCAAAAGCCAACCCCGACGAGGTCCAGCAGTGCTACATCATGACCGGCTTTCATACCGCCGCGGAAGGGCCCCTTTCCATCCCCCTGATGCAGGGCGTGAGCCCGGAGCTCATGGCCGTGAACGACCATGACGACATCCGCCGCTGGTGGGAGGTCATGGACAGGACCACGGGAAACCCCCTCTCCCCGGACGATTGGCGCTATGACGCCGACAGCGGCTGTGTGGTCATCGAAGAGCCTATGCCCTTCCACGACTACACTGTGAGCTTTTTGGCCTACCTTATCTGGGACCCGGTGCACATGTACAACGCCGTCACCAACGGCTGGAAGGACTTCGAGCATCAGATCACCTTCGACGTCCGCCAGCCCAAGACCCACGCCTATTCCCTGGACCGGCTGCGCCGTTTTTTGCAGGAGCATCCCTACGTGGACGTGGTGCGCTACACCACCTTCTTCCACCAGTTCACCCTCGTCTTTGACGAGCTGAAGCGGGAGAAATATGTGGATTGGTATGGCTATTCCGCCTCTGTGAGCCCCTATATCCTGGAGCGGTTCGAGCGGGAGGCGGGCTACCCCTTCCGGCCGGAGTACATCATCGACCAGGGGTACTACAACAACCAGTACCGGGTGCCCAGCCGGGAATACAAGGACTTCATGGCCTTCCAGCGCCGGGAGGTGGCCGCGCTTGCCAGGGAGCTGGTGGACATCACCCACAAATACGGCAAAGAGGCCATGATGTTCCTGGGCGACCACTGGATCGGCACGGAGCCTTACATGGAGGAGT
>CANPVS010000044.1 GCA_947581795.1 uncultured Oscillospiraceae bacterium
GGGCTACGTCCGTATTTGCCCCTTCTAGGGGCTACTCATGCCACCAGTTTACTGGTGGTCATGACTTTGCTTGAGCATTCCTGTGTGACGCTCCCGGCCGCTTATTTGTGGAGAGGGAATATCCCTTATTTATTCCGCATGTGGTAGATTTGCCGCACCTCGTCGGTGGGGGAACCGTCGGGGGCGGTGAGGATGAGGTTCGCCTGGGCGGCGAGGCCGGGCCGGCCGCCCCGGCGGCCCTCGATGAGGACCAGGACGGGAGCACTGTCCGCCCGGTGGGAGATGAGGCGCAGGCGCTTGGGCTCAATGTCCGCGAGGCGCATGGCCGCGAAGATGTCGGTGAGAAATTCCGGCTTGTGGACCAGGCAGAAGGCCCCGCCTTTTTTCAGCAGATAGGACGCCGCCCCGGAGAACTGGGCGGGGGAGAGTCCGTCGCCCCTCGCGGCGGCACGGGCCCCGTCCGGGGAGGTCTTGCCCGCGTAGTAGTAGGGGGGATTGCAGACCACCAGGTCGTACTGGCCCTGTCGGCCTATGGTCCGGTACTCCCGGGCGTCCAGGCAGTCCACCGCGCCCTGGATGGCGTTGGCCCGGTAGTTCTCCCGGCACACATCCACCGCGCCGGAGCGGATGTCCACGCTGTCGTAGACCGCCTCGGGCCGCCCGGCGTGGAGCAGCACGGACAGAAGCCCGCCGCCGCAGCCTACGTCCATGCAGCGGGAGAAGTTCTCCACGCCGCCGGCGAAGTGGGCCAGCAGCACCGAGTCGGTGGTGATTTTAAAGGTGGGGTCGTCCCCGTAGGAGGGCCCGCCGGACCAAAGAAGTTTCATAGAAGTTCCTCAATAGCTGACGGGCGGCGGCCCGTCAGCTATAATAGTGACGGGCGGTATGCGCGAAGCATACCGCCCGTGGGTTTGCTTGTAGATTACTCCTCAGCAATGGCGCTCATGGGGCACTGCTCAGCGCAGGAACCGCAGGAGATGCACTTGTCAGGATCGATGACATAGTGGGCGTCGCCCTCGCTGATGGCCTCTACGGGGCACTGATCGGCGCAGGAGCCGCAGGAGATGCAAGCATCAGAGATCTTATAAGCCATGTCGATTACCTCCGTTTTTTATGTACGCCCACATACTAACACAAAGGGCCGGTATAATGCAATACTTTTTTGCGGCGCGTCCAAATAATACATTCCGACAAAATAAGAACCTTTCTCGCGCTTTTATTTGGCCGGGAGCGGATATAATCTTTCCCGGAGGCGATACACGATGAAACACACGGAGCGGTTCACCCTGCGGGCCCAGAAGGCCATTGAGGAGGCCTACCAGGCCAGCCACCAGCTGGGCCACAGCTATGTGGGCACGGAGCATCTTCTGCTGGGGCTCATGCGGGAGGGGGAGGGCCTGGCCTGCCGGTGCCTGCGCCGCAGCGGCCTGGAGGAGAGCGCGGTGACGGAGCTGGTGACGGCGTCCGCCGGGCGGGGCACGCCGGGACCGCCCGCCCAGGGGCTCACGCCCAAGGCGAAAAAAACCATCGAGCTGGCCTGCGAGGACGCCCGCCGCCTGGGCCACGGCTTTGTGGGCACGGAGCACCTGCTCATGGGCATATTGCGCCAGTCGGACTGCGCCGGGACCCGGGCCGTGGAGGAGGCGGGGGTGGACCCCAACAAGCTCTATACAGACGTGCTGGGCGTGTTCGACCGGCCGGAATACCGGGCCCGGCCCGAGGAGGGCGGGGCGCGCACCGCCGCCCGCCGGACGGATACCCGCACCCTGGACCAGTACAGCCGGGACCTGACGGACCTGGCCGCCAAGGGGCGGCTGGACCCGGTGGTGGGCCGGGAGAAAGAGCTGGACCGGGTGATACAGATACTCTCCCGCCGGACGAAGAACAACCCGGTGCTGATAGGCGAGCCCGGCGTGGGCAAGACGGCGGTGGCCGAGGCCCTGGCCCGGCGCATCGCCGCCGGGGACGTGCCGGAACACCTCAGAAAGAAACGCATCGTGGCCCTGGACATCCCCTCCATGCTGGCGGGGACCAAGTACCGGGGGGACTTCGAGGACCGGATGAAGGCGGTGTTGAAGGAGGTGTCCCGGGCCGGGGACGTGATCCTCTTCGTGGACGAGATGCACACCATCATCGGCGCGGGCGCGGCGGAGGGGGCCATCGACGCGGCTAATATCCTGAAGCCCTCCCTGGGCCGGGGGCTCATCCAGGTCATCGGCGCGACGACGCTGGAGGAATACCGCAGCCACGTGGAGAAGGACGCGGCCCTGGAGCGGCGGTTCCAGCCGGTGACGGTGCCGGAGCCGGGCCGGGAGGAGAGCGTGCGCATCCTGGAGGGCCTGCGGGACCGGTACGAGAGCCACCATGGCCTCATCATCACCGACGAGGCCATCCGGGCCGCCGTGGACCTGTCCGCCCGGTATATCCCGGACAGGTTCCTGCCGGACAAGGCCATCGACCTCGTCGACGAGGCGGCCAGCCGGGTCCGCATGGCCGGGTCCAAGGTGCCCGAGCCCGTCCGGGAGGCGGAGGAGCGGGTCCAGAGCCTCCGGGCCATGAAGGAGCAGGCGGTGAAGGACCAGGACTTCGAGGGGGCAGCCTCCCTCCGGGATCAGGAGATGCGGCAGCGCCAGGCCCTGGACGAGGCCCGCAGCGCCTGGACCGCCAAGGCGGGCGGCCTGCGCCGGCAGGTGACGGCGGAGGATGTGGCGGCGGTGGTGTCCGGCTGGACCGGCGTGCCCGTGGAGAGCCTTACCCGGGAGGAGAGCGAGCGGCTCAGCCGTCTGGAGGAGATCATCCACCGGCGGCTCATCGGCCAGGAGGAGGCGGTGTCCGCCGTGTGCCGGGCCATCCGGCTGGGCCGGGTGGGCCTGGCGGACCCGGGGCGCCCGGTGGGGAGTTTCCTCTTCCTGGGCCCCACCGGCGTGGGCAAGACGGAGCTGTGCCGGGCGCTGGCCGAGGCAGTCTACGGGGACGAGAGCGCCATTATCCGGGTGGACATGTCCGAGTATATGGAAAAGCACGCCGTGAGCCGGCTCATCGGTGCGCCCCCGGGATACGTGGGCCACGACGAGGGCGGGTACCTCACGGACAAGGTCCGGCGGCGGCCCTGGAGCGTGGTGCTCTTCGACGAAATGGAGAAGGCCCACGAGGACGTGTGGGGCCTGCTGCTGCAGATATTGGAGGACGGTGTCCTCACCGACTCCCACGGCCGGCGGGCGGACTTTAAGAATACCGTGGTGGTCATGACCTCCAACGTGGGGGCCCGGGCCATTGCCGGGGGCGGGCACAGTCTTGGCTTTTCCGGCCGGGAGGACACGGCGGGGGAGCGGTATGAGCTATTGAAGGAGCGGGTGATGGAGGAGGCCCAGCGGGTGTTTAGGCCGGAGCTTTTGAACCGGGTGGACGCCATTGTGGTATTCAGGGCCCTGGAGCGGGAGCAGATACGGGCCATCGCCGCCGGGATGCTGGAGAAGGTGGCCGGGCGGCTCAAGGCCCGGGACATCACCGTGGAGGCGGAACCGGAAGCGCTGGACGCCCTGGGGTCGCAGGGCTATGACCCGGACTACGGGGCCCGGCCCCTGCGCCGGAAGCTGCGGCAGACGGTGGAGGACCCCCTGGCGGAGATGCTCCTAACCGGAGCTCTCCGGCCCGGGGACCGGGCAAAAGTGGTCCTCCGGGACGGGGCCATCCGGGTGGAAAAGGTTGACGGGGAAGGCGAAGGGTGATAAAATCCCCAGTTAAAGGCCCCCTCTGACGAGGGGGCTGTCAGCGAAGCTGACTGGGGGAGAGAAAAGAAAAATATCTCTCCCTCCGTCTCGGCCTTCGGCCGAGCCACCTCCCTCGTCAGAGGGAGGCTTTGTCTGTCCTTTTTGACTTGGGAGGTAGAGATATGAAAGCACCGGAGATGGACCTGGAAAAATTCAAGGATATGGTGAACGCCCGGGAGGGCTACATGCGCTACAACGGCATCGAGGTGACGAAGCTGGAGCCGGGATTCTGCGAGGCCAGGGCCCCCATGGGGCCGGAGAAATTGAACCCCCACGGCATGGCCCACGGCGGCTTTCTTTTCACCCTGTGTGATTCCGTGGCGGGCATCGCCGCCTCTACCCGGGGCCGGAACGTGGTGGGCCGCTCGGCGGACGTCCACTACCTGCACCCCGGCGACGGGGCATACGTGACCGCCCGGGCCACGGTGGTCCACGAGGGACTGCACATGGCCCTGGCCGACGTGAAGCTCTATAACGACCGGGAGGAGCTGCTCGTCACCGCCCAGGTGGAGATGTTCTTCATCGGGAAGATAGAGATGTGAGTGTTGTGCCGGGGTAGTAGTGGGCCAGGATGGCCTCGTACCCCCAGCCCATGGCAGCGTAGGCCTGGGCCCCGTACTGGCTCATGCCTACCCCGTGGCCGTGGCCGGAGACGGTGAAGACGAACCGGTCCCCGTCCCATGTTGCCGTGAAGGCGGTGCTGCGCAGGCCCAGGGCCCCGCGGATCTCGCCGCCGGTGAACCGCTGTCCGCCGATGCTGATGTATGCCACCCGCCCGGCGCCGTCCAATACGGCCTCGCCCAGCCAGGCGGCCGGATCCCCCTCCGGGGAGATGCCCAGCGCTTCGGCCAGCTCCCCCGGTGTAAAGCGGACCGTGGTGACCAGCCCCGGGGTGTTCTCCGGCGTCTCCGGTGTGGGGACGCTGACCAGATAGGGCGCGGGGGACCATATGGCTGCGCTTTCCTCGGTGGACCCGGCGGAGCTTGCGTGGAACACCGCCTGGATGGCCTCGCCTTCATAGATAAGATACTGTCCGTCTGTTGCCAGGATGGCCGCCTCGATGGCGGCCATATTTTTTTCGTAGTCCGTGTCCCAGAGCGCCCGCAGCGCCGCCTCGTCTTTGTAGGCGACGCAGCAGCCGCCGTTCAGAATGCACAGGTCCGCCTCCGTGTGCCGGTGGGCGCTCATGGCGTAGGTCCTTGCCGCCACGGCCTGGGCCTTCAGGGCTTCGGACTCAAAGGAGGCGGGCATCTCCGCCGCGAGGGCCCCGGGCAGCCACTGGGCCGCGGTCATGGACACCGGCCCGGCCCGGGTCAGCACCGTGAGGGCGACGGCGCCGTCCAGGCGGGAGGCGGCGCTCTCCGGCGCCGGGAGCAGATATAGATGGGCCAGGCCCGCCACCAGGGCGCACCAGACCAGGAACCAGGCCGCGCGCTTCACCATGGACCGCCCCCTCACCGGGCGGAGATCCCGCCCGCTTCTTGACTGTACCGGCGGTTAGGTATATAATCGCCGGTGAAAAATCCTATGGTTTCAAGAGGCAGCATATGCGAAGCGAAGCTTATAAAATATCCGGGTTCACCATCGTGATCAGCGCGCTGGGGTTCCTGCTGCGGTGGCTGCAGGACATGCGCATCCAGAACGAGGAGACGGGTCTGGCCGCCTACGCCCCCATCAGCTTTCTGGTGGCGGGAGTCATAGCGATAGCGGCGGTGATACTGGCCGTGTTGGTGATGCGCCTGCGGCAGTTCGACGCCCCCGCTACATACGACAAGGCCTATGAGGGCCACACCCCCTTCTATGGGGCGGTGGGCCTGATACCGGCCATCCTTCTCGCGGCGGCGGGCCTGCTGCGGCTGGTCCGTCCGGGAGACGTGCTCTGGGTCACCACCCACCGGATCTGCGGCGGGTTCACGGTCCTGGGCGCGCTGGGCGCCGGGGTAGTGGCCTCGAACAACGCGAAACCCGAGGGCGCCCCCGCCTGCCGGAAGGGCGCGGCCATGATGATGCTCTTCGCGGGCTTCTGGCTGGTGACCGGCTACCGGGACGCGGCGGGCGACCCGGTGGTATGGCGGTTCGTGGTGGGCATCCTGGCCCGGTGCATGGCCTTGCTGGCCGTGTACCACGCCGCCGGGTGGTTTTACAACAGCCCCCACCCCTACTGGACCGTATTCAGCTGCCACTTCGGGGCCTTTCTGTGCGTCATGAGCGCCATCGACGAGGGCTCCATGGCCGACAGCGTCACCTACGCCGCCGTGGCCATGCAGCTTCTCATCTGGGGCTTCGTGGCGGTGGAGAATCTGAAAACCAAGCCGCTGGACATGGGAGCGGCTCCGGCGGAGGAATGAGCATACAAAAGGAGGGGATATTATGTTAACTATTGCGAGCGTCATGGAGATATTGATGATCATCTGCTTCGTGGTGGCCTGGGCTCTGAACATCGCCAAGGCCTGGAAGGCGAGGACCGCGAAAGGCACCAGCGTGCTCTTCTACTTCTTCATCCTGATTGGCTGCGTCTTAGCCATCGTCGGCAAGTTCATCCTCATCGCCTATTACGCCCCCCAGAAGTGGTGGGTGACGGTGAAGTGGTATGTGTTGGCGTTCTATTTCATCAGCGCCGTCATGGTCCTGATCGGCATTCTCGTCTACTACCGGAACAAGGCCCTGGACAAGATCGCCGAGCGGAAGGCCGCCAAGGCCAAGCAGTAAATGCCGCAAAACAAAAGAGAGACGCTTGTTTCCAGGCGTCTCTCTTTTTATCGTTTGAACTCAGGCCTTCTGCCGGGGCAGTTTTTTGTAAGTCAGCTCCAGCATGGAGATATTCAGCACGGCGAAGACGGCCAGGTACAGGGGCATGATCCCTATCCCCACCCGCTGCTGGATACCGCCGAAGATCAGGGGCATGAACGTGCTGCCCACATAGGCGGAGGCCATCTGCAGGCCGATCACCGCCGCGCTGTTCCGCCGGCCGAAGTTGGCGGGGGCCATGTGTTGGATGGCGGGGTAGACGGGCCCCATGCCTGTGCCGGCGATGAGAAAGCCCGCGGCGGCCACGGCGTAGCCCTTCAGGGGCAGGGCGATGAGGGCGATGCCGGCCAGCTCCACCGCCACGCCGATGCGGATGAGGCGCCGGTCCCCCAGCCAGCCGGAGATGAAGCCGGAAATGAGCCGGCCCAGCATGAGCCCGCCGAAGATCAGGGAGCCGAAGGAGGCGACCAGTTCGGCGCTCATATCCGGCCGTGTGCCGGCAAAGTAGCTGCTGGTCCACAGGAAACAAGTGGCTTCCCCGGCGCAGTAGGCGAAAAAGCCCAGCAGCGTCAGTATCACGCCGGGCACCCGCAGGGCCTCGGCGATACCGGCAGAGTCCTCGCCCTCCGGCCCGTCCTGGGTCCCGCCCTGCTTCCATAGGGGCATGGACAGGACACATACGGCCAGGATGACCGTCTGGATATAGGCCGTCCAGCGGTAGCCCTCGTTCCAGCGGGCGTACCGCAGAGCCAGGGCCATGATGTTGGGGCTGATGACCGCGCCCAGGCCGTAAAAGCAGTGGAGAAAGTTCATCACCGACGAGGAGTAGTGGTTTGCCACATAATGGTTGAGGGATGCGTCCACGCTCCCGGCCCCCAGACCGTAGGGGATGGCGAAGATGAACAGCATCCAGTACCGGGAGGAGAGGGAAAAGCCGATAAGGCCCGCCACGGTCAGAGCTGTGGACGCCGCCACGATCCAGCCGGTGGAGAGCTTGCGGATGAGCTTAGGACTGGCCAGCGCCGAGAGGATAGTCATGAAGGCGATGGTCATGCCCACATACCCGGCGTAGGAGGAGGGCACCCCGAAGGCGGCCTGCATGGTGGGCCAGGCGGAGCCCAGCAGGGAGTCGGGCAGGCCCAGACCCACGAAGGCCAGGTAGATCACGGCGATGAGAAGGGAAGCCATAGGTCGTCGTCCTTTCTTAGTGGATGACCATCCCGAAGGGGAGAAGGATGGCCAAAAAGGCGATGTTCCAGAGGGTGAACCGGAGGAAATACTTTCCCGCCTGGGCGCCGGGCCGGGCGGCGTAGAGCTTGTAGGAGATGAGGCTGGCCATGGAGGCGATGAGGGTGCCGAGGCCGCCGATGTTTACCCCCAGGAGAAGCCCCGCCCAGTCGTCTGTGAAGCCGGACAGCAGGATGGCCGCGGGAACATTGCTGAGGCACTGGCTGAACAGGCAGCTCATGAGCACCTCCCGGCCCTGGATAAGACGGGTCACCAGCTCCCGGACGGGGCTGATGCGGCCCAGATTCCCCACGAAGATGAAAAAGCCCACGAAGGTGAGCAAAAGGGCGTAATCCACCCGGCCCAAAAGCTGTTTTTTCCCGATGAGCACCACGCCCAGCACCGTGATAATCAGGGCCGGGACCCAGCTCAGCACCCGGAACACCACCAGCAGATTCAAAAGGAACAGAGCGGTATATACCAGCACGTCCCGCTTGGGCATGGCCGCCGCGGCGGGGCCTTTTTTCAGCGCCACCGGTCCCGCGGGCAGGGCCAGGGAGGCCGCCGCCACGAGAAGGAGGGAGAGGGCGCTGGGCGGGAGCATCACCCGCAAAAACGCCCCGGAGCTCATGCCGGAGGCGGAAAAGAGGTAGAGGTTCTGGGGATTGCCGATGGGGGTGGCCATGCTGCCCAGGTTGGCCGCGATGGTCTGCAGGACCACCACGGGGATGATGAGCTCCTGTTTGCCGCACATCTCCAGGGTCAGGATGGCGAAGGGCACAAAGGTGATAAGGGCCACGTCGTTGGTGATGACCATGCTGGTGAAAAAGCACAGGAGCGTCAGCGTGAGCACCAGGCGGCGGCTGCTGGTCACCGAGCCGAATAGCTTTTCGATGAGCAGGTCGAACAGCCCCGCCCGCTGAAAGCCCCGGACCAGCAGCATGAGGCAGAACAGAAGCCCCAGCACCCGCAGGTCTATGTACTCCAGATACCCCCTGTCCGGGGGTACGAAAAAGGCGGATAGCACCGCCAAAATCAGCGATATGGTCAGGACCTTTTCCCGTTTGAGATAAGCGATCATGGTTACTCCTCTTGGCGTATCTGTTCAACGTCGAACGGATTATAGCACAACGCAGAGAAAATGGCGTAACTTTTTTGGGAAAGTATGGCGCAAAATGCTATCTCATGCTATAATGCCTGCAAGCAACAGCGACACAACAAAAGAAAGGTCGGAACAAGATGAAAAAGTTCTTCCAGGAATTCAAGGAATTCGCCACCCGCGGCAACGTGGTGGACCTGGCCGTCGGCGTCATCATCGGCGCCGCCTTCCAGAAGATCGTGACCAGCGCGGTCAATGATTTGGTCATGCCCCTCATCGGCCTCATCACCGGCAACTCCAACTTCAACGACGCCTTCCTCATCCTTCGCCTGCCCGAGGGCGTGGAGCGCAGCCAGGTGACCAGCCTCGCCACCGCCACGGAGCTGGGCGTGACCACCTTCAACTACGGCGCGTTCATCTCGGCGGTCATCGACTTCCTCATCATGGCCTTCGTCATCTTCCTGATGATCAAGGCCATCAACAAGGCCAGCTCCCTGACCCACAAGAAGAAGGAGGAGGCCCCCGCCGCCCCCACCACCAAGGTCTGCCCCTACTGCCAGTCGGAGATCCCCATCGGCGCCACCCGCTGCCCCCACTGCACCTCCGAACTGGAGAAGGAGCCCGCCGCGGCGAAATAACAAATGCATACAGCGAAGGCCCCCTCGGCAGAGGGGGCCTTTTGCATTCGATTTTGCGGTTTTCATTTTCCCATGGTCCTGGTCTTCTCCACCGCGTCGATAACGGCGTCGGAGGCGGCGGCCCGGAAGGCGCTGCGCTCCAGGGTGAGCACCCCCTGGATGGTGGAGCCGCCGGGGGAGCAAACCGCGTCCTTCAAAGCGCCGGGATGGCGGCCGTCCGCCTGGGCCAGGGCCGCCGCGCCCTCCACCGCCCGGGCGGCGTAGCGCATGGCCTGCCCCCGGGGCATGCCGCAGGCCACCGCCCCGTCGGACAAAGCCTCGATAAACATATAGGCGAAGGCGGGGGTGCACCCGCCGATGGTGCCCGCCACGTCCATGAGATATTCCGGGCAGGGGTCCCATACGCCCGCCCCGGCCATAGCGGCGGTGAGTACCTCCGCCTCGCCGGGCCGGGTGTCCTTCTCACACCAGGCGATGAGGCCCTTCCCCACGGCCACGGGGGTATTGGGGCACAGGCGTATCACGGGATAGGCCCCGCCGGCCAGCTCCTGCACCCGGGCGCAGTCCATCCCCGCGGCCAGGGAGACCAGCACGAACCTGTCGGTCCGGGCGGCCAGCACCGGCGCGATAGAGCTGAGCAAGCCCGCCATGTCCTTGGGCTTCACGCCCAGAAAGATGTATTTCGCCTGGGCGGCCACGAAGGACGCCGCGGCCGCGGTGCAGCCAAGGTCTTCCGCCAGCGCCTCCGCCTTGGCGGCGGTGCGGTTGGCCACGGCCACCTGCTCCGGCGGGGTGGCGGTGACGGAGGCGCGCGCCATGGCTCCGCCCATGTTGCCCACGCCGATGAAACCCAGAAGATACATGAATGGTCCTCCTTATGTGATGAGAGTTGTCCCATGAATGGGACAGCGGATATTGCGTATTTCGCAGGTGTATGGTATACTTCACCAGGGGTCGGAGACGGTCGCCTCCGCGCCGGCGGCCCGGACGGCGGCCAGGGCCAGCGCCCTTGTGGCGTCCAGACAGCCCTCCATGAGCCCCAGTTCGGCAAAGGCGATGGGAAGCTCCGTGCAGGCCAGCACCACCTTTTCCGCGCCCTGGATTTTCAGGTCCCGGAGGACGTCCCGGACGGGGATGCTCTCCAGAGGAACCTTCCGCCCCTTCACGCCCTCGTAGATAAGGCGCATGACCTCTCGCTGCATGGCGGGGGAGGGGTACACCGGCTCCACGCCCGCCTCCCGCAGGGCCTTTTCGTAGACCCCGGCCCGGACGGTGCCGTCCGTGGCGAGAACGCCCGCCTTTTTCGCCCCGGCGGCCTTCAGCGCCGCGGCCGCCTCCCGGGGCATGTGCAGCAGGGGGACAGACACCGCCCCCGCCACGGCGTCATAGAAATAGTGGGCGGTGTTGCAGGGCATGAGCAATATCTCCGCCCCGGCGGATTCCAGGCGGCGGGCGCTTTTTTGCAGCTCCGGCACCGGATCGGGGCCGCCCTGTAAAATGGCGGCGGTCCGGTCCGGGATGGCGGTGTCCAGGTCCGCGATCACGTGGATATGCTCCTGGTCCGAGGCGGCCCTGGTGAGGGCGATGATCTTCTCCAGCAGGTCGCAGGTGGCCGCGGGGCCCATGCCGCCGATGACGCCCAAAATCTTTTTCATATCCCGCCTCCCGTTTTTTCCCTATTGTAGGCGCGGGCAGGCGCAACGTCAAGCATGATTTATCGGAGGACCCTCTATGGATACCCGACCTATCGGCATATTCGACTCGGGGCTGGGCGGCCTCACCGCCGTGAAGGCTCTGGCCGCCGCCGCGCCCTGGGAGAGCTTCGTGTATCTGGGCGACACGGCCAACGCCCCCTACGGGGACAAGACCCCCGCCCAGATACGGGGATTCTCCCGGATCAACACCGCCTTTCTGCGGGCCCGGGGGGTGAAGGCCCTGCTGGTGGCCTGCAACACCTCCAACGCCAACGCCATGGACCAGGTGCTGGCCGACGACCCGGACATCCCCGTCATCGGCGTCATCGAGCCCGCCGCGGCCGCGGCGGCGGCCGCCACAAGGTCCGGCCGCATCGGCGTGCTGGCCACCCATGCCACCGTGGCAAGCGGAGCCTATGAGCGGGCGGTGAAGGCTCTGCTGCCGGACGCCGCCGTGACGGCGGTGGCCTGCCCCAGGCTGGTGCCCCTGGTGGAGAGCGGCCGCACGGACCCGTCTGACCCGGCGCTCATCGCCGCCGTGGAAGAGTACGCAGCGCCTCTCAGGGAGGCCGGGACGGATACGGTGATCCTGGGCTGCACCCACTATCCCATCATCCGCTCGGCCATAAGCGCTGCCCTGGGGCCGGACGTGGCCCTGGTGGACTCCGGGGCCGCCTCCGTGGACGCCCTTTTGGCAGCCCTCAAGGGCCGGGACGCCCTGGGGGATAAAACAAAGACCGGCGGCCGCAGATTTTTCT
This sequence comes from uncultured Oscillospiraceae bacterium, assembly GCA_947581795.1. Taxonomy (GTDB): domain Bacteria; phylum Bacillota; class Clostridia; order Oscillospirales; family Oscillospiraceae; genus CAJOIG01. The sequence continues at coordinate 11,935 of CANPVS010000044.1, forward strand.
GCAGCGCCGGCCGGGAACAATTCGTGAAAACGGGCTCCGCCTTCCTGGATTGGGACATGGCAGGGCAGACGGAACAGGTGGACCTGGGGGAGGCGCGCCATGGCCAGATCCTCTAACCAGAAGCTGAAGCTCCTCTACCTCGCCCAGTACCTGCTGCGTTCCTCCGACGAGGACCACCCCGTGACAGTGGCCCAGATGATCGACTATCTGGCCCGGCAGGACGTGGCCGCCGAGCGGAAGAGCCTGTACGACGACATGGAGTCCCTGCGGCTGTTCGGTCTGGACGTGCAGTCGGTGCGGGTGGGCTCCGCCACCGGGTACTATATCGGCGAGCGGGACTTCCAGCTGCCGGAGCTGAAGCTCTTGGTGGACGCGGTCCAGTCCTCCAAGTTCATCACCGAGCGGAAGAGCCTGGAGCTCATCCGCAAGCTGGAGAGCCTGGCCAGCGAGCAGGGAGCCCGGGAGCTGAACCGCCACGTGTATGTCCGGGGCCGCATCAAGACCATGAACGAGTCCATCTATTATAATGTGGACGAGCTCCAGGCCGCCATCGACGGCAACAAAGCAGTCACCTTCAAATACTTCGAGTGGGACCGGGAAAAGCGCCGTGTCTGGCGGCACGACGGCCGCCGCTACGCTGTGAGCCCTTGGGCTCTCATGTGGGACGACGAGAACTACTATCTTCTGGCCTACGACCACGACGGGGAGCAGATGAAGCACTACCGGGTAGACAAGATGGGCTCCATCGCCATGACAGAGGAGTCCCGCCGGGGGCGGGAGACCTTTGAAAAGCTGGATATGGCCGCCTATACCAACACCCACTTCGGCATGTTCTCCGGGGACGTGCAGCCGGTGCGG
>CANPVS010000045.1 GCA_947581795.1 uncultured Oscillospiraceae bacterium
GGTATATCTGCTTTTCCGTCTCGCCGCCGCCCTTGGCCAGCAGCACCTCCGCCGCCTCGATGGCGGGGGTGTCGATGCTGGCAAAGCCGTACAGGGCGTAGGTCTGGCGGAGCACCTCCATGATGGCGTCCATCCGGGCCTGGGGCCCGGGCAGCAGCTCCATGAATCCGGACAGCGTCCGGGGTTTGACTTGTGGCATATTCTCTCCTCGCAGATAACTGCAGCCGGTCTTGACTGCCGTGAACGCTTGTTAATATTGATTCAAGCAACAGATGTACACAAGGGGGAGCTCGAGGGGGACGTAAGTCCCGCCTCGAATCTGATCTGACGCCCCGCGCTTGCGCGGCGAGCAACGCGAGGACTTTTGCATAGCAAAAGTATCGGCGTCATTTTGCTGCCGCCTTCTGCTTTTTCTCCGTTTATTTCTTCTTGTTCTTGGGGTTGACGATATCGCGCCAGGCGAAGTCGCCCCGGCGCAGGCCCTGGACCAGCACCTCCGCCGTGGCCATATTGGAGGCGAAGGGGATGTTGTGGGTGGCGCAGATCAGGGCCAGCTCGTTCACCGGGCCGAACAGCTCGGGATGATAGGGGTCCGCGAAGAACAGGACCAGGTCAATCTCGTTGTAGGCAATGCGGGCGCCGATCTGCTGTACGCCGCCCTGGGTGGCGTTCATATACAGCTCGATGGGCAGGCCGGTGGCCTCGCTGACCAGCTTGCCGGTGGTGTTGGTGGCGATGATGGTGTGCTCCGCCAGGATGCCGCAGTAGGCGATGCAGAAATCCACCATCAGTTCCTTTTTCCCGTCGTGGGCCATCAGTGCGATATTCATGAATATCCTCCTAGTCTATGTGAAGCCTTCCCGCCGCGATCAGTGCAGCATGGTCAGCTCGTTTTCCGTCTGTTGTGTGCTCTGCTTGAACTCGAAATAGTACTGCAGCATCTCCCGGGCCACGTTGCCCAGCCGGGAGCCGGCGGAGCCGTTCTCCAGGGCCACGGCCACGGCCACCTCCGGCTCCTCATAGGGCGCGTAGCAGATGAAGAACGCGTCGTTGGTGGCGGTGCCGGTCTCGGTGGTGCCGGTCTTGGCGGCCACGGTATAGGGGAAGCCGTAGAACTGGCTGTAGGCCGTGCCCTTGGTGACCACGCCCCGCATGCCCTCGTGGACCAGGTCCCATACGGTCTGGCTGGTCTTGACCTCGCTCATGACCTCCGGCTCCCGCTCGTAGACGCTCTCGGAGTAGTCGTAGCTGGACGCGGACTTCAAAATGGACGTGCTGTAGACCTTTCCGCCGTTGGCCACCGCCGCGCAGTACCGGGCCAGCTGCAGAGGCGTGACGCCGGTGAGGCCCTGGCCGATGGAGGCCAGAAGGGTATCCGCCGCGTACCAGGCCGCGTCCCGCTTGCCGGCGTAGAGCTGGGCCTTGTACTCCGGGGAGGCCACCCGGCCGGCGGCCTCGGACAGCTCAATGCCCGTGGGCTCGCCCAGGCCGAACATGGCCGCGTACTTGTCGATGTTCTTGATGGTGATATTGTCGCCCACCGTGAAGAAGAAGAAGTTACAGCTGTAGGTCAACGCGTCCGCCACCGTCAGGGGGCCGTGGGGCCCGCCCACGCAGCCGGGGGCGTAGCCCGCGTCGATGTACTTGTCGAACACCCGTGTGCAGGTGATCTCCGTCTTCCCGTCGATATAGCCCTCCGTCAGTGCCGCCACGGCCATGCAGGGCTTCCAGGTGGAGCCGGGGGAGTACAGGCCGGACAGGGCCCGGTTCACCAGGGGCCTGGTCTTGTCGTGCATCAGATCTTCCACGTCGTCCCAGAAGGTCTCCAGGTTGTAGGAGGGGTAGCTGGCGATGCACAGAGGCTCTCCGGTGTTCACGTCGATGGCCACCAGGGCGCCGCCGGTGATCAGGTCCCGGATCTTGTCCAGCTGGCCGTTGGCCCGGGCGGTGGCGTTGCTGCGCTCGGTCTCCTCGTTGGCGCTCTCGATATAGGTGGCAAGGGCGGTCTCCGCCGCGCCCTGCAGCTCGCTGTCGATGGTGATGTAGATATTGTTGCCCGGCTGGGGCACCTTGGTATACACGGTCTTGGTCACCACGCCCTCGCTGGTACGGGTGATCTCCGCCTGGCCGTCCACCCCGTGGAGGTATTCCTCAAAGGCCGCCTCGATGCCGGACTTGCCGATGGTGGCGTCCATGGGATAGCCCAGGTCCTTGTAGTGCTTGTAGTCCTCCGCGTCCATGAGGCCGGTGTAGCCCAGCAGATGGGGGGCGTAGGAGCTGTTGTACTCGCGGATGTAGCTCACCTGCACGTCGAAGCCGGGCAGGTCCGACTCCATGAGGGAGGTGATGGTGTTGATATTCACGTCCTGGGCGAAGATGTAGCCGGAGGTGTTGATGTCGAAGCGGACGTTGACGGAGTAGCGGACGGAGGCGATGACGCGCATCTCCTCGGCGGAGTAGTTTCCATCGATGCCGTAGCGGGTGCGCATTTTGGCCATGACCTCCACGGCGGTGGCGTCCCGGGGCAGATCCTTGGCGTCCAGCCAGGCGTTCAGAAGCTGGGACTGGGTGGCGGTCATGCCGGTGAACTCCCAGGGGGTGGTCTTGGTGATGGGCAGCTCGTCGTTGTACTCGTCGCCGTTGGCCTCGATGATCTGGCACATCTGCAGGATGGCGGCGTTGATCTCGTCGTCGCTGAGACCGGAGTAGAACAGCTCGTCCACGTCGATGAGCAGGTTGTTGCAGTTGCGGTTGGACACCAGCAGCCGCCCGTACCGGTCCATGATGTTGCCGCGGGCGGCGATGATCGTCTCCGTGGACACGATGGAGTTGGTGCTTTGCTCGTAATTGGCGTTGCCCTCCACGATCTGCAGCAGGTACAGCTTCGTGAAGAATACGCCCAGGACCGCCGCGACGAAGATACACAGGAACACCAGCCGCCCGGGGCTTATGAGTTTTCTCATGAGAATTCCCTTTCCTGACGATGGGGAGGCCGCTCGGACAGCTTACCGGCCGAGAGGCTTGGAAGCGATGATCTTACAGGGGAAGTACACGGGCACGGCCCACACCAGGCTCCAGAGCGTCTGGATAAGCCCCGTGCGCAGCACCCGCCAGGCGGAGCTCCCGCCCAGGTACAGGGCGTGGAACGCCTTGGCGTCCCCGTCCAGCAGAAACAGATACTTGAACATCTGACAGAAAGCCGCGAGGGCCAGCACCAGCAGGGCCAGGGTCATGTAGGACATGAAGCCCTTGTGGAGCATGTACTTGCCCAGCACGCCGGCGAGAAAGCCCACCGCCGGCAGCAGCACCGTGAACATCACCACGCTGCCCGTGGCCATGTCGGAGAAGTACCCCGCCACAAGGCCCACGATACCGCCCCACAGGCCGTCCTCAAACAGCCCCACGGCCACCACCGCCGCCGGCACGATCAGCGCGTGCACGCCCCAGACGGTGATCCGGGAGATGATGAGGTTCTGGAGGATGAACAGCACCGTCAGCATCAGGGCGTACACGATGGCCCGCCGCAGCTTGCTGAGGTCGATAAGGTCGAGAAGCATATCTCACTCCTGGATGGTAAAGTCCGTGATGATGAACACCTGAGAGAGGCTGCCCAAATTACAGGCCGGCTCCACCACGCCGTAGAGGGACTGGCCGTTGCCTTCGGACAGAACCTGGTTGATGTAGCCGATGATGAGCCCCTGGGGGATGGAGCCGCGGCCGGAGGTCAGCACCGCCTCGCCCTCCACCAGCTGGGCGTTTTCGGACAGATAGGTCAGCCGCAGCAGGCCCTCCTGCATGAGGGCGAAGTCGCCCACGCACATGCCCACCGCGCCGGCCTCGCCCACCAGGGCGCCCACGTCTATGCCGGAGTCGATCAGGGTGCGGACCGTGCACCAGCTGTCGCCCACCTCTATCACCTGGCCCACCAGAGCGCCGTACTCCGTGACCACGCAGTCGCCCGCCTCGATGGGGTTGGTGGCGTTGGCCTCGCCCTTGGAGATGCGGAAGGTGCTCTCCCAGTTGGAACTGGACCACTCGGTGATCTTGGCCGACTCCATGACGTAGTCGCTGTGCTTTTCGGCGAAGTTCAAAAGCTCCCGCAGGCGCTGGTTCTCCTCCTCATACTGGGAGGCGTCGATGGCCGCCTGCTGGGCCTGGGCAAGCTGGGCCCGGAGGGAGTTGTTCTCCGCCACCAGCTGGTCGTACTTGTAGATATAGCCGTATATGCCCTCCACCCATTCCACGGCGGCGGAGGCCGCCTGGCCGATGGGGTTGGATATGGCGCCGGTCAGGTTGGACATGACGCCGGCCCGGCCGTGCATCAGCACGGTGGTCAGTACCACGATCAGCACCACCACCAGCACCGCGGCGCCCACCCGAAGGCCATATTTTTTCACGTATTCCTTCAATGCAGCTTGACTCCCGCTTCCGAAAGCATATTGCCCAAAAGGCACAGGGGCAGACCCACTACGTTGAAAAAGTCCCCCTCGATCTTCTCCACATACATCCCCGCCCGGCCCTGATAGCCGTAGGCGCCGGCCTTGTCCATGGGCTCGCCGGTGGCCACATAGGCGTCGATCTCCTCGCCGGTCATCTCCCGGAAAAACACCCGGGTCATAGCCGTGTCGGTGCTCACATACCCCGCGCTCCGCCGCACCAGGCTCACGCCGGTGTACACCCGGTGCTCCCGGCTGGAGAGCAGCCGGAGCATCCTTTTGGCGTCCGCCTCATCCCGGGGCTTGCCCAATATCTCGCCGTCTATCTCCACCACCGTGTCCGCGCCGATCACCAGCGCCTCGGGGTGTTTTTCCGCCACTTGGCGGGCCTTCTGCCGGGACAGATACCACACCGTCCGGCCCGCATCCGCCTCCTGGGGCGGCACCTCCGGCCCCGCGGCCGGGATGACCTGAAAAGGCAGGCCGAAATATCCCAAAAGCTCCCGCCGCCTGGGGGAGGCGGAGGCCAGTATCAGCTCCATAGCGCTCCTTTCTGATAGGCGCCCCGGCTGGCGTTGATGGGCACATAGTCGTTCCGCGCCTTATACCGCTCCGTCACCAGCACGCACTCCCGGGGGCTCTCCGCCGTGAACAGCAACCGCAGGCCCCAGAGCCCCACTCCGGTATATACCTCCGGGTGGTCGGCCAGGAATATCTTTCGGGCGTCATAGACCGTGTTGCGGCAGCCGAATTCCTTGGCCACCGGATACACGCCGCCGAAGGCGTCCGACATGCTGGCAGGGGTGGAGCAGGAGCACCGCCCCGCGCTGTTGCGGATGAGACAGTGGTCCGTCACCATCACCGGCACCCGGCCGTATACGATCATCTCCGCCGGGGCGGCTTTCGGCATGGCGGCGATCTGCCGGGCCGTGAGCTCGCAGGAGAGGGTCACAGACCGGAACCCCGCCCGGCCCAGCCGGTCCAACGTCCAGCCGTTTGTCACGTTCAGGGCGAAATCCCCCCGAACGGCCATGCCCGCCTGTCCGGCGGCGGCCAAAAGGCCTAGGTCTCCCGCCAATACCTCCGTGACGCCCCGGGCCTGCAAGGTGGCCAGCAGCTCCGCCAGTTCCGGCTTCTCCGCCTCAGACACCACCGCGGGCAGCACCGCCGCGAGAGCGGTCCCCCGGGACGTGAAGGGCGTCAGGTCCGCCGCGCCCGCCGCCAGTATCTCCGCCGGGACGTACAGAAGGTCCGGCCCCGTGGCGGCCAGCTCCGCCGTGAGCTGATTGGCGTTCGTCACCTGGATGATCAGCTTGGGCGGGCCCTGGGGCGGGACGCTCTCCGGCGCCGCCGGGCGCTCGCCCTCCCGGACAGAAGCGCCTTCTTTCGTCTTGTCTGTGAGCTGGGCCAAAAGCTCCCTGCGGGCCTGCTCCACCGCCTCGTCCGGGTAGTCCAGACCCTCGCCGATGGCGCAGTTGACTTCCGTGCAGTGGAAGGGCGTGCCCCCGGTGCGGTAGAGGATCTCCCTCACCCGGCCCTCGGATATGCCCTGGCGGCCCAGGTCGATGGGGGTGTAGCCCTTATAGGCCGCCCGGCGGCCCATATCGTCCTCCGCGGCGAACAGCGCCGGCTTGTCCGGCTGGAGCACCGCGTAAAACCTCACCGGCACCCGGCGAAGCTCTCCGTTCATATAGCCCTTGCGCACCTCCGCCGCGGTCCGGGCGGTCGTCCGGTCCGGCTTCAGCTCCGGCAGGGAGAACATATCCGGCCCCGGCTCTCCCGTGAAGTAACCGTCCGTGAGAGCGCCGGAGGAGAACACGGTGCGCAAAGTCTCCCGCTCCTCATTCGAGGGCATAACCCGCTCCCGGATGGCCCGGTCGTAAAGCCGGGTCACGTAGGCCACGTACTCCGGCGTCCGGCCCCGGCCCTCGATGACCGCGCCGGTGACGCCCACCGCCTCCAGGCCCTCCAGGTGGTCGATAAGGCACAGGTCCGCCATGGCCAGCGGCCGCTCGTCCATCCGTCCGCCCAGGGAGAACCGCCCCTGGCAGGGCATAGCGCAGCTCATGCAGCTGTCGCTGCGGTGCTCGTGGGCCAGGGCGCCTATGTAACACTTGCCGCTGTGGGCCACGCACACGGGCCCGTGGACGCATACCGCCGTCTCGATGGCCGCGGCCCGGGCGATGGCGGCAATCTGCTCCGCCCCCAGCTCCGGGGCCAGCGTCACCCGGGAAAGCCCCATGGCGGCGGCCGCCGCCACGGCCTCGGCGCTGTTCACATCCAGCCGCACGTCCCCCCACAGGGGCACGTCCGGCAGGACCTTCCGCAGGGAGGCGATGAGCCCGATGTCCCGGACGATGAGGGCGTCCGCCCCCTCCTTCGCGGCGAATACCGCGAGATCCAGCCGCCCGGCCATGGTCTCGTCCGTGCAGAGACCGCTCAAAGACACCGCGGTCCGGCAGCCCCGGACGCGGCAATAGCGGATGCTCCGGGCCAGTCCCTCCCGGTCCAGGTCCTGTCTGCTCTTGCCGGGGGCCGTCAGCCCGTCGCCGATATATACTGTGTCCGCTCCGCTCTGCACCGCGGCGATGACCGCCTCCGTGCTCCCGGCGGGCGCAAGTAGTTCCAGCATAGTGTCCTCGCTAAAAAACTGTATAGGCCACTATATTATAAACAACATCTGCCCATAAAACAAGTATAAATCCCCAAAAACCGCCCGCCGTAACAAATTCTTAAACGTTGGCCGCCCGCAGTCCTTCCAGCACTTCATATGGCACCGCCAGGGTCCCCCCGATGCCGGAGCCCATGGCGATATCCGGCTTGCGCTTTCCGTGGTAATCGCTGCCTCCGGAGGGGGCGAGACCGTACCGTCCGGCCAGAGCCAGCAGCCGGGCCTGGTCATCCGCCGTGTAGCCGGAGTAGTATACCTCCATGGCCCCGCAGCCGGCGTCCCGCGCGTCCCGGATAAAGGTCTCCAGCGTTTCCGGGTCGTACCGGTACTGCAGGGGGTGGGCCGCCACGGCGATGCCTCCCGCCTCCCGGATGGCGGCGACGGCCTGCGCCAGGCACATCCGCTCCCGGGTAAAATGATAGGCCCCGCCCCGGCCCAGATACCGGCGGAACGCCTCGTCGATGGAACTCACGAAGCCATGGTCCATGAGCCACTGGGCGACATGGGGCCGGCCCAGCACCGCGCCGGGGTGGGCCTGGCGCAGCTCCTCCAGGGAGATATCAAAGCCGTCCGCCGCCATGGCGGCCACAATCCTCTCATTCCGCCGGGCCCGGGCCTGAACGGCAAAGTCCATGGCGGACCGGACGCTCTCCCCCGCCGGGTCGATGAAAAGGCCCAGGATGTGGACGCTCCCGCCCTTATACTCCGCGCTCATCTCGATGCCGGGTACCACCTCCACCCCCAGGGCCGCCCCCGCGGCCATGGCCTCCGGGACCCCGGCCGCCGTGTCGTGGTCGGTGACGGCGATGGCGGCGAGGCCCAGACTGTGGGCCAGGGCCGCCGCCTCCCGGGGCGTATCGGTCCCGTCCGAGGCCGTGGTGTGGATATGCAGATCGACATTTCCCTTCATAGACATATCCTCCATTTTTTGTCAGTATATCACAGGCAGCTCTTTTAAGCAAAACTTGTCACAGGCCGCGAGTTCTGATATAATAGCCGCGAATGCGGCTATTATGGGCCGACACACACCACCAAAGAGACAGGACGCTTCTATGGACGACGCCAAGCTCAAACTGAACAGCCCCGGTATGCTGGCGCTGCCCAGCCGGCACGTGGACCGGCTGCTGGAGTGCGCCGACGGGGACTGCGCGCGGCTCTACCTGCAGATCCTCAAAAACGGCGGGGCGCTGGACGCCGCCCTGGCCGCCCGGGAGCTGCGTCTGTCCGTGCAGGCCGTTCGGGGCCTGGCCATGAAGCTGGAGGGCATGGGCCTTCTGGCCGGGAGCGAGGAGAGATCCCGCCCCCTGCCGGACCGGGAGCCCCCCGAGTACCAGGCGGCGGACGTGGTCCGGCGGAGCCAGTCGGACCCGGATTTCCAGGCCGTGGTGACGGAGGCCCAGAACGTCCTGGGGCGGGTACTGTCCTCCACGGACCTGAAAAAACTCTTCGGCATATACGACGGCCTGGGCCTTCCCCCGGCCGTGATCATGCAGCTCATCCACTACTGCAAGCAGGAGCACGACCGGCGCTACGGCGCCACCCGGCACCTGGGCTTCGCCGTCATCGAGAAGGAGGCCTACGCCTGGTTCGACCGGGAGCTCATGACACTGGACCAGGCGGAGAGCTGGATCAGGGAGCAGGAGCGCCGCCGGAGCCTGGCCGCCGAGGTCCAGCGGGCCGTCGGCATCCGTGACCGGGAGCTGTCCCCCACGGAGAAGAAATACATCGCCTCCTGGATAGACATGGGCTTTGGCCCGGAGGCGCTGGCCCTGGCGGCGGACAGGACCGTCACCAACACAGGGGCTTTGAAGTGGAAATACATGGACTCCATCGTCAGGTCCTGGCACAGCAAGGGGCTGCACACCCTGCCGGAGATAGAGCAGGGGGACCGCAGGCCCTCCCGCGGCAACTGGGAGCCCTCCACCGTGGAGGTGGACGAGCAGGAGCTCCGGCGGCTGCAAAAGCTGCACGAGCTCATCAAAAACGGCTGAGGTAAGAGCGGATGGACGGAAAGCTGCTGGCGCAGGCCAGAGAGGAAAAGGAGAATATCCGCCGGGAGGCCATCCGGGAGGACCGGCGCCGCCATCAGGAGGCCTACGCCCGCATCCCGGAGCTGCGTCAGCTGGACGCGGACATCGCCGCCCTGGTGCCCAGGGCCGCGGCGGCCGCTCTGGGGGGCGGCGTCTCCCTGGACGAGCTGCGCCAAAAGAGCCTGGCCCTCCAGGCCCGCCGGGCGGAGCTGCTCACGGCGAGCGGCTGGCCAGCGGACTGGCTGGACGGGGCCTGGGACTGCCCCCTCTGCCGGGACACGGGCTACGTGCAGGGCCGGATGTGCTCCTGCCTGCAAACGCTCTACGACCGGGCCCAGACCCGGGACCTGTCCGCCCTGCTGAAGCTGGGGGACGAGAGCTTCGACACCTTCGACCTGCGCTGGTACGAGGAGGCCTCCACCCCCGGCCAGCCCAGCCCCCGGGTCCAGATGCAGACCATATACGATATCTGCCGGGATTACGCTTTCAACTTCCGCCAGAGGAGCTCCAATAATCTGCTGTTCCGGGGCGGCACCGGCCTGGGCAAGACCTTCCTGGCCGCCTGCGTTGCCCGGGAGGTGGCCCGCCAGGGTTTCTCCGTGGTGTACGAGACCGCCCAGGCGGCTATGGACGCCTACCACGATGCCCGCTTCGACCGGGACGACGAGGCCGCCGACAAGGTACGCCGCATGGAGGAATGCGACCTGCTCATTCTGGACGACCTGGGCACGGAGCAGGTGTCCTCCGCCTCCGTGAGCGCCCTCTACACCCTCATCAACGCCCGTCTGACGGCCCAGAAGAAGACCGTCATCACCACCAACCTGCCCCGGGAGCAGATCGCCCGGCGCTATACGCCCCAGATCGCCTCCCGTCTTCTGGGAGACTACCGGGACCTGCACTTCATCGGCCAGGACATCCGGGTCCTGAAGAGCCAGCGGCTGGGTTGACAGCCCCGACCCGCCGGTCTATAATATCCCCGCGAGGTAATCTGATCATGGCATTGCTGGCGTAGAAAACAGAATGACCCACGGATAAGAGGCAAGCTGCGGCTTGCCATTCTTCCGTGGGCTTTTTGCGCCCATTTATCCTTATCATTCTGTTTTTTACGAGGTCAAAACGCCATGAAAAATAAACGCAATATCCATATCCTCTACGCCGTGGCCTTTTTGCAGGGCATGGTGTTTTACGCCGCCGTGGCCTCCCTGTACCGGCAGGCCCGGGGCATGACTCTGGGGCAGATCACCCTTCTGGAGGGCATCTCCTTTATCATTCAGCTGGCCATGGAGCTGCCCTGGGGCGTCATCGCCGACCGCATCGGCTACAAAAAGACCATGGCGGCCGGGTGCGCCCTCTTCGCCCTGTCGAAGTTCGTCTTCTGGCGGGCGGGGGGCTTTTGGGATTTCTTCTGGGAGCGGCTGCTCATCAGCGCCGCCATTGCCGCCCTGTCCGGGGTGGACGAGAGCATATTGTATCTTTCCTGCGGCGACGGGGACAGCCAGAAGGTCTTCGGCCGGTGGGGCGCCTGGAGCACGGCGGGGCTGCTTGTAAGTTCCGGGGCTTTCGCCCTCTGGATGGCAGATGACTACGCCCTGGCAGCCCTGGCCACTTTCATCGCCTACGCCCTGGCGGCGGCGCTCACCCTGTTCCTCACGGAGGTCCGGCCCCCGGAAAAGGCGCGCCGGGAACCAGCGCGGTCGTTTCTCCGGCTGCTGGGCGGCACATTGCGCCAGGGGCGGTTTTTGCTGCTGGTGCTGTGCTGGGCCCTGTACGGGGTAGTGCTGAGCACGGTGTGCACCTGGCTGAGCCAGAACCAGTACCTCCGCTGCGGCATGGGAAACCGGGCCATGGGCTGGGTGTACATCGCCGTGTCGGTGGTATCCATGGCCGGGGCCTTCTCCCAGCGGTTTACCGACAGGATGGGCCGGACACGCTCCGCCCTGGGCGCGCCGGCGGTGACGGGCCTGGCCTGTATCACCCTGACGCTGACCTGCTCGGCGGCATTGAGCGTGGGGTGCATCCTCCTGATGGAGGCCGGCTACGAGCTGGTCGCCCCCATGATGAGCCAGGTGTGGAACCGGCAGGTGACTGGTGCCGACCGGGCCACACAGCTGAGCGTCTACGCGGTGCTGGACGAGGCCGTGGCCGCGTTCGGAAGCCTCGTCATCGGCCAGGCGGCGGATGCCTCCCTGGACGGGGCGTTCCTCCTGTGCGGGGCGGTGTGTCTTTTCAGCGCCCTGGCCCTCCTCCCCTGCCGCCGGTTCCTTCAATAATAGGCAGAAATCAGGTGTCGGGAGAGCGGTATGCTCTCCCGACATCCATTACAGTTCCACCGTTTTGGTGGCGATCCTCTCGCAGAAGGCCCGGTCGTGCTCCACGAACAGCAGCGTGGGCCGGGCCCGCAGGAGGAGCTGCTCGATCTGCATGCGGCTGAGCACATCGATATAGTTCATGGGCTCGTCCCACACGTACAGATGGGCCTGCTGGCAGAGGCTGCGGGCGATGAGCACCTTTTTCTTCTGCCCGGCGGA
>CANPVS010000046.1 GCA_947581795.1 uncultured Oscillospiraceae bacterium
GCGCCACTCCGCTTAAATCTTATTTCCTACGCAGGGTCCTCTTCTTTTCCCTGTCCACTTTCCCTGGGGCAGTTCACCGTCGGCAGGGGGCTCATTCTATGCTTTTTACGGCCAGATATATGGCTCGCTCTCGGCCAGGCTGGTGGACTTGTTGGCGGCCCGCTGGCGGACCGTGATCACGGTCCCGCTCTCCGGGGCCTCATCCAGCTCTGCCGACAGGGACCCGTCGGCGTTTCGCACCGTGTCCACCTCGTCGTCATCCAACGTGATGCGGCTCCAGTCGGTGAAGTTCTCGCCGGTAACGGTCAATGTCAGGGTCCCGTCCGCGTTCTCGCGGACGTCCGCCCCGTCTATCACGATGGGGTCCAGACCCATCCGCAGGTCCGACGCGGTGTAGGGGTTGGTCCCGTCGTAGCAGTAGTGCTCCCCGTAGAGCACGTCGTACTCCAGCAGGCGCAGGCCGTCCTGGTAGCCGTGGCGGCCCTGCATCTTCTGGTGGTAGCGGCTTATCACGCCGCCGTCCATGTCCAAGGCCTTCAGCACCCTGGCGGAGAGCTGGTAGGCGCTCAGGTTCCGGTCCTTGAGCCCCAGGTCCAGATCGCTCCAAATGACGTACTCCGTCTGGAAGACGTCGCCGTTTTCCAGCTGCTCGGAGCCGATGTCGAAGTTGGGCAGATGGTCCCCGTAGAGCACCAGCACCGCCGGCCGGTCCCGCTCCTCCAGGGCCTGCACCAAGTCCGCGATAAAGGCGTCCGTCTCTTTGAGCTGGCTCAGATAATAGGCGAAGGCGTCCGCGTCCTCCTGGTCGTCCGCCCACTGGACGTTCAGGCTCTCGGTTTCCTCGCTGTCCACGCCTCGCTGGTACTTGCCGTGGCCCTGGACAGTGATGGCGAAGACGAACTGGGGGTCGTCGGAGCTATCCAGCGCCTTCACGATCTCCCCGGTGAGGACCTTGTCCTTGGCCCAGCCGATGGGATTATACTCGATATCGTTCATGAACTCGATGGAGGTGTAGGTGTCGAAGCCCAGCTGGGCAAAGACCTTGTTGCGCACATAGAAGGTGCCGGTGTTGTTGTGGACCGCATGGGCCACATAGCCCTGGTCCTTCAGGTCCGTGGCGATGGTCTCACAGGCCTCCTCCTGGAGGATGGTCATATAGGGGTACTCCCCCATGCCGAAGAAGTCCAGGCTCATGCCGGATAACACCTCGAACTCGGTGTTGGCGGTGCCGGCCCCCACGGAGGGGACGGTGAGGTATCCGGAGGCGCACTCCTCCTTGAGCTTATGGAAGGTGGGGATGGGGTCCTCCTCATAGGACACGTCCCCCAGGTGGGCCACGTCAAAGAAGGACTCCAGCTGCACCATGACGATGTCCGGCTTCACCTCCGGCTCGTCGGCCCAGTCCAGCCGGCGGAGCATGCCCCGCACCGCCTGTTTGGAATAGAGGTCCGGCTCGTCGATGCCCCGGTCCACCGCGCCGGTGCCGAAGCAGTACACGAACCCGTACCTATCGTAGGCGTCCACGATGTTGGCGTAGACCTCCGCCCGCTCGGCCTTATTGCCCCAGATGGTGAGCCCATAGCCCAGGGCCGTCAGCGCCGCGCACAGCAGCACGAAAGCCGTGGTCCGCTTATACCCCGGCGTGAACTTCTTCGCCCGGAAAAAGGCCCACACCAGCGCACCCAGCCCCACCGCCAGCAGCACGCACAGCGCCACGATGAGCCAGGTGTCTATGTACACGTCGATGATGGACACGGCGGAGGGCAATATGGCGATGTCCACCGCCCCCAGGGGCGTGGACCGGAAGCACAGCACCACCGCGTTGGCCACGCCCAGAAGCAGCCATATGCTGGTCACCAGGGTGAGGAAGTAGTTCCGCCGCTTGAACAGCCGGCATACCGCCAGGGTGGTCAGGATGATGAGGGCGTTCACCAGGAAATTCACCGGGTGGGTGAAGAGGAACGCCAGCCCCTTCCAGGGGGAGTGGCGGCCCAGCATCTCCAATACCAGCGTCAGCAGCACCGCCAGCGCCGCCGGGAACAGGACGGGCTGCCGGTCATAGAGTTCCGCCAGGCGGTCGAAGCACCGCCGCAGGCCAGAATGTTTTTTCGTGGAAGTTTCCATAGATGATCTCACTTAGAATCTCGTGCTCTGGGCGTCCCGGATGTTCTTTCTGGAATACAAAAGCACCTCATCCTCCGGCTCCAGCACCAGGTCCCCGTTGGGGACCAGCACCTTCTCCCCCCGCCGGACCATGACGATCAACGTCTGCCGGGAGATGTCCAGGTCCCGGATGGGCCGTCCCGCCCATGGGTGGGTGGGGCGCAGGGTGATCTCCCGAAGGGTGACGCCGGTCTCGTCCTGATAGCCCTCGGCCCCCAGGACTACCTTGTCCCCCTCGGCCAAGACGGTCTCGCCCCGGGGCACCACGGCCTCGCTCCCCCGCTGGATCACCGCCAGGATGAGCCCCGGCGGCAGGGGCAGGTCACGGACCGCCTTCCCGGCCCAGGGGTGGCCGGGCCCCACATCCAGCCGGACGAAGCGGATGTCCGCCTGGGCGTAGTCGTTGAAGTTTTTGAGCCTCGCGTACTGCTCCACGAAGCCGGCGGAGAGGATACCGGTGGGGATGGCCACCATGCCCACGCCCAGGAAGGTCAATATGGTGCCGAAGATGCGCCCCGCCGTGGTGACGGGGTAGATGTCGCCGTAGCCAACGGTCAAAAGGGTGGACACCGACCACCACAGGCCGGAGAAGGCGTTTTGGAACACCTCCGGCTGGGCCTCGTGCTCCAGAGAGTACATGCAAAGGCTGGAGGCCGTCATCAGCACCAGGATGATGAAGATGGAGGAGAGAAGCTGGTTCTTCTTGCTGCGGAGCACGTCCGCGATCACGTTCAGGGCGTCATAGTAGGCGTTCACCCGGAACAGCCTAAAGATGCGCACCACCCGGAACAGCCGGAAGGCCACCACCCCCGTGGGGAAGAAGAAGGGCAGATAATAGAGCAAAAAGCTCAGAAGGTCCACGACCCCGTTGAAGGAGACCATGTACCGGACCGTGGCCTGCCAGGGCGGCAGGGCGGGATAGAGATATTCCGCCGTCCACACCCGCAGGGCGTACTCAATGGTGAAGGCGATCACCGTCACCAGCTCCACCTTGCCCATGAGGTCGTGATAGGGCGCGGAGCTCTGGAAGGTGGAGAACACCGCGATGAAAAGGTTCGCCAATATCATGGCGATGAGGGCGATGTCGAAAGCCCGGCTGGGCCAGTCGTCCCGGTTGCCCACGGAGATGATGTCGAATATCCGCTTTTTCCGTGCCTCCAGGCTCACCGGCTCACCCCCTTCTGTCTTTCCACCATGGACGGTATTATAGCATAAAAAGTCTTTTGTGCAACTGTTTTCCGCGTTCTGAACATTAAATTTTCTGGAAGCTGCTTCAGCCCACGATAGCCTTATAGAGCGCCTCCGGGTCCGCCGCCGTGGCTTTGGGGCCGTAGGGCGCCAGCTCCTCATGGGAGCGGAAGCCCCAGGTGACGATGATCTCGTCCAGGCCCGCGTTCCGGGCGGTCTGGATGTCCACCTCCGAGTCGCCGATGTACACCGCCCGGGCCGGGTCCGCGCCCAGGGCCGCCATGGCCTTGAACACCATGTCCGGGGCGGGCTTTTTCGCCACCTCCGGGGTCTCGCCGACGGCAACGTCGAACAGGCCGGGGTAGAACCGGGCGCACAGGGCCTTCACCCCGTAGTCCACCTTGTTGGACACCACCGCGAGGCGCACCTCGGTGGCTTTGAGCCGGGCCATCAGCTCCGGGACGCCCTCATAGGGCCGGGTGTTATCCAGGTCATGGGCCCTGTAGTGCTCGTGGAAGGTCTCGTAGAGCCGGTCCAGCTCGGCGCTGTCCGTCCCCGCCGGGGCGCCCCGCTCTACCAGCTTGCGCACGCCGTTGCCCACGAACCGGCGCACCTCCTCCAGCGTCCGCTCCGGGTAGCCGTGGCTTCTCAGCGCGTGGTTCAGGCTGTTTTTCAGGTCCTCCAGGGTATAGAGGATGGTCCCGTCCAGGTCGAAAATCGCAAAGTCGTACTTTCTCATTGTCTTTCCCCGTCATTCGCTTATGTCTGCCAACTCAAAGGAGATGACCTTGGCGAGCTCCGTGAGGCTCGTCTCCACCTGATAGCCGATCTTTCCGGCGCTGAAGAGGATGGCGTCGAACCCCGCGGCGCTCTCGTCGATCACGGTGCGGAAGGGCTTTTTCATCCCGATGGGGGAGCAGCCCCCGTGGATGTAGCCGGTCAGCGGCAGCAGCTCCTTGGACTTTATCATGGCGACGCTCTTCTCCCCCACCGCCTTGGCGGCTTTTTTCAGCTCCAGCTCCCGCTCCACCGGCACCAGGAACACGTAGTGCTCCCCGCTGGCGGCCACGGTGACAAGGGTCTTGAACACCCGGTCCGGGTCCTGGTCCAGTACTGCTGCCACGTCCGCGCCGGAGACGGCGTCCGTGTCCCCGTAATAGTGGGGCGTATAGGCTGCCTTCTTTTGCTCCAGCAGCCGCATCACGTTGGTTTTTTCGATCTTTTGCTTGCTCATCACAGGTCCTTTCTGAAACAGATGATCCGGTTTGCCTCCGTAAAGCCCGCGCGCAGATGGAAGCGCAGGCTCCCGGCGTTTTCCATCTCGCAGTCGCTGGCGAACTCCCCGCAGCCCCGCTCCTTCGCCCAGGCCTCGCAGGCGGCCAGAAGCCGCCGGCCACAGCCTTTCCGGCGAAAGGCCTCTTCCACAAAAACGCCCTCCAAGTAGCCCACGGGACTGGTGCTCGTTCCTTCCACGTAGTCGTGCCGGAGCTGGCACTGGGCAAAGCCCACGGCCCGGTCACCTTCCCAGGCGAGAAAGCACGCAGCGTCCCCGCTGTTCACAAGACCGGCAAATTCGTCCGTCAGGGCCTCCGTCTCATGGCCGGGCCACAGCTTGGCGGCCAGCGCCGCCAGGGTCCCGATATCTTCGTCCGTCGCTTTTCTAATCGTCATGATTTGTTCACCCCCGTCGTGTCCGATCTCTCCTTGGCGGAGCGGCCGGGGACCAGCGCCCGGAAGCTCCCGGCCTCGCCCCGGCAGCGCCAGCTCCTTCCGCTCGGATTTTCACCGATGATCTTCATCCCCAGTTTCTCCGCGATCCTTTGCGAACCCATGTTGGCCTTGTCGATGTACGCTTCCACATGAATCACATGCGATGGTATGTGCCTGAGCGCGTATCGGAAAAAATAATAAAACAGCAGCGTGCGCTGATGGTCCGGTGCGATCTCGATCTCCTCGACCAACAGCGTGTCACCGTCTATGCGGTACTGAAAATATCCTGCGAGCACCGCGCCGTCATACATCAATATGACTTTTTGTTCCTCGCCGGTGGAGGTCATATAGGACATCCACATGCGTCTGTCATCCTCATAGCTGCCGCCCGTCGGAGCGATACGGCTCATATTGGCATACAGGATATCGAACATCTCCGGCAGGATCTCTTCTGCCATCGTCCTGTCAAAGGCTCTAAACAACACGCTCATGGCGCTGCCTCCTATCCCGTCATTTCGCTCTCTTGCCCGCCCATAGATCAGGGGTCCTTTTTCCATGGCCCCCTCTGACGAGGGGGCTGTCAGCGCCTGCGGCGCTGACTGAGGGAGAGATATTTAAAATACCTCTTTGAACGCCTCCCCTGTGCAAGGGGAGGTGGGCGCCGCTTTCTGGGGTCCCCAAAAGGCACGCTTGCCTTTTGGGGAGAGGAGGAATCACGAGCCATTCGAGCTTTGCCGCTTCACGGCAAAGGGAGGCCTAGCTTGCGAATTCCGACGACTCGGAGGGGCTGTTACCAGTGTCAGATAACCTCCAGACTGGTAACAATCCCTCAGTCACCGCCTTCGGCGGCGACAGCTCCCTTTGCACAAGGGAGCCATTCAATAATGTGCGGCTGCGCCGCGTTTCTACTAAGGAAGCGAGCCTAGATCTTCCCTGCCGGGCCGAACACCCGGTCCAGCTCTGTCCGCAGTTTTTCCCTCATATCCGCCATCTCCCCGACCGAGGGCCGGTGCTCGTCAGAGTACATCTTCTCCCTGGGGTACCACCACACCGGGCCTCTGCCGCCGTTGCCGTACTGTTCGATGTCCCCGGCCCGCCGGGGGAACAGGTGCCAATGCAGGTGGGCGTCCCCCATGCCCAGCAGCTCGTAGTTCATCTTCTCCGCCTGAAACGCCTGGGCGACCGCCTGGGCCACCAGGGTCATCTCCTCCAGGAATCTGGCCCGTTCCGCCGGGGCAAGATGGAACAGCTCCGTTTTATCTCCATGGTGCTTATAGAGAAACAGCGTGTAGCCGTAAAACCGCTGGTGGTCGCCCAGCACCACGTAGCCTGTCTCCAGCTCCCGGACAAACCAGGGGTTCTCGCCCCGCTTTATCATCTCAATGCGGTCGCATATGAGGCACATGCTCATCCCTCCTGCCAGTCCAAGTCAGATGGCCGACGGTCTCCAAAACCGTAGGCCGAGGGTCCGCCTCCCCGCCTCCACTTGTCCGTGTACCATTTGGGGATGGTCGTGCGGAAGCCGTCGTAGCTTTCCATCGCCCGGCGGTACCGCGCCGCCATGGCGTCCACCTCCGCCGGCCCGAACTTCTCCGCCCACTGGATGGAATGCACCGCCGCGTGGGCCGCGTAGACGGCCAGGGCCCGCCAGAAAGCCTCCGGCGCCGAGCCGTCGAAATAGGCATCGATCTGCCCCACGCAGTAGGGGACGCTGCACTCGACCCCGAAGCTCTCCAGCTTGTAGAACTCCTCCCAGGGGTCCCCCACCTCCCAGCGGTTGAAGTCGATCACACCGATGGAGCCGTCGTCCTGGTAGATGAGGTTGCCCGGGTGGTAGTCCCCGTGCAGATAGGCGGGCGGCTGCCGCCATATTTGGTCGATGTTCTCCCGCACATACCGGATCGCGGCCTCGTCCCCCTCCTGCCGGAGCCGGGACGATTCATACCGGGCCAGCTGGGCCAGCTTTTTCGCCTTCTTCGTCTCCGCCGGTATGTCGGCGGCCTCCACCGGGATGGAATGGATCAGGCGCAAAATGCGGCCCGCTTCCCGGCCCAGCCGGTACTGCTCCTCCTCCGGCAGATTTGGCAGGACCTCCTCCAGGTCCCGGCCCTCCACCCAGGTGAGGAGCATGTATACACTCTTTCCGTCATCGCTGAGGCTGAACCCCACCGGCGCGGACATGGGAAAGCCCAGGGCCGCGAATTTTTGGATGATCTTGTATTCTTTTTTCTTTGCCTCGTACTGCTCGCCGCCGGATACCCGCAGGAGCAGCCGGTTTCCCTCTCTCGTGGTGACCAGGTATTTTTGATCACTGGACCAGCCCTTGGCCACCTCTTCCACCGCCGTCCAGTCCCCGCCTGTGAGATACATGGTCAGTCCTCTTTCAGAAAAAGCTGATGGCGACATGGCCATCCGAAAGCGCCTGCTCCACGCCGTTATAGCGCTTTTTGACCTTCTGCCACAGCCGCGCCCCCGCCTCGTTTTCCGGGGAATACTTCAGCTGCCAGGACCCCGGCCGCAGGGCCCGCAGCGCCTCCACGGCCGCCCCGGCGTATCCCCGTCCCCGGTAGCCGGGAAAGATGGTGAATTCCGCGATGGAGTTGTCCGTGGGCTCCCCTGTAAAAGAGTAGTCGTTTATGAGCGCGAACCCCACCAGCGTCTCCCTCGCGTAGAAAAAATACGCCCGGCGGGATGCCTCCCGGAAATAAAGCGGCAGATATTTATAGATATAATTGCCGTCCTCTCCCATGGCGATGGGGTAATAGCGGGTCATCTCGTAGAGGTATTTCTGCATCAGATTGAAAAGCGTCTCCCGCCGGTCCTCCCGGACCTCCACCGCCCGCACCGCTCCTGTGTCCATGATCATCGCCGTCTCCCTTCCGTCAAAGTTCCGGCCGCCATTGGCACCGGTCCATATCCACCGTACCGTCCTGGCGGAAGATCACGTCCTCCGCCTCCAGCAGGAACCGCTGGCCGTCAGGCATATAGTCGTCAAAGGCCTTTTTTGTGCCGCCGAGGCGGTCCACCACCCGGTGGCAGGGCACGTCCTTATTCTCCGGGCAGGCGGCCATGGCGTAGCCCACCAGCCGTGCTCCCCGGGGCCGGCCCGTCATTCGGGCGATCTGTCCGTAGGAGGCCACCTTCCCCGGCGGTATTTGCCGCACGATATCCCATATCTCGTCAAAAGTTCCCATGATTTTACTCCTGGCTAATGGAAATTTATCGAAGCAGCTCTCCATGAAAATATTGTTCCTGAAAGGCTATCTGCTTCAGGATAACTTCATCTGGATAATCTTCTCCGTCTGCCGAGACGATCCATTTATCCTCAACATCATCATATCTGCGATAAACAGCAATAACACGGCCTTCAAATTCGTTCACCGGAACATCGACACCCAGCAGGTAAATATCCTGTTCAGCGCCATCTTCCGCAAGAATCCCCTCTACATATCCATAATTGATCGGATAGATCATCTCTGCATGACGCGGGTGATGGCTGCCGATGGGTCTGTCGATCTTACCGTGAACATGACGTCCAATGATCGCGGGATAATCGCCACGCACTTTCTGTCCCTCCAATTTTCGCTTTATGCTGGCCTCACCTGTTGTTGCTCTTGAACACGTCCGCCACCTCGCTGATGGTCATGAACGCCGCCGGATCGATCTGGTGGACGATGGTGCGCATACGGGAGATCTGGAACCGGTTCACTACGAAATAGACGATGGTCTTGGCCGCGTTGGAGTAGCCGCCCACGGCGGCGATCTTCGTGGTGCCGCAGCCGAAGGCATCGATGAGGGCGTCGCTGATGGCCTGGGGCTTGTCCGTGACGATGATGACCTCCTTGGACCGGTCGAAGCCCTCCACGATGAAGTCCACGGTCTTCAGCCCGGCCATGTAGGTGACGATGGAGTAGAGGGGCAGGATCCAGCTGTGGATGACGCAGCCGCACACAATGTACAACAGTACGTTATATATCATCACGAAGGTGCCCACGGTGATGTTGAGCCCCTTCGCGAAGATCACCGCCATCACATCCACGCCGTCGATGGCGCCTCCATAGCGGATGGTGAGGCCGCTGCCCACGCCGGAGATGATGCCGCCGAACAGCGCGCACAGCAACAGGTCCTTCCCCGCCAGGGGCGAGGCCATGCTCACGTCGATGGGCAGCACGTCCGTGATGAGCCAGGAGGCGGCGGAGTACACCGTCACCGCGAACAGGGAGTAGACTGTGAAGGCGAAGCCCTGCTTTTTCGCCCCCAGGAGGAACAGGGGAAAGTTCAAAAGGAGCAGGAACAGGGAGAGCGCCATGTTCTCCGGCGTCACCTGGGCCAGCAATATGGATGTGCCGGAGATACCGCTGTCATAGAGCTTCACTGGCGCCAGGAATATAGTCACGCCGAAGGCGTTCACGCACCCGGCTACAAACAGAAACAGGAAGTTTTTCCACCGCAGGGTCCCCAGGGCCCGGGACAGGCTCGTTTTTTCCGCTGTTTTCATCGCATGCTCTCCGTATATCATCCAACTCTGTCACGCAGGGTATTGTAGCATACTTTTAGATATAAAGAAAGAACCCGAAGCCATACGGCTCCGGGTTCCGATGTTGGCAGCGACCTATTTTTCCAGTCCGTCTCCAGACGAGTATCTTCGGCACAGTCGGGCTTAACTACCGTGTTCGGAATGGGAACGGGTGGACCCCCGCTGTAATAGCCACCAACTTGGTTCAGGGCGTGTGTACCCTGAAGACTGAACAATGGAGGTGGAGAAGGGAGAAGGCTGTGAGTCTGCATATCGCATAGGTCAAGCCCTCGGGT
>CANPVS010000047.1 GCA_947581795.1 uncultured Oscillospiraceae bacterium
TTGGAGGTTTATCTTTTCTACTTATAGGCATAGCCTTTTTTGAACCACGGGCATAGCCCGTGGTTTTCGGTCTACAATAAAACTGCCGCACGAGATGTGCGGCAGTTTTGTTTTACCATGTCGCGCGGTTCCGGCGTCAGCCGGGAGCGCGACCGCTATTATATCCTTTAGCGTATTTTCTCCGCGTCCGGGTCGTTGGTCTCGGAGACGATGTAGTGGGGCCTGCGCTTGGACTCCATGTAGGTCTTGGCCAGGTACTGGGCAATGATGCCCAGGCAGAACAGCTGCAGCCCGCCGATGAAGATGATGACGCTCATGGTGGAGGCCCAGCCGGCCACCGGGTCGCCGAAGATGAGCTTTCGCACCACCACAAACACCAGCATCACCGCGGCCACCGCCGTCATAATGAGGCCGAACCAGGCGATGGCGCTCAAGGGCGCCTGGGAGAAGCTGACCACGCCGTCCATAGCGTATTTCACCAGGCCCCAGAAGCTCCATTTCGTGGTCCCCGCGGCCCGCTCCACGTTCGGGTACTCCACCCAGCCGGTGCGGAAGCCTACCCAGCTGAAGATGCCCTTGGAGAAGCGGTTATACTCCCCCATGGCCACCACGGCTTGGACCATATCCCGCCTCATGAGACGGAAATCCCGGGCCCCGTCCATGATCTCCGCCTCGGAGATGAGGTTCACCATCTTATAGAAGGTCCTGGCGAAGAAGCTGCGTATTTTGGGCTCCCCCGACCGGCTGACCCGCCGGGCCGCCACGCAGTCGTACTCCCCCGACTGGAGCTTTTCCACCATCTTCGGCAGCAGCTCGGGCGGGTCCTGCAGGTCCGCGTCCATCACGGCCACATAGTCCCCTTTGGCGTTTACGAGACCCGCGTACATGGCCGACTCCTTGCCGAAGTTCCGGGAAAGGGCCAGGTACTTCACATGCTCGTCCTTAGCCGCCAGGTCCTTCATGAGGGCCAGAGTGCCGTCCTTGGACCCGTCGTCCACAAAAATGAGCTCATACTCGCAGCCCATTTTCTCCAGCACCTGGGTGGCCTTCCGGTGGAACAGGGGCAGGACCTCCTGCTCGTTATAGCACGGTATGATGAGAGAAAGGCGCATGGCGTTTTCCTCCTTTGGCAGTCATTTTCCGGCGGGGACGTATTGCTCCGGCACCACGTCAAGACCTTGCAGGTACCGCCGGAGCATATCGAAGGCGTGGTTCGCGGCCAGCTGGCGCACCCGCGCCCGGCCGGTGCCCAGATGGAGCTCCCGGACCCAGACGTTCTCTCCATCTGCCAGGCCCACGAACACAGTGCCCACGGGATGGACCCCGTCCCCGTCGGGACCGGCGAGGCCCGTGGCGGAGAGGCCGATGTCCGTGCGGGCGGCGAGGCGCACGCCCTTGGCCATGGCGGCGGCGGTGGCGAAGCTGACCGCGCCGTTTTGCGCTATCAGCGCCGGGTCGATGCCCAGCATGGCGGCCTTCACCTCGTCGCAGTAGGTGACCGCGCCGCCCTTGTATACCGCCGAGGCGCCGGAAAGGGCAGTGAACCGCTCCCCGATGAGCCCGCCGGTGAGGCTCTCCGCCGCGGAGAAGGTCCTGCCCTGTTCTTTTAGAAGCCGCAGGCCCAGCGTCTCCATGTTGGGGATATCCACGGCGTAGGCCTTGTCCCCCAGCACCGCGCGGACCTTCTCCACCACGGGCTCACACATGGCCTCCGCTTCCGCCTCCGTGGGAGCCTTGGCGGTGACCCGGAGCATAACCTCGCCGAACTTGGCATAGGTGGCGAGCGTGGGGTTGGCCATGTGCTCCATCTCCGTCCGGAACAGGCTCTCGATGGCACTCTCGCCCATGCCGAACACCATGATCTGCCGGGAGAATATCACGTCTCCGGAGAGCTTTTTGAGATAGGGCACGGCGCAGGCCTTGAACATGGGGAGGCACTCCCGGGGCGGGCCGGGGAGCATGATCACGTGGACCCCGCCTTCCTCAAAGGCACAGCCCGGGGCGGTGCCCCAGTCGTTGTGGAACACCGTGCACCTCTCGGGCAGATACGCCTGCTGAAGGTTGTTGTCGGTATACTTGCTGGTGGCGTTGCGGGCGAACCACTCCTTTAAAAAGGCCGCCTCCTCGGGATGCAGCTCCAGCTTCCGGCCGAAGCTCTCCGCCAGCACGTTCTTGGTCAGGTCATCGTAGGTGGGTCCCAGGCCGCCGGTGGTGATGATGAGGTCCGCCCGGCTCCGGGCGATGGCCACCGCCTCGGCCAGGCGCTTGGGGTTGTCCCCCACCACCGTGTGCCAGAACACGTTGATGCCCAGGCCCGACAGCAGCCCGGACAGGTCCGCCGCGTTGGTGTTCACCGTGTTGCCCAGCAACAGCTCCGTCCCCACGGCCAATATCTCACAGTTCATAATTTTCTCTCCCTCCGTCTCGGCCTACCGGCCGAGCCACCTCCCTCGTCAGAGGGAGGCTTATTCTCTCCACACCCCATTATCCGGCCCCCTCTGACGAGGGGGCTGTCAGCGCTTGCGCTGACTGGGGGAGAGATCAGAACGCAAAGTTGCCGTCCACGAACACGGGTACCTCCTTCCCGTCGTGGGTCGTGCCCACGATGGACAGGTCCGCCGTGCCCACCATGAAGTCCACGTGGTTGATGGACTGGTTGAGGCCCGCCGCCTTCTGTTGCGTCTCGTCCATGTCCGCCCCGCCCTTCACGCAGGTGGGATAGGCCGAACCAAAGGCAAAGTGGCAGGAGGCGTTCTCGTCGAAGAGGGTCTCGTAAAAGAGGATGCCCTTGTTCCGGATGGGACTGTCAAAGGGCACCAGGGCCGCCTCGCCCAGATAGCGGGAGCCCTCGTCCACGTCGATGGAATGGCGCAGGACGTCCTCGCCCTGCTCCGCGTGCACGTCCACAATGCGGCCGTCCTTGAGATCCAGGTAGAAATCCTTCACCAGGTTCCCGTCCAGGGACATGGGCATGGCCCCGTAGACCCGGCCGTCCACACCGTCCCACTTGGGGGCGGTGAATATCTCCTCCGTGGGCATGTTGGGCACGAACTCCACGCCGGCAGGCGTTTTTTCGCTGCCACCGATCCAAACGTGGTCCTCCGGCAGCTGCACCGTCAGGTCCGTACCCAGAGAGTTTACATAATGCAAGCTCTTGAAGTTATAGCCGTTCAGTATTCCGCATCGGCGGGCAGTGGTCTCGATGTGCTCCCGCCAGCGCTCCACAGCCTTACCGTCGCCAGTAATGCGGCACACCGAAAAGATGGCGTCCCACAGGGCGTCCATGGCCTCGGCCTCCGGGAGGTCCGGGAAGACCTTCTTCGCCCAGCTGGGGACGGGGTGGGCTGCGACGGACCACTGGAATTTGTTTGCGTCCAGGGCGTCGCCATACGCCTTGGTCGCGTTCCCGGCCGCCCGGCGGAAGGCCTGCATCCTGGCGGGGTCAACGCCCTTTAAAAGCTCCGGATCGGAACCCAGGATGGAGAGGTCCACCGCGCCCCGGTCCAGATACCAGTCATACCGGGCTTTCTCATAGGCAGGGAAGTCCGAAAAGACGCCCTCCTCGGCCCGGAGAAATTTCTGCCGGAGAACGAAGTCGTCGTCCCACTCCAGGACCACCTCCCGGGCGCCCCGGTCATAACAGGCCTCCACGCACATCCGGGCCAGGGGCGCGCAGGATACCTCGGGCCGCAGGCGCACCGTCTGCCCGGCCTGCACATTCACGCCAATCTCCACCAGCAGATGGGCGTATTCCTTCAGCTTCGCGTCAAAGTTCTCGACCATATCAATACCCTATCTTCACGTACTCGATGCCCGCCAGGGCCTCGGCCACCAGGGGCTCCACGTCCAGGCCGGATTCCGCCTCCCGGACCTTTTTGAGCTTGGGATGGGTGCAGGGGTGGCGGGGGGTGAACACGGTGCAGCAGTCCTCATAGGGCAGGATGGAGGTGTCGAAGGTGCCGATGTGCCGGGCGACGGCGATGACCTCTTTCTTGTCCATGCCCACCAGGGGACGCAGTACGGGCACGCCCGCGCAGTCCTCCGTGGCGGCCATGGCCTCCATGGTCTGGCTGGCCACCTGGCCCAGGCTCTCTCCGGTGATGATGGCGCCGCACCGGTCTTTTTCAGCGATGGCGGAGGCGATGCGCATCATCATGCGGCGCATGATGATGGTGAAGTAGTCCTCGGGACACTTGGAGCGTATCTCCTCCTGGATGTGGGTGAAGGGCACCACCTGCACCGTCATCCGCCCACACCAGGGTACCAGTATTTTCGCCAGGTCCAGCACCTTCTGCTTGGCCAGTTCCGAGGTGTAGGGGAAGGAGAAAAAGTGCACCGGCAGGATGCGCATGCCCCGCTTGGCCATCATCCAGGTGGACACGGGGCTGTCGATGCCGCCGGAGAGGAGGCTCACGGCGGCCCCGGCCGTGCCCACGGGCAGGCCCCCCGCCCCGGGCACCGGCGCGCCGTGGATATAGGCGGCCCGGTCCCGGACCTCCAGGTGGACGGTGAATTCCGGGTCGTGCATGTCGGCGGTGAGGTTCGGAAAGGCGTCGTCCAGCGTCCCGCCCACGTACTGGCTCAGCTGCACGCTGGTCATGGGGAACGCCTTGTCCCCCCGGCGGGACTCCACCTTGAAGGTCCTGGCGGCGGTGAGCTCGTCGCGGAGATACGCGGCGGCCTTTTTCGCGATGGCCTCGGGGTCCTTCTCGCAGGCGGCGGCACGGGTCAGGGTCATGATGCCGAACACCTTCTGCAGCGTCTCGAAGGCCCCGTCCACGTCGCAGTCCTCACTTTGGGGCTCCACGTAGATGACGGACTGGTTGGCCGTCACGGTGAAGGGGCCGAAGCGCTTGATGCGCCGGCGCAGGTTGCTGGTCAGCTTTTGCTCGAAGGAGCGCTTGTTGAGCCCTTTGAGGACCACCTCGCCCTCCTTCAGGAGTATCATATCGGTCATAGGTACGCTCTCATTTCAGTTGGAATGTTCTATACTGGATGGCCTCGGCCAGGTGCTTGGGCAGGATGTTTTCGCTCCCGTCCAGGTCCGCGATGGTCCGGGCTACCCGCAGTGTGCGGTCATAACTCCGGCCCGTGAGGCCCAGGGCCTCATAGGCGTTTTTCATCAGCGCCGACCCCGCCTCGTCCAGGGCGCAGAAACGCTCCATCTCCGCCGGGCTCATCCGGGCGTTGGACTCGGTCTCCGAGCCGGCGAAGCGGTCCCGCTGGGCCGCCCGGGCGGCGTTCACCCGCCCCTTGATGGCGGCGGAGGGCTCCCCATTGGGCCGGGCCTCCAGCTCCTCGAAGGCCATGGCGGGAACCTCCACGGTGATGTCGATGCGGTCCAGCAGGGGCCCGGATATCTTGGCCCGGTACTCCGCCACGGACTTGGGCGTGCACCGGCACCGGCCCGAGGGATGGCCGTACCAGCCGCAGCGGCAGGGGTTCATGGCGCACACCAGCATGAACCGGCTGGGGTAGGTGACGGACCCGGAGGCCCGGGAGACGGTGATCTCCCCGTCCTCCAGGGGCTGGCGGAGAAGGTCCAGCACGTCCCGGTGGAACTCGGGAAGTTCGTCCAGAAAGAGCACCCCGTTGTGGGCCAGGCTCATCTCCCCGGGCTTCAGGTCCGCGCCCCCGGCCAGGGCCTGGCGGGAGGCGGTCTGGTTGGGCGCCCTAAAAGGACGTCTGCCCACGATGGGATCAGCCGCGGTGGTGAGCCCCGCCACGGACCAGATGGCCGTGGTGCGCAGGGCCTCCGCCCGGCTCATGTCCGGCAATATGCCGGGCAGGCGTTTGGCCAGCATGCTCTTGCCCGCACCCGGCGGGCCCACCATGAGCACGTTGTGGCCGCCGGCGGCGGCCACTTCCAGGGCCCGCTTCACGTTCTCCTGACCCTTCACCTCGAAAAAGTCGGGCACGGGGGACGCGCCCGGGTCGATGACGCCGGGGGCGGCGGGCTCCAATGTCCCCTCCCCGGCGAGAAACGCGGCCAGCTGGCGCACGTTATCTACGGGATAGACCTCCAGCCCCTGGGCGAAGGCCGCCTCGGCGGCGTTGTCCTTTGGAACGAACAGCCGCTTTGCTCCCGCCGCCTCCGCGGCCAGGGCCATGGGCAGCGCCCCGGAAACGGGCCGGAGCTGCCCCGTCAGGGACAGCTCGCCGAAAAACATATCGTCCGCCCGGGGCGGTCTCACCTGCCCCGAGGCGGTGAGGATGCCCAACAGCACCGGCAGGTCGTAGACCGTGCCGGCTTTTTTCGTGTCCGCCGGGGCCAGGTTCACCGTGATGCGGCTCACGGGAAAGTCCCAGCCGTTGTGCTTCACCGCCGCCCGGACCCGGTCGGCGGCCTCCTTCACGGCGGCGTCGGGCAGGCCCACCATGTCAAGCCGGGGCAGGCCGGAGGAGATGGACACCTCCAGCTCCACCTCGTAGCCCCCTATTCCTTTGATGCCAAGGGAACGGATGCGTGAATACATGGCGGGTCCTCCTTCCTCTCGTAAGGCCCCCTCTGACGAGGGGGCTGTCAGCGCCAAAGGCGCTGACTGGGGGAGAGATTTTGATTTCTCTCCCTCCGTCGCGTCATCGGAGCACGCGCTGCCAGGTCTCCCTTTGCCGCAAGCGGCAAAGCTCGAATGGCCCGCGGCTTCTCCTCTTCCCCACGCGACCCGCTTCGCTGGGCTCGCGTGGGGACCCCGGGACGCCGCGCCACCTCCCTCGTCAGAGGGAGGCTCCAATATGGTGCCGCCAGGGCGACAGATTTTTACTCATCGACTCCCACTACTTGGATATGCAACTCGTCCAATTGCTTCTGCTCCACGGTCCCGGGGGCGCCCATCATCACGTCCTGGGCGTTCTTGTTCATGGGGAAGGGGATGATCTCCCGGATGGAGGGCTCTCCCGCCAGGAGCATGACCATGCGGTCCACGCCCGGGGCGATGCCCGCGTGAGGGGGCGCGCCATAGCAGAAGGCGTTGTACATGGCGGGGAACTTGGCCTTCACGTCGGCCTCCCCCAGACCCACCATCTCAAAGGCCTTCACCATGATGTCGGGGTCGTGGTTCCGCACCGCGCCGGAGCTGAGCTCCACGCCGTTGCACACCAGGTCGTATTGATAGGCGTAGATGTCCAGGGGGTCTACCTCGCCCTTTTCCGCCTTTTCCAATACCTCCAGGCCGCCGTTGGGCATGGAGAAGGGGTTGTGGCAGAATTCCAGCTGGCCGGACTCCTCGCCGATCTCGAACATGGGGAAGTCCACGATCCAGCAGAACTCGTACCGGGCCTCGTCCATGTGGCCGGGCACGGCCGCGCCCAGCATCTTCACCGCTACGCCGGCGGTCTTCCGGGCCGCGTCCTTGTCCCCGGCGGCGATGACGCCCAGCGCGCCGGGCTCCAGGCCCAGAGCCTTCAGCTCTTCCTCATGGCCCACCAGGAACTTGGCCACGCCGCCCACCAGGGCGCCGTTCTCGTCCATGCGCACCCAGTAGGGCTTGGTCCCGGACTGGACGGCGATGCCGTCGCAGAGCTTGTCGATCTGCTTGCGGGTCAATTCCGCGCCGGTGCAGGGCACGATCTTCACGACCTTGGCGTTGGCGAAGGGCTCGAAGCCCTCGGTCTTATGGGCCAGGTCCGTCATATCCTTCACGGTCAGGTCGATGCGCAGGTCCGGCTTGTCGGTGCCGTAGGTCTCCATGGCGTCGTTGAAGCTGATGCGCTTAAAAGGCGGCTGGGAGGCGATGTCGTATGTGCCGTACTTGGCGAAGATGGGCGGCAGCACGTCCTCGATGACGGCGAACACGTCCTCCTGGCTGGCAAAGGCCATTTCCATATCCAGCTGGTAGAACTCGCCGGGGGAGCGGTCGCCCCGGGCGTCCTCGTCCCGGAAGCAGGGGGCGATCTGGAAGTACCTGTCGAAGCCGGATGTCATCAAAAGCTGCTTGAACTGCTGGGGCGCCTGGGGCAGGGCGTAGAACTTGCCGGGGTGCTTCCGGGCGGGCACCAGATAGTCCCGGGCCCCCTCCGGGCTGGAGGCGGTCAGGATGGGGGTGGTGATCTCCAGGAAGTCATGGGCCAGCATGGCGCTGCGCAGCGCCGCCACCACGCTGCAGCGGAGGATGATGTTCTTCTTCACCGCCGGGTTGCGCAGGTCCAGATAGCGGTACTTCAGCCGGAGGGCCTCGTCCGCCTCCCGGCTGCGGTTGATCTCAAAGGGCAGCTCGTTGTAGTGGCAGCGGCCCAGGACCTCTATCTTCTGGGGAACCACCTCTATCTCGCCGGTGGGCAGCTTGGGGTTCTTGCTGTCCCGCTCTCGGACGGCGCCCTCCACGGAGACGGTGCTCTCCTTGGTGATGGCCCGGAAGGCCTTCACCATGTCCTCGGTCTCGGCCACCACCTGGGTGGTGCCGTAAAAGTCCCGGACCACCGCGAAGGCCAGGGCGGAGCCCACCTCACGGACGTTTTCCAGCCAGCCAACGATCTTCACCTGCTTGCCCGCGTCGGAAAGACGCAGCTCCCCGCAGGTATGGGTGCGCATTTGTGTCATAGTTTGTTTACTCTCCCTTCACAGGCTTCACGGGCCTGTCGATGCTCTTTTTTATAATTTCGGCGGCCTCCTGGGCAGTCACGGTCACCTGGCCGCCCGCCCGCAGGTCCTTGAGACCCACGGTGCCGGATGCCTCCTCGTCGCCGCCCACCACCACGGCGTAGGGCACGGCCAGCTTGTCCGCGTAGGCGAACTTGGCCTTGGCCTTTTTCTTCTCGGTGTACACCTGGGTCCGGACCCCCGCCTCCCGCAATGCGGTGGCGCAGGTCATGGCGTAGCCCAGGTCTTCCCCCAAGGGGATGATCAGCGCGTCGCAGGGTGCGGTGGGCAGGTCCTCATTGAGAAGGTCCTGCTCCTGGAGGATGTAGAAAAGCCTCGTCACGCCGATGGAAAGGCCCACCCCGGGCAGCTTTTTATCCGTGTAGAAGCCCGCCAGGTCGTCGTACCGGCCGCCGGAGCAGACGGATCCCACCTCCGGGTGGTCCAGAAGCTGGGTCTCGTACACCGTGCCGGTGTAGTAGTCCAGGCCCCGGGCGATGGTCAGGTCCACCCGCCACTTGTCGTCGGGCACGCCGAGACCCGGCAGCAGCCCCGTCACCGTCTTCAGCTCGGCCAGGCCCTGGTCCAGCGTCTCGTTCTTCCCCGCCAGGGACTCCAGCGTCCCCATGGGGTCTTCCGAGGCCAGCACGTCCAGCAGTTCATGGGCCTTGTCCGGCGCCATGCCCAGCTCCGTGAGCAGATCCGCCACCTTCTCCCGGCCGATCTTCTCCAGTTTATCCACGGCGGTCATCACCGCCCCGGCCCGGTCCCCCACGCCCAGGTAGGTGAACAAGCCGTTCAGTATCTTCCTGTTGTTGATGCGGATGCAGAAGCGCCCGATCCCCAGGCGGCGGAAGACGTCGCATATGATCGCAGGCATCTCCGCGTCATTGGCGATGTCCAGGCTCCCGTCGCCGATCACGTCGATGTCGGCCTGGTAGAACTCCCGGAACCGGCCCCGCTGGCTCCGCTCCCCCCGGTAGACCTTGCCGATCTGGTACCGGCGGAATGGGAAGGCCAGGTCGCCGTAGTGCATGGCCACGTACTTGGCCAGAGGCACGGTCAGGTCGAACCGCAGGGCCAGGTCGTGGTCGCCCTTCATAAAGCGGTATATCTGCTTTTCCGTCTCGCCGCCGCCCTTGGCCAGCAGCACCTCCGCCGCCTCGATGGCGGGGGTGTCGATG
>CANPVS010000048.1 GCA_947581795.1 uncultured Oscillospiraceae bacterium
CTGATGGCCCAGGGCTACGGCTACGGCGGCGAGGGCGACTGGAAGGTGTCCGCCATGACCGCCATCATGAAGGCCATGGGGGCAAACGGCAACGGCGCTTCCGCCTTTATGGAGGACTACACCTACCATCTGGCGGAGGGCCAGGAGTACAGCCTCGGCGCTCACATGCTGGAGGTCTGCCCCTCTCTCGCGGCGGATAAGCCCCGCATCGAGACCCACCACCTGGGCATCGGCATGAACGAGAAGGACCCGGCCCGGCTGGTGTTCGAGGGCAAGGCGGGCAAGGCCATCGTGGCCAGCCTCATCGACATGGGCGGCCGCCTGCGCCTGATCGTCCAGGACATCGAGGCGGTGAAGCCCATTATGCCCATGCCCAACCTGCCCGTGGCGCGGGTCATGTGGCGGGCCATGCCGGACCTTACCACCGGCGTGGAGTGCTGGATCACCGCCGGCGGCGCTCACCACACCGTGCTCAGCTACGACGTGACCGCCGAGCAGATGAAGGACTGGGCCAACATCATGGGCATCGAGTTCGTCCACATCAGCAAGGACACCACCGTGGAGAGCCTGGAGAAGGAGCTTTTCTGGAACGACGTCGCCTGGAAATTAAAGGCGATTTGAGGTACATGCCATGCTGGAAGAACTGAAAAAAACAGTCTGGGAGGCGAACCTCCTCCTGCCGAAGCACGGCCTCGTGACTTTCACCTGGGGCAACGTCTCCGGCATTGATAGGGACCAAGGTCTCGTGGTCATCAAGCCCTCCGGGGTGGAGTACGACGAGATGCAGCCCGAAGACATGGTGGTCATGGACCTGGACGGCAATCGGGTGGAGGGCCGCTATAAGCCCTCCAGCGACACGCCCACCCACATCGCCTTCTATAAGGCCTTCCCCCACATCGGCGGCGTTGTCCACACCCACTCCCGCTGGGCCACCAGCTTTGCCCAGGCCGGCCGGGGCATCCCCGCCTACGGCACCACCCAGGGCGACTACTTCTACGGGGAGATACCCTGCACCCGGTGCATGACCCCGGCTGAGATCGCCGGGGAGTACGAGCTGGAGACCGGCAATGTGGTCATCGAGACCTTCCGGGACGGGCATATCGACCCGGACCAGGTCCCCGCCGTGCTGGTGCACAGCCACGGTCCCTTCGCCTGGGGCACGGACCCCATGAACGCGGTGCACAACGCCGTGGTCCTGGAGGAGGTGGCCTTCATGGCCTTCCACGCACTGGCGCTGACGCCGGACCTGCCCCCCATGCAGCAGGAGCTTCTGGACAAACACTATCTGCGCAAACACGGCCCCGGCGCCTATTACGGCCAGGGCTGACCCATAGGATCGAGGTAAAACGCTATGACATCGAAGGAAAAAAAGCAGCTGGCCATCGCCGCCTGCAAAATACGCATGGGCGCTCTGGAGGGCGTCCACGCCGCCAAGGCCGGCCACCCCGGCGGCAGCCTCTCGGCGGCGGACATGTTCGCCTACCTCTATTTCAAGGAGCTGAACGTGGACCCCGCCAAACCCCATATGGAGGACCGTGACCGGTTCGTCCTCAGCAAGGGCCACACCGCTCCCGGCCTCTACGCCACGCTGGCCCTCCGGGGGTTCTTCCCCTGGGAGGACTTGAAGACCCTGCGCCAGATCGGCAGCCACCTCCAGGGCCACCCCAACATGGCCATGACTCCCGGCGTGGACATGTCCACCGGCTCCCTGGGCCAGGGCGTCTCCGCCGCGGCGGGCATGGCGCTGGCCGCGAAGGTGAAGGGCCTGCCCATCCGGGTCTACACCCTGCTGGGCGACGGCGAGATTGAGGAGGGCGAGGTCTGGGAGGCCACCATGTTCGCCCATCACCACAAGCTGGATAATTTGTGCGTGATCGTGGACAACAACGGCCTGCAGATAGACGGCCCTATCGACCAGGTCATGAGCCCCTATCCCATCCCGGAGAAATTCAACGCCTTCGGCCTGCACGTCATCGAGATCGACGGCCACGACTTTGACCAGATCGAGGCCGCCCTCAACGAGGCCCGGGAGACGAAGGGCGTGCCCACCGCCATCGTCATGAAGACCGTCAAGGGCAAGGGCGTGTCCTTCATGGAGAACCAGGCCTCCTGGCACGGCAAGGCCCCCAACGACGAGGAATACAAAAAGGCCATGGACGATCTGAACGCCCGCATGGCGGAACTGGAGGGCGAGAAAGATGAGTGATGTGAAAAAGACGGCCACCCGTGAGAGCTACGGCAACGCCCTCAAGGAGCTGGGCGCTCTGCACCCGGACGTGATCGTGTTCGACGCGGACCTGTCCGCCTCCACCAAGACCGGCGTCTTCCGGGCCGCGTATCCCGAGCGCCACTTCAACTGCGGCATCGCCGAGGGCAATATGATGGCCGTGGCGGCGGGCGCGGCAGCCATGGGCCTGGTGCCCTTCGCCTCCAGCTTCGCCATGTTCGCCTCCGGCCGGGCCTTTGAGCAGGTGCGCAACTCCATCGGTTACACCCAGCTGAACGTGAAGATCGGCGCCACCCACGGCGGCATCTCCGTGGGCGAGGACGGCGCTTCCCACCAGTGCTGCGAGGACTTCGCCCTCATGCGCTCCATCCCCGGCATGGTGGTCATGAGCCCCGCCGACGACGCGGAGGCCAAGGCCATGGTGTTCGCCGCCTACGACCACCCCGGCCCCGTGTATATGCGCTTCGGCCGGGCCCCGGTGCCCGCCGTCCACGGGGACGATTACAAGTTCACCATCGGCAAGGGCGAGACCCTGGCCGAGGGCACGGACGTGGCCATCATCGCCAACGGCCTGTGCGTGGCCGAGGCCCTGGGCGCCCGGGACATTTTGGCCCAGGAGGGCATCTCCGCCCGGGTCATCAACATGGGCACCATCAAGCCCCTGGACGAAGAGCTGGTGCTGAAGGCCGCCCGTGAGTGCAGGAAGATCGTCACCTGCGAGGAGCACAGCGTCATCGGCGGCCTGGGCGAGGCCGTGTGCGCCGTGGTGGCGGAGGCGGGCCTTGCCTGCCCGGTGAAGCGGGTGGGCGTGCAGGACGTGTTCGGCCACTCCGGCCCCTTCACCGCCCTGCTGGAGGAGTTCGGCCTCACCGCGCCGCATATCGCGGAAGCCTGCAGATGACCGCATGAAATAACGAAAAGACCTGCCTTCCCGGCAGGTCTTTTGCTCTTTATAGGCCCCCTCTGACGAGGGGGCTGTCAGCTGTTGGGGTCCCCGCACGAGCCCAGCGCAGCGGGTCGCGCGGGGAAGAGGAGGAGCCGCGGGCCACTTGAGCTTTGCCGCTTGCGGCAAAGGGAGACCTGGCAACGCGTGCTCCGACGAAGACTGGGGGAGAGAAATAGTCTGTCTCTCCCTCCGTCTCGCCCTGGCGGGCGAGCCACCTCCCTCGTCAGAGGGAGGCTTTATCGCTCGCCTAACCATTGCCTCTTACTTCAGCGGCTCGAAATCCTCCGCACCGTGCTTGCACAGGGGACAGATGAAATCCGCGGGCAGGGTGTCGCCCTCGTAGATATAGCCGCAGATCTTGCACACGAAGCCCTTTTTCTTCTCCAGCACGGGGGGCTTGGGCTTGATGTGGTCGAAGTAGTACTGGTACGTCACGCTGGGCTCGTCGGACAGCTTCTTCGCCTCGGTCACGTCCGCGATGAACAGGGTGTGGGTGCCGCAGTCGATGGCATTCACCACCTTGGCGGAGATGAAGGCGTTGGTGCAGCCGGGGATATAACACAGGCCGTTTTGGCTGCGGGCCGCGTCGGGCCAGTTGGCCAGCTTCTCGGCGGTGCGGCCGGACTGGAAGCCGAAGTGCTGGAAGATATCCATCGTCGCGCTGGTGCTCAGGGTGGAGACGTTGAACACGCCGGTCTTGGCCACCATGTCGTGGGTGTAGTTTTCCTTGTTCACGGCGATGGAGACGCGCAGGGGCGAACCCGTCACCTGCTGGACGGTGTTGATGATACAGCCGTTGTCCTTGTCCCCATCCCTGGCGGTGAGGACGAACAGGCCGTAGGAGAGGGTGCGGATGGCGGCGGAGTCGATGGTCTTGTCCGCCGGGGCCTTGGGATGGGCGGCCTCCTCCTTGGCCTGGATGGACGCGGCCACCGCGTCGGCCAGGGCCTGGAGCTCGCCCAGCTGGTTCTCCTTCAGGGCGGAGCGGATGGTGAGGCCCGCGTCCAGGTAAGTCATGTTCTTGAGGCCGGAGAGCATCTCGCGCATGAGCTTGCCGGAGGTGGGGGCCCAGGAGCCGTTCTCCACGAAGGCCACAGTTCGGTTCTGCAGATTGTGGGCGGCGATGTCGTGCAGGAGGTTCTCCATGTTCACGAACACCCCCGCGTTGTAGGTAGTGGAGGCGAAGATGATGTGGCTGCAGCGGAAGGCCTCGGCCACGATGTAGCTGGGATGGGTCACGGACACGTCGTACAGCGCCGTACGCACCCCCTGCTCCGCGAGGCGCGCCGCGATGATCTCGGCGGTGTTCTCGGTGTGGCCGTACACGGAGGCGTAGGCGATGAGGACCTGGTCGTCCTCGGGGGTATAGCCGCTCCACTTCACGTACTTGTCCAAAAAGTCCCCGATGCCCCGGCGCCAGACGTAGCCGTGGAGGGGGCAGATGAGGGCTATCTCCAGGCCCACGGCCTTTTTCAGCACCGCCTGGACCTGGTTGCCGTACTTGCCCACGATGTTGGTGTAGTACCGGCGGGCCTCGGTCATATAGACCTGGTCCCCGGCAGCGTGGTCGGCGAATATCTCCCCATCCAGGGCCCCGAAGGAGCCGAATGCATCCGCGGAGAACAGGGCCTTTTCGGTGGTCTCATAGGTCATCATGACCTCCGGCCAGTGGACCATGGGGGCCATGACGAAGGCGAAGGTGTGGCTGCCCGTGCAGAGGGTGTCCCCCTCCTTCACCAGGTGGACGTGGGAGTCCACGTCGAAGGTGAAGTACTGCTTCATCATGGCGGCGATCTTCTGGTTGCAGACGATCTTCACCTCCGGCCAGCGCAGCACAAGCTCCTCGATGGTGGCGGCGTGGTCCGGCTCCATGTGGTTCACCACCAGCCAGTCAAGCTCCCGGCCGTGGAGCAGGTGGCGGATGTTCTCAAAAAACACGTCACGGACGGCCCGGTCCACGGTATCCAGCACCACGGTCTGGTCGTCCTCCACGAAATAGGAGTTGTAGCTGACGCCGCCCGGCACCGGGTAGACGTTCTCAAAAAGGCTGATGCGCCGGTCGTTCCCGCCGATCCATGTGATGGCGTCGGTGATCTTTTTTACGCAGTACATTTCTTATCCTCCTTGGTGTGCATTCATATAGGGTTATTATACCAAAATCTCCCCCGATTGCAAGGAGATATGCAATCCGGCTGATCTTCGCTGCCGTGGCAGAGAAAGGCAAAAATGCGGGTTGTAAAACCGGGTCGTATCGTGTAAATTAATAGAGTACGCGAATATACTCGGACGGGCTTCCGTCCGTTTTGGAAAGGACAAAAACGCTATGAAACAGGGCGATATTCTTCACGGCTTCAAAGTCCTCGCATCCCAGCCTCTTCCCGAGATCGGGGCGGTCATGTGGCGGATGGAGTACGAAAAAAACGGCGCCCGGCTCATCTGGATGGACCGGGACGACGACAACAAGACCTTCTCTATCGGCTTCAAGACCATCCCCCAGGACGACACAGGCGTGTTCCACATCCTGGAGCACTCGGTGTTGAACGGCTCGGAGAAGTATCCGGTGAAGGAGCCCTTCGTGGAGCTTCTGAAGAGCTCCATGGCCACATTTCTGAACGCCATGACCTTCCCGGACAAGACCATGTACCCGGTCTCCTCCCGGAACGACCAGGACTTCCTGAACCTGGTGGACGTATACATGGACGCGGTGCTCCATCCCCTGAGCCTCACGGACCCCCACGCCTTCCGGCAGGAGGGCTGGCACTACGAGCTGGACGACGCAGACGGGGAACTGCGGGTCAACGGCGTGGTCTACAACGAGATGAAGGGCGCATACGCCTCCTCCGATCGGGTGATGGCCAGCGAGCTGGAGCGGATGCTCTTCCCCGACAACTGCTACGGCCGCTCCTCCGGCGGCGACCCGGTGCACATCCCGGAGCTGACCTACGAGAATTACCTGGCCAGCCACGCCCGGTTCTACCACCCCTCCAACAGCTATATCTTCCTGGACGGGCGGATGGACCTGGACACCGTTCTGGCCAAGCTGGACGGTTTCCTGGCCCCCTACGAACGCATCGACCCGGACGCGGACATCCCCATGCAGGCGCCTGTGGCCGCCGGGGAGCGCACCGCTTATTATGAGATCGGCCCGGAGGAGGACGAGACAAACAAGGCCATCCTGGCCCAGGGCTGGGTGGTGGCCCGGTTCGATGAGCTGGAGAAGAACATGGCCCTGTCCGTGCTCACCACCGCCCTCACCGGCACCAACGACAGCCCCCTCACCAAGGCCCTGCTGGACGCGGGCCTCTGCGAGGACGTGTCTTTGGAGGTCATGGACGGGGTGCAGCAGCTTTACGCCCTGCTGGTGCTCCGAAACGCCGACCCGGCGAAAAAGGACGAGATATGGGCCCTGGCGGAGAAGACCCTGGCGGGCCTCGCCGACAACGGTCTGGACCACGGGCATCTGGCCAGCATCCTGGACCGGCTGGAATTCGTGACCCGGGAGAAGGACTTCGGCTCCATGCCCAAGGGGCTGGTGTACGCCATCAACGCCATGGAGACATGGCTCTACGGCGGCGACCCGGCCCAGAATTTCAGCTATGACGCCCTGTTCGCCTCCCTGCGGGAGAAGATCAGCGCAGGCTGGTTCGAGCTCTTCCTGCGCCGCTCCCTGCTGGAAAACGGCCACACCGCCCGCATCCTCATGCTGCCCTCCAAGACCCTGGGCGAGGAAAAGGCCAAGGCGGAGGCGGACCGCTGCGCCAGGATCAAGGCCGGCTGGGACGAGAAAACTGTCTCCCAAGTCATGGAGGACTTCCGCGTCCTCCGGGAGCGCCAGGCCCGGAAGGATACGCCGGAGGAGCTGGAGAGCCTGCCCGTGCTGGCCCTCGCGGACATCCCCGAGGAGCGGCCCATGCCTGTCTGGGAGGAGGCGAAAGCCGGGGACGCCACCGTCCTCTATGTGCCCCAGAAGACCGACGGCATCACCTATTTTGATATGTACTTCTCCCTGGACGACGTCCCCACGGAGGAGCTGCCCCTGGCCAGCTTCCTTACAAAGCTCCTGGGCCAGACCGCCACGGAGCACTATACGGCCCTGGAGCTGCACAGCCGCATCGAGGCCGTGCTGGGCCACTTCGCCGCCAACGGCTCCGTGGCCGCCCGGGAGGCACAGACGGCGGAGGCCCGGACCCTTTTCCAGGTGACCAGCGCCATGCTCTCCGCCAAGAAGGACGAGGCGGCGGACCTTCTGGAGGAGATATTGCTCCGGTCCCGGTTCGACGACGCCGCCTATATCTTCAACCTCCTGCGCCAGGAGCGCATCGGCCTGGAGCAGTCCATCATCATGAGCGGCAACGCCTACGCCTCCCTGCGCACGGCGGCCTCCGGCTCCGCCCGGGGCGCGGCGGTGGAGGCCCTGCAGGGCGTCACCTATCTGCGCTGGCTCCAGGCCGCGGAAAAGTCCTTCGACGCGGAGGGCCCCGCTCTGTGCGAAAAGCTTTCGGCTCTCGCCAAAAGGCTGTTCTCCCGTGAGCGGGTCCTGTGCTGCCTCACCGGGGAGCGGGACGAGGCCTTCCCGGCAAAGGTCCTCGCCGCCCTGGGCAGCGAGCCCATGGGCCCGGCGGCGGCCCGCACGCCCTTCCCCGCCCGGAAGGAGGGCTTCCTTATCCCCGCCGCCATCGGCTTTGCCTGCAAGGGCGCGAATCTGTACAACTTGGGCGGGGCCATCACCGGCGCGGCCCGGGTGAGCGCGAAGCTGCTCACCTTCGACTACCTCTGGAACGCGGTGCGCGTCCAGGGCGGCGCCTACGGGGTGAACCTGTCCCTGCGCCGGGAGGGCGACGTGCTCTTCACCAGCTACCGGGACCCCAGCCCCGCCCGGACCCTGGACTGCTTCGACGCGTGCGGCCAGACCCTGCGGGACACCCTAGCCAAGGGCGAGAGCGTGGACAAGTATATCATCAGCACCGTCTCCGACACGGAGCCCCTTATGACCCCCCGGACGGAGGGCGTGCGCGCCGCGGCCATGTTCCTCACCGGCCAGACCGGCCGGGACCTGCAGCGGGAGCGCAGCCAGATCCTCCACGCCACCCGGGAGCAGATGGCCGCCTTCGCCGGCGCCCTGGACGACGTCTGCGCCCAGGACCGGGTCTGCGTCATCGGCGGCAAGGCCGTCCTGGACGCCTGCCAGGGTCTGGACAGCGTGGAGCCGATACAGCAGTAAGGCTGGACAGACAGTATCCTGTAGGTATCTTTCATCCCTGGGTAGATGATATAGAAAAAGCAGATACAGTGGAACAAAGGAGAGATAAAAATGGCAAAGGTACAGTCTGTTGAACCCAACATCGCCGATTTGGCAAACGGTTGGCTTCGCTCTTATAAACTTGACTACAAGCTACAACAGGAGTCACTAGACCCAGAGATCGATCGAGCTCTCAATGATTACTATTCCAAAAATGGTGGGACCGGAGGGAATATACCAGACGCAAAATTGCTTTTGCAGGACAAGAATCTGACTAGGTACCCTATCCTGATTGAATACAAAGGCTACAAGGATAGGCTTGTTAAGCTGGATGCTGATGGGAAAGTAGCAAATAAAACTGCCAAAAACCTCCCTGATTTCAAAACGATTAACTCCTACGCCGTTGAACTGCCCCAGGGAAAGTGGACAGGGAAAAGAAGAGGTCCCTGCGTAGGAAATAAGATTTAAGCGGAGTGGCGCA
>CANPVS010000049.1 GCA_947581795.1 uncultured Oscillospiraceae bacterium
TAGCCCAGCCGCCAGCCGGTGGCGGAGAAGGTCTTGGACAGGGAGTTGCAGGTGATGGTGTGGTCGAACATCCCCGGCAGGGCGGACATATACACGTGCTCCGCCGGCGCATAGACCAGGTGCTCGTATACCTCGTCGGTGACGGCGAAGGCGTCGTATTTGAGGCACAGCTCGCCGATGGCGGTGAGCTCCTCCTTCGTGAACACCTTGCCGCAGGGGTTGGAGGGGTTGCAGATGATGATGGCCTTGGCCCCGTCCCGGAAGCCCTGCTCAATGAGGGCCAGGTCGAAGTCATAGGCGGGCGGCACCAGGGGAATGTAGATGGGCTCCGCCCCGGACAGGATGGCGTCCGCGCCGTAGTTCTCATAGAAGGGGGAGAAGACCATCACCTTGTCCCCGGGGTCGCAGATGGTCATCATGGCGCACATCATGGCCTCCGTACTGCCGCAGGTCACCACGATCTCCCGCTCCGGGTCCACGGCCCGGCCGATGGCCCGGCTCTGTTTGGCGGCCAGGGCGTCCCGCAGGTTTTTGGCCCCGAAGGTGATGGAATACTGGTGGGGGCCCTCATGGGCCACCTGGGAGAGCCTCGCCAGCATGGGCTGGGGCGGGTCAAAATCAGGGAAGCCCTGGCTCAGGTTGATGGCCCCGTACTGGTCGGA
Source organism: uncultured Oscillospiraceae bacterium (assembly GCA_947581795.1). Taxonomy (GTDB): domain Bacteria; phylum Bacillota; class Clostridia; order Oscillospirales; family Oscillospiraceae; genus CAJOIG01. The sequence continues at coordinate 663 of CANPVS010000049.1, forward strand.
TATGCGGGTCATCCGGCGGATGACGGAGTCGGTGAAGGTGCCTACACGGCCGCTCAGTTTCGGCATGGCGGTATCTCCTTATAGGGAAGGATGAAAAAGGGACGCCTTGGCGCCCCTTAGAAGATGTTGGCGATCCAGGACCGGACCGCGGCCAGGATGGCGGTGAAGTCCTGCTTCAAAATGTCCCAGTTCATGGCCAGCCTCTCGCCGTAGGGCTGGATATGGCCATGGCTGGCGATGACGGAGGGGGAGCTGCCGGTGAAAAACCCCACGGCCACGCCCACGACGCCCAGAAGGATGCATGTCATGGCCAGCAGGCTCACCACGTGCCACGCCTTGCGCATATCAGCTCACTCTCCTTCCCAAAAACAGGTGCTTCAGCCCGGCGACGATCCGGATATAGAGTTTCACCAGGTCCACGTCCAGGGCGAAGCCGCACCACAGTACCAGCAGGCCCAGGCCCAGAACAAAGAAAGCCAGACCGAACAGCAGCACCGCGTCGGCCACATAGGCGATGCACCACAGCCCGCCCACGGCGGCCAGCGCCGCGCCGCCCAGCACCGCCGCGCCGGGGAGGAGCAGTACCGGCAGCAGCGCCAGTATCAGCGCCGCCAGGGGAAGGCACAGGATGACGAGCGCCAGGATGAACAGGGGAACCCCCGCCCACAGGGGCATGGGCCGTTCCACCTGGGGCTTTTCCCGCTCCGGCTCCTCGTCGGGCTCCTCCATGGGATGCAGGGGCACGGAGACGAAGCCGTGGGGTACCTTCACGCCGGGCGCTGGGGGGACATCGTCCACGAGCGCTTCCTCGGACTCGGGAGGCGTCTCTTCCTCCTCTTCTTCCGGTCCCTCTTCCTCATCATCTTCGGGCCCGAGGGGCTCCGGGGTCTCCTCTTCCTCGATGGTCTCCTCCGAATCGGGCTCAGCCGGGACGGGTCCCTCGGATGCCGCCGGTATATCCGGCAGGTCCGGCAGGTCCGGCATCTCGGTAAGGTCGGGGAGGTCCGGCAGGGTATAGGCGGGGTGGGCCTCCTCTTCCGCTTCGGGTGCGGGAGCTTCCTCCTCTTCGGGCGCCTCCGGCTGCGGTTCGGGTTCGGGCACCGCCTCCGGTTCCGGGGCGGTCAGGTCCAGGCCCTGGAACAATATCTCGTCCGTGAGGCAGCCGGGCATATAGCTGCGGCTGAGGCGTATGGCGTTTTTCGTGGGGGAGCCGATGCGGGCGACCAAGGTCTCCGCGCCGTCGGGGCCGGCCTGGTCGAACAGGTCCCCGAACCGGTGCAGGGTCAGGTCCCGGTCCGCGCCGGTCATAAAGATGAGCAGCTGCCCCAGCTCCGCCAGATATCGCTGTTTGTTCATAGTCGTTTCCTCTCCAGCCGGGAGCGAGAGCCCCGGACCGGCGTGCGGTATGGTCTTGATCAACGTACAACACCGTATTATACGGCAAGTGAGGCCCCACGGTCAAGTCTTCCCTTGACAAGGGCCCCTCACCTATATAAAATAAGGGGGCACATCAAGAAAAGAGGTCACGAGCTATGGCGAACAACAAGCAGGTGGAGCGCATCACCTCCATGGACGCGGATTTTGCCCAGTGGTACACCGACGTGTGCACCAAGGCGGAGCTGGTGGATTACTCCGGCGTGAAGGGCTTTTTCATCATGCGCCCCTATGGCTATGCCATCTGGGAGAACATCCAATCCTGGCTGGACGGGGAATTCAAAAAGACGGGCCATGAGAACGTGGCTATGCCCCTTCTCATCCCCGAGAGCCTGCTGCAGCGGGAGAAGGACCACGTGGAGGGCTTCGCCCCCGAGTGCGCCTGGGTGACCCTGGGCGGCACCGAGGAGCTGCCGGAAAAGCTCTGCGTGCGCCCCACCAGCGAGACGCTGTTCTGCGACCATTGGAAAAACGTCCTCCACTCCTGGCGGGACCTGCCCATGAAGTACAACCAGTGGTGCAGCGTGGTCCGCTGGGAGAAGACCACCCGCCCCTTCCTCCGGGGCCGTGAGTTCCTCTGGCAGGAGGGCCATACCCTCCACGCCACCGCCGAGGAGGCGAAGGAGGAGACATTGCGGATGCTGGAGATCTACGCCCGCTGCTATGAGGAGCTGCTGGCCATGCCCGTCATCCGGGGCGACAAGACCGAGAAGGAGAAGTTCGCCGGCGCGGAGAACACCTACACCGTGGAGTGCATGATGCACGACCACAAGGCCCTCCAGTCCGCCACCAGCCACTACTTCGGCGACGGCTTCGCCCGGGCCTTCGACATCACCTTCCAGGACAAGAACAACCAGTCTGTCTATCCCCACCAGACCAGCTGGGGCTTCACCACCCGCTCCATCGGCGGGCTCATCATGACCCACGGCGACGACAACGGCCTGGTGCTGCCCCCCCGGGTGGCGCCCATCCAGGTCATCGTCATCCCCGTAGCCGCTCACAAGCCCGGCGTCACCGAGGCGGCGGAGGACATCGTATCCCGGCTCCAGGCCGCGGGCATCCGGGCCAAAGGGGATTTCTCCGACAACAGCCCCGGCTGGAAGTACGCCGAGTACGAGATGAAGGGCGTGCCCCTGCGGCTGGAGATCGGCCCCCGGGATATGGAAAACGGCGTGGCCATGTCCGCCCGGCGGGATACCGGCGAGAAGGCCTCCATCCCCCTGGCGGAGCTGGAGACGGCCGTCCCCGCCCTGCTGGACGACATCCACAAGACCCTCTACGACCGAGCCAAGGCCAATCTGGACAGCCACACCTGGCCCGCCACCACGGTGGAGGAGGTCAGGGAGAAGGCCATGGACGGCTTCGTCAAGACCATGTGGTGCGGCGACGCCGCCTGCGAGGAGAAGATGAAGCAGGAAGCGGGCGTGTCCAGCCGCTGCATCCCCTTTAAGCAGGAGAAGCTGGGGGACGTGTGCCCCTGCTGCGGCCGCCCCGCCAAGCACATGATCATCTGGGGCGTGGCGTATTAAGAATAAGAAATGGGAAAGACCTGCCGCTCGGCAGGTCTTTCGTTCTTTACAGGCCCCATCTGACGAGGGGGCTGTCAGCGCCGCAGGCGCTGACTGGGGGAGAGAAGAAAACGGTCTCTCCCTCCGTCGCGGCTGGCGCCGCGCCACCTCCCTCGTCAGAGGGAGGCTTTAGTTAAATCCTTATCCCCTTCGGATGTTGGCGGAGATGTCCCCCAGGGCGGAGGCCGCCTCCATCACCAGCATCTCCCGGCGGGCCATGTCCGCGAGAGACACCATGCCCACCAGGCGGCCATCCTCCGTCACCGGAAGGCGGCGTATCTGCTCCCGGCCCATGCTGGCCGCGGCCCGGTCCGCGTCGTCGTCGGGCCGGCAGGTCATGACGCCCCGGCTCATGATCTCCCGGAGCATGGTGTCCGCCGGGTCCAGGTCCATGGCCACGCACCGGGTCACGATGTCCCGGTCCGTCACCAGGCCCCGCAGGTTGCCCCGGTCGTCGCACACGGGCAGGGCCCCCAGGTTGTGGCGCTTCATCAGCCGGGCCGCCACGGTCACCGGCTCCTTCTGGCCCACGCTGATCACGTGGCCGGACATAATATCGGATACTTTCATTTTCTGCCCCCTTGTGGTATACTGCGCATACGCAGATTATGTAGGACAGGAAGAGCATACCCCATCCAGCCCGGTTTTATGCGCCGATCCGGTCTGCCAGGGCCGGGCCCACCGCCTGGGCGAACAGGTCCACGGCGGCCAGGGCCTCCTCCAGGGTGTTGCCCGCGGCCCCCACCTCCAGCAGGAGGCTGCCGGAGGTCATGTGCTGGTTATACCGCTCCGAGCACAATGTAGTGGGGCGCATGAGATGGGGGAACTTCTGGTCCACCAGACCCTGCAGGCTCATGGCCAGGGCCAGGTTGCCCTCCCAGTTTGGATAGCTGAAGACACCGTCCGAGCCCATGACGAACATCATCTGGGCCGCCTGCCCGCCGGCCTGATCCGACACGGGGGCATAGGTGATCTCCCCGTCCCCGATGGCGTCCCGGTGCAGGTCGATGACCATGGCCAGGTCCGGATATTCCGCGAGATACTCCTCCACGGCCTCCCCGCAGCGGTCGTAGGCCCCCACGTAGTTGGGGTAGTCGTAGAGACCTGTGTCCACCAGCACGTCCAGACCGTATTCCTCCAGGGCGTCGCCCAAAGCCTGCCCCACCCGGATCACGTTATAGTCCATGTCCGTGGTGCGGTAGGGCTCCACGGCCTCGTAACGGTCCGCCCCGTCGGGGGTGTAGGCCTCCGTGCCGTGGGTATGTATGATGAGGATCTGGGGCCCCTTCTCCGGCAGGGATATGGCCGGAGGCTGGTCCAGCAGGGCGAAGGCGTCCACGGCGTGGGCCGTCTGGTTGTTCATGGGGTCGTTTTTCCAGGTGATGGTGGTGGATATGGCCGCCACATCCGGCTCCCAGAGCTCCTCTGCCGCCACAGGTTCAGGCGCGGGCGTGGGGCCCGGCGTGGGCGTTGGCTCGGCGGAGGGCGAGGGCGTGTCCGTAGGCGCGGGTCCATCCGTGGGGGCAGGTGTGTCCGTTGGACCCGGCGCGACGGACGGTTCCGGTATTTGTGTCGCCGTGGGCTCCGGTATGGAGGAGGACGAGGGCTCGTCCGATGGTCCGGTTGTGGGGCCGGGCGTGGGTGCCGCCTTGGGCGGCTCTGTGACCTTGGGCATGGCCCTGGCGGTGGGGATGGCCGCCGCGGGGACGGCTTCGGCATCCGCCCGGACGGCGGGCTCCTCCGGCGCGGGCCTGCCCGGTATCCGCACTGGGATGGCGCCGCTCACGACGCCCAGCGCCAAAAAACACAGGCCCAGCAGCACGACGGAAAACACTTTGAACTTCAAGGGAAGTCCCCCTTTCAGCTATGTCTTAAGTATGTATCAATGAAGTATATGCGCCGCCAAAGCGAAATATGCTTCCTTGCATAAAAAATCGTCAACGTAAAAGGAGAAACATAAAATGGAAGTCACCTATATTCCCAAGGGCGTATGCTCCCGGCTGATGCACATCGAGGCCGAAGACGGCGTCATCAAAAGTGTGGAGGTAGTGGGGGGCTGCAACGGAAATCTCCAGGGAATCACTCGCCTGGTGGAGGGCATGGAGGTGCAGGAGGCCATATCCCGCCTGGAGGGCATCAACTGCGGCGGCAAGGGCACGTCCTGCCCGGACCAGCTGGCGCAGGCTCTGAAACAGTTAACATAATTTGAAGGAAAATTTGCATTTTTGTAGACATAACCATTGTTATGCCTCCATGCAGACGGCAATTTTTTTGGAAATTTCTGTCGAAATTTCGGGAATCTATTGCGCCGCGGGAGTTTGCGGCCACAAGATGTAGATTCGCCATGCCAAAAATGATCGAAAATCAGCACAACTTCTTGTGAATTTGGTACAATCTCCAATTTGAAAACCCGCGTTTTTGCCACAATGCCGATTGTTTTGACGGCTTCCCTTCCGATATAATATAATCACCAAAATGAATTTTGGGGTTTCATATCCTGCAAAAGTTTGGCGATCATAGGAAAGGAAGGTGGTCCGAGTGAAGAATCGATGGCTGGCAAAAGTGGCGGCGGTCCTGTGTGCGGTCTGCCTTGCCGGAGGCGTGATGAGCCAGATGATATTTGCCCGGGGCGGCACCACCGCTCTGGCGGCGGAGCGGGATGAGCTCCCGGAGGCCACCTTTGTGGTCCTGGGGGAGGAGACAGATCCCACCGCCGCCCCCGCGGCGCCCACGGATAACCGCCTTGCTGTCCAGGTATATGTGGACGGCGCCGCTGTGGGCCAGTGCGCCCTGGTGGACGGCGAGCCCTACATGACGGTGAAGGACTTCTTCGCCGCGCTGGGACAGGATATCCAGCTCATCGACTACGGCAGTTCCCTCTCCATGGCCATGCCCGGCCTGGTGATGATGGCCCAGGAGGGCCAGCGCTGGTTCATGTGCAACGACCGCTACCTCTATGTGGCGGGCGGGGTGAAGAACGTGAACGGCACGGTGGCGCTCCCCCTGGAGCAGCTGGTGCGATGCGCGGGTGTGACCGCCTCCTGGGACAAGCTCCAGTGGCGCATCGACATGACCGATGGCCCGCTGGAACCCCTGGAGCAGGGAAGCACATTTTATAATGAGACCGATCTCTACTGGCTCAGCCGGCTCATCTACGCCATGGCCGGCGGCGAGAGCCTGGAGGCGAAGGCGGCCGTGGGCAGCGTGTGCGTCAACCGGCTGCACGACAGCGCCTTTGCCGGCGCAAACGGCAATATTTATGAGGTGGTCTTTGCCAAAAACCAGTTCGACATGGTCACCAACGGCATGATCTACACCGAGCCGGACGACAGTTCCGTCCTGGCGGCCAAGCTGGCCCTGGAGGGCTGGGACCCGGCCAACGGCGCCACCTATGTGGCGGAGCGGGAGATGGGCGCGGGCTACCGGTGCGTGGCGAAGCTGGGAGGACTCAAGTTCTACACCGCTGCTTGATGGACGAGGGGCCCTGTGGTATACTGGCCCCGGCGCAAACAAAAAAACGGGGACGCGCCTTATGGCGCGTCCCTTTCTCTTTGAGGAACGATTATGGAAGATATTATCCGAGAGGGGCTGGCGGCCCTGGGCGTCCCGGCGGCGGAGGAGCAGGTCCGGGCCATGGCCCGGTACGGCGCGCTCCTTCTGAAGGCCAACGAGACCACCAACCTGACCGCCATCACCGACCCCGCCGCCGCGGCCCGGCTCCACTTTTTGGACAGCGCCGCCCTCGTGACCATGGCGGACCTCGCCGGGAAGGGCGTCATCGACGTGGGCTCCGGGGCCGGCTTTCCAGGGGTGCCCCTGCGCATCCTGGCGCCCGGCATGGCCCTCACCTGCCTGGACAGCGTGGGCAAAAAGATGGACTTCGTCCGGGATGCCTGCGCCGCGCTGGGCTTGGAGGGCGTTGAGTGCCTCTGGGGCCGGGCGGAGGAGATGCCCCAGCTTCGGGAGAAATACGACGTGGCCGTAAGCCGGGCGGTATCGGAGCTTACCATGCTCTCGGAGCTTTGCCTGCCCCTGGTGAAGGTGGGCGGCCTGTTTCTCGCCATGAAGGGCCCCGACTGCGAGGAGGAGGTCCGCAAGGCGGACTTCGCCGTGAAGGCCCTGGGGGGCCGGGTGCGGGAGATCCGCCGCTACGACGTGCCCGGGGCGGACGCCGTCCACGCAGTAGTCGTCATTGAAAAGGTGAAGCCCACGCCGGCCCAGTATCCCCGCCGCTGGGCCCAGATCAAGAAAAAGCCCCTTCTGGGGTGAGGTGTAATATGACCAACAAAGAGGTTTGGCGCGTCGCCCTGGAGCAGTCGGCCATCGACTGCAGCTGCGCGCCGGAGGATTTTTTGAAAACGGAAAATGTGATAACGGCCGCGGTTGGCGACCCCCGGGCCAGGGCCTATCTGCCACGGCCGGTGGAATGCGACCTGGTGAGCTACGGCTCCAACGTGGTGGCCCAGGTGAGCGAGCGCGTCCGTGACGCGGTGACGGGCTATGTGAACGCCTACCCCGCCCAGCGCGCCTTTGAGACGCCCCATTTGTACGTGCTGAACGACGCCCTGGCGCCCTTTGGGCTGAAGAGCTGCTACATCGCGGAGTATTTCCTGCCGGACGTGGACGCGGTGCGGGCGTTTCCCTGCCCCTATGAGGTGCGGCTGCTGGGTCCGGCGGATTTCGCGGGGCTCTATACGCCGGAGTGGTCCAATGCCCTGTGCAATGATCGGAAGCACCTGGACGTGCTGGCGGTGGGGGCCTTCTATGGGGACGCTCTGGTGGGCCTTGCCGGGTGCTCCGCCGACTGCGAAGATATGTACCAGATCGGCGTGGACGTGCTGCCGGGATACCGGCGGCGGGGCGTGGCCGCGGCCCTCACCAGCCGGCTGGCCCTGGAGATATTCGCCCTGGGGAAGGTGCCATTTACTGCGCCGCCTGGTGCAACTTAAAGAGCGTGGGCAACGCCCTCAAATGCGGCTTCCGCCCCGCCTGGGTGGAGCTGACCGCCCGGGACTTTGCCCACGTGGACAGCCTCAACAGAAGGTGAAACTTATAAACTGAGCCGCGGCATCCGCTGACGTGGTAAAAAGATGGTAGACACGAAATGCATTGCCCCACAAAAAGTAGACAGTAGACAAAAAGCCCCCTGTTGTAGGAGAATGACTACGACAGGGGGTATTGT
>CANPVS010000050.1 GCA_947581795.1 uncultured Oscillospiraceae bacterium
AGATTCGTTCTCTTTGACGTAGATTTCCGACATTCTGTTTTCCCTCCCTCCGAATACGCCTCATATGTGCTTTCTCTGCGAACCTTGGATATTATAAAGGTTTTCGGCCCGGTTGTCAAGAAAATCCTTACTTTTTCGGCTTTATGATGAGGTTGACCAGGCGGTTTTTCACCACGATGGTCTTGACGATATCCATGCCCTCCAGGGCCCGCGCCACCTTGGGATCGGCCTGGGCGGCAGCCACCGCCTGTTCGTCGGGGCAGTCGGTGGGCACGGAGACGGTACCCTTCAGCTTGCCGTTCACCTGCACCGCCAGCTCCCGGGTCTGCTCCACGGTCTTGGCCTCGTCATACTCCGGCCACTTCTGGCTCATGGCCCGGCCCTCGAAGCCCAGCATCTCCCACATCTCCTCTACGGCGTGAGGCGCGAAGGGGCTCAAAAGCTCCAGGAGGATCTTCATGTCGCCCCGGCTGGGCTTGGTCTTGTAGAACCCGTTCACCAGGGTCATCATGGCGGAAATGGCAGTGTTGAACTTCATCTCCTCGATGTCCTGGGACACCTTCTTGATGGTCTGATGGATGGCGGTCTCGTTGGCGGGGGTGACGTCGTCGCTGGTGGGGCCGGCCTCCGCCAGGGCCCAGACACGGTCCAGGAACTTTTTGCAGCCCTTCACCGCCTCGTCGGACCAGGAGGCCGCCTTTTCAAAGTCGCCGATGAACATGGTGTACAGCCGCATGGTGTCCGCGCCGTAGTCCCGGACGATGTCGTCCGGGTTCACCACGTTGCCCAGGGACTTTGACATCTTCACGCTGGGCCGCTCGGCCATCTCGCCGTATTTCTCCACCAGGTGAGCCTTGGCCGCCTCCTCGCTGCCGAACTCATTGATGAGCTCCTTCTGCCTGTCCGGGGACATGCAGCTGAAGCAGTGGGGATTCTGGCCCAGGATCATGCCGTGGCTGGTGCGCTTGGCGTAGGGCTCCTTGGTGGGCACCACGCCGATGTCATAGAGGAACTTGTGCCAGAACCGGGAGTACAGCAGGTGAAGCGTGGTGTGCTCCATACCGCCGTTGTACCAGTCCACGGGAGACCAGTAGTCCAGCGCCTCCTGGGAGGCCAGGGCCTTGTCGTTGTGGGGGTCCATATAGCGCAGGAAATACCAGCTGGACCCGGCCCACTGGGGCATGGTGTCCGTCTCCCGCCGGGCGGGGCCGCCGCAGCAGGGGCAGGTGGTGTTGACCCAGCCGGTCATTTTGCTCAGGGGGCTCTCCCCATCGTCGGTGGGCTCGTAGCTCTCCACCTCCGGCAGCAACAGGGGCAGCTGGTCCTCCGGCAGAGGCTGCCAGCCGCACTTGGGGCAGTTCACCATGGGGATGGGCTCGCCCCAATACCGCTGACGGGAGAAGACCCAGTCACGGAGCTTAAAGTTCACCTTGGCGTGGCCGATGCCCTTCTCCTCCAGCCACTGGGTGATGACAGGGATGGCCTGCCGCACCGTGAGGCCGTTGAGGAACTCGGAGTTTACAAGGATGCCGGTGTCGTCCTTGGCGGTGAAGGCGGCCTTCTGCACGTCCTCGCCGCCGGAGACCACCTCGATGATCTCGCAGCCGAACTTCCTGGCAAACTCCCAGTCACGGTCGTCGTGGGCGGGCACGGCCATGATGGCGCCGGTGCCGTAGGTGGCCAGGACGTAGTCGGAGATGAAGATGGGGATCTCCCGGCCGTTCACCGGGTTGACCGCCGCCACGCCGTCCAGGCGCACGCCGGTCTTTTCCTTGTTGAGCTCCGTCCGCTCCAGGTCGCTCTTGGAGGAGGCGGCGTATTGATAGGCCTGCACGTCGGCGGCGTTCTTCAGAAGGGGCATCCACTTCTTCACCAGCGCGTGCTCCGGGCTCAGCACCATATAGGTGGCGCCGAAGAGGGTGTCGGGCCGGGTGGTGAAGACCACGATGTCGTCCCCGGCGGTGGATTTGAAGGTGACCTCCGCGCCGGTGGAGCGGCCGATCCAGTTGCGCTGCTGTATCTTGACCCGCTCGATGTAGTCCACGTCGTCCAGGTCGTCGATGAGCCGCTGGGCATAGTCGGTGATGCGGAGCATCCACTGGCTCTTCTCCTTCTGGATGACCGGGGAGCCGCACCGCTCGCACACGCCCTCCACCACTTCCTCGTTGGCCAGTACGCACTTGCAGGAGGTGCACCAGTTCACGGGCATAGTGGCCTTGTAGGCCAGGCCCTTCTTCCACAGCTGGAGGAATATCCACTGGGTCCACTTATAGTATGTAGGATCCGTGGTATCCACCACCCGGTCCCAGTCAAAGCTGAAGCCCAGCATTTTCAGCTGGCGGGTGAAGTTCTCGATGTTCTGCCTGGTGACGATGGCGGGGTGGATGTGGTTTTTGATGGCGAAGTTCTCCGTGGGCAGACCGAAGGCGTCGAACCCGATGGGGAACAGCACGTTATAGCCCTGCATGCGCCGCTTGCGGGCGACGATGTCCATGGCCGTGAAGGGCCGGGGATGGCCCACGTGCAGGCCCTGGCCGGAGGGATAGGGGAACTCGATGAGGCCGTACCACTTGGGCCGGCTGTCCCCGGTGACGGCGGCATAGGGCTTTTCCTTCTCCCATATGCCCTGCCACTTCTTCTCGATGCGCGAAAACTCGTATGCCATGACCTGTTACCCCTCTGTGATCTCCTTGATATCCACGTCCAGAGCGTCGTTCCAAAGCCGCTCCAGGCTGTAAAACTCCCGGGCCTCCCGCTGGAAGATGTGCACCACCAGGAAACCGAAGTCCAGCAGCAGCCACGTGCTGTTGCGGCTGCCCTCCCGGCGCACCGGGGGCATCCCCGCCTCGGACAGGCGCTTGTCCACCTCGTCGTACAGTGTGCGCACATGGGTGGTGGAATTGGCCGTGCAGATCAGAAAGTAGTCCGCCAGCACGGTGAGCTCTGTGGTCTTCAAAAGGCGGATATCTGTGGCCTGCTTGTCCGCAAGGGCCTTGACCGCCAGCTTTGCCGCGTCAAAAGGTTCCATGGTCGTGCCTCCTCTGTTTATTCATTGGCGTCCCCGTCCACCTGGACAGGGCTCGCGCCTTTATCTTCCAGTTTCTTCAAATAATGGTCCCGCGTCCGGGCCGTGTCCGGGTGGATGGGAAGCCCCCGGGCCGCCACATAATCCAACGTCCGCCGGGCGCACAGTTCCACCGCGGCGTCCAGGTCCTCAAAGGCGGCTTTTCGTATGGCCTCCAGGGCCGGATAGGGCTTTCGTCCCATCTCGATGGCGTCCGCCAGGAACACGATCTGCTCCAGGGCGGTCATCCCCGGCCGGCCGGTGGTATGCCAGCGGATAGCGTTTTCAATAGGCTCCGATACGCCGAATATATCCGCCGCGAAGGCGGCCCCGGTCACGGCGTGCAAAAGCTCCGTGTTTTCCCGCTCCCACGTATCGGGTATGATACCATATTTTTCGGCGAGGCGCAACTGGTCCGGACCGGCCATTTTCTTCGTCACGTCGTGCAAGATCGCGGCCTCCGCCGCGTCTGTCTCCTCCACGCCCCAGCGCACCGCCAGCCGCCTTGCCATGGCCTCCGTACCCCGCACGTGCTCCACCCGGGTGGGCTTTAAGTAAGCATACGCTTTTTCCCGCAGCCAATCCAGATCCGGTCTGGCCCCATAGAGCCGGTGGCGGATGATGTAGGCATACACGCCGTCGGTGAGGTATTCACGGCCCTGCCGCTGGGGCAGCAATTCCCGAATTTCCGTGGAGGACACGGTGACCGGCGTCCCCTCCAGCACATACACCGCCGCGCCGTATCTCTCCCGCAGATGGGCCGCCTGGGCGGATATTTCCCCCTCCCGGCCGGCCTCCCGGGCGAATACGGCGAGGCTCGCTAAGCCCATGATGGTCTCCGGCTCATGCCATGTCTCGATGGAGAGGAGCATATCCGTCCCCATGAGGAACACCAGTTCCGCGTCCGGGTACAGTTCATGCAGCTGCCGCAGGGTATCGGACGTGTAGCTTGGTCCCTCCCGCCGGAGCTCCATGTCCGACGCCTCACAGCCGGGGATGGCCTCCGCCGCCAGGGCCGTCATGGCCAGGCGGTGTTCAGGCTCCGGCGACCCCTGGGCCAGCCGCTTATGGGGTGGGATGGCCGCCGGGATGAGAAGTGTCTTATCCGGCGCCAGCGCCTTCACGGCGGTCTGCACCGAGCGGATGTGGCCCAGGTGGGGCGGGTTGAAGCTGCCCCCGTAGATGAGTATCCGCATCCGTCAACCCTTGGGCAGTTCTATCCTGGCCCCATCGGGGCGCTTTTTATACAGCACGAACACCTTTCCGATGACCTGCACGCCCTCGGCCCCGCAGGCTTCGCACAGAGCCTCCTGGGCCTCCCGGGCCGTGAACATGTTGTTCTCCTGGACCTTGCCCTTGATGAGCTCCCGGGCCGCCAGTGCCTCTTTTGCCTGGGCGATGACCGGGTCGGTGATACCGGCCTTGCCCACATATAAGATCGTATCCTCCTTCTGCGCCAGGGAGCGCAGGAAGGCGCGCTGCTTTCCTGTCAGCATGATCTCATCCTCTCCTCCAGCTTCTCCCGCAGGGCGGCCAGAGCCCGGGCCCGGTGGGAGAGCTTGTTTTTCACCTCCGGCCCCAGCTGGCCGAAGCTCATGTCATACCCGTCCGGGGCAAACACCGGGTCGTAGCCGAACCCGGCGGCGCCCGCCGCGGCGGTCAATATCCTTCCCGGGCACTCCCCCCGGACCGTGATCCTGCTCCCGTCCGGGAACAGGCACACGATGGCGCTGACGAACCGGGCCCGCCGGTCGGAAACACCCTCCAGCTGCTGCAAGAGGTACCCGTATTTCTGCTGGTCGGTCCAGGCCTTGCCCCCGCCGTACCGCGCGGAATGGACGCCGGGCGCGCCGTCCAGGGCGTCCACGCACAGCCCCGAGTCGTCCGCCACCGCGGCGCAGCCCGTGGTGCTCATGACCGCGCTGGCCTTCAAAAAGGCGTTTTCCTCAAAGGTCTCGCCGGTCTCCTCCACGTCCAGTTTAAGGCCCAGCTCGCTCTGGGGCACGATCTCGTACCCCAGGGGCTCCAGGATCTCCCGGAACTCCCGGACCTTTCCCTTGTTTCCGGTGGCCAGGATGAGCTTCATCGGACCATGTCCTCCGCGAATTCCCGGGCGTCGAAGACCCGCAAATCGTCGGCCCCCTCGCCCACGCCCACCAGCTTCACGGGCACGCCCAGCCGCTGGGCGATGGAGAATACCACGCCGCCCTTGGCGGTGCCGTCCAGCTTGGTGAGCACGATGCCGGTGACCCCGGCGGCCCCGGCGAACTGCTCCGCCTGGATGAGGCCGTTCTGGCCGGTGGTGGCATCCAGGACCAGCAGTATCTCGCAGTCGGCGCCGGGAAGCTCCCGGCCCACGATCTTGGTGAGTTTTGTCAGCTCGTTCATCAGGTTCTGCTTGTTGTGCAGACGCCCGGCGGTGTCCACGATGACGATGTCCGAGCCCCGGGCCTTGGCCGCGTTGCATGCGTCGAACACCACCGCGCCGGGGTCGCCCCCCTCGCCGTGGCGGACGATGTCCGCGCCGGTGCGCTGGGTCCAGATGTCCAGCTGCTCCCCCGCCGCGGCCCGGAAGGTGTCCGCCGCGCACAGCAGCACCTTTTTCCCCTGACCGGCGAATATCTTGGAAAGCTTCCCGATGGTGGTGGTCTTGCCCACGCCGTTCACGCCCACCATGATGATCACGGCGGGCTTGGTGTCCAGATGCAGCTCCGGCGTGCCGGCCTTCTCCATCTCTTCGGTGAGGATGTCCACCAGCTTGTCCTGGACCGCCTCGCCCTTCAGGCCCTTCTCCCGGCGCAGGGCTTCCACGGCTGTCTCCGCCACCTCCACCCCGGCGTCCGCCAGGATGAGCCTCTCCTCCAGCTCCTCCAAAAAGTCCTCGTCCACCCGGGAAAAGCCCGCGAAAAGCCCGCTGAACAGGCCCTTTTTCTTTTCTTTGAATAATGACATGATGTGGTCGCTCCTTCTCTCGTATGGCCCCCTCTGACGAGGGGGCTGTCACCGCCGTCAGGCGGTGACTGGGGAGAGAAAACATCTGTCTCTCCCTCCGCCTCGCTTCGCTCGGCACCTCCCTCGTCAGAGGGAGGCTCCATATCGTATCGCCTGCGGCGATATATTGCTTAGTTCTCGGCCGTCTTCTGCGCTTCCGCCAGATCCAGTTCGATGACCTGGCTCACGCCCTTCTCCTGCATGGTCACGCCCAGCAGCACGTCCGCCTCTTCCATGGTGCCCCGGCGGTGGGTGATGACCACAAACTGGGTCCGGGAGAGCCGGTGCAGATAGTCCGCGAAGCGGACCACGTTCTCCTCGTCCAGGGCCGCCTCGATCTCGTCCATGACGCAGAAAGGCGTGGGCTTCAGCTTCAGAATGGAGAAGTACAGGGCGATGGCCACGAATGCCTTCTCGCCGCCGGACAGGAGGCTTATATTGCTCACGGCCTTGCCCGGGGGCTGGACTTTGATCTCGATGCCGCAATTGAGAACGTCGCTCTCGTCCTCCAGCCGGAGGGACGCCTTCCCGCCGCCGAACAGCTCCAGGAACGTGGCCCGAAAGCTCTGGTCGATGGCGGCAAACTCCCGGGTGAATATCTCCTCCATCTCCCGGGTGATGTCGGCGATGATGGAAAGCAGCTCGCCCTTGGCCTTGGCGATGTCGTCCCGCTGCTCGGTGAGGTAGTCGTACCGCTCCCCCACCCGCTTGCTCTCCTCGATGGCCCCCAGGTTGGGAGTGCCCAGCTCACGGATCTGCCGGCGCAGCTCGGAGATGCGGCGATTGGCCGCCGCCATGCTCTCCAGCGGCTGCCGCTGGGCCTGGGCGGCCGTCCGGGTCAGCTCGTAGCTGTCCCAGAGCTTGTCGATGATCTGCTTTTCCTCCATCTCCGCGGCCAGGGTCTGGTTCTCGATAGAGCTCACCAGCCGCTCCTGGGCGATGAGGGCCTCGTTCTGGCGCTGGGCGTCCCTGTCCGCCTGGGTGCGTTTGGCCTCCAGCTCCATGCGCTGGGCGGTGACAGCGCGTATCTCCTCCCGGAAGGCCTCCGCCTGCCGGGTAAGCTCCGCGCCCCGGCGCTCGTTCTCCTCCAGGGCCTGGTCGATGGCGTCGTTCTTCTTCTCATAGGCCGCCATGAGGCTCCGCCGCTGGCTGCCGCCGGCGGTCATGGCTTCCTTCACGTCGGAAAGCTGGCCGGCGCTGGTGGTCTTGGCCTCCCGCTCGGCCTGCAGCGACGCGGCCTGCTGCTGGACCTGGCTCAGCTCCTGGCCGGCCACGTCCATGTCGTACCGGGCCGCGGCCAGTTCCCGCTCCGCCTCGGCCAGGGCCTCGCTCTTCTCCTGCTGGCGCTTCAAAAGCCCCACACGCTCCTCCCGGAGCCGGGCCAGCTCGTTGGCCCGGGACAGGACGCCCGTGCCCTTGGCGGCGCTGCCGCCGGTCATGGAGCCGCCCGCGTGGATCATCTGCCCGTCCAGGGACACGATGCGGAACTGGTCCCGGTGCCGCTGGGAGATGTTCACCGCGTCCGCCAGGGTTTCGGCCACCACGGTCCGGCCCAGAAGGTTTTCAAAAATGCTCCGGTACTTGCCGTCGAACTGCACCAGGTCCAGGGCCAGTCCCAGGCAGCCAGGCTCCCCCACGGGGACCTGCCGCAGCACGTTGCCCTGGATGGCCTCCAGAGGCAGGAAGGTGCCCCGGCCCGCGTCCCGGCGCTTCAAAAACTCGATGGCGGCCTTGCCGTCCGAGCGTTTGTCCACCACGATATTCTGGGCCGCGGCCCCCAGGGCCGTCTCAATGGCCAGGGCGTACCGGTCCTCCGTCCGGACCAGGTTGGCCACCGGCCCGTGCACGCCCCGCAGGGCGCCGGAACGGCTCTCCCGCATGACGGTCTTCACCGCCCGGTTGAACCCCTCGTAGTCCTTCTCCATCTCGGCGAGCATATTGATGCGCGCGTCCATGCTCCGCCCGTCCACGGTGAGGCGGGTGACCTCGTCCCGCAGGGCGTTGACCTTGTTCTCCCGGCCAGCCATCTTCATCCGGTGGCCGTTCACGATGTTGGACAGCTGATTGATCTTCCCGGCCAGCTCCGCCTCCGCCGACTTGATCTCGTCGATGCGGGTCTGGAGCTGGGCGATCTGTTCTTCCAGGGCTTTGATGCGGCCGGCGTCCTCGCTCATGTCGCTCAGCAGCCGCTGGATGGACTCCTGGTTGCTCTTTTTTTCCGCGTCCAGCACGGCCGCCGCCTGGCGGTTCTCGCCGATGGCCTTCTCCTGGGCGGACAGCTTGTCCCGGATGGCCTCGGCCTCCAGGTCCTTCTCCCTCATGCGCTCGGTGATGGTCTCGGAGCGCTGGTAGTTGGCCGTGACCTCCGCCCGCATACGCTCCAGCTCTGTCTGGGCGGCCTTTTGGCTTTCCTTGATGGCGGAGGACTGCTCCGCCAGCTTGTCCAGGTTCTCCATCCAAACGGAGACCTCCAGGCCCTTCAGCTCCCCCCGGAGGGTCAGGTACTTCTCCGCCACCGCCGCCTGCTTTTTAAGGGGCGTCAGCTGCAGCTCCAGCTCGTCGATCTTGTCCCCCACCCGCAGGAGGGCGTCGTCCGTGGCGGAGAGCTTGCGCTCCGCCTCCTCCTTGCGGAAGCGGTAGCGGGAGATGCCCGCCGCCTGCTCGAATATCTCCCGGCGGTCGGTGCTCTTGGCGGAGACGATCTCGCTGATGCGGCCCTGGCC
>CANPVS010000051.1 GCA_947581795.1 uncultured Oscillospiraceae bacterium
CCATTTTGCAGAAGTGAACATCAGGTCCTTACCACTTTTTTACCCCTTTTTTTGCGGGTTCACTTTTGCAATCTAGGTTGTTTATGACAGAAGGATAGCCTGACGGCTGGCCCATAAAACGGACAGCAGGGAGCCCAAAGGAGAAATTTATGGATAAAATGCAGACCGATAACGGCTATGGCGTGCTGTTCATCGTGGCCACCCCCATCGGCAACGCCCGGGACATGTCTCCCCGGGGCACTGAGATATTGGAGAGCGTGGACGTGATCGCCGCGGAGGACACCCGCCGGAGCGTGGTGCTCCTCAATAAGCTGGGCATCCGCAACAAGCTGGCCTCCAACCACAAGTTCAACGAGCACGGCAAGGCCCGGTATTTCATCGATCTTTTAAAAGCGGGCCAGAGCGTGGCGGTCATCACCGACGCGGGCACGCCCTGCATCTCCGACCCGGGCAACGAGCTTATCAAGTGCGCTGTGGCCGAGGGGATCCGGGTAGTGGGCGTGCCGGGCTGCTGCGCCGCGGTGACGGCCCTGTCCGTATCCGGGTTCGACCTCTCTGCCTTTGTGTTCCGGGGCTTCTTTCCCCGGGAGAACGCGGACCGGGGCCGGCTTTTGGACCAGATGCGCCGTGGCGCGGTCCGGACCTACGTCTTTTACGAGTCCCCCAAGCGGGTGATGGACGCCATAGAGTACTTCCTCCGGGAACAGGTGCCCTGCCAGATGTGCCTGTGCAACGACCTGACCAAGCTCCACGAGACCGCCTTCCGGGGCATACCGGGGGAGGTCCGGGACCAGCTGCTGGACAAGGGGGAATTTGAAAAAGGGGAGTTCTGCCTGGTGGTGGAGCTGGCCGAGGATTTCCTGGCCCCCAAACAGGAGCACGTGGTCTCCGCGGAGGCGCTCTTAGTGGACGCCATGGTCCGGGAGGGCTGCCGGGCCAAGGACGCCATCAAGACCGTCCTGGCCGATGAAGCCAACACCTACAGCAAAAATGAGCTCTACGCCGCCAGCCTGCGGCTGAAAGAGCTGTTTTAAGAAAAGGAAGGGCGCGTTGCAAAACGCGCCCTGCTTTATTGAGAGCCTCCCTCTGACGAGGGAGGTGGCTTGGCCGCTAGGCCAAGACGGAAGGAGAGATAGACTTTTTCTCTCCCCCAGTCTCGCTTCGCTCGACAGCCCCCTCGTCAGAGGGAGCCTTTAATGCTTTACGACTTAAAAGGTGATCACATTGTCAGGTCCGATGTCCGCCAGCGTCGGCGTTCCGCACATGGTCATGGTGTCCCTGAGCTCCGCGGTCATCTTGTCCAGGTAGACGTTCAGACCCTCGGCCCCGGCGGCGTACACGAAGGGCACCACCGGCCGGCCCACCAGCACAGCGTCCGCGCCCAGGGCCAGCGCCCGGAACACGTCCACGCCGGAGCGGATGCCGCCGTCCACGAAGATGGGGATCTCGCCGTCCACCGCCTTGGCGATGGCGGGCAGGACCTCCGCCGTGGAGGGCACGCCGCCCTGGACCCGGCCGCCGTGGTTGGACACCACGATGGCCGCCGCGCCGCCCTCGATGGCCTTCTCGGCGCCCCGGGGGGTCATGATGCCTTTGACGATGAAGGGCATTTTGGCGTAGGCGGTGATCTCCTTCAGTTCCGGGACGGACTTGCTGCCCGCGTTGGGGTTCATGGCCTTCAGGAAGGGCAGGCCCGCGCCGTCCACGTCCATGGCGGCGGCGAAGATGCCGGCCTTGTTGAGGATGTCCAGCTTCTTGAATACGGCCTCCTTGTTCCAGGGCTTGATGGTGGGAACGCCCATGCCGCCCACCTTCTCCATGTCCTTGACGGAGCTCTTCATGATCTCCGGGTCCACGCCGTCGCCGGTGAAGGCGGCGATACCGTATGCCGCCGAGGCCGGGACCAGGATGGAGTTGTAGGCGAAGTCGTCGTACTTGTCGCCGTAGTGCAGCTTCAGCGAGCCCAGGGGCGCGATGAAGATAGGCGCCTTGAAGTCATGGCCGAACAGGCGGAAGGAGATGTCCGGCGTGGCGTTGGGGCAGAGGGTATCCATGTTCACGAATACCTCCTGCCACTTGGCGTAGTTGCGGGCGGCGGTGTTGTTGGGGGCCTTGCAGCCGGGGCCGGGGATGAGGTTGCCGCAGGCGCGGCCGTCGCACACGGGGCAGGCCTTGCAGATGGGGCCCACCTGGTCCCGGGCGGCGGCGAGGATCTCGTTGTATGTCATGGCATTTTCCTCCGCGTTTTTTTGATATGTTTATAGCGATATTATATCGTATACAGGGGAAAAGTCAACGCCAAACCCACCCGCGGCCGGCTCTTTGTCGATTTACAGTTGTAGACTTTGACAAAAAAGCCGCCGGGGCTGGGAAGTATATCGTGGGAATTGATGGTTTTGAAAGTTTTGAAAGTCGAAATTTCATTTTTTACTTGAAAAAACGGGATGAAGCCGTTATAATCGGCTCGTAACGAAAATCGCGAAAGCGAAAAATGCAAACACACATACATCAATGAGGAGGACCCAAACATGAAGAAGACTCTCAAGACTCTTGCGCTGGTCATGGCGCTGGTCATGATGTTCAGCTGCCTGGGCGCCAACGCCTTCGCGGCCGGCAGCCTGGCTATGGGCACCGGCGGCGAGTCCGGCACCTACTACGCCTACGGCGGCGTGCTGGCCACCTACCTGAAGCAGACGGTCGGCGTGGACGTCACCGTGGTCTCCACCGGCGGCTCCGCCGCCGACATCACCGGCATCGACGACGGCTCTTACGATCTGGCCACTGTCCAGTCCGACGTGATGACCTATGCTTACACCGGCACCAACACCTATGAGGAGACCGGCGCCGTCACCAGCTTTGTCACGCTGGGCGCGCTCTATCCCGAGGCGGTGCAGATCGTCACCTGCGACCCGGACATCAAGTCTGTGGATGATCTGAAGGGCAAGAGCGTCTGCATCGGCGACGTTGGCTCCGGCACCTACTTCAACGCCATGGACGTGCTGACCGCCTACGGTCTGACCGAGGATGACATCAACCCGGTGTATCAGTCCTTCGGCGATTCCACCGAGAGCCTGAAGGACGGCAAGATCGACGCCGCCTTCCAGGTCGCCGGTCCTCCCACCCCGGCCATCACCGACCTGGCTGCCACCAAGGATGTTTACCTGGTCTCCATCGACGAGGAGCACATAGCCGCCATGCAGGAAGCCAACCCCAGCTATTACCCCTACACCATCCCCGCCGGCACGTATAAGGGCTTTGACGAGGATGCCTCCACCGTCTGCATCAAGGCCACGCTGATCGCCCGTGCCGACCTGGATGAGGACACCGCCTATACCATCGTGTCCACCATCTTTGACCCCGCCAACAAGGACGCCATCGGCGAACTGCACGCCATGGGCAATCTGCTGGATCTGGAGTTCGCCACCGACGGCATCTCCGTGCCCTTCCATCCCGGCGCCGCCAAGTTCTTCGCCGAGCATGACATCGAGGTAGAAGTGGCCGAGTAAGGTCTGACCCAACCGAGCACAGGGAGTGCCGCTTGCCAAGAGCGGCACTCCTTGATTGAAATCATCCATCACCGCACAGCCACGGAGGTACCCTATGGACAAGGAAAAGAAACTGGAACTGGAACACGAGATCGCCGAGCACCGGGCCGAGGAACATATGTTCGACCAGGCTGCGGTGGACGAGGTCATGAAGAAATATGACCGGGAGTCCAACACCCGCGTCTGGGAGGGCTGGCAGAAGTGGGCCGTGGCCGCGGTGCTGGCCGCGTTTTCCCTGTTTTCCATCTATGTGACGCTGTTCGCCACGTGGCTGGACCTGATCCGCTACCCGTCGTTTTTGGGCTGCATCATCGTCATCGGCTATCTGACCTTCCCCATTAAAAAAGGCGCGCAGAAGGTCAACCACATGCCCTGGTACGACTGGGTCATCATGATTTTAGGCGCGGCGGCGTTTTTCTATGTGGTCGTCAACGCCAAGAGCCTGACCATCCGCCTGGGCACCATGAACATCAAGACCTATGAGATCGTCATCGGCGTCGTGGGCGTGCTGGCGCTGGTGGAGCTGTGCCGCCGGAGCGTGGGTATTCCCATTTTGTGCGTGGCGGCGGTGTTTCTGGTCTACGCGCTTTACTATTACTGGTTCGGCCGGGACATGGGCCTGGCCAAGGCCGTGCGGAAGATCACCATCGGCCTGTTCTACCAGACCACCGGCGTGCTCACCACGCCCATCCAGGTCTGCGCCAAGTTCATCGTGGTGTTCATCATCTTCGGCGCGTTTTTGGAGCGCACCGGCATCAGCGACTTCTTCATCAACCTGGCCAACTGCGCGGCGGGCTCCTCCTCCGGCGGTCCCGCCAAGGTGGCGGTCATTTCCTCCGCTCTGTGCGGCATGGTGTCCGGCTCCTCCGTGGGCAACACCGTGACAACCGGTTCCGTCACCATCCCCATGATGAAGCGGACCGGCTACAAGCCGGAATTCGCCGGAGCCGTGGAGGCGGCCGCCTCCACCGGCGGGCAGATCATGCCCCCCATCATGGGCGCGGCGGCCTTCCTCATGGCGGAGTATGTGGGCGTACCCTATTCCAACATCATCGTCCGGGCCATCCTCCCGGCGGTGCTGTACTTCCTGGGCATCTTCATCTGCGTGCACTTGGAGGCCCGGAGGCTGGGGTTGAAAGGCATCCCCCGCAGTGAACTGCCCAAGTTCATGGCCCTGCTGCCGAAGATATACCTGCTCCTGCCCCTGGTGCTGCTGGTGTACCTGGTGTCCAGCGGCACCCGCACCATGGCCTTCTCCGCGGCGGTGTCCATCGTGGCGGCCATCGTGGTGAGCCTGTTCGACAGGGCCCACCGCATGACGCCCCTGGCCATCCTCGACGCCCTGGCGGCCGGCGCCAGAAGCTGCATCACCGTGGCTGCGGCCTGCGGCATGGCCGGCGTCATCTCCGGCTGCATCAACCTGACGGGCCTGGCCTCCAAGCTGATCACCGCCATCGTGTCCATCTCCGGCGGCCACCTCATCGTCGCCCTGTTCCTCACCATGCTGTGCTGCATCGTGCTGGGCATGGGCGTGCCCACCACGGCCAACTACTGCATCATGGCCTCTACCTGCGCCCCCATCCTCATCCAGATGGGCATCCCCCAAATGGCGGCCCACTTCTTCGTGTTCTACTTCGGCATCGTGGCGGACATCACCCCGCCGGTGGCCCTGGCGGCCTACGCGGGCTCCGCCATCGCCAAGGCGCCGCCCATGAAGACGGCCTTTAACGCCACAAAGCTGGCCATCGCCGCCTTCGTGGTGCCCTACATCTTCGCTTTGAACCCCTCTATGCTCCTCATCGACACCACCGTCCTGGAGGTGGTCCAGGTGATCATCACCTCCATCCTGGGCATCGTGGCGCTGGGCGTGGGCCTGGAGGGCTACATGAAGGGCGAGGTCCCCTGGGTGCTGCGCATCGTGGCCCTGGCGGCCGGCCTGTTCCTCATCTACCCGGGCACCGTCAGCGACCTGGCGGGCCTGGCCGTCGTGGTGGGCATCTTCGTCTTCCAGACCCTGACCCATCGGAAAAAGGCGGCAGCCGCCTGAAAAATCGCATAAAACTTGGAAAGCCTCCCCAGAAATGGGGAGGCTTTTTCGCGCAGAAATTGCCATGCTATTTCGTCCGCCGCCGGATACCATATCAATGATGCGAAACCACTGACGAACTGGAAAATACCGCCTTTTTCCGCCTGCGGCCCAACGGCGCGGCCCTTCGGCGCGGGTGGCAGAGGTGTGATATTTTAGCGCGGTTTTCACGCCCGCTTTCTCGCATACTGAATGGGCCGACAGAAAGACGGGAGGAAGAACTATGGGAAAGCGTTGGCTCAAATGGCTGCCCTGTGCGGCCATGGCATGGATATTGGCGGCCGTCGCGGCGGTGACGGCCTTTGCGGACGGGGCGCTCATCCCCGTGGGAGAGACGGTAGGCATACAAATTGAAATGGAGGGCGTACTGGTGGCGGGGCTCACAGACGTGCAGACCGCGGCCGGTCCTGCCAGCCCGGCGGAGGACGCGGGGCTCAAAACCGGCGACATGATCCTGGCGGTGGACGGCCGGGCGGTGGAGACCGCCGCGGAGCTCATGGCCGCCGTGGAATGCGGCGGCGGCGCGCCCGTGGCCGTGACGGTGCGGCGGGACAGCGGCACCCGCTGTATCACTGTGACCCCGGCCCGGGAGGCGGGCGGCGGCCTGCGGCTGGGGCTGTGGCTCCGGGACGGCGTGGCCGGCATCGGCACCGTGACCTATATCGACCCGGCCACCGGGGCCTTCGGCGCCCTGGGCCACGGCGTGAACGACGTGGACACCGGCGTGCTGCTCCCCGTGGCGGACGGGGACGTGTGCCGGGCCACCATCGTGGACGTGAAGCGGGGCCTCAGCGGCGCGCCGGGGGAGCTGGCGGGCAGCTTTGACCCCGGGGACGTGATAGGGTGTATCAGCACCAACACCACCTGCGGCATCTTCGGCACCATCACCGGCAGCCTTGGCGCCCTGCGCCCGGCCATGCCCGTGGGCGGGGCGGAGGACGTGCGCAAGGGACCGGCCACCATCCTGGCCTGTGTGGCGGGCAGCAAGGTGGAGGAGTACGACGTGGAGATCGCCCGCACCGGCATGGCCTCCGGCAGCGGCCGGGACCTGTCCGTCCATGTGACGGACCCGGACCTGCTGGCCAAGACCGGCGGCATCGTCCAGGGCATGTCCGGCAGCCCCATCCTGCAAAACGGCAAGCTCATCGGCGCGGTGACACACGTGTGTGTCATCGCCTTCATGCCAACAGGGGACTACTGCTTCATGGGTATCTTTGGATAGATGTCGATCTCCAGCGCGCCGTCGTGGTCCTTGCGGTACTCGATACGGTAGAGTATCTCCTTCAGGAGCTTGTTACGCTCTGCCACGGCCATCTGGTCGTAGCTGTCCAGCAGCGCCTCGGTCTGGGGTATCAGGTTCTCATGGAAGTCCGCCTGTTCCTCCAGGGCGGGCAGCCGTTCATAGAGGCTGTCAAGCTGGGACTGGACGGATTTCTGGCTGCCGGTGATCTTCTCCTTGCGCCGGCGAAACTCCTCTTTTGTGTAGAGGCCCTGTTCCACCAGGTCAAAAGCGTTGTCCAGCTGGGCGTTCAGCTTTTCCAGCTCGGCGGTGAGCTGCCCAATCCTGTCCCGGCAGGAATCCGCCTCGCTCTCAAAGCCCACGTTTTCGATCTCCACCGTGTAGCCCTTTACCCATTGGCGCAGAGCGGAGATGACCTGCTCCTCGGTCTTGGCGTAGTCGTAGCTGGCCGTGTGACAGTTGCGGTGGTTGACGCACCGGAACCGGGGGACGCCCCGGTTGGAAACGGTGCGGCCTATGCGCTTGCCGCACTTGGCGCAGAAGATGAGACCGGCAAAGGCGTTTTGCAGTTCAAAGTCCTCTTTGACATGGGCGTTGGATGGGCGCTCTGTGCGGACGCGCTGGGCCTCGGTGAAGATGTCCTCGCTGATGAGCGGCGGGTGCAGGCCCTGGAATATCTCATAGTCGCCGGGGTCCCGCAGGTGCTTGATATGCCGTTTGACCTCGCCATTCTCTATGCGCTTGACCTGTTTGCACCAGCCACGGCGTATCTTGCCGCAGTAGACCGGGTTTTTGAGCATATTGAAGATGGAGGAGTAAGTCCACAGCTCACCATGCCGGGTGGGGATGTGGTGGTCGTTCAAGTAATTGGCGATCATCACAGTCCCGTCACCGCCCAGGTACATATCAAAGACGGTCCTTACCACCTCCGCCTCCTCCGGCAGCGGTTCCAGGGAGTAGCCCTTTTCGTTGGGCAGCTTGATGCGCTGGTAGCCATAGGGGGCGATACTGCCCAGGTACTTTCCCTCGGCGGCGGAGCTTTCGCGGCCCCGGATAAGACGCCGGTTGATGGTCTTGTACTCCCGGCGGCTCATGAACAGGCCGAACTCAAAATATTCCTCGTCAAACTCGTTGCTGGGGTCGTAGACCTTATTGGGCGTGATGATCTTGGTGCCGGAAAACTGGAATACCTGACTGATGTATGCCTGGTCGGCGCCGTTGCCGCGGGCCAGACGTTCCAGGTCCACCACCAGGACCCCCGCGTAAAACTCCTCGCTCACCTCGGCCAGCATCTCCTGGATCTGCGGCCGGGCGGCGATGGACTCGCCTGAAACGACCTCATAATAAACTTTTGCAATACGGTACCCACGATCACTCGCCAGCTTGTCCAAGATCGCCTTATGGCGCTTGAGTGTTTCCTCTACACTGAACTCGGCATAGTCACGGTCAAAGCGGGATTTTCGCAGATACATGACGTATTGCTCCATTT
>CANPVS010000052.1 GCA_947581795.1 uncultured Oscillospiraceae bacterium
GGCCCGCGGACGTGCACTTCGTGGGCAAGGAGATCGTCCGCTTCCACTCCATCATCTGGCCCGCCATGCTCATGAGCATGGGCCTGCCCCTGCCGAAAAAGGTCTACGGCCACGGCTGGCTCAACTTCGGCGGGGAGAAGATGAGCAAGAGCCGGGGCAACGTGGTGGACCCCTATATCCTGGCGGAGAAGTTCGGCGTGGACGCCCTGCGGTTCTTCATGCTGCGCACCTTCCCCTTCGGCTCCGACGGAAACTTCTCCAACGAGGCCCTGATCCAGACCATCAACGTGGACCTGGCCAACGACCTGGGCAACCTGGTCAGCCGCACCACTGCCATGGCGGAAAAATATTTCGACGGCGCTCTGCCCGCGGGGTGCGGCGCGGGAGAGGGCGACCGTCAGGTGGCGGAAATCGCCGCCCGGGGCGGCGCGGCGGTAGTGCTGAAAGAGGACGCGGAGGACGCGGACCTTATCTCCAAAGCGGCGGCCCTGCGCGGGAAGTACGAATACCAGATGGAGCGCTTCCAGTTCCAGAACGCCCTGGAAGAAGTTTTCCGGGTCATCCAGCGGGCAAATAAGTATATCGACGAGAACGCCCCCTGGGCCCTGGCCAAGGACATGGACGCCAACGGCCAACGGCTGGCCCATGTGCTGTATAACCTGCTGGAGACCACCCGCATCTGCGGGGTGCTGCTGACCCCCTTCATGCCGGAGAGCATGGAAAAGCTCTTCGACCAGATCGGTGCGCCGGAGGCCGGCCGGTCCTGGGACAGCGCCGCGGTGTGGGGCGCCCTGCCTGAGACGGCCAAGCCGAAGAAGGGGGAGAACCTGTTCCCCCGCGTCGATATGGACGCGGCGATAAAGGAGCTGGAGGCCGCCGCGGAGGAGGCCAAAAAGGCCGCCCTGCCGCCTATAGAGATCGAGCCCCAGGCGGCGGAATACGTGGATTTCGACACCTTCTGCAAGTCCGACTTCCGGGCGGTGAAGGTGAAGGCCTGCGAGCACGTGAAGAAGAGCGAAAAGCTCCTGCGCTTCACCCTGGACGACGGCACCGGCACGGACCGGCAGATCCTCTCCGGCATCGCCAAGTGGTACCAGCCGGAGCAGCTGGTGGGCAAGACCCTGGTGGCCATCGTGAACCTGCCGCCCCGGAAGATGATGGGCCTGGACTCCAACGGCATGCTCATCTCCGCAGTGCACAAGGAGAAGGGCGAGGAGAAGCTGAACCTGCTCATCGTCAGCGACGACATCCCCGCCGGGGCGAAAATGTGTTAAAGCATTTTTTCTCTCCCTCAGTCTCGCTATCGCTCGACAGCCCCCTCGTCAGAGGGGGCCGTTATACGCTGGATAAAGATAAAGCCTCCCTCTGACGAGGGAGGTGGCCGCCGAAGGCGGACGGAGGGAGAGAAATGAAAAGGACGCACCACGAGGTGCGTCCTTTTCCCATAAAACCAAAGTTTTTACTTTTTTTCCGCTTCCCGCTGGGCGCGGGCGTTGGTGTTGATGGAGCCACGGAACACTACGAACCGGTCGAACAGGAATTCCGTGACGAAGTTGAGGATCATGACCAGCGCCTGGACCAGATAGTAGGGCCACCCCGCCGTCCCGGTGAGGAAGTCCACCAGCCAGGTGGACAGGGGCGTGAACACGCAGTAGAAGCCGAACACCTTCGCCATGGCCACCGGCACGTTGTTGGCGGATTTGAAGGTGAACTCCCGGTTCAGGGTGAAGTTCCATATCACCGACAGCACCAGGCCGATGAGGTAGTCCGCCCAGTCGGGCAGAGGCGTCAGCTCATGGAGAAGGGCGGACGCGCCCAGCTGTATCACGCCGGCGGAGATGGAGAACAGGGTGAACTTCACGGCCTGCAGGATGTTGTCCCGCTTGGAGAGTTTAGCCATGACGCGCCTCCGGATACTTAAAAATTTATATGCATTATAGTCCGGCCGGTCCCGCTTGTCAATGCGGCGGGTGCAATTCGAGTCGTGTTTTTGTCATTTCGGGACAAAGCGGTTGACAACGGCCCCAAATCGTTTGATACTGTATTTATACTTCCAGAGTTATACTCTGTCGGGAGAATGACGCTGAAGGAGAAATAACAGCAACGATCAAGGAGGAAGAAGCATGAAAAAGCGCGCATTGAGCATGCTCCTGGCGCTGGTCATGGCCATCGGCCTGTGCGTCCCCGCGATGGCGGCGGACGAGTTCGAGGCCGAGGACCCCATCGTCCAGGAAGAGGAGATCCCCGCTGCTCCCGCGGAGCCGGAGGAGCCTGAGGCCCCGGCTGATGAGATCATCGACGAGCCCGTGGCGGAAGAGATCATCGACGAGCCCGCGCCCGCGGCGGCTGAGGCCGACACGGCGCCCGGGGCATCCGCTGAAAACGGCACGTTCACCGTCGTGGGCGACGAGAGCCAGATCTATACGATCGAAATGTTTGACCCCGCCACCGCTCAGTTCCTGGGCGATCCCCGGGAAGTGGGCGTGATCCCCGGCACGAATATTGATGTCGTCCTGAAGCCTGGCTCCGGCGTCAAGGAGGCTGCGGGCGTATTTACATGGTATTGGCCGGACATGCGCAACAATGCCCCTCCTGTCAATGACGAAGACATCGTTCCGGTTTACATGTGTATGCTCTTTGTCCCTGAGGAGGGCGGCGATGTGACCGTCACTGTCGTGGAAGACCCTGCCGCGCCGGAGACTGTCCCCGTCACCTACAAGGGCGACAGAGCCGCCCGCTACGGCAACGCTTCCGCGGCGTGCACGGGTGATTCCCTGAACTGGGTCTTTTTCAAGCCTGGTTATACCATAAAGATCGACGGCGGCACGCAGCGGGGGATCTGGGCTGACGAGGCAGGCACCTTGCTGCAGGCGATGTATACCGTCGATGAGGGCGCCAAGAGCGTGACCATTGAGTTCGTCAAGACCGGCAAGTTTGAGATCACGGCCCCGGAGGGCGTCGTCAACTGGGCCGACCTCTATGACGACCCCGACCACGAGCTGGACGATGTCGTGGGCTATGTGAGCGACCTGCTGGAGGCCGGCGACATCTACCCCGACATGGTGATCGAGCTCGTCATGTCCCCGGAATATGAACTGGCGGACCTGGATAAGACGCTCCTGGCGGATACCGGCTTCACGCCTCTCAACAGCGGCGAACCGGCCCGTTATTACCTCATAAAGACGCCCACCAGCGGCGATCTCAAGCTGACGGTCAGGGCGGCCACCGACTCCATCCCCGTCCAGCTCAAGGGCGAGGCTGGCGCTGTCCACTGTGATACCGACCATACCCATCCGGGCAGTGAACTGACCATATACGTTAAGCCCGGCTGCTATGTGCAGGCGACGGACGGCGAGCTTGACTTCCTCGGCGGGATCGACGAGGAGGGCTGCAGCGAGTACCGTCTGCATGTCTCGCCCTCGGCAGAGAGCGTGACTGTCACGGCGGGCAAGGCGACAGGCAAGCTGGTCGTAGATACCGCGTCTCCCGCCTTCCGCGGCGCGGCGATGGAAAACGGTAACAGTTATATGAGCGATCCCACCCTGGGCCTTGCCCCCGGCGCGACGGTGACCGTCACCGTGGCCAACGGCTACGGCGTGGAGTTCGAGGGCACTGTGGACCCCAAGGGTTCCTACCGTTGGATTCAAAACGACCCGGACAGCGATTACTTTGGCCAGCTGGTGTGGGATTATTGGTGCACCGCGCCCGCGTCGGGCGATGTGACCGCCAAGATCGTTCCGGGCGAGATGGTCGGGTTCGTCCCGGTGGAGATCATTGATCCCGAGAACGGCATCATCTACGCCGGCTGTGCAGGCGGCGCCGAGCCGGGCCAGACGGACATCGTCGAGTTGGAGAACGGCTACAGCCTGTCCGTGACCAACGGCGAGATCGTGGAGACCGGCGCCTGGGTGTGGCCCACTACCGGCGATATCACCGTCTACTACGCTGTCAAGGCCGACGGCAAGGGCACCATGACCCTGACCGTGGCGGGCGGCGCTGAAAAGTATAAGGCGGTCCCCGTTCACTATGTGGATGAGTACGACGCCATTGAGACGAAAGAGGCCAAGTACGCCCTTGCCGGCGACGTCTTCACGCTCTACCTGAAGGAAGGCTACACCGCGTTGGTGGAAGGCGCGGAGTACGCCGCGGAATACGACTATGTCCTTGTGCCTGAGGATGCCAAGGAAGTGACCGTTACCGCCAAACCTATCGTGAAGGGCGCCGCGCTGACCATCCAGGGCGAGGCGGACGCGGTTATCCCCAACAGCTCGGATGTGAAGGCCGATATCGGCATGGCGGACGACACGGTGCTGGTGTCTGACGGCGACGTGCTTGAAGACGGCACGGGCCACATCCTGGTGAAGGACGGCTACACGGTCAAAGCCGTGTCCGAC
Source organism: uncultured Oscillospiraceae bacterium (assembly GCA_947581795.1). Lineage (GTDB taxonomy): Bacteria > Bacillota > Clostridia > Oscillospirales > Oscillospiraceae > CAJOIG01. Next base: position 4,395 of record CANPVS010000052.1, read on the forward strand.
GCGGTGGTATGGTTCCATAACGCGTGGCTCAGTGATGTGGACAATACGACGGCGTATTACGATTACGATATCCTCGCCGCTGGTAAAAACCCCGTGGTCAAAGTGGAGAAGGGCAACGGCGTCGGCCGGTACATCACCGGCATCGTCAAAAATGAGACCGGCGCGGACTTCCAGTTCGCTGAGATGGACGCGACGCTGGTGGCGGAAGGCACCTACAGGCTGTCCACCTTTGGCTATGTGTATATGATCGTGGAAGACGGCTATGAGCTGGAGGTAGAAGGCGCCACGTACTGGGACACTGTCACCGATGAATCGACCGGCGACATCGTGCGGGTCTACGAGCTGGACAAGGACGCGGATATCGTCACTGTCACCGTGAAGAAGAGCGCCTCCGCCCCGGAGAAGGACGGCTGGAAGTGGGAGAACGGCGCCTGGCATTACTATGTGGACGGCGAACAGCTCAAGGACGCCTGGGTCACCGACGGCGGCAAGAAGTATTACGTGGACGGCAAGGGCGTCATGGTGAACGCCAAGTGGAAGTACATCGACGGCTGCTACTACTCCTTCAAGGCCAACGGCGAGATGCGCCGCAGCGAGTGGCTGTATGACGGCGCGTGGTACCTCCTGGGCGCCGACGGCGCGATGATGACGGGCCTGCAGAAGGTGGAGCTGGGGCGGTCCGACGACGGGCTGTACTACTTCAACGACGAGCACGACGGCAGCTACGGCTGTGTGCTGACCGGCTTCCAGGGCGCAGATGGCGTCACCTACTACTTCAACCCGAAGCATGACGGGTTCTACGGCCGGGCCTACACGGACGGCACCTACGAGATCGAGGGCGCGAACTACGTCTTCGACAGCGAGGGCAGGTGCCTGGGCTGGTACATGTGACCGGCCGGTAGAAAACGCTAAAAAACAAGAGAAAAACCATCGGGGGAGCGGGCGTTTGCCCGCTCCCTTTTTGTGCGTCATAACGATTGCAATCCGGCCGGCAGCGTGATAAAATACCAACTTGCGTGTAAATATACTATTGTAAGAGACGGGATCATTATGGAAGACTTGAGAAACATCGCCATCATCGCCCACGTGGACCACGGCAAGACCACCCTGGTGGACGCCATGCTCCGCCAGTCCGGCGCCTTCCGGGCCAATCAGCAGGTCCAGGAGCGTGTCATGGACTCCGGGGACCTGGAGCGGGAGCGGGGCATCACCATCCTGGCCAAGAACACCGCCATCCACTACAAGGACACGAAGATCAACATCGTGGACACCCCGGGCCACGCCGACTTCGGCGGCGAGGTAGAGCGTATCCTGAAGATGGTCAACGGCGTGCTGCTCCTGGTGGACGCCGCCGAGGGGCCCATGCCACAGACCCGGTTCGTGCTGGAGCACGCCCTGCAGCTGGGCCACAAGGTGATCGTGGTGATCAACAAGATCGACCGGCCCGACCAGCGCATCTACGAGGTGGTGGACGAGGTTCTGGAGCTTCTCATGGACCTGGGCTGCACCGACGAGCAGCTGGACAGCCCCATGCTCTTCGCCTCCGCCCGGCAGGGCACCTGTTCCGTGACCCCCGATGAGCCGGGCACGGACCTGACCCCTCTCTTTGAGGCCATCGTGAACTATATCCCCGCCCCCGAGCGGCGGGTGGACGAGCCCTTCCAGATGCTGGTGAGCTCCCTGGATTATAACGAATACGTGGGCCGCATCGCCATCGGCCGCATTGAGCGGGGCGTCATCGAGCAGAACCAGGAGATCGTGGTCTGCGACTACCACGACGAGCGGCCCGTCCGCAAGGCCAAGGCCGTGAGCATGTACGAGTTTGAACCCCTGGGCCGCCAGCCGGTGACCAGGGCCGAGGCGGGCAGCATCATCGCCATGTCCGGCATCGGCGACGTGACCATCGGGGACACCATCTGCGCCCCCGAGGCCCCGGAGCCCCTGCCCTTCGTGAAGATCTCCGCCCCTACCATCGAAATGACCTTCTCGGTGAACGACAGCCCCTTCGCCGGGCGGGAGGGCCGCTGGGTCACCAGCCGCAACATCCGCCAGCGTCTGGAGCAGGAGACATTGAAGGACGTGTCCCTCCGGGTCACGGAGACCGATTCCACCGACGCCTTCAACGTGGCTGGCCGGGGTGAGATGCACCTCTCCATCCTCATCGAGACCATGCGCCGGGAGGGCTACGAGTTCCAGGTAAGCCCCGCCCGGGTGCTGTACCGGGAGATCGACGGGAAGAAGTGCGAGCCCATGGAGCGGGTGGTGCTGGACGTGCCCAGCGACTACGTGGGGCCCGTGATGGAAAAGCTGGGCCAGCGCAAGGGCGAGTTCGTCCAGATGAACCCGGTGGGCCAGCGGATGAAGCTGGAATTCCTGGTCCCCACCCGGGGCCTGTTCGGCTACCGCAGCGAGTTTCTGACGGACACCCGGGGCGAGGGCATCATGGCCTCCGTGTTCGACTCCTACGCCCCCTTGAAGGGGGAGGTTAAGCGCCGCAACACCGGCTCCCTCATCGCCTTTGAGACCGGCGAGGCGGTGGCCTACGGCCTGTGGAACGCCCAGGACCGGGGCGCCCTGTTCATCGGCCCCGGCACGGCGGTGTACGCGGGCATGATCGTGGGCGAGAGCCCCAAGAAGGAGGACATCGTGGTGAACGTGTGCCGGTCCAAGCACCTCACCAACACCCGGGCCTCCGGCTCCGACGAGGCCCTGCGTCTCATCCCGCCCAAGCAGATGAGCCTGGAGCAGTGCATGGAATTTCTGGCCGACGACGAGCTTCTGGAGGCCACACCCGAGCACCTTCGCTTGCGCAAGGCCATCCTGGACCACGAAAAGCGGATGAAAAGCCAGTTCAGGAAATAAAATGAATAGATGAAAGGCCGTGCTCTTTCAGAGGGTGAAATAGTCAAGAGATAGTAGACACAAAAAGTAACAGGTTAGGCCACCAGTTCTGTACGAAACAGGACTGGTGGTTTTCCGTTCAGCTTGCGGACAGGCCGGACGAAGTTAA
>CANPVS010000053.1 GCA_947581795.1 uncultured Oscillospiraceae bacterium
GCGGGGTTGCTGGAATTGGCAGACAGGCAGGCTTGAGGTGCCTGTGTTCATCAGGACGTGTGGGTTCAAGTCCCATACCCCGCACCAGCGGCCCGGGAGCCAAGGATTCCCGGGCCGCTCTTTCTATTTGACCCATTTCGCGGGGCTCCCGCGGAAGCCCCGATACAAACACCCCGGCGCTTGAAGCGCCGGGGCGTTCTCATATCTCTTTTCGGGGCTCCGCCACGACGGTCCGCTGGTCGGTGTAGATCACCATGCCGGGCCGGGCGCCCTTTGGCTTTTTCACGAACCGGGCCAGGGTGGCGTCCACGGCCACGTGGCCCGCCTGGCCCGCCTCGGAATAGAAGGCGGCGAGGCAGGCCGCCTCGTACACGCTCCTCTCATCCGGCTCGGTTCCCTCGCAGCGAAGGATCACGTGGGAGCCGTGGATCTTCTGGGCGTGGAGCCACAGGTCCGTCCGCCGGGCAGTGCGGAGGGTGAGCTCGTCGTTTTGCAGGTTGTTCCGCCCCACCAGCACCTCCAGCCCACCGCTCGTCACGAACCGCATGGGCTGAGCCGGTTTTTCCCGGCGCTTTCCCTTGGACCGGGGCTCCTTCACATACCCCGCCTGGACCAGTTCCTGGCGTATCACGTCCAAGTCCGTCTGGCTCTGGGCCCGGTCCAGCTCCGCCGCGATGGAGGCCAGGTATTCGACCTCCGTCTCGTTCTCCCGGATGAGGGCGGTCAGATGCTCCCGGGCGGTTTTTTTCTTCGTGTACTGCTTATAGTACCGGGCGGCGTTCTGCTGGGGGCTCTTCCGGGGGTCCAGGGGCACGGTTACCTGGGGGCTCCCCTCCTGGTAAAAGTCCTCCACCGTCACGGAAGCCATCCCCGGCTTCATCCGCCAGATGTTGGCGGTAATGAGATCCGCACGGCGCTTGTCCTCTTCCCGGTCCGCCGTGGCGGCCAGCTCCTGCATCCGCAGGGCCAGTTTCTTCTCCGTCCGGTTCTTGGCACCCCTGACCAGCTTGGTGAGGCTCTTGGCCCGGCTCTTTAAGTGCTCCGTCCGGTCCTTTTCGGCGTAGAACGCCTCCAGCAGAGCCGACCAGCCCGGATAGGAGACGCTCTCCACCTGAGGGCCGTACTGCAATATGGGCAGGAAGGTGAAGTCCTTTGGTTTTCCATCCTCCACCAGCATGGTGGGAGTCCGCTCCAGGCCCTCCAGCCCTTCTATCGTCTGGGGCAGGCCCCGCCACTCCATCTCCCGGCGGATGAGGGGCGACAGCCCCGAGAACTTCCCCGGCTCCGGCTTGGGCGGCAGGCGGTATCTGAGCCCCGGCATCAGCTGCCGCAGGGGGCTCATCTCCTCGTCCACCCGGCGGGCGGCATCCACGATGCGGCCCTCCCCGTCCACCAGGATGAGGTTGGCGTTCCGGCCCAGAAGTTCCACCGCCAGGGTCCTCTTCACCGGCTCGCCCATCTCGTCGAAGGCGGCCAGCTCCAGAAGGAGCATCCGCTCCCTCTCCGGCTGGGTCACCGCCGTGATGCGGGCGCCCAGCAGGTGTTTTCTGAGGAGCATACAGAACATGGGCGGCTGGGCGGGGTTTTCATACTCCGCCCGGGTGAGGCATATCCGGGCCGAGCCGGAGCCGAAGCACAGCAGCAGCCGGGCCCCGCCCCCATTGCCCCGCAGGGCCAGCACGACCGTGTCCTTTTCCGGCTGGTGGACACGGTCGATCTTCATGCCGGTGAGCGTTTCCGAAAGCTCCCGGCCCAATTCGGTTATGAATACGGCGTCAAGAGGCATGGTCGTCCTCCAATACGTGGGCAAACAGCTCGCCCGCCCGGTCCTGCTGCCCCGACAGCCACAGCCAGCCGAACAGGGCCTCCAGGCCCGTGGCGGCGTGGTACTGGGCGGGAGTGCACCCGGAGGGATAGCCGTGGACATGGGCGTTGCGGCCCCGGTGGTAGACGTGCTGCTCCTCCTCGGTGAGAAGGCTCTGGAGCCTCTCCGCCGCGGCGGCCTGGGCCGGGGCGGACACATAGGCCACCGCCGCCCGGTGCTTTTCCCCCACCTTCCCGCTGCCCCGGCGGGCCAGGTGTGTGCGCACCAGCAGCTCGTAGACCCCGTCGCCCACGTGGGCTAGTTCCAGGGGCCCCAGCCCCTGCAGGGTCTGCCCGTCCAGGGGCGCGAACACGTCCGTCACAGCAGGTCGTCCTCCCCGTCGTCACCGGCGTTGTCGGGCTCATCCAAAAGCTTCTCCTCCGGCTCCTCCCCGGCGGTGAGGGCGAACTCGTCGCTCTCCGCCACCTGGGCGAACTCGTGGGCGATGGTGTCCACCGGCGCGGTGCCGTGGGAGTACTGCATCTCCTGCCACTGCTGCTTCGTAATGACGATCTGGCGGGGCTTGGAGCCCTCGTAGGGCCCCACCACGCCCACCTCCTCCAGCTGGTCGATGAGCCGGGCCGCCCGGGAGTAGCCCAGCTTCAGCCGCCGCTGGAGCATGGAGACGGAGGCCTGTTTCGTCTCGAATATCACGTCCACCGCCTGGGGCAGCAGCTCGTCGTAATCGTCCTTGCCGCCGGAGGTCTCCTCCTCGGCGGGGGCGTTCTTTGCGTCCTTGTCCGCGGCGGCCTTCTCGATCTCCGCCAGGATCTCGTCGGAGTACTCCGCCTCGGCCTCCTTCTTCACGAACTCGATGATCTCCTCCCTCTCCTCATCGGTGACGAAAGCGCCCTGCAAGCGCACCGGCTTGCTGCCGATGGGGGAATAGAGCATATCGCCGTTGCCCAGGAGCTTTTCCGCCCCCTGCTGGTCCAGGATGATGCGGCTCTCCAGAGGGCCGGACACGCTTAGCGCGATACGGCTGGGGATATTGGCCTTCATAAGGCCGGTAATCACGTCGGCACGGGGGCTCTGGGTGGCGATGACCAGGTGCATACCCGCGGCGCGGCCCATCTGGGCCACCCGGCAGATGGATTCCTCCACCTCTTTGGACGCCACCATCATCAGATCCGCCAGCTCGTCGATGAAGATCACCACCTGGGGCAGGGCCGGCTCACCCCGCTCCTTCATGGCCGCGTTGTATCCCGCCAGTTCCCGCACCCCTGTCTCGGAGAAGAGCCGGTAGCGTTTGAGCATCTCCACTACCGCCCACTGCAGTGCCCCCGCCGCCTTCTTGGCGTCTGTGACCACGGGGACGTACAGGTGGGGCATGCCGTTGTAGACCACGAACTCCACCATCTTGGGGTCGATCATGATCATGCGGACCTCGTCAGGGGTGGATTTGTAGAGCAGGCTCAGTATCATGGAGTTGACGCACACGCTCTTGCCGGAGCCGGTGGTACCGGCGATGAGCAGGTGGGGCATCTTGGCCAGGTTGCTCACCACCACGCTGCCGCCGATGTCCCGCCCCAGGGCCACGCAGAGCTTGTTTTTGGATGAGCGGAACTCATTGGAGTCGATGAGGTCGCCCAGCCAGACCGTGTGCACGCTCTTGTTGGGCACCTCCACGCCCACGGTGGAGATCTTGTCGGGCACCGGCGCGATGCGCACGCTCTTCACGCCCAGGCTCAGGGCGATGTCTCCGGCCAGGTTGGTGATCTTGTTGAGCTTCACGCCCTGGTCCAGCTTCAGCTCATAGCGGGTGATAGTGGGCCCGTGGACCGCGCCCACCACGCTGGCGCCCACGCCGAAACTGCGCACGGCGCTCTCCAGCTGCACCTCCATCTCGTCGCCTTCGTCGCCGCCGTAGCTGTCCTCGCCGCTGGTATTGAGAAGGTCCACCGGCGGGAAGATATACTGGGGCTTGTCCTCGGCCGCGTGCGCTTCGATCTGGCTGGCCACGGCCGCGGCCTCCGCGTCCTTGTCGATCTTGATCTTCTCGGGCTTGCCCGGCGCGGCGGCGCTGTCCATATCCCCGGAGTGGATCTCCACGCCGGCGATGTCCGCCGCCTCCTCCACAGAGAGGGGCGCCACGTCTTTGGTGGGATCGGCGGGCTTTTTCGCCTTGGCCGTCTTGGCCGGGGAGCGCCGGTCCGCCACCTGCCTGGCCGACTTGGCAGCCAGGGCGGCGTTTACCTTGGCCAACGCCTCCGGGTCCACGTCGAAGTCCGCAAAAAGCTGCTCCTTGTCGCTCTCTTTGCTCTGGTCGTAAAGGCTCCGCCTGGGTTTTTTCGCCGGCTGTTCCGGCGGCTTCTTTGGGATGGGCATGGTCTCGGGGGGCGGCTCTATCACCCGATAGCGCTTGTCCCCGCTCATGGGGAACAGGTAGTCCTCCTCGGCGATCAGGTCCTCGTCCTCATCCTCCTCCGGCTCCGGCTCATAGTCCAGCTTCTCCCGGTTCTGGAACTGCTCCAGCAGGTCCGCCAAAGACAGGTCCAGCCCCCGCAGCAGCAGGAGCAAAAACGCCACCACCAGCACCAGGAAGCTGCCGATGAGGCCGATGGATTTCTTCAAAGCGATGCCCACCGCGCCGCCGATGACGCCGCCGCAGTGCTCCGTCACGTCCTGGCCCAGCCGCCAGAGAAGCTCTACGCCGTATTTGGCGCCGGAGACGAAAATGCCGTCCCGGGTGCATAAAAGCGCGTGGATGAACGCGCCCAGCACCAGGGGAAGGCACATGACGCACGCCAGCCGGACCGCCACGGGACGGCCCTTGTGGAAGCCCAGGATGAACGCGCCCCACAGCAGACACACCGGCCAGATATAAAAGCCCCAGCCGGACAGGCCAAAAAACAGCTTGCGCACCGCGCCCACCAGCCAGCCGTCCACCGGAAAATAGGCGATGGCGGAGATAAGCCCCGCGAACAGCAGCGCCACCGCGCCGACCTCCCGGCGCATGGGCCGCTGGCCGGCCGTTGTCCGGGCCGCCGACGCGGCGCGGGACGATGTGTTCCGAGAGGTGCTGCTCCGGGAGCCGCTCTTGGAGGCAGTGCTCCGGGAAGAACCGCTCCGGGACGTGGTGGTCTTTTTGGGCGCGGCATGACTGCCGGACGTGGTCTTACGCCCGGCGGTGGATGCGGTCTTTTTCTTTGTCCCTCCGCTCCGGGACGCGGTGGACGGCTTTTTCGCCGTACTGCGGCCGGTGGAAGTCTTCTTCTGTGCCATATGCTACCTCGAAAATACTCTTATGCGCTGAGCCGGAGCCAGACGACGATACTGATGACGCCCACGAACCAGCAGTAATAGGCGAACCCGCCGAAGCGGCCCTTGCGGACGATGCGCTGCAAAAGCCGGATGGACATATACCCGGTCACGCCCGCCACGATCATGCCCACCGCGTAGGACGGGAGCATGGCCGCGTTGATGCCCTCCCGGATGGCGTCCATCAGCTCCAGCACCACCGCGCCGGCCACGGACACCAGGCTCATGAGGAAGGAGAACCGCACGGCGAAGCTGCGCCGCAGGCCCCTTGCCATTCCGGCGGCGATGGTTGTCCCGGAGCGGCTCAGACCCGGCATGGTGGCCAGGCCCTGGGCCACGCCGATGACGACGGCGTCCAGGCAGGTCATGTCCCGCTCCGTCTTCCGGCCCCGGGGGAGCCGGTCGGATATGTACAAGAGCGTGCCCGTCAGGATGAGGGCCGCGCCGATGAACCAGGGGATCTCGTTGAGCCGCTCGATGGCGTCGTTGAAGGGCACGATGACGAAAAGCGGCACCGTGGCCAGCAGAATCATGTAAATGAGCTTCCGGGTGGGCTTGCCTCTGGCGGATAGGCCCCGGCCGTGGACCAGGTCCCCGGCCATGTCCCCCACCTCGAAGAACATGTCCACGATGTCGGGCCAGTAGGCGATGACCACCGCCACCAGGGTAGCCAGATGGAGCAGGATGTTGAAAAACGCGCTCCCGTCCAGCTCCATGAGGCCGGTGCCGCCCAGTATATTCTCCAGCAGCGCCAGATGGCCGGAGCTGGAGATGGGCAGAAATTCCGCCACTCCCTGCACCAGACCCAGCAGCGCCGCGTACAGTATCGCCATGAGGACCTCCCTCCGCCTGTCTGTGAGCACAGACTGCGGCATTATGTTTACTAATTTAAGTATATTACCATACCCACCCAAAAAATGCAAGCCTTGCCACGCCGGCAAAGGCGATTGACAGCGGCCGCCCGGCCATGGTAAGATTTATGTATATAGGAACAGCCCGCCATGGGCGGAAAACTTTGCAAAGGAGAACACTGTTATGAACAAATACGCTGGCACCCAGACCGAGAAGAACCTGGAAGCCGCCTTTGCCGGCGAGTCCCAGGCCCGCAACAAGTACACCTACTTCGCCTCCAAGGCCAAGAAGGAGGGCTTCGAGCAGATCGCGGCCCTGTTTTTGAAGACCGCCGACAACGAGAAGGAGCACGCCAAGCTCTGGTTCAAGGAGCTGGAGGGCATCGGCACCACCGCCGAGAACCTGGCCGCCGC
>CANPVS010000054.1 GCA_947581795.1 uncultured Oscillospiraceae bacterium
CACAGGATGTCCGGCCGCAGGGCCAGGGCCCGGGCGATGGCCACCCGCTGCTGCTGGCCGCCGGAGAGCTGGTGGGGATAGTTGTCCATCCGGTCGGAAAGGCCCATCTGGGCCAGGAGCTTGCGGGCCTCGTCGTCGATGCGGGCGAAGATCTCCTTCTTGTTGGCCTTGTAATCCGGCTCATCCTTGGCCAGGAGCCGCCCGGCCAACGTCACGTTCTCCAGAGCGGTGTACTGGGGAAACAGGTTGAAGGACTGGAACACCAGGCCGAAGTGGAGCCGCTTGCGCCGGATCTCCGACTCCCGCTGTGTGGCGGGGTCGGCGGCGTCGAAGATGGTCTCGCCGTTCACGGCGATGGTGCCCCCGTCCGGCGTCTCCAGAAAGTTCAGGCACCGCAGCAGGGTGGTCTTGCCGGAGCCGGAGGAGCCGATGATGGACACCACCTGCCCCTTCTCCAGGGAGAAACTGATGCCCTTCAAAACCTCCGTGCTGCCGAAGCTCTTGCGGATATCTTTTACGTCCAGAATAGCCATGGCGCCCTCCTGTCAGCGGAAATAGTCCAGCCGTTTTTCCAGCCGGCCCAGCAGCACCGTGACGATGCCGTTGAAGATGAGATAGTACACGGCGGTGAAAAACAGCGGCCAGATGGCGCCGGCGATGCCGTGGGAGCCCTTCAGGAAGGACTGGCCGGCCCAGATGATCTCCTGCAGGGCGATGATGCGGGCCAGGGCCGTGTCCTTGACCAGGGTGATGATCTCGTTGGACATGGGCGGCACGATGCGCTTGACGACCTGCAGGAGGGTGACCTTGAAGAAGATCTGGCTCTTCGTCATGCCCAGCACCAGGCCCGCCTCCTGCTGGCCCACGGGGACGGACTGGATGCCGCCCCGGTAGATCTCGGAGAAGTAGCAGGCGTAGTTGAAGATGAACGCGATGGCGGAGGCCAAAAACCGGCCGGCTTCGCCCTTGCCCCAGATGTTGTGGCCCCAGACCATGCCGGGGAAGTAGAAGATGATGAGCAGCTGGATCATCAGGGGCGTGCCCCGGACTACCCATACCACCAGCCGGGTCAGTACGCTCAGGGGCTTGAAGCGGCTCATGGAGCCAAAGGCGATCACCAGCCCCAGGGGGATGGCCCCCAGGCCGGTGACGAAGAAGAGCTTCAACGTCTGCAAAAAGCCCTCATTCAGCGCCTTGAGCACGATGGGCATCTGTTGGAGTATCAGGTCCATGGATAGATCCTCGGAAAACAGTTTTTTGCCGGGGAGAGCGGAGCTCTCCCCGGTATGTGTTCAGATGGCAGTTTGCTTACTCCGCAGCGTCAGCGGTATCAACGGTCTCGGTCTCAGTGGCGGTCTGGTCGATGAGGGAGGCCTGGACGCCGTAGGTCTCGGCGATCTCCTGCATGGTGCCGTCCTCATAGGAGGCCAGGAAGAACTCGTTCAGCGCGTCGGCCAGGTCGGAGCCCTTCCGGAAGCCCACGCCGTACTCCTCGCTGTTCAGGTTCACGGTGTTCACAAGGTCGGCGTAATCGGTGCCCTCGCCCACCATGGCGGCGGCCATCAGCAGGTCGATGACGGCGGCGTCGGCGGTGCCGGCCTTGACGTTCAGCAGGGCGTCGGCCTGGGAGGGAACTTCGGTGTACTCATAGCCGAGAGCCTCCACCTGCTCCTTGCCGGCGCTGCCGACCTCCACGGCGAAGATCAGGTCCGCCATATCCTCGGCGGTCTCATAATCCCCAGCCACGTCGGCGGGCAGGATCACGGTCTGGGCGTTGTTGCAGTAGGCGTTGGAGCACTCCATGGCCTCGGTGACCTCGTCGGTAAGGGTCATGCCGTTCCAGACCACGTCGATGGTCTTGGCGTCCAGCTCCAGCTCCTTGTTGTCCCACTCGATCTCGATGAACTCCACGTCCACGCCCAGGCTCTCGGCGAAGGCGGCGGCCATGTCGGCGTCAAAGCCGATCCAGTTGCCGTCCTCATCCTTATAGTCCATAGGCTCGAACTCGGTGATGCCCACCACCAGGGTGCCCTTGTCCTGGACATAGGCCAGGTCGCTCTCCTCCTGGGCGGCGGCAAAAACGGGGGTGGCCAGCAGCATCATAAGCGCCAGCGTAAAAGCAAGAATCTTTTTCATTTTCAGTGTCCTCCTGAAGTGTTGTTTTTCTTGACTGTTCAGCATACTACCATATTAGCGAGCTAAAGTAAAGACCTTTTTTCCACTTTCCAGGATTTTTTTACATTTTGTTCACCCATGGAGGGAGAAGGGGTATATAATTGTGCCAATAGCACAATGCGGAGGCTATGCGCTGTGACATGAGCGCGAGGAGGCAAACTATGGCGAAAAAAGCGCTGATCGTCGAGGACGACGAGAATATATCGGAACTGCTGCGGCTGTATCTGGAGCGGGACGGCTTTGAGGTGCTCCAGGCGGCGGACGGCGGGCGGGGCGTGGACCTGGCCCGCAGCGCCGAGCCGGATATCGTGCTGCTGGACATCATGCTGCCCGTGAAGGACGGCTGGCAGGTGTGCCGGGAGATACGGGGCTTTTCCAAGACGCCCATCGTGATGCTCACCGCCAAGGGCGAGACACGGGACAAGGTGGCGGGCCTGGAGATGGGCGCGGACGACTATATCACCAAGCCCTTCGAGGTGAAGGAGCTGCTGGCCCGCGTCCACGCGGTGCTGCGCCGGACGGACGGCGCCCCGGAGGACAAGCCCCGGCGGCTGGAGTTCGACAAGCTCGTCATCAACCTGGACTCCTACGAGCTGGTGGTGGACGGCCAGAAGATCGACACGCCGCCCAAGGAGATGGAGCTTCTGTACCATCTGGCCTCGGCGCCCAACCGGGTCTACACCCGCAACCAGCTTCTGGACGAGGTATGGGGCTTCGACTACTTCGGCGACTCCCGGACCGTGGACGTGCACGTGAAGCGCCTGCGGGAAAAACTGGAGGGCGTTTCCGACCAGTGGCGGCTGAAGACCGTGTGGGGCGTTGGTTATAAATTTGAAGTTGGGGAAGCATAAAGGTGAGGAAGAGCGTATTTTTCCGCAGCTTCATGGTCACCACCTGCATGTTCGCCCTGTGCTTCATCCTGTTCGGGACCACCATGTTCCTCATGGGCCGGGCGTTCCTCATCCAGGAGAAGCAGGCCAGCCTCTACGCCACGGCGGCGGAGGTGGGGCGCTACGCCGAGGCCATGCACACCGAGGAGGAGCTTTCCAGCTGGGAGCTGCGCATGAACCTCTCGGCTATCGCCCAGAGCACCGGGGACCACATCTTCCTCTGCGACCCGGCGGGCACGGTGGTGTCCAGCTCCGACAGAGACCTGACGGCCACTTACATCGGCCGGGAGGTGCCGGAGGCGGTGATGGCGAAGCTGTCCAGGGACGGGTCTTATGAGGGCCTTACCGATCTGAACGGGTTTTATGACGGCATGTACTACGTGGTGGCCCAGCCCCTCGCGGACGAGGACGGGGCAGCCATCGGGTATGTGTTCGTGAACTACGCCGGCTCCGGCTTCTTCGGCGTGTGGGGCGGGTTTCTGCTGCTGTTCGTCCTCATCGCGGCGGGTATGCTGGCGGTGGCGGTGGCCTTCGAGTACGCCAGCGTCCGGCGGCTGGCCCGGCCCCTCAACGAGATGGCGGAGGCGGCGAGGCGGTTCGGCCGGGGCGATTACAGCGCCCGGGTGAGCCCCTATGAGGGGGACGACGAGATCGGCACCCTCACCGACGCCTTCAACACCATGGCCGACAGCCTGGAGCGGAACGAGTCCCGCCGGCGGGAGTTCATCGCCAACGTCTCCCACGAGCTGCGCACGCCCATGACCTCCATCTCCGGCTTCGCGGACGGACTGCTGGACGGGACCATCCCCCAGTCGGAGGAGCGGAAATACCTGCAGACCATCTCCTCGGAGTCCAAGCGGCTGGGCCGCCTGGTGCGGAGCATGCTGGACATGTCCCGCCTCCAGGAGGGGGACCCGGCCCGGATGGAGCAGACCTTCGACCTGGGAGAGATGGTGGTCCAGACCCTGCTCAGCTTCGAGGAGCGGGTGGACGCCAAGCGCCTCAACGTGGAGCTGGATATGCCGGAGGACGCCCTGCGGGTCAAGGGGGATATGGACTCCCTGACCCGGGTGGTGTATAATCTTCTGGACAACGCGATAAAATTCGCCTGGGAGGGTACGGACCTCGCCGTCAGCGTCTGGAAGGAGAACGGCAGGGCCTATACCGCCGTCCAGGACGTGGGACCCACCATCCCCGAGGAGGAGCTGGCCCTCATATTCGATAGATTCCACAAGGCCGACCGCTCCCGCAGCAAGGACCGGGAGGGCGTGGGCCTGGGATTATATATGGTACGGCAGATCCTGTCCGCCCACGGCCAGGACATATTCGTCACCAGCAAGGAGAATGTGACCGTGTTCACGTTCACCCTGGCCCTGGCCGAGGGAGGCCGGGCCGGCAAGGAAGAGACCACCGACCCGGCGGGGAGCGCCCGCCGGTCCCGATAAGGAGGAGCCCAAATGCCCTATAGCAGCTACCCCAGCCCCCAGGAGCGGAGCGACTGGTACCGCCCCAACGCCCCTGCGGCCCGTCCGGCCGCCCCGGTCCGGGACAGCCGCCGGACCGCCCGCCGCCACTGGACAAAGGTCATCACCCTCAGCGTGTGCGCGGTGCTGGTGTGCGCGGCGACGGCTCTCGCGGTGTGGAACAGCGGCATTCTGGACCTGCTCCACCCTCAGACCTATGCGGAGAGCTTCGGCTTTGACGGGGGAGAGACGTTCGATTTTGGTAGCGGCTCCGACACGGAGAACTTCGAGGACTTCCGGGACTACTTTGACAATTATTACACCACCTCCGACGAGATTGCCATGCCCACCGCCCCCACGGGCACCGGGAAGACCCTGGACCTGCACGCCCGGAAGGGGGAGGACCTGACCCTTCAGGAGATATACGAGCAGGTGTGTCCCGCCGTGGTGGGCATCACCACCTATATGGACGGCCTGGAGTACAGCTGGGGCTCCGGGGTGGTGTTCTCCCCGGACGGATACATCATCACCAACACCCACATCCTCCAGGGCTGCGACGGGGCCAAGGTGACCTTCGCCGACGGCGGGGAATATGAGGCGAAGCTGGTGGGCGCGGATGTGGCCAGCGACATCGCCGTGATCGTCGTGGAGGCGGAGAAGGACCTGCCCTACGCCCGGTTCGGGCGCTCTGCGTCCCTGCGGGTGGGGGACGAGGTGGTGGCCATCGGCAACCCCCTGAGCCCGAACTACGCCGGCACCATGACCGACGGCATCATCTCCGCCATCAACCGGAACGTGGTCTACCAGGGCCACTCCATGACCCTCCTGCAGACCAACGCCGCCCTGAACGAGGGCAACTCCGGCGGCCCGCTCATCAACGGGGAGGGCCAGATCATCGGCATCACCAATATGAAGATCATGACCTCCTATATCTCCACCGTGGAGGGCATCGGCTTCGCCATCCCCTCCTCCGTGGTCAAGGAGATCGCCGACCAGCTCATCGACAAGGGCTATGTGCCCGGCGAGCCCACCATCGGCATCGTGGCCGGGGCCGTGGGCAGGGAGGCCATGGCCCGCTACGACCTGCCGGACGGCATCTATGTGACCGAGGTGAACGAGGGCTCCGACGCCAAGGCCAAGGGCCTGCTGGCCGGGGACGTGATCACCGCTGTGAACGGCACGCCTGTGAACACGGTGGCGGACGTGAACCTCATCAAGGAGGGCATGTCCGTGGGGGACAGCCTCACCCTCACCGTCTACCGGGACGGGGAGTCCTTCGACATGGAGATCAAGCTGGTGGACAAGGGCGCCATAAGCTGATAAAAAGGGAGCGCCCCGCTTCGGCGGGGCGCTTTTGCACGCTCTACTGGATGTGTTCTTCCACGAAGTCGTCCCGGACGCGCATGCCCATATCCTCCCGGGTGCCGGTGGGATACTTGGCGATGCCGGTGCTGTCGTACTTGCT
>CANPVS010000055.1 GCA_947581795.1 uncultured Oscillospiraceae bacterium
GTTGTAGTGGTGCATGAACCGCTTCTCGTCCTCTTCCCAGATGGTATCCAGCTTCTGGGCGGCGGAGAGGGTGTTCAATGTGGTGATGGACAGCACCTGGGTCTGGCCGCGGGTGAACAGGGCGGAGCCATGGACCCCGGGGATCACGTCGATCTGGCTGTCCAGGGGGCGGATCTCATTCATGGCCCGGCCGTCCACGCGCTTGCCGGCCAGCAGCCACTTCTTCACGACCTTCTTCTGCAGCTTGTAGAGGATCTCGTCCATGTAGTTCATCATGTCGGGATGCTCTTCGCCGTACTTTTCCTGCATAGCGGTGACCCACTCGTTGACGCGGGCCTCTCGGACGTTCTTGTCGTCGGTGTCCATGCAATGCTCCATGCCCCCGAACTCGTTATCCACAAGTTTCTGGAACAATTCATCATCAAAGGCGGCGTGCTCATACTCGAACTTGGGCTTGCCCACCTCGGCCACCATCTGGTCGATCAGGTCCAGCACGGGCTGCAGCTTTTCATGGGCCTGGACGATGCCCTCGTACATGATGTCGTCGGGGATCTCCTTCGCCTCGGCCTCGATCATGACGATCTTCTTATGGGTGGCGGCCACGGTGACGGTCATCTGATTTGTTTCCTTCTCGGCGTGGGTGGGGTTGAAGAGGTACTTCTCCCCGTCCCAGCCCAGCACGATGCCGGCGATGGGGCCGTTGAAGGGCACGTCGGAGATGGACACGGCGGCGGCCGCGCCGATCATGGCGGTGATCTCGGGAGAGCAGTCCCGGTCCACGTTCATGACCTCGCAGGCGATGACCACATCGTTGCGCAGGTCGGAGGGGAACAGGGGACGCATGGGCCGGTCGATAAGGCGGCTGGCCAGCACCGCGGGCAGCGAGGGGCGGCCCTCACGGCGCAGGAAGGAGCCGGGGATGCGGCCCACGGCGTAGAGCTTCTCGTTGAAGTCCACGGCGAGGGGGAAGTAGTCGATGCCGTCCTTGGGCCGGGCGGAGGCGGTGACGGTGGCAAGCACCGTGGTCTCGCCGTACTGCACCAGCACGGAGGCGTTGCACAGCTCGGCCATGCGGCCCACTTCCATCTTCAGGGGGCGGCCGCAGAAGTCCATCTCCCAGCGGTGCAGGTTGTCGAATTGCTTGTGTTTGATGATCATTTGTACGTTCGTTCCTTTCTTTCCATACCAAATTCTATCCAGAAAACCCGCCAGAGCGGGTAAACTTTCAGTAAACTATCGCCGTAGGCGCACATTATCGTCGGCCCCCTCTGACGAGGGGGCTGTCAGCGCCTCATGGCGCTGACTGGGGGAGAGAAATAACTTTATCTCTCCCTCCGTCTCGGCCTTTCGGCCGAGCCACCTCCCTCGTCAGAGGGAGGCTTTACGCCCGGATATAAAGACAGGAGGGACAGTATGAACTTGTCCCTCCTGAAAAAACCTTCATACCCCTCAGTGTAAGTAAAACCTTACTTACGGATGCCAAGCTTGGCGATGATGGCGCGGTAGCGCTCGATGTCGTTCTTGGCCACGTAGTCCAGCAGACGGCGGCGCTTGCCGATCATCTTGAACAGGCCCATACGGCTGTGATTGTCCTTCTTGTGCACCTTCAGGTGCTCGGTGAGCTGATTGATGCGCTCGGTGAGGATGGCGATCTGGACCTCCGGGGAGCCGGTGTCGCCCTCATGGGTCTTGTTCTGCTCGATGATAGCGGTTTTCTGATCCTTGGTGATCATAGTGTTCACTCTTCCTTTCGGTTTTACTAATCCCTGCGTCTGAGTGGGGGGCCATGCCCCGGACCAAGAGCGCGGGTTTCCAAGCGTTGGTACTATACCATACTCTCCGCTGTTTGTCAAAAATTATTTGCAAAACGGCGCAAAAATTCCGGCACACCGGCGGCTCATAATGACTACATGATGGCGAAACGCCGTAAGGCGTTGCGCCGAGCCGCCCTGCGGCTCAGCAAAACAGAGCAGCTGTTTTGCCATATATTCATTGCAATGAGCATCGCGCAAATGATCCTTAGATCATTTGCCGCCAAACGTATCGTTTGGCAGCGAAAACAATCGAAATATCGATTGTTTTCACCTTGCGATGATCATTATCACCTGCCCAGGGCAAATTTGCCCGCCCGCATGGAGGCGATGACGCCCCCGTCGATGAGCAGGTCAGTGCCGGTGATGAACCCCGCGTCCGGCCCCAGCAGGAACGCCCCCGCCGCCGCGATCTCGTCGATGGTGCCCGTGCGCCGGGCCGGGGAGGCGTCGATCATGCCCTGGTAGGTGTTGCCGGGGGCGTTGAACTCGTCGTAGGCCAGGGGCGTGACGATGATACCGGGGCTGAGGGTATTGATGCGGGCCCGGCGCTCACCCCAGGTGGTGGCAGCCGCCGCCTGGACCCGGAGCTGGTTGGCCCGCTTCGCCACGATATAAGCCGCGCCGGATGTGGCCGTTTTGCTCCCGTCCAGGCAGGACAGGGCGGAAAGCTCCGCCGCCGGCGTCATGGCCAAGGCCTGCTCATCCTCCTTTGTCAGCGCCGAGGGCATATATCCGGTCTGGCTGGCCACCACTAATCCCGCGCCGCCGGGAGCCATCACCGCGCCGAAGGCGTCGATGGCATAGGCGGTGCCGATCAGGTCCAGGGCGATGATATGTTCCGGGCTTGCCTGGCTGGGGGAGGCCCCCGCCGTCATTACGAAAATCTTGACCGGCCCCAGGGAGGCGGCCTTCTCCGCAAAAGCTTTCAGAGACGCCGGGTCGCAGGCGTCCACGATATGGGTCTGCACGTCATAGCCGCTGTACTGGAAATCATGGCTCACTCGCTCCAGGGCTTTTTCGCTGATGTCACCCAGGAGTATCTTTTTACCCGCCGCCACGCGCCGGACGATGGCGGTGCCCATGGCCCCTGCGCCCAGCAGGACGACCACATCTTTCTTTTCGTTCCGATCTAAAATCATGTCGTTTTCTCCTTTACTTTTCCAGCATCTGGGCGCACTGGCCGAGATACTTGGTGATGGGCAGGTGCTGGGGGCAGGCCCGCTCGCACTGCTTGCAGCCGATGCAGTCGCCGGCCCGGCGTCCCTCGCTGGTCACGGCGGCATAGCTCTCCTTCGCCTGGGCCATCTGGCCGTTGCCAAGCCGCTTGTTGGCAGCGGCGAAGATGTCCGGGATGGGTATCTGCTTGGGGCAGCCATCTGTGCAGTAGTGGCAGGCCGTGCAAGGGATGGCGGCGGAGTGGCCTAGGATACGCTGGGCCTCCCGGATGATGCCCTGCTCGTCCTCGTTCAGCGGCTGAAAATCCTTCATGTAAGAAAGATTATCCTCCATCTGCGCCACGCTGCTCATGCCGGAAAGGACGGTGATGATCCCGTCCAGGCTGGCCACGAACCGGATGGCCCAGGAGGCTGGGGAGGCGTCGGGGGCGTAGTCCGTGAACAGCTTTTTCACCGCCGCGGGCGGGTCCGCCAGATTGCCGCCCTTCACCGGTTCCATGACCACGATGCTCTTTCCGTGAGAGCGGGCCATCTCATAGTTGGCGCGGGAGGTCACGTCCGGGTTCTCCCAGTCGGCGTAGTTTATCTGCAGTTGGACGAAATCCACCTCTGGGTGGTCGGCAAGCAGCTTGTCCAGCAGCTTCGGCCCCGCGTGGAAAGAGAAGCCCAGATGCTTGATGAGCCCGTCCGCCTTCTTCTGGGCCACATAGTCCCACAGGTGGAATTTGTCATATTTCGTGTAGTTGTTCTCCATCATGGCATGGAGCAGGTAGTAATCGAAGTACCCCGCGCCGGTGCGTTCCAGACTGGTGGTGAACTGCGCTTTGGCCGCCCTCTCGTTGGGGGCCATCAGAAAGGCGTTGAGCTTGGTGGCCAGGGTGTAGCTGTCCCGGGGATAGCGGTCCACCAGGGATTTCCTGATGTCCTGCTCCGACGTGCCGTACACGAAGGCGGTGTCAAAGTAGGTAAAGCCCGCCGCCATGAACAGGTCAACCATCTTTTTTACCTGCTCGATGTCCGTCACGTCTCTCATTTTGGGCAGGCGCATCAGGCCGAAGCCCAGCTTGGGCGTCTCTTTTCCGAAATAGTCAGACATGGGATGCTCCTCCTTTTCAGTCGATATACCCGCCGTCCGCCAGCCAGCTTTCCACGCTCTGGGCAGCGCTGTCCCGATCGTTCTGGGCAGTGCTGCCCCGGATGGCAAGGCCCTCGCCCACGCTGGCGTCCGGGCAGATGTCCTCGATCGTTCCCGGCGTACCGCTCAAACCGCTGCCCGCATGGGTGCAGAAAGGAACGATGGTCTTGCCGGTAAAGTCGTAGCTGCGCAAAAAGACCTTTACGATGGTGGGCAGATCGCCCCACCAGATGGGATAGCCCAGGAAGATCGTGTCGTACCCGTCCATGTTCTCCACCGTCCCTGCGATCTGGGGCGGGTCGTTCTCCTCCTGGCGGGAGACCTCCAGCAGCCCGTCATAGGTGGCAGGGTATTCCTCGGTGGATTCGATCTTGAAGGTATCCGCGCCCGTGGCATCCGCGATGATCTCCGCCACAATTTCCGTGTTGCCCATTTCGATCACGCCCACCTCATACTGCTCGTTGGCCAGGGAGAAGTACGCCACCAGGATGTGGCTGCCCGCTGTTGTTTCTTCTGCCAGTCCTTCATCGGGGGTAGGAGCGGGCGTCTCTGCTGCGGACGGCCTGGCCGGGCTGCCGCAGGCGGTCATGCCCGCCATCAGGCATAAAGCGGTGGCCGCAGATAATATGCGTTTCATAATGCCCTCCTTGTAGGTTCTTGACAGAAACCAGTATAGCATTGTAGAATCAATAAAGCTAAACGAAGTATTGGATAATCAATCGAAAATACTGATTATATAGGTGAACAGCATGACCACAAAAGATATGGATGCCATCCTGGAGGTGGCCCAGACCCACAATTTCAACCGGGCGGCAGAAAATCTCTTCATGGCCCAGTCCACTTTGAGCTACCACATCAAGGCGGCAGAGGATGAGCTGGGTTTTCCGATCTTCGTCCGTGACCGGAAGGGCGCGGCCCTGACGCCCGCCGGGGAGCAGTTTTGCGTCACCCTGCGGAACGTCCGCCAGGAGTTGAAAAACGCCGTGGAACAGGCCCAGAATTTCAGCGCCCGGTATGTAGAGAACATCTCCATCGGCATGCCCGTCCGCTCGGCCATCTATGACCTGCCCCGGCTCATGGGCCGGTTCGCCAAACTCCATCCGGCTGTCTCCGTCACGCCGGTCTACTCCTACGCCAATTCCATCGACCAGTTTTTGAAGGGTGAAACGGACATCCTTTTCGCCCTGGAGACCAGCGTCCGGCATATCTCCGACATCCGGATCGAGCCCTTTTATGAAAGCCCCATCTATTTGATCACCCTGCCCGGCGACCCGCTGGCGAAAAAGGATCGGGTCACCGCCGACGACCTGGCGGGCCGGACGCTGATGATCGGCGGCGGCTCGCCGCCCGCCCTGAAAAAGGTGCAACAGCGGATCATCGCCGGGGGCAGCGTGAACTACTTTAACAGCGCCGACCATGAGACCACACTGACCAACGTGGCGGCGGAGAAGGGCATATGTCTCTCGCCGGGGTTTCTCAACGACCGCAACCCCGAATTTGCCTGGACGCCCTTCGACTGCCGGGAGACCATCTCCTGTGTACTCTGCACCCACAGGGAGGACCAGCGCCCCATCGTCCGGGAGTTCGTGGACCTGCTGCGGGAATATTACGCCGCCCCGGCACGATGATAGGAATAAGCAAAAGGCCGTGCCCTTTGAAAGAGTGACGTGGTAAAAAGATGGTAGACACGAAATGAACTGCCCCAGGGAAAGTGGACAGGGAAAAGAAGAGGACCCTGCGTAGGAAATAAGATTTAAGCGGAGTGGCGCA
>CANPVS010000056.1 GCA_947581795.1 uncultured Oscillospiraceae bacterium
ATGAAATTCAAGCTCCCTATTATTGAGGGAGATATGGAATTGAGTTTGGACAATGATGAACATGTCGAGACGGTGGTATCGCTGTCACATTTTTAGTATTTGGAGTTTGGGCAACTATGGAGATAATGTTATATGATGATGCCTACAGAGACGACCTGATCTTTATGGTCCTGCAGGCCAAGGACGCACTGGGGAAAAAGCCGACGATTAACCCGGACCTGCTCGATATAAAGACGAACTACTTCGACTGTGGCGACGCGTTCTGGCTCGCCGTGGATGAAAATGACCGGGTGATCGGCTGCATCGGGTATTCAAAGATCAAAGGCACGTCCGAGGCGTTCATCCACCGCCTCTACGTAAAGGCATCCGAAAAGCGTAAGAGCATCGGGTCGGCGCTCCTTAACACGGCGGAAACGACCATGCGCGGCCGCGGCATCACGACCGCACGGGTACACCTCGGCGCCCCGCGGGAGCAGTGGTTTGAATCCTATTCCTTTTATCCAAAACACGGCTACACAGAATACACGCCGAGATACATGATGAAAAAGCTGTGATATACGGCAGACAGCACCGCCCCGGGACCAAATGGTCCCGGGGCGGTGGTATTTCTTTGTGTCTCAGCCCACGGCCGCCTTGTCCTTCTCCCGGTCACGGGCGGTGGACAGCATGAGCTTGATGCGGTTCAATTGGTTGACTTCACTGGCGCCGGGGTCATAGTCCACGGCGATGATATTGGCCTCTGGGTAGCTGGCCCGCAGCTCCTTGATGACGCCCTTGCCCACAATGTGGTTGGGCAGGCAGGCGAAGGGCTGGGTGCAGATGATGTTGGTGGTCCCGGCGTGAATGAGCTCCAGCATCTCCCCGGTGAGGAACCACCCCTCCCCGGTCATGTTCCCCAGGGACACATAGTCCTTGGCATACTCGGCCAGTTTTCCGATGCGGGACAGGCCGCTGAAATGGCGGCTGCGCTCCAGAGCCCGGCGGGCGTGGGCCCGCATATGCTCGCAGGCGTCGATGCCCAAGTTGGACAGCCGCGCCGTCCCGGCCTTGAAGCCCAGGTGCTCTGCCTTGAAGTTGGAATTATAGAAGCAGTACATGAGGAAGTCCAGCAGGTCCGGCATGACCGCCTCGGCTCCCTCGCTCTCCAGCAGGTCCACCAGGTGGTTGTTGGCCTCGGGATCGAACTTCACCAGTATCTCCCCCACGATGCCCACCCGGGGCTTGACCATGTCCTCGTGGATGGGCAGGGCGTCAAAGTCCCGGACGATGGCCTCTATATTTTTGTTGAACCGAGCCATGGACACGGGCCCCTCCAGGGCCCGGACACACCGGGCCTCCCACTGCTCGTGGAGCCTGTCGGCGGAGCCGGGGACCACTTCATAGGGCCGCATGCGGTACAGCACACGCATGAACAGGTCCCCGTACACGACGGCCTGCAGGGCCTTCAGGAGCATGGCGGGCGTGGGGCGGAAGCCCTCGTTGCTCTCCAGGCCCTGGACGCTCACGGAGATGACGGGCACGTGGCCCATGCCCGCCTTCTGCAGGGCCCGGCGGATGAAGCCTATGTAATTTGTGGCCCGGCAGCCGCCGCCGGTCTGGGTGATGAACACGGCGGTCTTGTTCGTGTCGTACCGGCCGGACAGCAGGGCCTCCATGATCTGCCCCACCACCAGCATAGAGGGATAGCAGGCGTCGTTGTTGACGTACTTCAGGCCCACGTCCACGGCGTTCTGCCTGGGACTGTCCAAAAGCTCGATGTTGTAGCCGAAGGAGCCCACCGCCGCCTTGACCATCTGAAAGTGGATGGGCGACATCTGGGGTGCCAGGATGGTATACCCCTCCTGCTTCATCCGCTGGGTGAACTCCGCCCGCTCATAGCCGGAGGACACCACCCGCCGGATGGCGTGGCTGTCCTCCCGCATGCGGATGGCGGCGATGAGAGAGCGGATGCGGATGCGGGCCGCGCCCAGGTTGTTCATCTCGTCTATCTTCAGCACCGTGTAGAGCTTGCCGGAGCGGGTCAGGATATCGCTCACCTGGTCGGTGGTGATGGCGTCCAGACCGCAGCCGAAGGAGTTCAGCTGCACCAGGTCCAGGTCGTCCCGGCCCTTCACAAACTCCGCCGCCCGGTAGAGCCGGGAGTGGTACATCCACTGGTCCACCGCGAGCAGCGGACGCTCCGGCTCAGACAGCTGGGACACCGAGTCCTCCGTCAGCACGCACAGGCCGTAGGAGGCGATGAGGTCCGGGATGCCGTGGTTGATCTCCGGGTCGATATGGTAGGGCCGTCCGGCCAGGACGATGCCCCGCTTGCCGGTCCGGGCCATATACCGGAGGGTCTCCTCCCCCTGGCGCTCCACGTCCTGCCGGGCCCGTTCCTGCTCCGCCCAGGCCAGGCTGCAGGCGGAGGCGATATCCCCGGAGGGGATGTTGAACACGCCCCCCAGCTCCCGGATGAGCTGCCGGGTCAGGGCCGTCTTGTCGTAGAAGGGCAAAAACGGGTTCAGAAACCGGATGGACGGGTCCGCCAGCTCCTCCACGTTGTTTTTGATGTTCTCCGAATAGGAGGTGACGATGGGGCAGTTATAGTGGTTGTTGGCCCTGGGGGTCTCGTTGCGCTCGTAGGGCAGACAGGGATAGAAGATGAACTTCACCCCCTGGCGCAGCAGCCACTGGATATGGCCGTGGGCCAGCTTGGCGGGGTAGCACTCCGACTCGCTGGGGATGGACTCGATGCCCATCTCGTATATCTTCCGGGAGGACTGGGGCGACAATACCACCCGGAACCCCAGGGCCTTGAAGAAGGTGGCCCAGAAGGGGTAATTCTCGTACATATTGAGCACCCTGGGGATGCCCACTGTGCCCCTTGGGGCGTCCTCGATGGGCAGGGGTTCATAGTCGAATATCCGCCTGCGCTTGTACTCGAAGAGGTTCGGCACCTCTTCCCCGCTCTTTTTCTCCGCGCCCAGGCCCTTCTCGCACCGGTTGCCGGAGATGAAACGGCGGCTGCCGCCGTCGAAGAGGTTGATGGTGAGCATACAGTGGTTGACGCAGCCCTGGCAGCGGGTCATGCGGGTATCGTACCGAAGCTCCAGGATGTCATTCAGAGGCAGCATGGTGGTCCTCTGGCCCTGCCAGCGCTCCCGGGCCACCAGGGCCGCGCCGAAGGCGCCCATGATGCCCGCGATGTCGGGGCGCACCGCCTCGCAGCCGCTGATGCGCTCAAAGGAACGCAGTACCGCATCATTATAGAACGTCCCGCCCTGAACCACCGTGTGCCGGCCCAGGTCCTCCGGGCCCGCGATCTTCATGACCTTGTACAGGGCGTTTTTGATGACGGAGTAGGCAAGGCCCGCCGAGATATCCGAAACCGGCGCGCCCTCTTTCTGGGCCTGTTTCACGTTGGAGTTCATAAACACCGTGCAGCGGGTGCCCAGGTCGATGGGGTTTTTCGCGAACAGGGCCTCCCTGGCAAATTGGGGCGCGGTGTAGCCCAGGGACACGGCGAAGGTCTCGATGAAGGAGCCGCAGCCGGAGGAACAGGCCTCGTTCAGCTGCACGCTGTCTACGGCCCGATCCCGGATGCGGATGCACTTCATGTCCTGGCCGCCGATGTCCAGGATGCAGTCCACGTCCGGCTCAAAGAAACTGGCGGCGTAGTAGTGGGCGATGGTCTCCACCTCGCCCTCGTCCAGCATGAGAGCCGCCTTGATGAGGGCCTCCCCGTAGCCGGTGGCGCAGGAGTAGACGATATGGGCCGTGCTTGGCAGCTTTTTCCTGATCTCGCCAATGGCCCGGATGGCCGTGGCCAGGGGACTTCCCTGGTTATTGCTGTAAAAGCTGTAGAGGAGCGTCCCGTCGTGACCCACCAAGGCTGCCTTGGTGGTGGTGGAGCCCGCGTCTATGCCGAGGAAGCAGTTTCCCCTGTAATCAGCCAGGTCCGCCGAGGGGACCTTGTGCCTGGCATGCCGCTCCCGGAAGGCCTCATACTCCGCCTCGTCCCGGAACAGGGGCTCCAGCCGCTTGATCTCAAAGCGCATGCGCACCTCGCTCTCCAGCTTGCGCCGCAGTTCGGGCAGAGAAATGGAAGCGGCGTCCGCCCCGGCGGTCATGGCCGCGCCGGCGGCGGCGAAGAGGTGGGCGTTCTCAGGAGCGATGGTCTGCCGGGGCGTCAGGCGCAATGTGCGCACGAAGGCGTTTTTCAGCTCCGGCAAAAAGTGCAGCGGCCCGCCCAAAAACGCCACGTTGCCCCGTATAGGCTTGCCGCAGGCCAGGCCGCTGATGGTCTGGTTCACCACGGCCTGGAAGATGGACGCCGCCAGGTCCTCCCTGGTGGCGCCCTCGTTGATGAGGGGCTGGATATCGCTCTTGGCGAACACGCCGCAGCGGGCGGCGATGGGATAGATAGCCTTGTAGTGGGCGGCGTAGGCGTTGAGGCCCGCCGCGTCCGTCTGGAGCAGGGACGCCATCTGGTCGATGAAGGAGCCGGTGCCCCCGGCGCATATGCCGTTCATGCGCTGGTCCACGCCGCCGGTGAAGTAGATGATCTTGGCGTCCTCCCCGCCCAGCTCGATGGCCACGTCCGTCTGAGGGGCGAAGTCCCGCAGGGCGGTGGCCACGGCCACCACCTCCTGGGTGAAGGGTATGCCAAGAAGCCCCGCCATGGTCAGGCCGCCGGAGCCTGTGATGACGGGGCGCAGCGCCACCTCTCCCAGGGCCTTCTGGGCCTTTTCCAGAAGGCCGGACAGGGTCTTCTGGATGTTGGCGTGGTGGCGCTCATAATCAGAAAAGACCATTTCGCGGTCCTCAGGGCGCAAAATGGCTATTTTGACTGTTGTGGAACCGATGTCGATCCCGAGTGCATAGGAACGAGGCGCTTGGGGCATGGATGGTTTCCCTCTCTGGCTGCTCACAGATATTTTGCCGGCGAATATCGACAGGAAGCGACATTCGCCGGGCAATACTATATCGGATTTTATTGTTTTTTGCAAGCCCTATGTCCTTCTTTGGCGGACATGGGGAGCCGCTTGGTCACTTGTCAAAGCGCTTTTTCAGCTTGGCGAACACCAAGTCTGAGGGAAGCTCGCCGCCGACGTGCTCCTTTTTCAGCTCATCCAGCCGCTCCTGCAGGCGCTCCTCGGCGGCATGGAAGGGCTTGAAGAAATGGTACTTCTGGGCCCGCTCGTCCTGGACCGCCCGGATATGGGCCTTCAGGTTCTCGTACCGGATGACCACGTCGTTGTCCTCGGCGAACTTCTTCAGCTTGACGGTGAGCTGCGCGGAGTGGCAAAGATCGACGATGAACACGCCGTAGAACATGCCGATGAAGAAGGAGAACGCCAGGTTATGGGCCAGCCAGTCCAGCGCTCCCAGGATATGCGGGTGGACCAAGAAGTAGTACGCCGCGCCCAGCACGGCCCAGAAGAAGGAGAACTTGGGGCAGATGATGCCCTGGATGTTGCCCCACTCATTGGTGTAATCCCACAGCCGCACATGGGCGACCTTCAGGCTGAGGATGCCCGCTATGTACTCTATGGCCGTCATGCACACCGCCATGAACGCGAACAGGACCACCTTCTCCCATATGGGGTCCGCGATGACGGTGGTGTTCTCCAGGCTGGCGATGAGAAACAGGATGCACAGTCCGGACCCGTACAGGGGCAGCCAAGGGCCCGTGCAGAAGCCGGGGTTGATCCACTTCCGCTCCGGGTTGGCGGCGGAGATGAACCGCCGGAAGAACAGCTCCAGCACCCAGCC
>CANPVS010000057.1 GCA_947581795.1 uncultured Oscillospiraceae bacterium
ACTTCATTCTACCAGAGACTGCAAACTATGTCTCTTTTTGCGCTTATTCAATTTTGCGCACTTTATTCTACACTACCAAACTTACCCTTGACAACTGTTCTCTTGGGGAAAAGGAAGAGGGGCTTTGACCGATGTGGGGGCCTGGCTTGCCAGGACCACATATCTTCAAAGCCCTTCTGACGCCGACAGCTCCCTTTACACAAGGGAGCCTTCCATATAGTATGGGCGCGTTATAAAACGCGCCCTCTCCTTTTTCAATTTCAATTTATGTATCTTTCCACGAAGGCGGTCACCGTGTCCCAGTAAAGCTCCGGGTCCGTGCTGGCCGCGGCGCCGTGGCCGGCCATGGGCACCGCCAGTTTTTCCTTCTCCGGGCTGGCGCATGCCTCATAGACCATGTCCAGCATCTCGAAGGGCACGAAAGTGTCCTCCTCCCCGTGGATAAACAGCATGGGCACCGCAGCCTTTTTCAGCTGCTCCACCGCGGATGCCTCCCCGAAGGAGTACCCCGCCCGGAGTTTGCTGAAGGCCGACGCCGCGTGGAGCAGGGGGAAGGCCGGCATGTGGAACACGTTTTTCAGCTGCAGGCGGAACTCATCCCACACGGAGGAGTAGCCGCAGTCCTCTATGACGCACTTTACATTCTCCGGGAGCGCCTCCCCGGCGGCCATCATGACCTCCGCCCCGCCCATGGATACCCCGTGGAGCAGGATCTGCGCCTCTGGGTCCGCTTCCACGATATAATCTATCCACCCAAGGGCGTCGGGCCGGTCCAGCCAGCCCATGCCGATGTACCGCCCGTCGCTGTTCCCGTGGGCCAGGGCGTCGGGGGTCAGGACGGAAAAGCCCATGTCCCAGAACTTTTTGGCCCAGGCCGCCATGTCGGAGGCTTGGCCCGTGTAGCCGTGGAAGAGGAGGGCGTATTTGTGCCCCTCCTGGGAAAACAGCAGGCCCCGGCGGGCCCCGTCCGGGCGGGCCAGCTCCACCACCTCGCCGCTCGTGTCATACCAGCTGTAGGCGTCGTATGTATAGTCCTGCCAGGCGGTCCGCTCCGCTGTGGCCTCCAGGGCCGGGCCGTCGCCGATGCCCTCCACGTTCCCCCGGGCGAACATGTCCTCCATGGTGAAGGAGGCCTCAGGGTCCAGGGCGAAGGAGAACAGGAAGTTCCCCGCGAAGGCCAGAGCTCCCAGAAGGAGCACCGCCAGTACCGCCAATACGATGACCGCTATCTTTACTCTTTTCTTTGTCTTCATGGCCGGGCCCTCCTCACCGTGATACCCCAGTTTAACCGTCCGATAGTGCAAAAGTCAAGTGCATGTCACCGATTGGCAAAACATACCCCCGGCCGCTGGCCGGGGGTATGTTATAAAAGTGGTTTCATGTACTCATAGCAGGCGGCGGCGCTGTAACAGTCCGCCAGGGCCCGGTGGGCCGTGTCCCGCTCCAGGCCGAATCGCTCCATCAGGTCCGCCAGGGTGTGGTGCCTGTACTGGGGGAACAGCTTCCGGGAGAGGCGCAGGGTGTCCACGAAGTCGTTGGAAAGGGGCTCCAGCCCCAGCATCAGGGACTTGTCGTAGATAAAGTTCACGTCGAAATGGACGTTGTGGCCCAAAAGCACGCCGTCCCCCAGGAAGTCCCGGAAATAGGGCAGTACGTCGCCGATGGGCGGGGCGGTCCAGAGCATGTCGTCGGTGATGCCGGTCAATTCCGTGATCTCCGGCGGCAGGTCGTAGCCTGGGTTTACCAGCAGGCTCAGCTCTTCGATGGGCTCGCCGCCCCGGAACCGGACCGCGCCCAGCTCGATGATGGCGCTGTACCGGGGGCTCAGGCCCGTGGTCTCGATGTCCACGGCGGTGTAGTCGGCCAGGGCCGCCCACAGGCTCTGGCCCTTGTAAGGCCGGGCGGGAGGCGGCTTCAGAATGGGGCTCATTGGGCGTACTTGTCCCGCTGGGCCACCGCCAGGGCGTCGCAGCGGTTGTTCGTCTCATCGTCCGCGTGGCCTTTCACCCAGTGAAAGGCCACCGCATGCTTTTGCAGCAGCCCGTCCAATTCCCGCCACAGCTCCGCGTTTTTGAGGCCGCCTTTTTTGGTGAACCCCGCGGCCTTCCATTTTTTTAGCCATCCCTCGGTCATTGCCCGGGAAATATACTGGCTGTCGGTGTACACCGTGACGGCGCAGGGCTCTTTGAGGGCTTCCAGCGCCCGTATCACGGCGGTGAGCTCCATACGGTTGTTGGTGGTCTCCCTCTCGCCGCCGGAGAGCTCCTTTTCCGCCGCGCCGTAGCGCAGCACGGCGGCCCAGCCGCCGGGGCCCGGGTTTCCTGAACAGGCCCCGTCGGTGTAGATGGTCACGTCCTTCATGCCTGGGTCTCGCCCTCGGCGGCCGTTTCTTCCTCCTGCTTGTCGGTGCAGGCGATGGAGATGATGCGGCTGCCGTCGGCCACCCGCATGAGGCGCACGCCCTGGGTGGACCGGCCGTAAACGGAGATGGCCCCCGCGTCGGTGCGCAGGATGGTGCCGTCGTCAGATACCAGAAGGATGTCCTCCTGGCCGGTGACCAGCTTCATCTCCACCACGGGCCCGGTCTTGTCCGTGACGTTATAGTTCTTCATGCCGTAGCCGCCCCGGCCCTGGGCCTCGCCGCCCCGGAGGTATTCCTCCGCCGGGGTGCGCTTGCCGTAGCCGTTGGCGGTGACGGACAGGACCATATCGCCCTTTTGGACGGAGCCGGCACCCACGACCTTGTCGCCCGGGCGCAGCTTTATGCCCCGCACGCCCATGGCCGTCCGGCCCATGGCACGCACGTCGTTTTCGTTGAAGCAGATGGCCGCGCCGTTGGCCGTGGCGATGAGGATGTTCTGGTCCCCGTCTGTGAGGCAAACGCTCACAAGCTCGTCGCCCTCGTCCAGGGTCAGGGCCCGGATGCCGATGTTGCGGATGTTTTTCAGTTCCGTGAGGAACATGCGTTTGACGGTGCCCCTCGCGGTGGTGAATAGCAGATACTTTCCCTCCTCCATCTGCCGGATGTGAAGCATGGCCTGGACCCGCTCCCCGGGCTCCACGGGCACGAAGTTCACGATGGGAGCGCCCCGGCTGGTCCGGCTGGCCTCGGGGATGAGATAGCCCTTGCGGCTGTAGACCCGGCCGGTGGAGGTGAAGAACAGGATAAAGTCATGGCTGGAGGCGGTGAACACCGTCTCCACATAGTCCTCCTCCCGGGTGGCCATGGCCTTCACGCCCTTGCCGCCCCGGTTCTGGGCCCGGTACTCCATGGCCGGCAGGCGCTTGATGTAGCCGTTGTGGCTCATGGTGTAGACGCACTCCTCCTCCGGGATCAGGTCCTCGGCGTCTATCTCGCCGTACACGTCCTGGATCTCGGTGAGGCGCTTGTCGCCGTACTTGTCCCGGATGGCGGTCAGCTCGTCTTTCAGGACGCCCCGGAGCATCTCCTCACTGCCCAGAAGCTGCTGGTAGTAGGCGATCTTCTCCTCCAGGTCCTTGTACTCCGCCTCCAGCTTCTCCCGGTTCAGGCCCTGCAGGGCAATCAAGCGCATGTCGCATATGGCCTGGGCCTGGACGTCGTCCAGCCCAAAGCGGTCCATGAGCCGCTGCTTGGCGTCGTCGTAGCTGGAGCGGATGATATGGATGACCTCGTCGATGTTGTCCTGGGCGATGAGGAGCCCCTCCAGCAGGTGGGCCCGCTCCTGGGCCTTTTTCAGGTCGAACTTTGTCCGGCGGATGATGATCTGCTCCTGGTAGGCGATGTACTCGTCCAGGATGTGGCGCAGGGAGAGGATCTTCGGCTGCTTCTGGTCGTCCACCAATGCCAGCATGATGATGGAGAAGGTGGTCTGCAGCTGGGTCTGCTTCAGCAGGTTATTGAGCACCACCTGGGCGTTGGCGTCCCGCTTCAGCTCTATCACGATGCGCATGCCGTTTCGGTCCGTCTCGTCCCGCAGGTCGGAGATACCCTCCAGGCGCTTGTCCTTCACCTGGTCGGAGATGGAGCGGATGAGCTGCTTTTTGTTGACCATATAGGGCAGCTCCGTCACAATGATGCGGGTGCGGTGGTCCCGGCCGTATTCCTCAAACTCTGTGCGGGCCCGGACGGTGATCTTGCCCCGGCCGGTGGCGTAGGCCTGGCGGATGCCCGCCCGGCCCATGATGATGCCCTTGGTGGGGAA
>CANPVS010000058.1 GCA_947581795.1 uncultured Oscillospiraceae bacterium
AGGTCGTGGTCCAGGGCCAGGTAGGTGTTGGCCAGGGTCTGGGCCTCCACGCCCTGGCTGGCGTCCACCACCAGCACGGCCCCCTCACAGGCGGCGAGAGACCGGCTCACCTCGTAGTTGAAGTCCACGTGCCCCGGGGTGTCGATCAGGTTCAGCTGGTAGTCCTTCCAGTTGAGAGTCACGGCCCGGGCCTTGATGGTGATGCCCCGCTCCCGTTCCAGGTCCATATTGTCCAGGATTTGGTCCTCCATCTGCCGGGCCTCCACCGCGCCGCACAGCTCGATGAGCCGGTCGGACAGGGTGCTCTTGCCGTGGTCGATGTGGGCGATGATGGAGAAGTTGCGGATGTTTTCCTCTCTCATACGTAGCTCTCCGCCTGGGCCGCGATCTGGCGCAGCTGCTCGGCCAGCTTGCGCATGGCCTCCGGGCCGGGGCGGGAGTCTCCCTCCGCCGTGCGGCCCAGCAGGAAGTCCGCCGTCACGCCGTAGTAATCACAGGCCCGGCACACGAAGGCCAGTCCCGGCTCCCGGGCGCCGTTCTCGTAGTGGCTCAGAAGGGCCTGGGAAATATTGAGGTCAGAGGCCGCCTTCCGCTGGCTCACGCCCTTTTCCCGGCGCAGGCGGCTCAGATTTACGCAAAATTGCAGGTCGCTCATGGGTGTCTCCTCGGTTCTTTTGGCGATAACTTTATGTATTATACACGGCGGGTCAAAATTTGTAAACAGAAACTTGAAATTTCCATATAGGCGTGCTACTATAGTTTAAAGTGATGCAGATGTAAACCGCAAAGCTTGTTTTCTTTGTCTATTTTTGCTGAGGAGGAGACAGTTATGGACATGTTCAGAAAGCTCATAGATTCCCTGCGCGCTCATCCCCGGAAGATCGTCTTCACCGAGGGCAGCGACCCCCGTATCCTGGAAGCGGCGGCCCGGCTGCTGTCCGGTACCTTCCTGACCCCCATCCTCATGGGCAACGAGCTGGAGATCCTGGCCGCCGCCCAGCGGGCCGGCTACAATATCCGCGGCGCCACCATCATCGACCCCAAGACCTACCATGACACCGAGGGCCTGGTGAAGAAGATGACGGAGCTCCGCAAGGGCAAGATGACCGAGGAGCAGTGCCGGGAGGCTCTGACCCACCGGAACTACTTTGGCACCATGCTGGTGGCCACCGGCCAGGCGGACGCCCTTCTGGGCGGCGCTACATACTCCACCGCCGACACGGTCCGCCCCGCCCTGCAGCTCATCAAGACCAAGCCCGGCAATAAGATCGTGTCCTCCTGCTTCATCATGGTCCACCCCTCCGCCACCGGCGACAGCACCGTCCTGGCCATGGGCGACTGCGCCATCAACATCCATCCCAGCGAGGAGGACCTGGTGGAGATTGCCACCGAGACCATCAAGTGCGCCCGTATGTTCGGCGTGGACCCCAAGGTGGCCTTCCTCAGCTACTCCACCTTCGGCTCCGGCGCCGGCGAGGACGTGGACAAGATGCGCAACGCCGCCGAGAAGGTGAAGCAGCTCATGCCCAACGTGCCCATCACCGGCGAGATGCAGTTCGACGCCGCCGTGAGCCCCATCGTGGCCGAGACCAAGTGCCCGGACGACAAGGTGGCCGGCTACGCCAACACCTTCATCTTCCCCGACATCAACGCCGGCAACATCGGCTACAAGATCGCCCAGCGTCTTGGCGGCTTCGAGGCCTACGGCCCCATCCTGTGCGGTCTGAACGCCCCCATCAACGACTTGAGCCGCGGCTGCAACGCCGACGAGGTCTACTCCATGGCCATCATCACCGCCGCGCAAGCAAATATGGTGTAAACTTCGATTGAAAGGGAAACCCTTTCAATCGAGAGAGCTGCGCCACGCTGCAGCGCAAAGCGCCCCCGCCCATAAGGCGGGGGCGTTCACGTTTGCGGGCCGATAAGAGATTTTTCCGAGGTACACGCCCCCGGAAAAATCATCCCACTTTATTTGCGCCTGCGGGCGCGAACTCTGCGAGGCATGTTCTGACACCTACAGCGCCGCTCCTCTTCTCATAGGACAAAAGTAATTACAATGTATTGACGCGCGTCTCATTTGCGGATATACTATGACCAAAGGAGTGGTTTTATGGACCAGAGCATCAATGTGGTAACGGCCCCAAAGACGGCGACCTTCCAGATGCGGATCAATCCGGAGGTAAAGAAAAAGGTGGAGGACATCTATGCCCGGCAGGGTCTGTCCATGACAGACGCGGTCAACATCTTCCTGCAGCAGTCCATCAACGCGGACGGGCTGCCGTTCCTGGCCTCCCCGGAAAACGCGGCATACATGAAGGCGAAGGCCTGGAAGCAGTTCGCCGCCGAGGTCCAAAAGGGCTTCGATTCCGCTGAAAGCGGCGGGTGGCTGACCTTGGACCAGGTGGAGGCCATGCTGGGGCTGGGGGATGAATAAACTGCGGTTATCGCCGGAAGCGGCGGCAGATCTGAAAGGTATGGGGGACTATATCGCACAAACGCTGCAAAACCCCATCGCTGCCGGTCGCGTCCTCAAGCGGGTCATGGACGGCATCCGGGTGCTGGAGCGGTACCCCCAGGCCGGGTTTTCCGTCAGCGGCCGGACGGGCATCGACACTGACCTGCGCATCCTGGTCTGCGGCGTCTATCTGGCCGTCTACCGGGTCGAGGGCGATACCATATCTGTCGCCAGGGTCATCAACGGCCGCCAGGACTACATCACGGAGCTGTTCGGGCCGGATGTCGTCTCCGACACATAATGCGCGCTCCGACGAGAGGTGGTTACATGGACAGGGAGGATTATATGCGCCTGGCGCTGGCGGAGGCGGAAAAGGCCCTGGGCACCGGGGACGTGCCCGTGGGGTGTGTCGTTGTGAACGCCGCCGGACAGGTCATCGGCGCGGGACGCAACCGCCGGGAGGAGCGGCAGAACGCCGTCCGCCACGCGGAGATCGAGGCCATCGAGGCGGCCTGCGCCGCGGCGGGCTCCTGGCGGCTGGAGGGCTGCGCCCTTTACGTGACGCTGGAACCCTGCCCCATGTGCGCCGGGGCCATATTGAACGCCCGCATCCCCACGGTGGTCTACGGGGCCAAGGAGCCCCTCACCGGCTCCTGCGGCAGCGTGCTGAACCTCTTCGAGGAGCGCTACGGCTTCCGGCCCGCCATCTACGGCGGCGTCCTGGGGGAGGAATGCGCCAAGCTTATGACATCGTTTTTCCAGGGCCTCCGATAAACAAAAAGCCGCCTCCCGATTTGGGATGACGTGGTAAAAAGATGGTAGACACGAAAAGTGAACTGCCCCAGGGAAAGTGGACAGGGAAAAGAAGAGGACCCTGCGTAGGAAATAAGATTTAAGCGGAGTGGCGCA
>CANPVS010000059.1 GCA_947581795.1 uncultured Oscillospiraceae bacterium
TTGAAGGACCTGGGGGCAAAAAAGGTCATCGCCCGTGCCGCCAGCGAGATGCAGGAGAAATTTCTGCTGCGCAACGGTGCGGACGAGGTGGTGTATCCGGAAAAGCAGCTGGCGGCCTGGACCGCCGTGCGCTGCACCAGCCGGAGCATCCTGGACTACATCGAGCTGGACGGGGACTGCTCGCTGTTCGAGCTGGCCGTCCCGCCCGCCTGGAGCGGAAAGACGGTGGTGATGCTGGACATTCGGAAAAAGTACGGCCTCAACATCCTGGGCATCCGGGAGGGCGGCCGCCTGAACACGGAGGTGGGGCCGGATACCATGCTGAGCACGGACGAGTCCATGCTGGTACTGGGCAAGCCCAGGGCCGTACAGCGGTGCTTCCGCATCTGATGTAGAAGAAAAACCATTTTTGTGCTATGATGAATGCAGGAAAGGGGTGAAGGCCATGGCATCCGGCGGCGAACATATTCTGGCGTGTCTTTCCTCCTCGCCCTCCAACGGGCGTATCATCCGCACGGCGGCCCGGATGGCCCAGGTCTTCGGCGGCACGTTCACAGCCCTGTATGTAAAGACCCCGGACGGGGCTGCTGCCTCGGAGGAGGACAAACGGCGTCTGCGGGATAACCAGGCCCTGGCGGAAAAGCTGGGGGCCCGGATCGAGACGGTCTATGGCGAGGACGTACCCTTTCAAATCGCGGAGTACGCCCGGCTGAGCGGCGTAACAAAGATCGTCCTTGGGCGCAGTGCTGCCGGGAGACGGCGTCTCTTCGGCCGGCCGCCTCTGACGGAGCAGCTGCTCTCCTATGCCCCAGAGGTGGACATCCATATCATCCCGGACAAGAGCGCGGATGGCCCTTACCGGCCCAAGCAAGCTGCGGAATCCGGCAAGAGCGTGGCGAAAAACGCCATGTGGAGCCTGGGTATCCTGGCCGCCGCTACGCTCATCAGCCTGCCGCTCCATGCCTGGGGCTTTACGGATGCCAACATCATCATGGTCTACATCCTGGGCGTGGTGCTCACCTCGGTGGTCACTACCCGCCCTGTCTATGCCCTGGCGTCCTCCGTGGCCAGCGTGCTGGTGTTCAACTACCTCTTTACAGTTCCCCGCTTTTCCTTTGCGGCTTACGGCACCGGCTATCCCGTGACGTTCCTCATCATGTTCCTCACGGCCTATATCACCAGCACCCTGGCGATACGCTATAAGGCCCGGGCGGGACAGGCGGCCCTCACCGCCCGGCGGACGAAGATGCTCTTTGACGCCAATCAGGCCCTGTCCAAGGCCAGGGGCCGGGACGAGATACTGGACACGGCGGCAGAGCAGCTAGTGGGTCTGCTGGGAAGGAACACCGTCATCTACCCGCTGGCGGACGGACTTTTGCAGGAGCCGATGCTGTACCCGGCCGCAGACGAAATGACCTACGATACGGATGCGGAGCGGCCTGCGGCATGGCGTGCCCTGACGGAGGACGCCCCCGGTGAGGGGGACAAGGGCGGGTATCTCTATGCTCCCTTAAAGGTCAACGACCGAAAATATGGCGTGGTGGGGCTGGACGTGCGCTCGGAAATGTTGGACGGCTCGGAGCGGGACATCCTGTCCTCCATCCTGGCGGAGTGCACCCTGGCGCTGGAGAACGAGCGCAACGCCCGGGAGAAGGAGGCCGCCGCGGTGCTGGCGGAGAGCGAGAAGCTGCGGGCGGACCTTCTGCGCACCATCTCCCACGATCTGCGCACGCCCCTGACCACCATCTCCGGCAACGCGGCCAATCTCCTGGCCAACGAGGACAAATTTGACCCGGAGACCCGACGGGCCATCTATGGCGACATCTATGACGACGCCCAGTGGCTCACGGAATTGGTGGAAAATCTCCTGTACGCCACCCGCATCGAGGAGGGCCGCATGACCCTCCATCCCTCGGCGGAGCTGGTAAGCGACATCGTGGACGAGGCCGCGGCCCACACCCGCCGCAAGACGAGAAAGGGCGCTGTCCGGGTGATCCACTCCGAGGAGCTGCTGCTGGTGCGGGCCGATGCCCGGCTGGTGGTGCAGGTCATCGTGAATCTCATCGACAACGCCTTCAAATACGCTGGCGAAAACGCCGCCGTCACTGTAACAGACGGCCGGTGCGGCGATATGGCGGAGGTGCTGGTGGCCGACGATGGGCCCGGCGTGGCGGACAGCGAGAAGGAACGGGTGTTTGAAAAGTTCTTCTGCGGCCAGGCTCCCGTGGCGGACGACCGCCGCCGGCTGGGGCTGGGGCTGTACCTTTGCCGGGCCATCATCCAGGCCCACGGCGGGACCATAGAGGTCCGGGACAATCAGCCCCATGGCGCGGTGTTCCGCTTTACGCTGCCCCTGGAGGAGGTAACGCTGCATGAATAAGTTTCTCATTCTCGTGGTGGAGGACGATCCGCCTGTGCGGAACCTGATCGCCACCACATTGAAAGCCCATGATTACCGCTACCTCACCGCAGACACCGGGGAGGGGGCGGTGATGGAGGCTGCCTCCCATGCCCCGGATGTCATTTTGCTGGACCTGGGCCTGCCGGACATGGACGGCGTGGAGGTCATCCGCCGGGTCCGGGGCTGGTCCAACGTACCCATCATCGTCATCAGTGCCCGCAGCGAGGACGCCGACAAGATCGCCGCTCTGGACGCCGGCGCGGACGACTATCTCACCAAGCCCTTCTCCGTTGACGAACTGCTGGCCCGGCTCCGGGTCACCCAGCGGCGGCTGGCTTTGATGGGCGGAGACGAGAGCGCGTCCGTCTATGAAAACGGCGCGCTGCGCATCGACTTTGCCGCCGGGTGCGCCTGGCTGGGCGGGGAGGAGCTGCACCTGACGGCCATCGAGTATAAGCTCTTATGCCTGCTGGCCCGGAACACCGGGAAGGTCCTGACCCACAAATTCATTACCCAGGGCGTGTGGGGAAGCTCTTGGGACAACGACGTGGCCAGCCTGCGGGTATATATGGCGACCCTGCGCAAAAAGCTGGAGGCCGCTCCCGGTTCGCCCCAGTACATCCAGACCCACATTGGTATCGGCTACCGGATGATGAAGATAGAGTAGGGTGTCAAAAATGCGTCTCACCGTGAGACGCATTTTTGACATGAGAAACGGCCCGGCGGGAGATGATATGCTCCCTCAATGGAAGACAGTGAAAAAGACACTGCATCCAAGGAGGGAGTATTATTATGGGCAAAAAGATC
>CANPVS010000060.1 GCA_947581795.1 uncultured Oscillospiraceae bacterium
CTGGGCGCCACCATCAACATGGACGGCACCGCCATCTACATGGGCGTCACCTCCATCTTCATCGCCACCTGCTACGGCATCAGCCTGACCCTGGGTCAGATGGCCATGATCGTCCTCACCGCCACCCTGGCCTCCATCGGCACGGCGGGCGTGTCCGGCGCAGGCATGATCATGCTGGCGATGGTGCTGGAGAGCGTGGGCCTGCCTGTGGAAGGCATCGCCCTGATCGCCGGCGTCGACAAGCTGTTCGATATGGGCCGTACCACGCTGAACATCGTGGGCGACTCCACCTGCGCGCTGTACATGTCCCGTCTGGACGCCAAGCGCGCAGCACGTCTGGCCGCAAAGAAGTAAGGCCAGATCGTTTCCCCGTCTGGCCTCGCAAAAAAGGCCGGACGCAAAAAGCGTATTTGCCCCCGGCCAAATGGCCGGGGGCATTCGTTTTTCCCCATTGCATGAAGTAATAAAATGTGCTAATATATGCACCGTTTCGCATAAGAGGATACTCAAGGAGCGTACAGATATGAGACCTATAGAGAGTTCCGACAAACTGAAGTACGTCCAAAGCGACATCCGGGGCCCCGTATACCAGAAGGCCCTGGCCATGGAGCGGCAGGGCGTCGAGATATTGAAGCTCAACACCGGCAACCCCGGCACCTTCGGTTTCACCATGCCCGACAGCGTGAGAAACGCCCTTCTGGCGAACGCCGACAAGGCCGTGGCCTACTGTGACCCCAAGGGAATGCCCGAGGCACGGGAGGCCCTGCGGGCTTACCACGTCTCCCGTGGCCTGCAGGACGTGACAGCCGATGACATCTTCATCGGCAATGGCGTGAGCGAGATGGCCCAGATGCTCTGCTCCTGCCTTCTCAGCGCGGGAGACGAGCTTCTGATGCCCACCCCCTGCTACAGCCTGTGGTCCAACGCCGCCTATCTCGCCGGGGCAAAGCCGGTGTTCTACCTCTGCGACGAGAAGGCGGGCTGGTACCCCGACGTGGCCGACATGGCCGGGAAGATCACCGCCCGGACAAAGGCCATCGTGCTCATCAACCCCAACAACCCCACCGGCCAGGTCTACTCCCCTGACCTGGTGGAACAGGTGGCCCGGCTCTGCCGGGAAAAAGAGCTTCTGCTCATCGCCGACGAGATATACGACCGGCTCATCATGGACGGCGTGCCCTTCCGCTCCGCCGCCGCCATCGCCCCGGATATCCCCGTGGTGACGCTGAACGGCCTGTCCAAGAGCCACATCGTGTGCGGCTTCCGATGCGGCTGGGCAGTCATATCCGGCCCGGCGGCACTCACGGCGGAGCTCAAGGACTGCATGACAAAGCTCAGTGCCCTGCGCCTGTGCGGCAACGCCCTGACCCAGCTGGTCATCCCCGCGGCCATGGCGGACCCGGAGAGCACCCGGGCCATGCTGGTCCCCGGCGGGCGGCTATACGAACAGCGGGCCGCCGCGGTCCAGGCCCTGGACCAGCTTTCCTGCGTCAGTTATTGGAAGCCCCAGGCCGCCTTCTATCTGTTCCCTAAAATATCTGACCGCGTCGTCATCCACGACGACCGGCAGTTCGCCGTGGACCTTCTGGAGGCAAAGCATATCCTGCTGGTGCCCGGCAGCGGCTTCGACTGGCCGGAGCCGGACCATTTCCGGCTGGTGCTCCTGCCGGAGCCGGAGGTCATCTATAAGGCCATATTGGAGATCGGCGATTTCCTGGAGAACTATCACCAGTAAAGCCGCCCTTGCAAAGCGCCGAAAATGTGATATACTTGGCACTTGTAATACGTTAAATCAGTGAGGAAAATGACAGTGTGGAAGTATTTCGGCGTGATGGCCAACGTGATAACGGTGCTGCTGGGCGGCTCATTGGGGCTTTTCCTGCGGCGCAGGACCGGCGGGGCGAAGAAGCCCGGTAAGTTCCCGCCCCGGGAGAATCTCCCGGACGCCATGATGGCCTGTCTCGGCTTCTGCACCGTCTTCGCCGCGGCCTCGGGTATCATCGGCGTGGAAAGCGGCGTCCAGGCTCTCATCACCGTGGCCAGCATGGCGGCGGGCCTGTTGCTCGGCTGGCTTGCGCGCATCGACGACCGGCTGGGCCGTCTGGGCGACGCGGTGCTGGCCCGGATGGGCGGCGGCGAAAAGGGGCTCAAGAACCCGGCGGAGGGCTTCGTGACGGCCTGCCTGCTGTTCTGCATCGGCTCCATGACGGTGCTGGGCTCTTTTGAGAGCGCGGCCAACCCCGCGGGACACCTGGCCCTGGAGTGCCACACCACCTTGCTCATCAAATCCCTGCTGGACTTCTGCTCCTCCACGTGTCTCGCCGTGACATACGGCGCGTCCGTGATCGCCTCGGCGGCCTTCGTGCTGGTGTTCCAGGGGGCGCTGGTGGCTCTGGCCGCCTCCATCCAGCCCTTTTTGGAGCGGATCGGCGTCATGCCCGTGATGAACTGCGTGGGCTCCCTCATCCTCCTGGCCATCGCCCTGAATCTGTTGGGGATCAAGAAGCTGAAGACCGCGGACTACCTGCCGGCGCTGTTCCTGCCCATCCTCATCTGCTGGGTCCTCACCGCCTGCGGCGTGCCCTTCTGAAACATGATAAAAGCGCCCCGGCTCGGGAATGCATTGCCCCACAAAAAGTAGACAGTAGACAAAAAGCCCCCTGTTGTAGGAGAATAACTACGACAGGGGGTATTGT
>CANPVS010000061.1 GCA_947581795.1 uncultured Oscillospiraceae bacterium
GCCACGGTCACGGACTACTCCGGGAACCTGGAGCTGTCGTTCGTGGACTACACCATGGACGAGAAGCCCAAGTATTCCGTGCAGGAGTGCAAGAGCCGGGACGCCAACTACGCCGCGCCTCTGAAGGTCTCCGTGCGTCTGCGCAACAAGGAGACCGAGGAGATCAAGGAGCAGGAGATATTCATGGGGGACTTCCCCCTCATGACCGACAGCGGCACCTTTATCATCAACGGCGCCGAGCGCGTCATCGTCTCCCAGATCGTCCGCTCTCCCGGCGTCTACTTCGACGTGCATGCCGACAAGGCCGGCACCGACCTCTATGGGGCCACCACCATCCCCTATCACGGCGCGTGGCTGGAGTATGAGACCGACGCCAACGACATCTTCTATGTCCGCATCGACAAGAACCGGAAGATCCCCGTGACCTGGCTGCTGCGGGCCCTGGGCGCTTATGACCCGGCCAAGCCCCACACCTGGCTGACCTGCGTGGCCAACACCGAGGACGGCGCCGTCACCGACGAGCAGCTGGTGGAGGTCTTCGGCCACGATCCCCGGATCGAGAGCACCCTGGAGCGGGACACCTGCCACAGCAGGGAGGAGTCCCTCCTGGAGATCTACCGGAAGCTGCGCCCCGGCGATCCTCCCACCGTGGAGACTTCCGAGGCCATGCTGGACGGCCTGTTCTTCGACCGCCGCCGGTATGAGCTGAGCATGGTGGGCCGGTACAAGATCAACAAGAAGCTGGCCGCCTGGAACCGCATCGTGGGCATGACCCTGGCCGCCCCCATCGCCGACCTGCAGACCGGCGAGATCGTGGCGGAGGCGGGGGAGAAGATGACCCGCGACCGGGCCGAGGCCCTGGCCGCCCGCGGCCTTCTGGAGGCCTCCATCCTCAACGAGCACGGCGAGACCATCCGTGTCTTCGGCAACGGCATGGTGCCCATGGCCCCATTCGTGTCCTTCGACCCGGCGGAGCTGGGCGTGAAGGAGAACGTGCGCTGGCTGGTGCTGCAGCGGCTGCTGGAGCAGTTCGGCGACGACGAGGCCGCCCTGCGGGACGCCATCACCGAGAACATCGACGTGCTCATCCCCAAGCACATCGTGGCGGACGACGTGTTCGCCTCCGTGAACTACCTCAACTGCCTGGCCAAGGGTGCCGGCACCCCCGATGACATCGACCATCTGGGCAACCGCCGCGTCCGCAGCGTGGGCGAGCTGCTGCAGAACCAGTTCCGCATCGGCTTCGCCCGCATGGAGCGGGTCATCCGCGAGCGCATGACCCTCCAGGACCAGGACGTGATTACCCCCCAGAGCCTCATCAACATCCGGCCCGTGTCCGCGGCCATCAAGGAGTTCTTCGGCTCCTCGCCCCTGAGCCAGTTCATGGACCAGACCAACCCCCTGGCCGAGCTGACCCACAAGCGGCGTATGTCCGCTCTGGGCCCCGGCGGCCTGAGCCGTGAGCGCGCCAACTTCGACGTGCGCGACGTGCACTACAGCCACTACGGCCGCCTGTGCCCCATCGAGACCCCTGAAGGCCCCAACATCGGCCTGATCTCTTATCTCGCCAGCTTCGCCCGTGTGGACGAGTACGGCTTTTTGGTGACCCCCTACCGGCGGGTGGACAAGGCCACCGGCCTGGTCACCGGGGACGTGGACTACCTCACCGCCGATACCGAGGACCGGTTCTTCGTGGCCCAGGCATCCGAGGTGGACGAGGAGGGGCATTTCATCCACAACCGGGTCACCTGCCGGCACCGTGACGAGATCATCGCCGTGCCCCCTGAGCAGGTGGATTACGTGGACGTGAGCCCCCGGATGATGGTCTCCATCGCCACGGCCATGATCCCCTTCCTGGAGAACGACGACGCCAACCGCGCCCTGATGGGCGCCAACATGCAGCGCCAGGCCGTGCCCCTGCTCACCACCGAGGCCCCCATCGTGGCCACCGGCATCGAGCACAAGTGCGCCATCGACTCCGGCGTGTGCGTGCTGGCCGAGGACGACGGCGTGGTCCTGGCGGTGGACGCCGACCACATCTCCGTCAAGTATGACTCCGGCGAGATCAAGGACTATACTCTTATAAAGTTCGCCCGTTCCAACCAGTCCACCGCTTTCAACCAGCGGCCCATCGTGGGCGCCGGCGAGAAGGTCAAAAAGGGCGATGTGCTGGCGGACGGCCCC
Source organism: uncultured Oscillospiraceae bacterium (assembly GCA_947581795.1). Taxonomy (GTDB): domain Bacteria; phylum Bacillota; class Clostridia; order Oscillospirales; family Oscillospiraceae; genus CAJOIG01. The sequence continues at coordinate 2,185 of CANPVS010000061.1, forward strand.
TCCACCAAGGACGGCGAGCTCAGCCTGGGCAAGAACATCCTGGTGGGCTTCATGACCTGGGAGGGCTACAACTACGAGGACGCCATCCTGCTTTCTGAGCGGGTGGTCATGGAGGACGTCTACACCTCCATCCACGTGGAGGAGCACGAGTGCGACAGCCGCGATACCAAGCTGGGCCCCGAGGAGATCACCCGGGACATCCCCGGCGTGGGCGACGACGCGCTGAAATATCTGGACGAGCGGGGCATCATCACCATTGGCTCCGAGGTCCGCTCCGGCGACATCCTGGTGGGCAAGGTCACCCCCAAGGGCGAGACCGACCTCACCGCCGAGGAGCGGCTGCTGCGGGCCATCTTCGGCGAGAAGGCCCGTGAGGTCCGTGACACCAGTCTGAAGGTGCCCCACGGCGAGAGCGGCATCGTGGTGGACGTGAAGGTGTTCACCCGCAAGAACGGCGACGAGATGAGCCCCGGCGTCAACCAGGTGGTCCGGGTCTACATCGCCCAGAAGCGGAAGATCTCCGTGGGCGACAAGATGGCCGGCCGCCACGGCAACAAGGGCGTCGTCAGCCGCATCCTCCCCCGCGAGGATATGCCTTATCTGCCCGACGGCACGCCGCTGGACATCGTTCTGAACCCCCTGGGCGTGCCCTCCCGTATGAACATCGGACAGGTCCTGGAGGTCCACCTGGGCTACGCGGCCCACGCCCTGGGCTGGAAGGTGGCCACCCCCGTGTTCAACGGCGCCAACGAGGAGTCCATCCGCCAGTGCCTCAAGGACGCGGGTCTCCGGGAAGACGGAAAGATCCAGCTGCGGGACGGCCGCACCGGCGAGCCCTTCGACAACGACGTCACCGTGGGCTGGGTGTACTTCCTCAAGCTCCACCACCTGGTGGACGACAAGATCCACGCCCGCTCCACCGGCCCCTACAGCCTGGTCACCCAGCAGCCTCTGGGCGGCAAGGCCCAGTTCGGCGGCCAGCGCTTCGGCGAGATGGAGGTCTGGGCCCTGGAGGCCTACGGCGCGGCCTACACCCTCCAGGAGATCCTCACGGTCAAGAGCGACGACGTCACCGGCCGTGTGCGCACCTATGAGAGCATCGTCAAGGGCCACAACATCCCCCAGCCCGGCGTGCCCGAGTCCTTCAAGGTCCTGGTCAAGGAGCTTCAATCTCTCTGCCTGGACGTGAAGGTCCTGGACAAGGAGGGCGGAGAGATCGAGCTGAAGGACGACGAGGACGACGATTTCACTCCCACCTTCGGTTCCGTGGAGAACAGCCGCTCCGACGACCGGGAATTCGAGCGCTCTGGCTACAGCATCGACCAGATCGACGAGAGCCAGCTGGAGCTGGACTTCGGCAGCGAGGACGGCACCCTGGACGACGATTATACTGAAGACGGAGAGGAGGACATCGACATATGAGTTACGCACCCTTTGAAGCGATAAAGATCGGCATCGCGTCCCCTGAGATGATCCTTTCCTGGTCCCACGGCGAGGTGAAAAAGCCGGAGACCATCAACTACCGTACCCTGAAGCCCGAGCGCGACGGCCTTTTCTGCGAGCGCATCTTTGGGCCCACCAAGGACTGGGAGTGCCACTGCGGCAAGTACAAGAAGATCCGCTATAAGGGCAAGATCTGCGACCGGTGCGGCGTGGAGGTCACCCGCGCCAAGGTCCGGCGCGAGCGCCTGGGCCATATCCAGCTGGCCACCCCTGTGAGCCACATCTGGTATTTCAAGGGCATCCCCTCCCGCATGGGCGTGCTCCTGGACCTGACTCCCCGGGTACTGGAAAAGGTGCTGTACTTCGGCGCCTATATCGTCACCGACCCCGGCTTCTCCCCCCTGCAGAAGTGCCAGATCCTCACCGAAAAAGAGTATCGGGACATGAAGGAGAAGTATGAGGACGACTTCGAGGCCGGCATGGGCGCCGAGGCCGTGAAGAAGCTGCTGGCGGACATCGACTGCGATCAGCTGGCCGCCGAGCTGCGGGAGCAGCTGGCGGACGCCTCCGGCCAGAAGAAGGCCAAACTCCTCAAGCGCCTGGAAGTGGTGGAGGCCTTCCGCCAGTCCGGCAACCGGCCCGAGTGGATGATCATCGACGTGCTGCCGGTGATCCCGCCTGAGCTGCGGCCTATGGTCCAGCTGGACGGCGGCCGGTTCGCCACCAGCGACCTGAACGACCTGTACCGCCGGGTGATAAACCGCAACAACCGCCTGAAGCGGCTCATGGAGCTGCACGCGCCGGATATCATCGTCCGCAACGAAAAGCGCATGCTCCAGGAGGCCGTGGACGCCCTCATCGACAACGGCCGCCGGGGCCGCGCCGTCACCGGTGCCAACTCCCGGGCCCTGAAGAGCCTGTCCGACATGCTCAAGGGCAAGCAGGGCCGCTTCCGTCAGAACCTGCTGGGCAAGCGCGTGGACTACTCCGGCCGTTCCGTCATCGTGGTGGGACCGGACCTGAAGCTGTACCAGTGCGGCGTGCCCAAGGAGATGGCCATCGAGCTGTTCCGCCCCTTCATCATGAAGAAGCTGGTGGAGGACGGCCAGGCCAGCAACATCAAGGCCGCCAAGAAGAAGGTGGACCAGCAGAAGACCGAGGTCTGGGACGCCCTGGAAGTGGTCATCAAGGAGCACCCGGTGCTGCTGAACCGCGCGCCCACCCTGCACCGTCTGGGCATCCAGGCCTTCGAGCCCCTGCTGGTGGAAGGCCGCGCCCTGCGGCTGCACCCCTTGGTGTGCACGGCCTACAACGCCGACTTCGACGGCGACCAGATGGCCATCCATGTGCCCCTGTCCGCCGAGGCCCAGGCTGAGGCCCGTGTGCTCATGCTCTCGGCCAACAACCTGCTTCGGCCCCAGGACGGCCAGCCTGTCACCGTGCCCACCCAGGACATGGTCCTCGGATCCTACTACCTCACCTATATCCGGGAGGATGAGCCCGGCGCCGGCAAGTGCTTCACCAGCCCTGCCGAGGCCATCATGGCCTACTCCGACAAGGACGTGGGCATCCACGCCCCCATCAAGGTCCGCTTCACCCGCCGCATCGATGGCCAGATCCGCAGCGAGCTGGTGGACACCACCGTGGGCCGCATCATCTTCAACGAGCCCATCCCCCAGGACCTGGGCTTTGTGGACCGCTCCGACCCGGCCAACGCCTTCAAGCAGGAGATCAGCTTCCGGGTGGACAAAAAGCTCCTGGGCAAGATCGTCCAGCGGTGCATCGACAAGCACGGTTTCACCATCGCCACCGAGGTGCTGGACAAGATCAAGGCCCTGAGCTACAAGTACTCCACCATCGGCGCCATCACCATCTCCATCTCCGACATGGTGGTGCCCGAGGCGAAGAAGCGCATCATCGCCGAGACCGAGACCGACAAGATCCCCTATATCGAAAAGCAGTACCGCCGCGGCTTCATCACCAATGACGAGCGCTACCGCCTGGTGGTCAGCGAGTGGGAGAAGACCATCAACGCCGTCACCAGCGCCCTGCAGGACAACCTGGACGAGTTCAACCCCATCTATATGATGGCGAACTCCGGCGCCCGCGGTTCCATGAACCAGATCCGTCAGCTGGCCGGTATGCGCGGCCTGGTGGCCAACACCGCCGGCAAGACCCTGGAGATCCCCATCAAGGCCAACTACCGCGAGGGCCTGACCGTGCTGGAGTACTTCGTGTCCAGCCGCGGCGCCCGCAAGGGCCTGGCCGACACCGCCCTGCGTACCGCCGACTCCGGTTATCTGACCCGCCGTCTGGTGGACGTGTCCCAGGACGTGATCATCCGGGAGCGGGACTGCGGCACTACCGCAGGCAACGACGCCCGCGTCATCCTGGACAAGGTGGTCCGCGCCCGTGTGAGCGAGGACGCTCTGTCCGGCAAGTTCGCCCCCCAGAACATCACCGACCCCAAGACCGGCGAGGTGATCGTGCCCCGGTACAAGGCCTTTAGCAAGAGCGACATCGCCGCTCTGGAGGCCGCCGGCATCGACGAGGTGGACGCCGCCGCGGCGGTGCAGACCTTCGGCGAGAGCATCCGCGGCCGCTTCCCGGCCAGGGACATCGTGAGCCCCAAGACCGGCGAGGTGCTGTTCGACACCGACCACATGCTCATGCCCATCGACGCCCAGACCCTGGAGGACAACGGCATCTTCTCCGTGAAGGTCCGTTCCGTCATGTGCTGCGAGGCTCTCAGCGGCGTGTGCGCCAAGTGCTACGGCATGAACCTGGCCGTGGGCAAGCCCGTTGACCCGGGCGAGGCCGTGGGCGTCATCGCCGCCCAGTCCATCGGCGAGCCGGGCACCCAGCTCACCATGCGTACCTTCCACACCGGCGGCGCCGCGGGCTCCGACGTTGAGGATATCACCCAGGGTCTTCCCCGTGTCGAAGAGCTGTTCGAGGCCCGCCGTCCCAAGCGCGTGGCCGTCCTGGCCGAGATCAGCGGTACGGTGACCATGGAGGACGCCAAGAAGAACACCATCTGTGCCCTCACCATCACCAACGAGGAGACCGGCGAGACCCAGGTCTTCCAGATCCCCTACGCCAGCGGCATTCTCGTGAACGAGGGCGACCACGTGGACAAGGGCCAGGAGCTGACCCGCGGCGCGCTCAATCCCCACGATGTGCTGCGTATCCGCGGCGTGGACGACGACGAGTTCGGCCGTCAGGGCGTGCGCAACTATCTGGTCCAGGAGGTCCAGAAGGTGTACCGCCAGCAGGGCGTGGATATCAACAACAAGCACATCGAGGTCATCGCCCGCCAGATGCTCCGCAAGGTGCGGGTGGAGGAGCCCGGCAGCACCGCCCTTCTCAGCGGCGCGATCGTGGACATCAGCGAGGTCCGGCGGGAGAACAACGCCGTCCAGGCCCGGATGGACGCGGGGGAGGAGGGCCTTGCCAAGGCCACCTGGACCCAGATCATCATGGGCATCACCAAGGCGTCCCTGGCCACCGAGAGCTTCCTGTCCGCCGCCTCCTTCCAGGAGACCACCCGCGTGCTCACCGACGCCGCCATCAAGGGCAAGGTGGACCACCTGGTGGGCCTGAAGGAGAACGTCATCATCGGCAAGCTCATCCCCGCCGGCTCCGGTCTGGATATGTACCGGAGCATGGACGTGGAGACTGACGAGGAGAAGGCCGCCGAGGCGGAGGACTACGTGGACCTGTCCGCCCTGGTGGGCCGGACCAACGCCCTGTAAACACAAGCATACCAACTTCGCTCCATCCACTTCGCGTTCCGCGCGGAGTGGATGGGGTCATTTTGAGAGAAACTGAGGACAGAGCGGGCTATGTTGTTCAACTCCTATATCTTTGTGCTCCTGTTTCTGCCTTTGACGGTCACAGGGTACTATCTTCTGAATAAACTGAAGACGAGCACAGCGGCCCACCTGTTTCTGCTGGGGATGAGCCTGTGGTTCTACGGGTACTTCAACGTCTCCTACCTGCCCATCATCCTGGCCAGCGTGGCGGTGAACTACGGCCTGTACCGGGCCATGGGCGCGGCGGGACATGGGGGCTGGCGGAAGCTGGCCCTGGCCGCGGCGCTCCTGTTCAACCTGGGTATCCTGTTCTATTATAAATACTTCGATTTCTTCACGGAGAACGTAAATGCTCTCTTCGGCAGCGACTGGCCCCTGCGGCGGCTCATCCTGCCCCTGGGCATCAGCTTCTTCACCTTCCAGCAGCTTTCCTTCGTCATCGACGCCTACCGGGGCCAGGTGGCGGACTACGGCTTTCTGGACTACGCCCTGTTCGTGACCTATTTCCCCCAGCTCATCGCCGGGCCCATTGTCACCCACGACGAGCTGGTGCCCCAGTTCCGGGACGAGCGCCGCCGCCGTATCGACTGGGACCGCTTCGCCGGGGGGCTCTATCTATTCGCCATGGGCATGGCCAAGAAGGTCCTCATCGCGGACACCTTCGGCAGCGCCGCCAACTGGGGCTTCGCCAACATCCCCGCCCTCAGCAGCGCCAGCGCCGTTCTGGTGTCCCTTAGCTATACCATTCAAATATACTTCGACTTCAGCGGCTACTGCGACATGGCCATCGGTATCGGGAAGATGATGAACATCGACCTGCCGCTGAACTTCGACTCCCCCTATAAGGCAAAGACCATCACGGAGTTCTGGGACCGGTGGCACATGACCCTGACCCGGTTCTTCACCCGGTACGTGTATATCCCCCTGGGCGGCAGCCGGAAGGGGGCGGGCCGGACCTACCTCAACATGATGGTGGTGTTTCTGGTGAGCGGCCTGTGGCACGGGGCCAACTGGACATTCGTCCTGTGGGGCGCCCTGCACGGGGTCTTCTCCGTCGTCACAAGGCGCTTTAAGAAGTTCTTTGAAAAGCTCCCCGGCCCGGTGGGGTGGCTCGTCACCTTTGTCTTTGTGGACCTGGCCTGGGTGCTGTTCCGGGCCGATTCCATCGCCGACGCGGGCCGGCTCATCGGCCGCATCTTCGCGTTCTCCGGGGGCGGCGTGGCCCGGGAGATCGTGGACTGCTTCGCCCTGCCGGAGCTTGAATTCGTCGTGGCCCACCTGCTGCGGGCGGAGACCACGGGCCTGTGGAGCTATGGGCTGTGCGCGGTTTTCTTTGTTCTGGCGTTCTGGTTCCTGGGGCGGAGAAACGCCTATGAGCGGATGGAGAGGATGAAGCCGGGACCGGTGAACAGCCTGGTCACGGCGGCGCTGCTGGCGTGGTGCGTGTACTCTTTCTCCGGCGTCAGCACGTTTTTGTACTTCAACTTCTGAGGGGGGCGGAGCCATGACGAGCAAAAAATGGATCGGGCTGTGCCTGGGCGTGTTTTTGGCGCTGCTTGTTCTCCCCGCGGCCCTGACGGCTGTGATCGACCCCTTCTTCCATTACCATGCGCCTTTGGAGGGCGTGAGCTATATCATCGACGACGAGCGGTACCAGAACGACGGCATCATGCGCCACTTTGACTACGACGCGGTCATCACCGGCACGTCCATGACCGAGTACTTCAAAACCTCGGAATTCGACCAGCTATTCGGCGTGAAGTCGGTGAAGGTGCCCTATTCCGGGGGCGGCTTTTTGGAGCAGACGAAAAACCTGGAGCGGGGTTTCGCCTCCCGGCCGGAGATACGATACGTGGTCCGCAGCATCGAGCCCCTGTCCATGGGCATGGGCAAGGACGAGATCCAGACCGACGCCTATCCCGGCTACCTCTACGACGACGCGCTCTGTAACGACGTGAACTACCTTCTGAATAAAGAGGTGCTGCTGGGCCACACCATGGAGGACCTGGCCTGGACCCTCTACGGCAACGAGACCACCAGCTTCGACGAGTACGCCAACTGGTCCCGCATCCACACCTTCAGCAAAGAGGCGGTCCTGGCCGGGTTCCAGCGGGCGGAGGTGGCGGACGAGCCGGTGGTGTTTTCCCAGGAGGAAAAGGAGGAGCTGGGGGGCAACCTGGAGCAGAACATCGTGGCCCTGGCCCAGTCCCACCCGGAGACGGAGTTTTACTACTTCTTCGCCCCCTACAGCATCCTGTGGTGGGACACCGCCATCCGGGAGGGGCGGTTCGGCTACGAGCTGGAGCGAATGGCCTTCGTGGCGGAGAAGCTTCTGGCCTGCAGCAACATCCGGCTGTTCTCCTTCAGCGACGACTACGATCTGGTGACGGACCTGGACCGCTACCGGGACTACGCCCACTATGACGAGGACGCCAACTCCGCTATGCTCCGCCGGATGCGGGACGGGGAATATGAGCTGACGCTGGAGAATTATAAGGAGCGGCTGGAGGGGATGCGGGCCTTTTACGCCGCCTATGACTACGACGGCATCTATTCCTGACAACGGGCGTTTTTTGCCCGGAAACAGGAGATTTTTCCTTGACACGTCAGGGATTATCTGTTAAAATCCTATTTTGCGTGAAAGCGTGGATTTTCTGCGCCCAAAAACGTAATCTTTGAAGAAAGGAGAACGAAATGCCTACTTTTAACCAGCTGGTCCGCAAGGGCAGACAGCAGGTGACCTACAAGTCCACCTCTCCCGCTATGCAGAAGGGCCTCAACACCCTGAAGAACCGCGAGACCGATCTGTCCAGCCCCCAGAAGCGCGGCGTCTGCACCGCTGTTCGTACTTCCACTCCTAAGAAGCCGAACTCCGCCCTGCGGAAGATCGCCCGTGTGCGTCTCACCAACGGCTACGAGGTGACGGCCTATATCCCCGGCATCGGCCACAACCTGCAGGAGCACTCTGTGGTGATGATCCGCGGCGGCCGTGTGAAGGACCTGCCCGGCGTGCGTTACCACATCATCCGCGGCTCTCTGGATACCCAGGGCGTGGACGGCCGTCGCCAGGCTCGCTCCAAGTATGGCGCGAAGCGCCCCAAGAAGTAAGCACATCCCCAACAGCGTCCCTGTTGGTTCCTTATATAATATATGGGAACGCCAGGGCGCAAACGGAAGTCGAAAGACACTTTCGAGTACCGGTGAATTCATTCTTATGAAGGAGGGAAGATAAAGTGCCCAGAAGAGGTAACGTTCCCAAAAGAGAGATCTTGCCGGATCCTGTTTATCATTCCGTTCTGGTGACCAAGCTGGTCAACCAGATCATGCTGGACGGCAAGAAGGGCGTCGCTCAGAAGGTCGTGTACTCCGCCTTTGACATCATCAAGGAGAAGACCGGAAAGGACCCCATGGAGGCCTACACCGAGGCCCTCAACAACATCATGCCCAGCCTGGAAGTGAAGGCCCGCCGCGTGGGCGGCGCCACCTACCAGGTGCCCATCGAAGTGCGCCCCGCCCGGCGGCAGACCCTTGGCCTGCGCTGGCTCGTCGGCTACGCCCGCAAGCGCGGCGAGAAGACGATGAAGGAGCGCCTGGCCGGTGAGATCATGGACGCGTCCAACAACACCGGCAACGCCGTGAAAAAGCGCGAGGATACCCACAAGATGGCCGAGTCCAACAAGGCCTTCGCGCACTTCCGGTATTAATTTTCCCAGAAGGACTTTGAACGCATGCCGAGAGAGTATTCCCTTGAAAAAACCCGAAATATCGGCATAATGGCCCACATCGACGCCGGCAAGACCACCACCACCGAGCGCATCCTGTTCTACACCGGCGTCAACTACAAGCTTGGCGAGGTCCATGAGGGCAACGCCACCATGGACTGGATGGTCCAGGAGCAGGAGCGGGGCATCACCATCACCAGCGCCGCCACCACCTGCCACTGGCGCGATCACCGCATCAACATCATCGACACTCCGGGCCACGTGGACTTTACGGTGGAGGTGGAGCGCTCCCTGCGTGTGCTGGACGGTTCTGTGACCGTCCTGTGCGCCAAGGGCGGCGTGGAGCCCCAGACCGAGACCGTGTGGCGCCAGGCCGATAACTACAATGTCCCCCGTCTCATCTATATCAATAAGATGGACATCATGGGCGCCGACTTCTACAACGTGGTGGACATGGTGAAGGAACGGCTGAAATGCAACGCCGTGCCCATCCAGCTCCCCATCGGCAAGGAGGCCGACTTCCGCGGTATCATCGATCTTGTCGAGATGAAGGCGGACGTGTACTACGACGACCTGGGCAAGGACATGCATGTGGAGGACATCCCCGCCGACATGCTGGACCAGGCCAAGGAGTACCGGGAAAAGCTGATCGACGCCGTCAGCATGTTCTCTGACGACATCGCCATGCTCTATCTGGAGGGGGAGGATATCCCCGCCGATATGATCCGTTCCGCCCTCCGGGAGGGCACCATCAGCAACAAGCTGGTGTGCGTCACCTGCGGTACCAGCTACCGCAACAAGGGCGTACAGAAGCTTTTGGACGCCATCGTGGACTTCCTGCCCTCGCCCCTGGACGTGCCCCCTGTGAAGGGGACCGACCCCAGGACCGGCAAGGACGTGGAGCGCCCCGCCAGCGACGAGGAACCCTTCGCCGCCCTGGCCTTCAAAGTCATGGCCGACCCCCATGTGGGCAAGCTCACCTTCGCCCGTGTCTATTCCGGCACGGCCACGTCGGGCTCCACGGTCATGAACTCCACCAAGGGCAAGCGGGAGCGCCTGGCAAGAGTGCTGCTGATGCACGCCAACCACCGGCAGGAGCTGGACACCATCTATTCCGGCGACATCGTCGCCCTGGTGGGCCTGAAGAACACCACCACCGGAGACACCCTTTCCGACGACAAGCACCAGATCGTGCTGGAATCCATGGAATTCCCCGAGCCGGTCATCCGGGTGGCCATCGAGCCCAAGACCAAGGCCGGCGAGGAAAAGCTCAACATCGCCCTGGCGAGACTAGCCGAAGAGGACCCCACCTTCAAGGCATACACCGACGAGGAGACGGGCCAGACCATCATCGCGGGCATGGGCGAGCTGCACCTGGAGATCATCGTGGACCGGCTGCTGCGTGAGTTCCGCGTGGAGGCCAACGTGGGCAAGCCCCAGGTCTCCTACAAGGAGACTATCACCCGCCCGGCGACGGTGGACGTGCGTTACGCCCGCCAGACCGGCGGCAAGGGCCAGTTCGCCCAGGTCAAGCTGATGATCGAGCCCAACGAGTCCGGCAAGGGCTACGAGTTCGTGAACGCCGTCACCGGCGGCGCCATCCCCGGCGAGTTCATCCCCGCCATCGACCAGGGCATCCAGGGCGCTATGCTCTCGGGCACCGTGGCCGGTTATCCGGTGGTGGACGTGAAGGCCACCGTCCTGGACGGCCAGTTCCACGAGGTGGACTCCTCCGAGATGGCCTTCAAGATCTGCGGCAGCATGGCCTTCAAGGAGGCCTGCGAAAAGGCCGGGCCCACCCTGTTGGAGCCCATCATGAAAGTGGTGGTCACCACCCCCGAGGAGTATATGGGCGACGTCATCGGCGACATCAACGCCCGCCGGGGACAGGTCCAGGGCCAGGAGTTCCGCAACGGCGCCGTCATCATCGAATGCAATGTGCCCCTGTCCAGTATGTTCGGCTACGCCACGGACCTGCGCAGCAGGACCCAGGGCCGCGCCAACTACTCCATGGAACCCAGCCACTATATCGAGCTGCCCCAGGGCCTGCGGGAAAAACTGGTGGGAGCTCGCAGTAAGTGAAAAACTTATTGCAAAATATCCCTGCATATTGTATAATCTCAATCGCGAGTTAAGGATCTTATTTTTTCTACTATTTAGGAGGACAATGCAATGGCAAAGCAAATGTTCAACCGCACCAAGCCCCATGTGAACATCGGCACCATCGGCCACATCGACCACGGCAAGACTACCCTGACGGCGGCTATCACCAAGGTCCTGAACATGGCTGACCCCACCGCTGCCGAATATACCGCTTACGATCAGATCGACAAGGCCCCCGAAGAGAAGGCCCGCGGCATCACGATCAACACCGCGCACGTCGAGTATCAGACCGAAGCCCGCCACTACGCCCACGTCGACTGCCCGGGCCACGCGGACTATATCAAGAACATGATCACCGGCGCTGCTCAGATGGACGGCGCTATCCTGGTCATCGCCGCTTCCGACGGCCCCATGGCCCAGACCCGTGAGCACCTGCTGCTGGCCCGCCAGGTGAACGTGCCTTACGTTCTGGTGTTCCTGAACAAGTGCGACCAGGTGGACGACCCCGAGCTCTTGGAGCTGGTGGAGATGGAAGTCCGCGAGCTGCTCAACGAGTACGGCTTCCCCGGCGACGACACCCCCATCATCAAGGGCTCCGCTCTGGAGTGCCTGGTGAGCACCGAGACCGATCCTCACGCCCCCGTTTACAACTGCATCTGGGAGCTGATGAACGCTGTCGATACCTGGATCAAGACCCCCGAGCGCGCTGCCGATAAGCCCTTCCTGATGCCCATCGAGGACGTGTTCACCATCTCCGGCCGCGGCACCGTCGTTACCGGCCGTGTGGAGCGTGGTCAGGTCAAGGTCGGCGACAAGGTCGAGATCGTTGGCATCAAGGAGACCCAGGAGACCGTCGTGACCGGCACCGAGATGTTCCACAAGACCTTGGAGTACGCCGAGGCCGGCGACAACGTGGGCTGCTTGCTGCGCGGCATCGACAAGAAGGCCGTCGTCCGCGGCCAGGTGCTGGCTGCTCCCAAGAGCATCCATCCCCACACCAAGTTCGTGGGCCAGGTCTACGTCCTGTCCAAGGACGAAGGCGGCCGTCACACCCCGTTCTTCAACAACTATCGTCCTCAGTTCTACTTCCGTACCACCGACGTGACCGGCGTTATCTCCCTGCCTGACGGCGTCGAGATGTGCATGCCCGGCGATAACGTGGACATGAACGTGGAGCTGATCACCCCCATCGCCATCGAGGTGGGCCTGCGCTTCGCTATCCGCGAGGGCGGCCGTACCGTTGGCTCCGGCGTGGTCATCGAGGTCAAGGAGTAAATCCTTTTTACAAAAAACACCCGCAGATATCTGCGGGTGTTTTTTGCTTACTTGAGCCCGATCATAAAGCCATTGAGGTTGGTGGAGTGGACGTCGCCGCCGATGACCTGGTTTTTGAATATGTACAGGTCCGCGATGACGGTCTGGTCCGGGTCCGGGTAGTTGGTGACCGTGTAGCTGTAGAGGGTGCAGGTCCGGCCGGCGAATTTGGAAAGGTCCCAGCCCTGCTGCTTTTGCAGCTCATTGTAGGTCTCGTACACCTGGGAGAACCGCTCCGGGATGAGGATCTCCTGGACCTGCTCCGTGGCCCCGTCCGCCTCCCAGCCGCATTCGGCCAGGTAAGCGACGCGCTTTTCCGTGGTGGAGGCTCGATCTTTGGCCAGGATCTTCACGCCCCCGGCGGCGCTGCCCACCGTCAGCAGAACGGCCAGCAGCACCAGCGCGCACAGCACCACCAAAAAGGTCCGTGTCTTTGGTTGGATGTTTATTCGTTTCATGGTTACAGCATATTCCTCCCAAAGGAGTTCTATGAATGGAGCAGGAGAGACTTGACAAGATATTGGCCGGCTCCGGCCACTTCACCCGTTCGGAGGCCAAGAGCCTCATCCTGGCCGGGTCCGTCACGGTGGACGGGGCGGTGGTCCGCCGCCCGGAGGCGAAGGTGAGCCGGTCCTCCGCCATCGTGGCCGGAGGAAAGCAGATCGAAGGGGCGGAATTCGTCTACTATATGCTCAATAAGCCCGCCGGAACCATATGCGCCACCGAGGACGGGGCGTATCCCGCGGTCACCTCCCTGCTGCCCCGGCACCTGCAGAAGCGGGGCCTCTTTCCCGTGGGACGGCTGGACGCGGACGTGACAGGCCTCGTCATTTTGACGGACGACGGCGTCTTCGCCCACCGGGTCACCGCCCCCCGGGCGGAGGTCAAAAAGGTATATGAGATAGAGACAGATATACCCCTGGACCAGGCCGACGCGGACCGGCTGGCGGCGGGGGTGACCATGCCCGACGGCACGGCCTACCGCCCCGCCGTACTTTCCATCGATCCGGCGGACCCCAGAAGGGGGTCGGTGACCGTCACGGAGGGGAAATTCCACGAGGTGAAGAACCTCATTTCCGCCTGCGGAAAGCGCATTGATGCTATGAAAAGAGTGTCCATCGGGGGAATACAACTTGATGAAAACCTGCAAACCGGTATGGTCCGAAAATTGGAAAAAGAGGAAGCGTTCGCTATTTTTCTATAAGTGGCGCTAATATAAAGGCTGATTTTTGTGCAAATCAGCGGAAAGAATCCAAACAAAATAAAAAGTTTACAAATTTTTAGCTGGTTTCTATTGCAAAATGACGATGTTTGATTTACAATAATCGCATGTATTTTGTGGGGGTAGGATACTATGTCGAGCCGAGTTTTCCAAAGCGTGATCCTGCAGATGAAGGACGCCAGCAAGCGCTGCTTCGGCGTCGTGGACGAGCAGGGCAATGTGATCGCGTCCAGCGACCTGTCTCTCATGGGATTTTCCATCGGGGACATACACCTTGCCGCCCAGGAAGCGGGAACGGAACTGTTCGTGGTGTCGGGCAGGACCTGCCGTGTCATCGGTTCCGGCGGCAGAGGCGTCTACGTGGCCTTCGTGGACGGCCAGGATGAGGCCGCCCGGAGCATCTGCATCCTGATCTCCGTCGCGCTGGCGGAGGCCAAGAGCAGCTACGACGACAAGCATGACACCACGACCTTCGTAAAGAACATCATCTCCGACAACATCCTTCCGGGCGACGTGTACGTTCGGGCCAAGGAGCTGGGCTTCAACGCCGAGACGCCCCGGGGCGTGTTTGTCGTGCGGCAGAACGCCGGCGCGGAGATGGCGGTGCTGGAGTACCTGCAGAACCTCTATCCCGCCCGGGACAAGGACTTCGTCCTGTCCATGAGCGAGACGGATATCGTCATCATCCGGGAGCTGCAGCCGGGCTTCGACTCCGCGGAGCTGGAGCGCACCGCCCAGCAGATCCAGCGCAGCCTGGAGCAGGACATGGGCATCCACTGCGTGGTGGGCATCGGCTCGCCGGTGCTGCACCTGCGGGAGCTGGCAGACCGGTACAAGGAGGCCGAGACCGCCATCGACGTGGGCAAGGTCTTTGAGAACGACCAGACGGTCATCAGCTATGAGAGCCTGGGCATCGGGCGCATCATCTATCAGCTTCCCACGACGCTGTGCGAGATGTTCCTGAACGAGGTGTTCAAGAAGAGCCCCATCGAGAGCCTGGACCAGGAGACCCTGTATACCATCAACAAGTTTTTCGAGAACAACCTGAACGTGTCCGAGACCAGCCGGAAGCTGTTCGTGCACCGCAACACCCTGGTGTACCGCCTGGAGAAGATCAAGAAGCTCACCGGCCTGGACCTGCGGGAATTCGACCACGCCATCGTGTTCAAGGTCGCGCTCATGGTAAAGCAGTACCTGGATTCCCAGAACGCACGTTACTGATCTCGCGGAGGCCCCTTTTCTATGGTCCTATTCGATAATGTTTCCATGACATACCCCGGCGGGGACATGCGCGCCATCGACGAGATGTCCTTCGCCATCGACGACGGCGAATTCGTGTTCCTCGTGGGCCCCTCGGGCAGCGGCAAGACCTCCATCATCAAGCTCATCACCGGCGAGGTCCGGGCCGACAGCGGGGAACTGAACGTGAACGGCTTCGACCTGCGCCGCATCCGGCGGGGAAAGCTGCCGGCCCTGCGCCGGACCATCGGCGTCATCTTCCAGGATTTCCGTCTCATCGACGATATGACGGTCTATGACAATGTGGCCTTTGCCATGCATGTAGTGGGCGCCTCCAACCGGGAGATCCGGCGGCGGGTGCCCTATGTGCTGGATCTGGTAGGCCTGTCCGGGCGGGAGAAGCGCTTCCCCCGGGAGGTCTCCGGCGGCGAGCAGCAGCGCGTCGCCGTGGCGCGGGCCATCGTCAACAGCCCCCAGCTTCTCATCGCGGACGAGCCCACGGGCAACCTGGACCCGGCCCGCAGCCTGGAGCTGATGCTGCTCATGGACCGGATCAACGACAACGAGATGGGCACCACCGTGCTGGTGGTGACCCACGAGAAGGAGCTGGTCAACTCCTTCTCCAAGCGGGTCGTCGCCATCGAGGACGGCCGGGTGATCTCCGACGGAATGGACGGGTACTACAGCTATGAAATCCAGTAAGATCGGCTACCTCATCAAAGAGGGCTTCAAATCCATCGGCACCCACGGGTTCATGTCCTTTGCGTCGGTGACCATCATCATCGCCTGCCTCGTCATCATGGGAAGCTTCACCCTCATCGCGGTGAACATCGACTCCATGCTGGACAGCCTGGAGGCCGAGAACCAGGTGGTGGCCTATGTGGAGGAGACCTTCTCCGAGGAGGAGGCCCGGGCCCTGCAGCCAGAGATCGAGTACATATCCAACGTCCGGCTGTGCCGGTTCGTGCCCCGGGCGGAGGCCATGGAGGAATTCGCCTCTCAGTTCGAGAACCAGGCCCTGTTCCAGGACGTGGACGCCTCGGTGCTCCGGGACCGGTACATCATCTATCTCAACGACATCTCCCTCATGGAGCAGACCCAGGAGGAGCTCTACAATATCATCGGCGTGGCCAACGTGGACGCCCACCTGGGCGTGGCGGAGGGCTTCGTGGCCGTGCGCAACGTGGTCAGCGCCGTGAGCCTTATCCTTGTGGTGGTTCTGGTGGTGGTGAGCGTGTTCATCATGGCCAACACCGTCAAGCTTGCCACATTGAGCCGGCGGGAGGAGATCGCCATCATGAAGATGGTGGGCGCCTCCAACTGGTTCATCCGCTTCCCCTTCATCGTGGAGGGCCTGGTGCTGGGGCTTTTGGGCGCCATCATCGCCTTCCTGCTGGAGTGGAGCGTCTACGACGTGGTCACCAACCGCATCATCGCCGGCGTGATAGGCCGGCTGGTGTCGGTGATCCCCTTCTCCCAGCTGAGCCCCATCGTGCTGCCGGTGTATCTGGGGGTGGGTCTCGCCGTGGGCGTGTTCGGAAGCACCATCGCCATCCGCAATTACCTGCAGGTGTGAGGACGGTTTGTCCTTGCATCGAACTACGAGAGGACTGATCCTCGGGGAGGAATGATGAGAAAGCACCTTCGGGCCCGTCCGCTGCTGGCGGGCCTTCTGGCGGCCTGGATGCTCCTGTGCGCCGTGCCCGCCTACGCCGCGTCCAGTGAGGACATCCAGGACGAGATAGACGACCTGACCGGCCAGCAGAGCGACATCCAGAGCCAGATCGACGACATGCAGAGCCGCATCGACGGCCTGGAATACCAGCAGGCCAGCGTTTTGGAGAAAAAGGAACTGCTGGACCGGAAGAACGACCTGGCCGCCCAGGAGCTGGAAGTGCTCCAGGAGCAGGTGGCCATCACGGACGGCATGATCGCCGCGGTCCAGGAGGACCTGACCCAGGCCCGGGCCGAGGAGTCCGCCCAGAAGGAGCGCTGGCTCCGCCGCCTGCGGGCCATGGAGGAGACCTCCAACGTGAGCTATATCGAGGTGCTTTTTGAGGCCACCAGCTTTTCCGACCTCATTTCCCGCCTGGACATGGTGGGAGAGGTCATGGCCTATGACGAGGACCTGGAGGCGGCCTATACCGCTTCCCGCCGGAAGGTGGAGGACCTGGAGGTCAGGGCCGAGACCATGCTGGCGGAGAACGAGCAGCGCAGACAGGACGTGGAACAGAAACAGGCCCAGCTGGTGGCGGACATCAACGCCGCCTGCGACCTGATCGCCTCCATGGAGGGCAATATCGCCGACGTCCGGGCCGCCCTGGAGGTGGAGGAAGCCACAAAGGCGGAGCTGGCCGCCATCATCGCGGAGAAACAGGAGGAACTGGAAAAGGCCAAGGCCGCCGAGGGCACGGCCAGCCCCGGTTCCGTCACCGGCTCGGGCTTCATCTGGCCCAGCTATACGAAGCTGCTCACCAGCTATTACGGCCCTCGGTATCTGGAGCTGTACGGCTATACCCGGATGCACGCCGGCGTGGACATCGGCGCCAGCTATGGCTCCCAGATCTGGGCCGCCCAGGCGGGCACGGTCATCACCGCCGACTGGTACGGCGGCTACGGCAAGTGCGTCATGGTGATGCACGACAACGGCTACACCACCCTGTACGGCCACATGTCCTCCATCGCCGTGTATAACGGCCAGACCGTGACCCAGGGCCAGGTGCTGGGCTATGTGGGCTCCACCGGCAATTCCACGGGACCCCACCTGCATTTTGAGATACGCTCCAACGCGAACCCCTCCACCACCTACGATCCGGAGAGCTTCGTCTACTACGGCTGAACGGCCATAGACCGCAAGACCGACCCGCGCATTTTAGGAGGACCCAATGAAGAAACGCAAAGCATTTATATCCGCCGTTTGCATCATGCTGGTGGTGCTGATGGTCCTGTCCATCACGGTCATGGTCATCGCCCCCAACGCCCATGCCCAGACCAGCGATGAGATCCAGGACGAGATAGACGAGCTGAACAGCCAGCGCTATGCCATCCAGGGACGCATGGACGACCTGCAGGACGAGATAGACAGCCTGGACTATGAAAAGGCCAACGCCCTGGAGAAGAAGCTCATGCTGGACCAGAAGAACCAGCTTGCCCAGGAGGAGCTGGAGGTCATCGACGAGCAGATCGCCATCATCGACAACATGATCGCCAACGTGCAGGAGGACCTGAACAGGGCCCGGGCGGAGGAGGAGTACCAGCGCCAGCGGTGGCTGACCCGGCTGCGCGCCATGGAGGAGACCTCCGACGTGAGCTACATCGAGGTGCTCTTTGAGGCCAGCAGCTTTTCCGACCTTCTGACCCGCCTGGACCTGGTGGGCGAGGTCATGGAATACGACGAGGACCTGGAGGCGGAGTACATCGCCGCCCGTGAGAACGTGGAGACCCTGGAGGCCCAGGCGGAGACCATGTTCGCCGAGAACGAGGTCCGCCGCCAGGAGCAGGAGACCCGCCGGGCCCAGCTGGAGGCCGACACCGCGGCCGCCTGCGAGCTGATCTCCGCCATGGAGAACAACATCGACGAGTACAACAAGACCATCGAAGAGGAAGAGGCCACCATGGCCCAGGTCACTTCTCTGGTGGTCCAGAAGGAGAAGGAGCTGAAGGAGGCCAAGGCCGCCGAGGAGGCGGAACGTCTCCGGAAGCTGGCCGAAGCCCAGGCCGCGGCCGCAGCCGCAGCCGGCGGCACCAGCTCTGCGCCCGCCCCCAGCCTGGGCGGCGGCAGCGGTACCTGGATGATGTGGCCCAGCTATACCACCTACCTGACCTCCCGGTACGGCATGCGCGTCAACCCCGTCTCCGGCATCTATAAGCTCCACTCTGGCTGCGATATCGGCGCCAAGTACGGCAGTTCCATCTATTCCGCCGCGGCCGGCACGGTGATCCTGGCCGGCTGGAACGGCGGCTACGGCAACTGCGTGATGGTGAACCACGGAAATGGTTATACTACTCTGTACGGCCACATGAGTTCCATCGCCGTGTCCAACGGCCAGAGCGTGACCCAGGGCCAGGTGCTGGGCTATGTGGGCTCCACCGGCAACTCCACCGGCCCCCATCTGCACTTTGAGGTACGGGCCAGCGCCACCGGTGCCACCATGGACCCCATGGCGTTCAGCTACTATTGACAGACCGATGATATGACCGGACCGGGCGGCTTTTTGTCGCCCGGCCTTTTGTGACGAAAGGAGATGCCCATGGGTAAGGGCATGAGATACGCGCTGGCCGCCCTGGGCGGCGCGGCCGCGGCCCTGCTGGCACTGACCGTGGCCTGCGGCGGCTTTTCCGACCTGTTCCGGGCGGCACGGTTCGCCTGGGTGATGCGCCTTCTGGATGTGAACTATGTGGGCGAGCTGGACCCGGATGAGGTCACGGACCGGGCCCTGACCGCGGCGGTGCAGGGCCTGGACGGCTGGAGCTACTACATGGATGCCGAGGCCCTGGCCGCCTACGACGACTACCAGGCCAACCAGTACCAGGGCATCGGCGTTACGGTGATGAAGGACGCCGAGGCCGGCGGCATCCGGGTGGTGGCCCTGGAAAAGGACGGCCCGGCCCAGCAGGCGGGCATCCTGGCCGGGGATGTGATCCTGGCCGCGGACGGTCAGAGCATGGCGGAGAGGACCACCGACGATCTCCGGGCCGTCATCCAGGCGGATTTCGGCGGTTCTGTGCGCCTCACGGTCCGGCGGGCCGACGGCACGGAAGAGGACGTGACCGTGTCCTGCCAGGTGGTCTACGACAACCCGGTGAGCGGGGAGCTTCTGCGGGACCACGTGGGCTATATCGCCATCGAGAATTTCCACACCGGCGCGGGCCAGGAGGCCCTGGACATGATAGACGAGCTGCTGGACCAGGGGGCGGACTGCCTCCTGTTCGACCTGCGGGACGACCCGGGGGGCGTGGTGGCGGAGCTCATCCAGGTCCTGGACCGGCTGCTGCCGGAGGGGACCATCCTGAGCCAGACGGACAAGGCGGGCCATGAGCATGTGCTGACTTCGGACGCCGTGTGCCTGGACGTGCCCATGGCGGTGGTGGTGAACGCCGAAAGCTGCAGCGCCGCGGAGCTGTTCGCCGAGATCCTGCGGGAGTACGATATGGCCACGGTGGTGGGCGAGGCCACTACAGGAAAATCCCGCAGTCAGGTGACCTACAACGTCCTTGGCGGCGGGGCGGTGCATCTTTCCCACTACTGTTATCTGACCCACGACGGCATCGACCTGTGGGAGTGGGGAGGCATCGTGCCGGACGTGGAGGTGTCCCTCACCCAGGAGCAGGCGTCCCTTCGGGCCACCGGGTGGCTGGAGACGGAGGACGACCCCCAGATCCAGGCGGCTTTGGACCTGCTGGACGCTTGACAGGAAGGGCTTGGATAACTATAATATTCGCGGACAAAATTCATTGAGCGGAGGTATCGGGAATGGCTGACGCGAAATTCAAAATGAGCCGGGAGCGGTATGAGGAGATCGCCAAGGAACTGGAGTATCTCCAGACCGTCCGGGAAAAAGAGGTCTCCGAACTCATCAAGGAGGCCAGAAGCTACGGCGACCTGTCGGAGAACAGCGAGTACGACGAGGCCAAGACCGAGCAGGGCAAGCTCTATTCCAAGATCGCGGAGTACAAGAACCTGCTGGAGAACGCCGAGATCGTGGAGCACAACACCCGCGCCGGCGTCATCAGCATCGGCAGCCGGGTCACCGTGAAGGACGTGGAGCTGGGCGAGGAGGCCGAGTACCAGATCGTGGGCAGCCAGGAGGCCAACCCCATGTCCGGCCGCATCTCCGACGACTCCCCCTTCGGCAAGGGCCTTATCGGCCACAAGATCGGCGAGACCGTCACCGTGGAGGCTCCCGCCGGGGAGTTCCAGTTCGAGATCCTGAACGTCACCTACTGATCATCATATTACAAAAGAGAGGAAGACACCTATGTTCCAGTACGCGTCGGGGTATCGGACCGCGCCCGAGGGCCTGTCCGACGAGATGCTCGTGCGGCGGGAGAAGCTCTTCAAGCTCCAGGATGCCGAGCGCGACCCCTACCAGATCACCAAATTCACCCGCACCCACTTCTCCAGCGACATCAAAGACAACTACGACGCGCTGGAGGGGAAACAGGTGTGTGTGGCCGGGCGCATCATGGCAAAGCGCGTCCAGGGCAAGGCGGGCTTCATGGACCTGCAGGACGACAAGGGCCGTATCCAGCTGTACGTGAGCGTGAACGAGCTGGGCCCGGAGGGCCTGGCGGACGTGAAGAGCTGGGACGTGGGCGACATCGTGGGCGCCGCGGGCGAGGTGTTCAAGACCCGCACGGAGGCCATCTCCGTCCATGTCCATGAGATCGGCCTGCTGGCCAAGAGTCTCCGGCCCCTGCCGGAGAAGTTCCACGGCCTCACCGACACGGACCAGCGGTACCGCCGCCGGTATGTGGACCTCATCATGAACCCGGATTCCCGCCGGGTTTTCGAGCTGCGCACCCGGTTCATCAGCCATGTGCGCCGCTATCTGGACAGCCGGGGCTATCTGGAGGTGGAGACCCCCGTTCTGGGCACCATCCAGGGCGGCGCCGCCGCCCGGCCCTTTGTCACCCACCACAACACCCTGGACCTGGACATGTACATGCGCATCGCCACGGAGCTCAACCTGAAGCGGCTCATCGTGGGCGGCATGGAGCGGGTCTATGAGATCGGCCGCATCTTCCGCAACGAGGGCATGGACACCAAGCACAATCCCGAGTTCACCACTCTGGAGATGTATGAGAGCTACGCCAACTTCGAGACCATGATGGACTACGTGGAGGGTATCCTGTCTTCCGCCGCCATGGAGCTGCGGGGCACCTATGAACTGGAGTGGGGCGGAAACGCCATCAACATGGCCCCCGGCTGGCGCCGGCTCACCATGGTGGACGCGGTGAAGGAGTACGCCGGGGTGGACTTCGGCGCCATCAGCGATGACGCCGCCGCCGTGGCCGCCGCCAAGGCCGCCGGGGTGGATATGGACAAGAAGGAGCCCACCTGGGGCAACGCCCTATACGAGACCTTCGACCAGAAGGTGGAGGAGAAGCTCATCCAGCCCACTTTCATCACCATGTACCCGGTGGAGGTGTCGCCCCTGGCCAAGCGCAGTCCCGAGGATGGCCGGCTCACCGAGCGGTTCGAGGCCTTCATCAATGCCTGCGAGATGGGCAACGCCTTCTCCGAGTTGAACGACCCCCTGGACCAGCGGCTCCGCTTTGAGGCCCAGATGGCCCTGAAGGCCAAGGGCGACGAGGAGGCCAACGACATGGACACGGACTTCTGCGAGGCGCTGGAGTACGGCATGCCGCCCACCGGCGGCCTGGGCATGGGCATTGACCGGGCGGTCATGCTCCTGGCCGGCGTGGACACCATCCGTGATGTGATACTGTTCCCCACGATGAAGCCAACGGATTGAAAAAGCCCTGTTTCCGGGCGTTTCAGGGACCCTTTATAACGCTATATTGAGAGGATGCGATGCCCCGGCGGGAACGACCCGCCGGGGCGCTTTTTATTGCTTGCCACAGACCTGCCGTCTGTGGGGCCGCGCTCAAAAATGTGCCTTCAGGCTTTGGAGAGAGCCCGGGCGCTCGTCTGTACGCTGGGGCGCGGTTCGCGTCCCAGTTCCCTGTAGGTCCTTATGATGAGCACCGCGGCGATGAGGAAGGTGAGCGCGTCGGACACGGGCATGGAATACAGCACCCCATCCAGCCCGAAGAACCGGGGCAGGAGCAGGGCCAGCCCCACGCCGAACATAATCTCCCGCACCATGGAGAGCATGGTGGATGCCAGGGCCTTGCCCATAGCCTGCAGGAAGATGAAGCAGGCCTTGTTCACGCAGGCGAAGATCACCATGCAGAGATAGACGCGGAAGGACCGGAGGGCGAACTGGGTATAGTACGCGCTCTCATTGGCCGCGCCGAAGATGGCGATGAGCTGTCCGGGGAAACACTCCACAATGATGAGAGCCACAGCCCCCACGGCGGCCTCGGCCGCCAGCAGGCGGGTGAAGAGGCGCCGGACACGGCCGGTGAGGCCCGCGCCCATGTTGTAGCCCGCGATGGGGATGCACCCCGCCGCCATGCCCACCACGATGGAGATGACGATCTGGAAGAACTTCATCACGATGCCCACCACCGCCATGGGTATCTGGGCGTACCGGGCCTGGCCAAACACCGGGTCCAGAGCGCCGTACTTGCGCAGCATGTTGTTGACGGCGGCCATGGCCATGACCAGGGAGATCTGGGACAGAAAGCTGGTGACGCCCAGGGTCAGGGTGCGCCCGGCGATGTGAAAGTCCGGCCGGTAGTCGCCCTTTGCCGGGCGGACCAGCCGCATCCGGAGAAGGTACCACACCGCCAGCGCCGCCGTCGCCACCTGGCCCAGCACCGTGGCCACTGCCGCGCCCATCATGCCCCAGCGGAAGGCAAAAATGAAGAGCGGGTCCAGGACGATGTTGATGAGCGCCCCTGCCAAGGTGGAGACCATGGCGAATTTAGGCGAGCCGTCCGCCCGGATGATGGGGTTCATGGCCTGGCCGAACATATAAAAGGGCACGCCCAGGGTGATCCAGAAGAAATACTCTTGGGAGTACCGGAAGGTCTCCTCGTTCACCGTGCCGCCGAACATGGCGATGATGGGGTCGGCGAAGAGCAGGTATATGGCGCAGAGCGCAACGCCGCTGATCACCGTCATGCCCACGGCATTGCCCACGCTCTTCCGGGCGTCGGTCGTCTCGTTCTTGCCCAGGCTGAGGCTCACGAAGGCGCAGCAGCCGTCCCCGATCATCACGGCGACGGCGAGAGCGATGACCGTGAGGGGGAACACCACCGTGTTGGCGGCGTTGCCGTAGGAGCCCAGATACGCGGCGTTGGCGATGAATATCTGGTCCACGATGTTATAGAGCGCGCCCACGAGAAGCGAGATGATGCAGGGCACGGCGTACTTTCCCATGAGCTTTCCAACGGGCGCATCGCCCAGGAAACGATTCGATTCTTTTTCCATTTTGACTTCCTTTCACACATAGAAAAACAACGTGTGCACTTCCAACCGGGTTTACGCAGGTCGTGCTACACGTTGTATCGTTATTATACCCGCCGGGCCGAACTGCCGTCAAAGGCGTTTTTGCACAAAAATGGTGCGGTTATGCCCTTGAGACGGCCTGCCGGCGTAAAAAACTGACAGAGGGACCATCCCATATACGGACCGGGCGACCAGGCCGCGCTTTTTATGGGGAGGGACCCTTGACAATTGTTATAAGGACGATATAATAAGTGGCTGTATCACCGCGAAGGGGAGAAACTATGGAGCGCGAGGAGCGGGCCTTTCCCTGGGCCTCGTTTTTGAAAAAGCTGGCGGCCATCGGCATCCCGGTGGCGCTGCAGAACCTGCTCACCACCACGGCGAGCATGGTGGACACCATGATGGTGGCGCCCCTGGGCGAGCTCAGCGTGGGGGCGCTGGGCCTGTGCGCCCAGTTCTCCTCCCTGATGTTCTCCGGCTACTGGGGCTTCGTGGGCGGCGGTATGCTGTTCTTCTCCCAGTACTGGGGCGCCAAGGACGACAAAGGCCTGGCCCGCAGCTACGGCATGACATTGGTGTGCATGATGACGGTGGCTACGGTGTTCGGGTGCCTCGCGGTGCTCGCGCCGGAGGCGGTGATGAAGCTCTACACGGACAAGGAGGCCATCCAGGTCATCGGCGTACAGTATCTGCGCATCGTGGGATTCGCCTATATCATGCAGGTGTTCTCCATGGCCATGAGCAGTCTTCTCCGGGGCACGGAGCGGGTGCGCATCCCCATGGCGGCCTCCATCGCCTCGGTGGGGACGAACCTGTTTTTGAACTGGGTGTTCATATACGGCCATCTGGGCAGCCCCGCTATGGGCATCCGGGGCGCGGCCCTGGCCACCACCTGCGCCGCGGCGGTGAACGCGGCGACGATACTCATCATGGCAAAGGCCGTGGGCTACCCTTATCTCTTCCGGGTGCGGGAGCACTTCCGGTGGGACCGGGAGCATCTGCGGGAGTACTTCGTCAAGTGCTTCCCTATCATCTGCAACGAGGTGCTCATCGGCGTGGGGAACATGGTCATCAACGTCACCCTGGGCCGCCAGACCGAGGAGGTCATCGCCGCGCTGGCGGTGTTCCGGGTGCTGGAGGGGTTCATCATCGGCTTCTTCTCCGGGTTTTCCAACGCCTCGTCCATCCTGGTGGGCACCTGCGTGGGGGCGGGGGAGCTGGACACGGCCTACGAGCGGGCCAAGCGGCTGGTGTACCTCTGCAGCGGCTTCATCCTGCTGGGGGGCTTGGGTATCCTGGCTTTGCACAAACCCATCCTCACGGGCATGAGCCTGGAGGGGGAGTCCTTCCGGGCGGGGCTGCGGATGGTGAGTATCTACATCGTCGTGGCGGTCATCCGCATGGGCAACTGGATACAAAACGACACCTACCGGGCCAGCGGCGACGCGGTGACCGGGACGGTGCTGGAGATCGCGTTCATGTACGCGCTTGTGCTGCCCTGCGTTCTGGCGGCGGGGTTCTGGCTGCATCTGCCCTACTGGGCCATATTCCTCTGCTGCTACATAGACGAGCCCATCCGGTATGTGCTCATGCAGCGGCACCTCTACTCCGGCAGGTGGATACGGCCGGTGACGGACCAGGGCCGGGCGGCCCTGCCCGCCTTCCAGGCCAGGCACGGCCAGAAAAAGACGGAAACAGCATAATAGCGCCAAAGCCGCTATTATACTGAAAGATACCGGTCGCGCTCCCGGCTTACGCCGGAACCGCGCGACATGGTATGAAAAAAGACCTGCTTCGGCGGGTCTTTTTTGCGCGCCGGGGATTTGACAAGGCGGCGGCCAGGCTCTATACTGGACAAAAAACGGGAGAGCGGGGAGAACATGGAAGCGATCCGGTCACGGCAAAACGAACTGGTCAAGCACTTCATCGCCCTGGGGTCTGATCCAAAGGCCCGCCAGGCAGCGGAGGAGTATATCTGCGCCGGTGACACCCTCCTGGGGGAAGCGGTCTCATCCGGGGCGGAGGTGACCTGTGTGCTGAGCGTCGAGGATATCCCCGGCCTGCCTGTGCGGCTGGTGACGCCGGAGATACTGAAGGCCGTGTCGCCCCTTCAAAATTCCCCCGGCCCGGTGTTCACCGTGAAGATGCGGCCCCTGCCCCCAGCGGAGGACTTAAAGCGGGTCATCGTCCTGGAGAACGTCCAGGACCCGGGCAACGTGGGCACGGTCCTGCGGACGGCGGACGCTTTTGGGATGGACATGGTCGTGCTGTGCGGCGCCTGCGCCGACCCCTATAACCCAAAGACTGTCCGGGCCTCCATGGGGGCCGTGTTCCGGGTGAGCGTGGTGCGCACAGAGCTATCCAGCCTTCAGGATGTATTGCGGGGGCTGCCTCTGTACGGCGCGGCCCTGGCCCCGGGTGGGCTGGATATCCGCGCCCTGCCAAAGGGGCCCCTGGCCGTGGCCATCGGCAACGAGGGCCAGGGACTCACCAAAGAACTGCTGGCCCGGTGCGCCGGGACGGTGCGCATCCCCATGGAACCCCGGGCCGAGAGCCTGAACGCCGGCGTGGCCGCGGCGGTGGCGATGTGGGAAATGGTGCGGGAGGAAATGAAATGGCCCGACTGAAATACTGGGTGTGGCTCTCCTGTGTCACCGGGGTGCGGCCGATCGTGAAGTACCGGCTGGCCCGGACCATGGGCGGGCCGGAGAAGATATTCTTCGCCGGGCAGGACGAGCTCATGGAGGCGGAGCCGCTGCTGCAGAAGGCAGAGGCGGAAAAGCTGGCCGACAAGAGCATGGAGCGGCCCAGTAAGGCCCTGGCCTTCTGCGAGGAAAACGGTATTTCCGTGCTCACCTTCCAGGACGCGGACTATCCCGACCGGCTGCGGCACATCCCGGACCCGCCGGTGGTGCTCTACGTGTGGGGCAAGCTGCCGCCCATAGACGACCGGGCAGTGATCGCCGTAGTGGGCACCCGCCACGCCTCGCCCTACGGCCTCAAGATGGCCGGTGTGATGGGCCGGGATCTGGCCCAGGGCGGCGCCATCGTGGCGTCAGGCCTGGCGGTGGGGTGCGACAGCGCTGCCATGGAGGCGGCCCTCCGGGCGGGAGGGCTGTCCATCGGCGTGCTGGGCACGGCCATCGACGAGGTGTATCCGGCCCGGAACCGGCCCCTCTTCGAGGCGGTGAAGGCCCAGGGCGCCCTGGTGAGCGAGTATCCGCCGGGGGCGAGGACCTTCCCCATGGATTTCCGCCAGCGCAACCGCATCATCACCGGGCTTTCTCTTGGGGTGGTGGTTGTGGAGGCGCCGCGGCACAGCGGCACCCGCAGCACCGCCGACCACGCCCTGGAGCAGAACCGGGACGTTTTCGCCGTGCCCGGCAACGCGGACGCCCCCGGCAGTGCCGGCTGCAACGAGCTCATCGCCCAGGGCGCAATGCCCGTGACGGGCGGAGCCGCCGTATTGCGAGCGTATAGCACACGGACCGACCTTTTTCCCCAGGAACCGGCGGAGATACATATTAAAAAAGAGATTGACAAGCCCAAGGACATAGTTTATATTGACGTAACAGAAGAACCGCCCCCCGATCCGGACCGGTGGAAGCTGTTGCCGGAGGACCAGCAGAAGATCATGGCGGCCCTTATCCGGCCGGGCATGCTGGCCGACGAGCTCATCCAGGCCTCGGGCCTGGCCGCGCCGGAGGCGCTGGCGGCCCTGACCATGCTCCAGCTGGCGGGCCATGTGACCCAGGACGGGAGTCGGCGGTATTCTCGAAAGCAAGATAAGTGAGGAATTTTCATGGCAGCGATAAAGAGCGATCTTGTCATAGTGGAGTCCCCTGCCAAGGCGAAGACCATCGAGCGGTATCTGGGCTCCGGCTATAAAGTCGTGGCCTCCATGGGCCACCTGCGGGACCTGCCCAAGAGCACCATGGGCGTGGACATCGAACACGATTTCGAGCCCGACTACCAGCCCGTGAAGGGCCGGGAGGACGTGATCGACAAGCTGAAGAAGGCATCCTCCAGGGCGGGCATCGTCTATCTCGCGACGGACCCGGACCGGGAGGGCGAGGCCATCTCCTGGCACCTGAAGGAGCTTCTGGATATCCCCGACGCCAAGGCCCGGCGGGTCACCTTCAACGAGATCACGAAAAACGTGGTCAAAGAGGGCATTGCCAATCCCCGGGACATCGACCAGGACCTGGTGGACGCCCAGCAGGCCCGGCGCATCCTGGATAGGATCGTGGGCTATAAGCTGAGCCCGCTGCTGTGGCGGAAGATCCGCAAGGGGCTGTCCGCCGGCCGCGTCCAGTCCGTGGCCACCCGGATGGTCCTGGACCGGGAACAGGAGATCCAGGACTTCAAGCCCGAGGAATACTGGCACCTGACCGCCACCCTCACCACCGATAAGGGCGAGAGCTTCCAGGCCCTCTACCACGGCACCGAGAAGAAAAAGCAGGAGCTGCACAGCGAATCCGAGGTCAAGGCCATCGAGGACGCGGTGAAGGGCAAGCCCTTCACCATCGCCGACATCGCCCACGGCACCAAAAAGCGCAGCCCCTCGCCCCCCTTCATCACCTCCACCCTCCAGCAGGAGGCGTCCCGCCGGCTGGGCATGACCCCCCGGCGGACCATGTCCATCGCCCAGCAGCTCTATGAGGGCGTGGATGTGGAGGGAGAGGGCACCATCGGCCTTATCACCTATATGCGTACCGACTCTCTGCGCCTTTCCGAGGATGCGCTGGCCGCGGCGGGTTCCTTCATCCGCAGCCACTACGGGGAGGAGTATTACTACGGCAAGCCCCGGCGCTACAAGACCGGCTCCAACGCCCAGGACGCCCACGAGGCCATCCGCCCCAGCGTCCCCAGCCTGACGCCGGAGATGGTGAAAAAGAGCCTCACCGGCGAGCAGTACCGGCTCTACCGGCTCATCTGGGGCCGCTTTACGGCCAGCCAGATGGCCAACGCCGTCTATGACAACATCACCGCGGACGCGGTGTGCGAGGGCCACGTCTTCCGGGCCTACCACTCCAAGATCGCCTTCCCCGGCTACACCGCCGTGTACGACGACAACCGGGAGGACGAGGAGACGGAGGAGGGGGGCAAAAAGCCCCTGCCCGAGCTTACCCAGGGTCAGAGCGTTCAGCTTTCCAAGCTTTCCCCGGAGCAACACTTCACCGCGCCCCCCGCCCGGTATTCCGAGGCCACCCTCATCCGGGCCATGGAGGAGAAGGGCATCGGCCGGCCCAGCACCTACGCCCCCACCATCACCACCATCACCGCCCGTGAGTACGTGGTGAAGGAGGGCAAGTACCTCAAGCCCACCCCCCTGGGAGAGACCGTGACCAAGCTCATGGAGGAGCGGTTCCCGGAGATCGTGGACGTGAAGTTCACCGCCCGGATGGAGGACACCCTGGACCAGGTGGAGGAGGGCAAGGCCGACTGGAAAAATGTGCTCCACGAGTTCTACGACGGCTTTGAACAGGACCTGGAGAAGGCCGAGGACGCCCTGCAGGGCGTGCGCATCCGGGTGCCCGACGAGGTGAGCGCGGAGCTGTGCCCCAACTGCGGGCGGAACCTGGTGGTCAAGTCCGGCCGGTTCGGCCGCTTCCTGGCCTGCCCCGGCTACCCCGAGTGCAGCTTCACCATGCCCCTGGTCACCGAGATGCCCGGCAAGTGCCCCAAGTGCGGCGGCCGCATCTTCAAGCGCACCAGCAAGAAGGGCTACACCTACTACGCCTGCGAGAAGGGCGCGGAGTGCGGCTTCATGAGCTGGGACGTGCCCACGAAGGAGGTCTGCCCGGTCTGCGGCAAGACCATGTTCAAGCTCTCCGGCAAGGGCCAGCGCAAGCCCTTCTGCATCAACGAGACGTGCTCCAACTTTCTGCCGGAGGAAAAGCGCAGCTACCGCTACCGCCGGAACAGCGCGGCCGCTGCCGGCGGCGATACTGCCGCCGAGGGCGAGGCGAAAAAACCGGCGGCCAAAAAGACCGCCGCTAAGAAGACGACCGCCAAGAAGACGGCGGCGAAGAAAACGACGGCAAAGAAGACCACGGCGAAGAGGGGAGAGGCGTGATGGCGGACATCTCCGTGGTGGGCGCGGGCCTGGCCGGCAGCGAGGCCGCCTGGCAGCTTGCCAGGCGGGGCATGAAGGTGCGCCTGTACGAGATGAAGCCGGAGAAGATGACCCCGGCCCACACGTCGCCGCTGTTCTCAGAGCTTGTGTGCTCCAACTCCCTGCGGGGGGACGACCTTTCCAACGCCGTGGGGCTTTTGAAAGAGGAACTGCGAAGGCTGGGAAGCCTCATTATGATGAGCGCCGAGAAGCACCGGGTCCCCGCCGGCGGCGCGCTGGCCGTGGACCGGGTGGCTTTCGCCCAGACCATCACCGACGCCATCCGAAGCGAGCCCAACATCGAGATTGTGGAGGAGGAAGTCACCGACTTCCCCGAGGGGGAGTGCATCATCGCCACCGGGCCCCTTACCAGCGACGGGCTCATCCCGGCCATCGCGAAGGCCTGCGGCGAGGCGGACTTTCTCCACTTCTTCGACGCGGCCGCGCCGCTCATATCCTTCGAGAGCATAGACATGTCCCACGCCTGGTTCGGCTCCCGGTATGGCAAGGGCACGGCGGATTACATCAACTGCCCCATGGACGCCGGGCAGTACGACGCCTTCGTCACGGAGCTGGCCGCGGCCAAGGAGGCCCCGGTCCACGGCTTCGAGGACGCGGGGGTGTTCGAGGGCTGCATGCCCGTGGAGGTCATGGCCCGCCGGGGCCACGACACCCTGCGCTACGGGCCCCTGAAGCCCGTGGGGCTTCGGAATCCCGAGACCGGCGAGAGCTACCACGCGGTGGTGCAGCTGCGCCGGGACAACGACGAGGGCACGGTCTATAACCTGGTGGGGTTCCAGACCCATCTGACCTTCCCGGAGCAGCGGCGGGTGTTCGGCATGATCCCGGCTCTGGCCAACGCTGAATATCTCCGGTACGGGAAGATGCACCGCAACACGTTTTTGAACGGCCCTCAGCTGCTGGACCGGTACTATAGGCTCCGGTCAGAGCCCCGTATCGGTTTTGCCGGGCAGGTCACCGGCGTAGAGGGGTATGTGGAATCCTGCGCCTCCGGCATGCTGGCGGCTCTGGAAGCGGCGAGACGCTTCCACGGTCTGCCGCCCCTGGACTTCCCCCGGACCACGGCCATCGGCGCCCTGGCGCTGTATGTGTCCGGCGGGGCGGCCAGCGGGGATTTCCAGCCCATGAACGTGAACTGGGGCATCATCGAACCTGCCGGGGAGCGCATCCGGGGCAAGCGGGAGCGGAATCTGAAGATCGCCCAGCGGGGCCTCGCGGCCCTGGACGAGATCATAGAAAGAGAGAAGGCGGGCGCATGAAGATCATCCTGGACGCCATGGGCGGCGACAACGCCCCCCAGGCGGTGGTATCCGGCGCGGTGAAGGCCGCCCGGGAGCTGGACACGAACATCGTGCTGGTAGGCCGGGAGGACGAGGTGCGTAAGGGTCTCGCCGCCGCGGGCGGAGAGAGCGAAACACGCATTCAGATCGTGAACGCCTCCCAGGTGGTCACCATGGAGGACGAGCCAGGCATGGCCTGCTACAACAAGCGGGATTCCTCCATGACCGTGGCGCTGAAAATGCTGAAGGAGGACCAGGGCGACGCGGTGGTATCCGCGGGCAGCACCGGCGCGCTCCTGGCGGGAGCTACCCAGTTCGTGGGGCGCATCAAGGGCATCCGCCGGGCGGCGCTTGGACCGGTTCTCCCCAATGGGGATAAAGGGGTGCTGCTCATCGACTGCGGCGCCAACGTGGACTCTACGCCGGAATATCTGCTCCAGTTCGCCTACATGGGCTCCTTCTACGCCCAGCGGATGATGGGCATAGAAAAGCCCCGGGTGGCCCAGCTGAACGTGGGCACCGAGGACACCAAGGGCGGCAAACTCCAGAAGGAGACCTTTGCCCTGCTGAAGGAGGCCTCCGACGCGGGGCGCATCAACTTTATTGGCAACGCCGAGGGCAGCGACCTTTTCGCCGGGAAGGCGGACGTGCTGGTGACGGACGGCCTGGCAGGCAACGTGATGCTGAAGACCACCGAGGGCCTGGCCAAGTTCATGTTCAAGCAGCTGAAGACCGTGATGTACGGCAGCCTCAAGACGAAAATCGGAGCCCTCCTCATCAAGAAGGAGCTGTACGGTATGAAGGCCATGCTGGACCCCTCCGAGGTGGGGGGCACGGCCCTCATCGGCATCTCCAAGCCCGTGATCAAGGCCCACGGAAGCTCTGACGAGCGGGCCATATTCAACGCCGTGCGTCAGGCCGTCGCCTGCGCGAAAGCGGATGTGGCCGGGGCCATCGCGGCCAACATCGACTATATGAAACTGGGAAAGACCAAAACCAAGGAGGAATAATACCATGGTATACGATAAGATCATTGAGATGCTCTGCGAGCAGTTCGACCTGGACGCCAGCGAGCTGAACGAGAACACCACCTTCCTGGACGACATCGGCATCGACTCCGTGGACGTGGTGGAGCTCATCGTGGAGGTGGAGGACGAGTTCGGCCTGGACGAGATCCCCGAGGAGGAGCTGAAGAAGCTCCGCACCATCGGCGATCTGGCCGCCTATGTGAGCGCCCACACCGGCGAGTGATGGAACGGCTGGAGAAGCGCCTGGGCTATACCTTCCGGAATAGGTCCTATCTGGAGACGGCCCTGACCCACAGCTCCTACGCCAATGAACAGCCCCATACCCGGCACAGCAACGAGCGCCTGGAATTTCTGGGCGACGCGGTGCTGGGCTTCTGCGCGGCAAAGACCATCTGCCGGCTGTATCCCGACATGCCCGAGGGGGGCCTGACCCGCCTGCGGGCGGAGTTGGTGTGCGAGGCCAGCCTCCACCAGGTGGCCCTGGCCCTGGGGCTGGGGGACTATATCCACCTGGGCAGGAACGAGGAGTGCAACGGCGGCCGCACCCGCACGTCCATTCTGGCCGACTGCGTGGAGGCGGTCATCGCCGCCATCTACCTGGACGGCGGTCTGGACCCGGCGGAGAAGTTCATCTCGGAGCGCATCCTGAAGGACGTCCAGGCCGGTCACAGCCCCGCCCGGACGGACTACAAGACCCAGCTGCAGGAGATCTTCCAGCGGGCCGGCGGCCCGGGACCGGTGTACTCCATCGTGGGCGAGTCCGGCCCGGACCACAACAAGACCTTCGTCGCCAGCGTGGCCCTGCATGACGGGACTGCCGCCACCGGCGAGGGAAAGAGCAAGAAGGAAGCGGAACAGGCCGCCGCCAAGGCGGCTCTGGAAAAGCTGAAAAGCTGATGGCGAGAGCGAGGATACTCCCCCTGTTCGTCCCCAACTGGGGCTGCCCGAACGAATGCGTATTCTGTGACCAGAAGCGCATCTCCGGCAGCCCTTTGCCTGTTTCCGGGCATGATGTGACACGGGCCCTGGAGAAGGCGAAGGGAGAGGGCCTCACCGGCCTGGAGCTGGCCTTTTACGGGGGCAGCTTCACGGCAGTGAGCCCGGCGCTGCAGGGGGAGCTTTTGGAGGCCGCCCAGCCCTATAGGACCGACGGGACCGTGGCATCCATCCGCCTGTCCACCCGCCCCGACGCGGTGGACGAGGCGGGGCTTGCCATGCTCAAAAGCTATGGCGTGGCCACCGTGGAGCTGGGGGCCCAGTCCATGGACGACAGTGTCTTGGCCGCCTCCGGCCGGGGCCACACCGCCGGGGACACTGTCCGGGCGGCGGGCCTCGTAAAGGCGGCGGGCCTGCGCCTTATATTGCAGATGATGACCGGCCTGCCGGGGTCCGACAGGGAAAAGGACATGGAAACAGCCAGGCGCGTCATAGCCCTGGCCCCCGACGGGGTGCGTATCTATCCTACCGTCATCGTGAAGGGAACGCCCCTGGAGGACATGTGGCGGGCCGGGATGTACAAGGAGCACACCGTATCCGACGCGGTGGCGGTGTGCGCGGACATGCTGCCGCTGTTTGAGGCGGCGGGCATCCCCGTGATACGGCTGGGCCTGAACCCCACGGACGAGCTGTCCGCCGGGGGCGCCGTGGCGGGGGCTTACCACCCGGCCCTGGGGGAGCTGGTCCGCTCGGAGATACTGCGCCGCCGGGCGGCGAAGCTGCTGAAAGAAGTGCCCCCCGGCAGCCATGTGACATTGGGCGTGGCGCCGAACAGGGTGTCCGCCATGACCGGCTGGAAGCGCAGCAATATCGCCGCGCTGACGGAAGGATTTCACTTGGCGTCTGTCACGGTAAAGCCCATGGAGGATGCCGGGGAGGACACAGTTTCGGTTGACGTGAGGCCCTGATGGGGTTATACTATATATTGTGCCATTTTTGGCGTATCACTGGTTCAGAGGTATAAGATTTTGTATTTAAAGGCGCTAGAGATACAGGGCTTCAAGTCCTTCCCGGACAAGACCACCATCCAGTTCGACCGGGACGTGACCATGATCGTCGGACCCAACGGGTCCGGCAAGTCCAACATATCCGACGCGATACTGTGGGTCATGGGGGAACAGCGCACCCGGGCCCTCCGGGGCGGCAAGATGGAGGACGTCATCTTCGGCGGCACGGAGCGGCGGGGCAAGCTGGGCTTCGCCCAGGTGACCCTGGTGCTGGACAACTCTGCCCGCATCTTCCCCGTGGACAGCGACGAGCTGGCCATCACCCGGCGGTATTACCGCAGCGGCGACAGCGAGTATTACATAAACAAGGAGTCTGTGCGGCTGCGTGACATCAACGAGCTGCTGATGGATACGGGTCTCGGCCGGGACGGCTATTCCATCATCGGCCAGGGCCGCATCAGCGAGATCGTCTCCGCCAAGAGCACCGACCGCCGGGAGATATTCGAGCAGGCGGCGGGCAT
>CANPVS010000062.1 GCA_947581795.1 uncultured Oscillospiraceae bacterium
GTCTTGCCCACGCCGCCCTTTTGGTTGGCAAAGCATACGATCCGCGCCATGGGAGAGCCTCCTTTTCTTGATGCCCCCCTATTATAGCAGATGCGGCGTAAATTTCAACGTTTCACGTGAAACAATCTGCCGCGCGATTCGTCAAATTGTTTCACGTGGAACATTACCCCACGAACATATCTATATCAGACACTGTCAATCCTTTATGAAAGCTCATATTGAGCGCATAAGCGATGAGTTTGCCCGCGTCCTTCACGTACTTGTCGATGTCCCGGGGGGTGACGATGAGGCCACCGCCGGCGTCCACCACCGTGGGCACGCCCACCGCCAGCACCGGCACGCCCAGATTTTGGGGCGACAGCTCCGCCCGGTCGTTGCCCACGCCGGAGCCGGGGATGATTCCCGTGTCCGTGAGCTGGACGGTCCGGCACAGCCGGTCCGAGGAACGGGCCGCCAGGGCGTCGATGACCACGATGGCGGCGGGGGAGATGGCCCCGGCGATGGCGTGGATCAGCTGGGAGCTCTCGATACCCGTAGTGCCCAGTACCCCGGTCTGACACACGCTCACCGGCCGGAACATGGCGAAGTCCTCCGGCATCTGCTGCTTCAGATGCCGGGTGGCCAGCGTCACTGCCGCCGTCTCCGGACCCACCGCGTCCGGTGTGATGGAAGGATTTCCCAATCCAGCCACCAATATGCTGTCCTCCGGTCCCAAAGGCAGCAGCTGACCCACGCAGTCCGCAAGAAGTTCCACGGCCCGTGGGAAGGAGTCCTCCTCCCGGCGGAAGAAGCTGTCCAGATCCACGGTGAGATAATGCCCTATTGGTTTACATAATGCATGAGCGCCCTGTTCGTCCAGCACCTCCACGTCGGTGACGGCAAAGCCGTCCCTGTCGTATTGCCGGCTGCGGACGCCGGAGAGCTCCCCGCCGTTTTGGGGCAGCTCTTCGGTGGCCAGGTCGGTGCGGCAGCCCACCATATCCATCCCTCCCATGCGAATTATTTATATTGTAGCCAGAAAATGAAAAAAATACTTGCAATTCTTGAAAACACTTGGTATAATCTCCATCTGCGGACATCATGTTCAGACTTTTACAGGGAGGTGCGAGGGGATGCCGAACATCAAGTCATCGGCCAAGCGTGATCAGCTCCAGAAGGCTGCCTATGCGAAGAACAAGGCCGCGAAGAGCGAGCTGAAGACCGAGCTGAAGAAGTTCGAAGCGGCTGTTGCGGCCGGCGACAGCGCCAAGGCTGCCGAGACCTATAAGGTCGCCGTGAAGTCCGTCGACAAGGCCGCTGCCAAGGGCCTGATCCACAAGAACAACGCGGCCCACAAGAAATCCGCTATGGCGAAGAAGCTCAACGCCGCGCAGTAATGATCGAATGAAACGCCGCCCGGACAGGTTCCGGGCGGTTTTTCGTACCCTTTAGGGAAACCGGGCCGGCGTTTTCCGTTGACGGTCCCGTTTCAGGGTGATAAAATAAAATTGCAAAGAAGAGTGGAAGGATGGCAGCGGCATGAGCGCACCACAGTCAACGAGAGGCTCCCAGACCCGCCCCCGGTCCCCGCAGGGCAGGGCCCCGGCCAAAACATCGTCTGGGAACAGGCCCCGCACGGCGCCGAAGAAACGGCGGCGCAGAAACGGCGCCGGACGCAGGGCGTTTTATCTTTTGATCGTTTTATTGGGCGTCGCGGGGGTGATGTACATGGCCCTGCGGCTGTTCGCCGGGCCCGGCGGGGAGAAGACTGTCACGGCCTCCGCCCCGATGCCCTCCCGTCTGCCGGTGACGGCCCAGCCCGCCGCCACGCCGCTGCCCACGCCCACGCCCCCCAACGTGGACGTGAACAGCTGGGAGCTGCGGCTCATCCGCTATGAAAAGCCCCTGGGGGCAGACTTCGTGCCCGAGTCCCTCACGGAGATCGAGAACGGCCAGCAGGTGGACAGCCGCATCGCCCAGCCCCTGAAGGACCTGTTCGGCGCGGCCCGGGCCGCGGGCTACGACGTGTATTTCTGTTCCGGCTACCGGGACTACAACACCCAGCACATCATCTATTTCGACAACCATGTGGACGTGTACATGGCCCAGGGCATGAGCGAGGAGGAGGCCAACGCCAAGGCTCGCCTGGCGGTGAACTACCCCGGCTCCAGCGAGCACCAGTCCGGCCTGTGCGCCGACATTTTGGAGAGCCCGAATCAGGACATGGAGCCCTATATCGGCGGCAGCGGCCTGATGCTCTGGCTGGAGGAGCACTGCGCCAAGTACGGCTTCGTGATCCGCTATCCGGCGGACAAGACGGAGATCACCGGCGTGGAGTACGAGCCCTGGCACCTGCGCTACGTGGGCGAGACCGCCGCCAAGTACATGATGGAGCATGGCCTGTGCCTGGAGGAGTTCCTGGCCATGTACGGCGTGACCTTCAGCTGATACATATAAAATAACAGCGCCCAGAAACAGATGGGAGCACCATGGAGAAGAGAAAGAAAAAGAAAAAATACGATATATTCATCTCCTACCGGCGGGACGGCGGCGAATTCACCGCCAAGATCCTGCGGGACCGGCTGAAGGAGAAGGGCTACCGGGTCTTTTATGACGTGGAGACCCTTCGCTCCGGGGATTTCAATAAGGACCTGTATGACGTCATCGACGGATGCACGGATTTCCTGCTGGTGCTGTCCCCCAAAGCCCTGGACCGGTGTGTGAACGAGGGAGACTGGGTCCGGTACGAGGTGGAGCGGGCGCTTTTGAAGGAGAAGAACATCATCCCCGTCATGCTCAAGGGCTTTACCTTTCCCGAGACGCTGCCGCCGTCCATAGAGCCGCTGCGCTACAAAAGCGGTCTGGAGGCCAACTCCCAGTTTTTCGACGCCTTTATAGATACTCTGCAGGAATACCTCCGGTCGGTACCCCAAAAGCGGGTCTTTCAGTGGGCCGCTGTGGCGGTGCTGGCGGCGGCGGTCATTGGTGCGGGCCTTTTCTTCCTGCTCCGGCCGGGCGATACCGCCTTCCCCCATACCAGCGAGGAAAAAAGCGTCACAGAGGAAGTGCTCTATTATGTGGAGAACAATCTGACAAGACTGGACATGATGCTCTCCGCCGCGAACGACGCCATGGAGAACGCCCGGCGCTATGTCACCGCGGGCACGGGCGCCTATTCCACCCTGGACGCGGCCTTCGACGTGTCCATGCAGAGTCTGGAGAACTGCGACCTGGAGACCTGCGCGCCCTCGGACGGGCTGATCCAGCGGGTAGGGGGGCTGGACGATATGCCCTTCTCCCCGGCGGACTTGGTCGGCATGCACGACGCGGCGGTGGAGAGCCAGCGGAATTGGCTGGGCAACCTGTCCCATATTCTCTGGGCGGTGGGAAAGGACTCCTATATAGCTCCTGACGCTCAGCTGGCCCTTGTGGACAACTATCAGAGCTTGCTGGAGGAGGAGATGAAGCTGAACGCCTTGAACGTCAATGAGCTTCTCCTGCCCGTCACGGACAGGTCCGCCCTGGACGACTTCTTCAACACCTATCTGCCGATGCTGAAGAGCATCCCCCTGTCCGCCTCCTCCTGGAGCACGGATCTGCAGGCGATCCTGGCCGACGAGGAGGCCAGCGATAACCAGCAGACACAGCTTCTTATAGCGAACAGTGCCATGGTGGGCAACATGACCATGGACAACGCCGCCCTGCGGGAGAGCCTTATCCGCACCTATGAGGCCCTGGGCCTCACCCGGGAGCAGGCCCAGGAGCAGGTGGAGCTGTGGATGGAATACGTGGGCCTGCTCGCTGAGTATGACGGAGCGATCCAGCAGCTTCGCGCCGAGCCGGACGATGGCTGGGACGTGCTGTGGATCAAGCTGCAGAGCCTGATGTACGACGGCGAGTACGGCTATGCCCTGGAGTGCGTGGACGCGCTGGACACGCTCATGGCAGGGGATGCGGACGCGGCGGAATATCTCCCGGCCCTCCGGCGGTTCATCGGCAGCGCGGAGGACACAGGCGTGAACTACGGCGTCATGGTGATGGCCTGGGAGGACCCGGAGCATCCCAATGAGGTCTTTCAGATCGGCGACGTGATCATCGCGGTCAACGGAGAGCCCTGCCGGAACTACCAGGAGTATAACGACCTGAAACAGGCCCTGGACGGGGATACGTTCACCGTCACGGTCCTGCGGGACGACGGCCGGGGCGGCCTGGCGCCGGTGGATCTGGCGCTGGATAAGGACATGCCCCGGGTCTATCTCAATGATATGACGTTAGCAGGCGAAGAACCGTGAGAAAAAAGAAAGCAGGTGTCGTTTTGGATTACGTACCGCACCCCGTCGACCTGAGCGGCGTGGAGCTGAGCGGGCAGCTTGCCCGGGACATCGAGCGGATCGCCGAGAACATCCATGAGACCTGGGCCCTGCAGCGGGTCCGGGCCGGCTGGGCATATGGCGAGAAGAACGATTCGGAAAAGAAGACCCACAGCGGCCTGGTGGAATATGACCGGCTGCCGGAATCGGAAAAGGACGTGGACCGGGCCACGGTGACACAGACGATAAAGATGCTCCTGTGGCTGGGCTACAGGATAGAGCCGCGGGAGGATTGACATGGCGTTTCAATTGGCGGTAGGCGGGCGCCTGCCGGAAGCTGGCCCGGTCCTGGACGCGGTCCGCGGGCGGCTGGGGGACATCCTGGCCTGGCTGGAGCCGGCGTCCGGCGGGCCGGGCGTGCAGTTTTTGATGAGCCCCGCCTATACGGACGAGCGGTGGGCGTCCCTGCCCGGCGTAGACCGGGAGGACGTCTTTTGTTTCTGCAAGCGGGACGACCCGGACTGGTCCGCCCGCTGCGGGAAGACCCTTTGGGAGGACACGCCCCTGCGGGGCGTGCTGGGCGAGGCCATGTGCGACCGGGCGGACCTGGTGCTGGCGGTGTGGGACGAGGACGTGACGGAGATCTCCGGCGCCACCTGGGAGCTGATACAGCTGGCCCACAAGGAGAGAACGCCCTGCCTTTGGCTGTCCGCCCGGACGGGCGCGGCCTATTGGTCCAAAGAGTCCTATTATGAGCCCCTTTCCGACGAGGGGCTGAAAAAGCTCTGTACAGCCCACAAGGCCCGGGCCCCGGAGCCCGCCCTGGCGGAGGGGCGGCGTGACCCGCTCCTGGCCCTGGGGGCCAGGCTGCGCCGGCGGTTCCTGCGCAAGTATGACGCCCTCAAACCGGAGACGGCCCCGGAGGAGGACCACATTTTGCAGGACGGCTTCTCCCTGGAGGAGGAGCGGGCGGGGTCCGAGCGCGTGCGCCGCGGCATCCTGGCGCGGTACAGCCGCTTCGACTCCGCCGCCATATCCCTGAACGGGGAGTATCAGGCCGTGCTGTACTGGCGGGCCATCCTGCCCTTCGTGGCCTCCGCGTTTCTGGCGGTGGGCTTTTACGCCGAGCCGCTTCTCAGCGTGACGGGCATGGGGTCGACACCCCGGGCCGTCCTGGCGGGAACCGGCTTTCTCATCCACGGGCTTTTGAATCTGTACGTCTATTTCCTGTCCCGGAACGGGAGCATACAGCGCAAGCACCAGGCGTTCCTGCAAAACCGTTACATAGCCGAGGTCCTGCGGGTGCTGGTGCATCTGGTCCCCTACGGGGTCTATGCCGACCTGCGGGACGTGTGCGGCGGCAGCGAGGAGCTCCGGGCCGGCCTGCAGGAGATGACGCTGGCGGACGAGCCCGACGTCCAGCGGCTGGACGGCCGCACCGCCCATATGGCCCTTGTCCATATCCACGAGATGCTGGCGGACCAGATCGCCTACCACAAGGCCGCGGCGGCCCGCCTTCAGCGGGTCCTGGACCAGCTGGACAAGCTGTACCAGCTGATCTTCAAGCTGGGCTTCGCCCTGGTGATCCTGCGGGGATTTTTGCAGTTTTACGTCTGTGTGTCCCCCATCACCGGCAAGATCGGCGCGGCCGATCTGAACAGCTTCATCCGCAGCGCGGCTAACATGATCGCGCTGATGGTGCCTGCCTGGGCGGCCTATTTCTCTTCCAAAATATCCCTTTGCAATTTCCGTTTCGACTATGACAGCCATGTGCGCACGGAGGACAGCCTGGACGACCTGCTGGCCCAGGTGGACACGCTCCTGGCCATGGAGGACGCCGTGCCGGTGGACGTGATGAACAACCTGTCGGAGGAGCTGGTACGGAGCATGATCGTGGAAGACGCCCTGGCCTGGGAGCGGAAATACCAGAGCGCCACGGTGACCCAGCTCTGACAGCCCGAGAGAGAGGAGACGACGGGATGCGGAAGGCCCTTGCAAAGATAGGTAAATACTGTCTGTTCCTGATCCCCGGCGCTCTGGGCGTCATCGGGCTGCATATACTGGCCCGGCCGCCGGAGCTTCTGGGAGACGCGCTCTATCAGAGCCTGACCATGTACCTGCTGGATTACAACGGGGCCGCGCCCAACGCGCTGGTGGAGATCGCCCGCTGGACGGCGCCCCTCTGTACGGCCAGCGGCGTGGTTCTGGCCGTGGTGGCGGCCCGGGACTGGCTTTTGAACTACTCCCGCTATCGCCGCGGGAGGGCCGTGGCCGTCTACGGCCCGGCGGAGGAAAAGGCAGACATGCTCGCCCAGCTGGGCCGGGAGGGCGTGGACGGCAAGGACCGCTTCATCCGGGCCAACCGGTACATCCTCCTGCAGGAGGAGAGCCAGGTCTTCGCCTTCTATAACCGCTACCGGCAGGATTTCGGCGGGGCGGACGTATACGTCAAATGCAGCGCCATCCCGGCCCAGGCGGCCTCCGCGCCCCATCTGCACCTGTTCTGCCCGGAGGAGACGGCGGCCCGTACGTTCTGGAAGCGGCGGGACCTGTACGCCCTGTCCCGGACCCGGGAGCACCATATGCAGATCGTGCTGCTGGGCTTCGGCAAGCTGGGGGAGGAGGTTCTGACCTACGCCCTTCAGGGCAACGTCTTTGCCCCGGACCAGCGCATTGAGTACCATATCTTCGGGGACGGCGCCCGGTTCCGGGCCATCCACACCCAGCTGGAGGAAATATCCGACCCGGTGGTGTTCCACGGCGAGCCCTGGTACGAGCGGCTGCCGCTGCTGGAACAGGCGGACCTGGTGCTGGTGCTGACCCAGGAGGGCCAGCTGGAGCTGCTGCGGGACCTGCTGCTGGCCACGTCGCGGCCTCAGATCGACGTGTTCGCGGCGGATGGAGAGACCCCCGGCCTCCTGGACGGCCGGGAGCGGCTGACGCTCTACGCCTGGAAGGAAGAGGGCCATCGGCTGGAGAACATTTTCGGCGACGCCCTTCTGGCCCGGGCCAAGCAGATCAACATGCGCTACGAGACCGAGTACAACGGCGTTCCGGACAACGAGAAGAACCGGGAGGAGGCCTGGCAGCGGCTGGATACCTTCACCCGCTATTCCAATATCAGCGCGGCGGATTACCACGACGTGCGCCTGGCTATGCTGGCCGCCATGGGCGTCCGGCCGGACCCGGAAACGCTGCCGCCGGAAGTGCTGGAGCTGCTGGCGGAGCTGGAGCATATCCGCTGGAGCCGGTATCACCGGCTGTACAACTGGCGCTGGGGCGCGCCGGAGAACGGCGCCGCCAAGGACCGGGCCCGCCGCATCCACGCAGACCTTATCCCATATGGGGAGCTCCCCCCCTCGGAAAAGGAGAAGAACCGCGAGACCGTCAGGATGATGCTGAGCCTGGACTGGCAGGCATGATAGAAGGCCGGGGCCGAACATTCGTTCGGCTCCGGCCTTTCTTTGTCTGTGGGGAAGGGGAAGCGGCTGTCACCGCAGAGAACCCAGATAGCCCTCCAGGATGAGGGCCGCGGCCACGGCGTCCACAGTGGCCTTGTGCTTTTTCTCCCTCTTTCCGTTCTCCCGGAGGATGCGGTGGGCGTCCACGGTGGTGCGCCGCTCGTCCCACAGGACCACGGTCATGCCCCGCTCCTCCAAAAGGGCCTTCATGGCCCGGCTCTTTTCCGCCCGGGGACCCTCGGTGCCGTCCATGTTCCGGGGAAGGCCCAGCACCAGCGTGCCCACGTCCCGGGCTTTTGCCTCGGCGGCGATGGTATCCGCCAGTGCAACCGGGTCCCACTGGGCGATGACGAAGGTCTCCCCGGCCAGCAGTCCCAGCATATCGGACACGGCGATGCCTGTGCGGGCGTCGCCGTAGTCTATGGCCATCACTCTCATGCAGCGTCCTTTCTCAATACCTTCAGCATGGGCGGCAGGAGGAGGGTATAAAGCGCCGCCTTGATGACGTCCGCCACATACCGCCAGACGATGTAGGGCGAGTAGGTGACGAAGGAGTATTTATACACCAGGCAGTCCACGTACATCACCCCGGTGGTGACGGTGGTGTCCGCCAGCAAAGCCAGCAGGATGACCGCGGCCAGCTTTTTCCGGTCGATGCCGCCCTTCGCCCGCTTGGCGTACAGGCCCGCGATAAGGCCCAATATGCCCACGGGCAGCATCCAAAGCGGCGTGGTGGCGGAGACCCCGTAGGGGCCCAGCAGCTGGCCCAGAAAACCGGCCAGCAGGCCCACGACGACCCCGTCCGCCGGCCCGAACAGCAGCGCCGCCAGCAATACGGGCAGCCCGTCGATGGAAAGCTTGATAGGCCCCAGACTCAGCCCCAGAAGGCTGGACAGCACGACGTACAGCGCCGCGCACAGGCCGTCGGTCACAAGACGCTTGGTGTTTTTCATATTCGATTCCCTCCAGCGGATGCGGGGCGGCCACCGCCGGCGATGCCGTTCGTCCGGAGGGCAACTTCCCATCCCCCCGGCACTTCACGCGGCCGTCCCTACTCTGATATGAGCCGATAATACCACGGGCTGGCCCCAAAAGCAACGGCTTTGGCGCCCGGCCGGACAAGTTTTGCCCGGAGGCGGAACGTGTGGGGCGGAAAAATGAAAAAGTGGTTGCAATTATTTGAATAATATGATAGGATAACTTTTACCTGCCGTCCGGACGGGCTGACCCGTTATGGCCGGAATAGGGAGGCAATATTACAAGGAGGTGCCGAAAAAATGGCAGCAGACGCAAGGATCAAGGTCGTACTGCGCTGCAGCGAGTGCAAACAGAGGAACTACAATACCTTCAAGAACAAGAAGAACTCCACGGAGAAGCTTGAGCTGAAGAAGTATTGCCCCTTCTGCCGGAAGCACACACTGCATCAGGAAACGAAGTAAGGAGGCAGAGCAAGATGGCAGAGGAAAAGAAGGCCGTCGCTCCCTCCAAGGAGACGAAGGTCGCGGTCAAAAAGACCACCGAAAAGCCCAAGCGCATGCAGCGGATCAAGAAATGGTTCCGGGACATGAAGAGCGAGCTCAAAAAGGTGGTCTGGCCCACCCCCAAGCAGACCATGAAGAACACGGCGGTCGCGGTCGTGATGATCGTTGTGTGCGCCGTGGTGCTCTGGGGCTTTGACAGCGCCGCGCAGGCGACGGTCAAGGCGCTGATCAACATTTTCGCGTAAGAAGATGGCAGACAGCGCGAAGTGGTACGTTGTTCACACGTACTCCGGATATGAGAACACGGTGTCCGCCTCCATTCTGAAGGCGGCGGAGAACCGGCACATGGAGGACCTGATCCTGGAGGTCAAGATCCCCATGGAGACGGTCACCGAGCACACCGACAACGGCGACAAGACCTACGAGCGCAAGACGTTCCCCGGCTACGTCCTGGTGAAGATGATCCTCACGGACGAGAGCTGGCATCTTGTGCGCAACGCCAGAGGCTCCACCGGCTTTGTGTCCATGGACGGCAAGCCCGTGCCCCTGACGGAGCGGGAGGTCCTGGACCTGGGCATGGAGCGCCACGAGGTCGTGGTGGGCTTCGGCTTGGGCGACAGCGTCAAGGTCACCGATGGCCCCCTGGAGGGCTTCATCGGTATCGTGGACGAGCTGGAGCCGGATAAGGATCGGGTCCGCGTCATCGTGTCCATGTTCGG
Source organism: uncultured Oscillospiraceae bacterium (assembly GCA_947581795.1). GTDB lineage: Bacteria > Bacillota > Clostridia > Oscillospirales > Oscillospiraceae > CAJOIG01. The sequence goes on from CANPVS010000062.1 coordinate 9,951, forward strand.
GCGTGAGACGCCGGTGGATCTGGAGCTTGACCAGATCGAGCCGGTGAAAGAAGACTGATATTTTACACCTCATTTTTGAGGACTAGATGGGAGAATAAAAGATGTCTCAGAAAATAGTTGGATACGTCAGATTCCAGGTCCCGGCGGGCAAGGCCACCCCGGCTCCCCCCGTGGGCCCGGCCCTTGGTCAGTACGGCATCAACATCGGCCAGTTCACCAAGGACTTCAACGAGCGCACCAAGGGCGACATGGGCATGATGATCCCCGTGGTCATCACCGTGTACGCCGACCGCAGCTTCACCTTCATCACCAAGACCCCGCCCGCGGCCCTGCTCATCAAGAAGGCCTGCGGCATCGAGACCGCCTCCGGCGTGCCCCAGCGGGACAAGGTGGCCACGATCTCCAAGGAAGACCTGCGGAAGATCGCGGAGCAGAAGATGCCCGACCTCAACTGCACCAGCATTGAGTCGGCCATGAGCATGATCGCCGGCACCTGCCGGAGCATGGGCGTTCTGGTGGGCGAGTAAATCGCCCCATATGTGGGAGGAAAACTTCCGCTTAACCACATTTTTTGGAGGAAAATTTGAATGTTCAGAGGCAAGAATTATAAAGAGAGCGCCAAGCTCTTTGACAAGCAGACCGTATACGATCCCCAGGAGGCCTTCGACCTGGTGTGCAAGACCAGCAAGGCCAAGTTCGACGAGACCGTCGAGCTGCACGTGAAGCTGGGCGTGGACGGCCGTCACGCCGACCAGCAGGTCCGCGGCGCCATCGTCCTGCCCCACGGCACAGGCAAGAGCCGCACCGTTCTGGTGTTCTGCAAGCCCGAGCGGGAGGAAGAGGCGAAAGCCGCCGGCGCCGACTTCGTGGGCGGCCAGGATATGGTCCAGAAGATCCAGACCGAGAACTGGTTCGACTTCGACGTGGTCATCGCCACCCCCGATATGATGGGCGTGGTGGGCCGCCTCGGTAAGGTCCTGGGCCCCAAGGGCCTGATGCCCTCCCCCAAGGCCGGCACCGTGACCCCCAACCTGACCCAGGCCATCAATGAGGTCAAGGCCGGTAAGATCGAGTACCGTCTGGACAAGTCCAACATCATCCACTGCCCCATCGGCAAGGTCAGCTTTGGCCCCGAGAAGCTGCAGGAGAACTACGACGCCCTGATCGGCGCCATCATCAAAGCCAAGCCCGCCACGGCGAAGGGCCAGTACATCCGTACCTGCGTCACCGCCTCCACCATGGGCCCCGGCATCAAGGTCAACGCCCAAAAGGGACAGTAAAAGATATGTTAAAAACGGCCGTCCAAGTGACGGCCGTTTTTTCATCTTGGAGCCTCCCTCTGACGAGGGAGGTGGCTCGACCGGCAGGTCGAGACAGAGGGAGAGATAAACAAACTGGATTTTTCTCTCCCTCAGTCATCTCGTCGGAGCACACAGGCCAGGTCTCTCTGCCGCAAGCGGCAAAGCTCGAATGGCCTGCGGCTCCTCCTCTTCCCCACGCGACCCGCTGCGCTGGGCTCGCGCGGGGACCCCATTATCGCTCGACAGCCCCCTCGTCAGAGGGGGCCTTTCAATCAGTCATCCCGGTCCCTTTCGTGGTCCAATATCGCTCCGCTGGCGGCGTCGATGGTGTACTCGTACTCCCAGCCATCGGCCTTGAAGCTGACCTCGTATTCCTCCCGGCCGTCGTCCAGGTCCCGCTCCGCCTCCAACTTATAGACCTGGTCCGCCGTGAGGCCCGCGTGGCCCAGGGCGGCGTCGATGGCCTGCTCCCGGCTGACCCCGTCCCCGGACTGGACGGCGGCTTTCTGTTCCTCCTGGGGCTGGACGGTCTCCACTTGGGACGTGGCCGGGCCATGTCCCCCGGCGGGCAGTTTTACGCCTTGGAGCACCTCCCCGGTAAAGGCGTCCACGCCGTACTCCAGCTCCCTGCCGTCCAGGTTCAGCTCCACCTCGTAATAGGGGACGGCCTCGTCCAGCTCCGGGTCCACCTCGGCCCGGGGAGCCGCTTTCCCGTCGAGACCGGCGTAGTCCAGCACAGCCTGGAGGGCCGCGTCCCGGCCGATGGGCATGGCGGGCGCGCCGATCTCCAGGAGGTCCCGCAGCTCCTCCACGCTGAGGGCCGCGAGGGCGTTGAAGTCCAGGTCCCCGTTCATGGCCGCGACCCGGTCCGCCAAGTGGGCCTTGCCGGTGGAGATGTTGTTCTGCTGGGCCCGGGCGTTCAGGCTCCTGTCCGCGGCCAGGCTCTGGCTCAGGACGGAGGCGGTGTTGGAGGCGGTCTGGAGCACCCCGTCCACGGAGGCCACCAGCTCCTGCTGGAGCCGGGCGCCCCGGGCGGTATCGCTGTCCTCCACGGAGATGAGGATGGCGCTGTCCAGGTGGTCCAGGTATCCGTTGCGCACCAGGGCCCCCACGATGGCGTTCACCGCCACGTCCAGCTTCGCGCCCTTCAAGTCCCGGCCCCCGTCCATATCCGCCAGCACGGCTGCGGCCTCCTGGTTGAGGCCGGTGCAGGAGAGGACCTTTTCCTTTTTGTTGACTTTCAGCTCAATGCTTGGGTTCACGTCCAAGCTCACTACGGAGGCCACGGCGTAGGCCTGCTGATAGAAGATGCCACCGCCGCCCCCGGCCAGGAGCAGTACGGCGAGACAGGCGGCCACCAGGCGGCCCCGCCGCCGGCTTTTGCCGGTGCGGGCAGGCCGCTCATTGATATTTATCACGTTGCTCTGCCCGGTCTTGCAGCGGGCCAGGACCCCGGCCAGATCGTCGGGCGCGGCGTGGTCCACGGCGCTTTTCAGGCGCTTCATCAGCTCTTCGTCCGTCATCTGGCGTCATCTCCTTCCAGCAGCGTCCGCAGTTTTTTGATCGCCCGGTGGTACTTGGACAGGACAGTGGCCAGGGGCAGGTCCAGCAGCTGGCCGATCTCCCGGTGCTTCAGGCCCGCCGCTGCGTGCAGCAGCACGATCTGCCGCTCCTCATCGGATAGCCCCTCCAATGCCGCCCGCAGGGCGGTCCGCTCCTCGGCGGTGAGGCCGGGTGCGGGCAGGCTCTCCCAGGCCGCCTCGTCCATGGGCTCTATCCGGGCCCCCTGGCGGATGCGCATAAGGGCCATGTTCCGGGTGATGGTGAGGATCCAGGCCATGGGCGAGCCCTGGGGCCGGTAGCTCACGGCGCTCTCCCATATGCGGACGAACACGTCCTGGGTCACGTCCTGGGCGTCGTGGGCGTTTTTCAAAATGCCCAGCGCCATGGCGTACACCGCGCCCTTCGCGGCGGCGTACAGGTCCCCAAGGGCCTCTCCGTCGCCGGCGGCCACGCCGGCCAGCAGTGTCTCCAGGCGGGCCCGGTCCGGAGACGGCGCTATGGGTCTTTCCACGTCTGACTGCATCGTATGCGCTCTCCTGTCACAGAAGAAATGCCCGGGAAAGGGGATTTATTGCGGGGGAAAATATTTTTTCGCCGGAGGACACAAAGTCCTCCGGCGTATGGTTATTGTACAGGGGCGGAGGGCACGGCCTCACCGAAGGTGACGGAGATATCCGCGTATCCGCCGCCCCGCCAGACGGTGAGGACAGCGCTGTCCCCGGCGCTGTAGCCCTTCACCGCGCTCACCAGCGCGTCGGAACTGTCCACGCTCACCCCGTCCACGGCGGTGATCACGTCCCCGGGCCGGAGGCCGCCGGCCTGGGCCGCGCTGCCCTCCTCCACGGACTTGACGTAGGCCCCGGGCACGCCCCGGTAATACCGGGCCACGGCGGGGGTATAGGTGGCGTCCATGACGATGCCGAGATACGCCTTGCCGGAGACGTAGCCCTTTTGGATGAGCTCGTTGGCCACGGTCACGGCGTCGGCGATGGGGATGGCGAAGCCAAGGCCCTCCACGCCGGAGGCGGTGTACCGGGCCGTGGCCACGCCCACCACCTGGCCCCGGTCGTTGTAGACCGGGCCGCCGGAGCTGCCCGCGGCGATGGCGGCGTCGAACTGGAACATATCGGCGGTGACCCCGTCGTCCAGGGTGATGGCCCGGTCCACGGCGGACACCACGCCCCGGGTGATAGAGTAGGGGAGGGACGGAGTGGGGTTGCCCACGGCGTAGACCCGCTCCCCCACGGCCAGGGCCTCGGAGTCGCCCAGCGTGGCCGCGTCCAGGCCCAAAGCGTCTATTTTCAGCACGGCCAGATCGCTGTCCGCCTCGGTGCCCACGATCTGGGCGGTGTAGGCGGCGCCGTCGTGGAGGGTGACGGTGACGGGCGCGCCGTAGGTGTAGCATTGCCGGATGATATGGTAACAGGTGAGGATATAGCCGTCGGCGGTGAGGACGATGCCGGAGCCGGCCTGGGACCCGCCGGACACCCCCGCCATCTGGCCGCAGGCCATGGCGTACAGGTCCTCCCCGGTCATGGGTGCGGCGGCCGCGGCGGGGGAGAGTTTCAGCGGTCCGGGCTCCGCCAGGGCCTGGCGGGCCTCGGCGAAAAAGTCGGCGGAACCCGAGGCGGTCCGGTCCGCCCGGCGGTCGCGGCTCAGAAGATACAGCCCGCCCACGCCCAGAACGCCGGCCACCAGCACGCAGGCCAGGCACAGGGCCAGCATGGCCCGCATGCTGATGGGTCCCCGGTTGGCGGGTTCCTCCTCCTGGGCGTAATACCGGGAGGGGTTATAGCCGTACCCGGCCTGGCCCTGGGCGGGGGCGGAGCGGTAATAGGCGTCGGAGTACGCCGTCCGTCCCGGGGTCTGGGCTTCGGTATTCGGTTGTACCGGTCCCTGGCCGGGGCGGAAGTCCTGGTTCAAAGAGGGCGCCTCCCACACGGTTTTTCTCTGGGGATACTATAAACCATTTCACCATTAAAAATGTTAACAGAATGAAAAAGAAGGTCTTTCACAAAAAATCCATAAAATCTTTACATCTGCCAGTAGATTTACGCAGGGAAAAAGGATAAAGTATACACCAGAGAAACTTCGAGGGAGATTTATCCATGAACGAGTACGACAACAACTACAGTACAAACGGGAACCCCGCCGAGGCCTCGGCCCACTACGGCGCCAGCGCCCCTGGCGGCTACGGGACCCCGGCCCCGGCGCCCCGCCGCCGGGAAAAGCGGGGCTTCAGCGTGGGGGCCGTGGTGGCCCTGTGCCTTCTCTGCTCCCTGCTGGCGGCGGCCCTGGGCGTGGGGGGCACCTGGTTCGTGCTCCGCTCCGGCGTGCTGGACGATGCGCCCCCGGCGGCGGAGGCCACGCCCGCGCCCCTGCCCGAGACAACGGACGAGGCCCTGCCGCCCCAGACGGAGGCCGGCTCCGACGCCGCCTCTCTCGCCGCCGCGGCCGGCGTGGGCGAGCACATATACGACCAGGCCCGCCGCCAGGTGGTGGGCGTCACCACGGAGATCATCTACGCCAACATCTTCGGCCAGGTGAGCCCCGCCAGCGTGTCCGGCACGGGCTTCATCATCAGCGACGACGGCTATATTATGACCAATAACCACGTGATCGAGGAGGCCCGGAAGGGCGGCTATGAGGTGTCGGTGCTCACCTTCGACGGCACGGAGTACACCGCCCAAATCGTGGGCTACGACGAGGACAACGATATCGCCGTCCTGAAGATAGACGCCGCCGGGCTCACCCCCGTGACCTACGGCGGCCCGGAGGACATCGTGGTGGGCCGGGAGATCTACCCCGTGGGCAACCCCCTGGGGGAGCTGAACTTCACCATGACCACCGGCATCATCTCCGCCACCGACCGGCTCATCACCACCGACTCCGACTCGGACCCCATCAACATGTTCCAGATCGACGCGGCCGTCAACTCCGGCAACTCCGGCGGCCCGGTCTATGACACCAACGGCGACGTGATCGGCGTGGTCACCGCCAAGCAGAAGGCCACCGGCGTGGAGGGCCTGGGCTTCGCCATCCCCATCTCCGACGCGGCCCACATCGCCGACCAGATCATCCAATACGGCTACGTGAAGGACCGGGCCACCCTGGGCATCGAGGGCAGCTCCGTCACCAGCGCCATGGCCGAGCGCTACGGCATGGTGGTGGGCGCCTATGTGTCCCAGGTGGACGAGGGCAGTCCCGCCGAGGCGGCGGGCATCCAGGTCCGGGACATCATCACCGCCCTGAACGGCGAGGCCGTCACCGGCTACAGCGCCCTCACCACCGCCATCCACAGCTACGCCGTGGGCGACACGGTGGAGGTGACGGTCTGGCGGGCCGGGGAGAAGCTGACCCTGTCCGCGACGTTGGGGGAGAGCCGCCCGCCGGTGGAGGCCACTCCCGCCCCGGAGCAGTACCAGTACGGCTACGGCGCCATGGATGACTTCTTCCGCCAGTTCTTCGGCGGCTTCGGCTTCTGACCCCGGAAAAACAAAAAGCGAGCGGGACCTGCGTAACAGGTCCCGCTCTTTTCGCGGGAAAAACGGATAGGAGGTGGGGTCCGCGGCAGGGCAAGCCGCGGGCCGAACGCCGTTGGTGGGACGACGCCGTCTTTCCCGGCGAAAGCGGAAAAGATGGGACCGGCGCATACAGCGCGCCGGCGATAGGAACAGGATGCCAACTGCCTATATAGAATTATACCACGACGGATGGAGAAATGTCGTGCTATTTAAGCGTAATTCCCGTTATTTGAGCGGTTTTTGACCGGTCAGTCCCGGAAATCGAACAAATCTTTGGGGGAGACCTCCAGCACCTCGCAGAGCTTGAATATCACGTCAAAGGATACGCCCACGTTCCCCAGCTCGATGGCGCTGATGTGGCTGCGGTCGATGTCCGCCAGCTCCGCCAGCTGCAGCTGGGTCAGCCGCTTCCGCTTCCGGTAGTACACCACGTTCAGGCCGAACTTCTCGTAAAGCTCCTTGTACTCCGCTTTCATGCGCCTCACCTCTCTATAAATTGTAGAGACAGAGGAGCATGACTTAAACCTTGCTAAACAAGCGCTGCGCTATTGACACAAGTCAAATTATACGCTAAAATGTCGCCACACGGATTTGTGAGGGATCGGGCGATGGATAGGATGATAGGGACGAAGCAGGCCGCCGAAAAATGGGGCTGCGACCAGATGGCGGTCTGGGAGATGTGCCGCTCCGGCCTTGTCAAGGGGGCCGTCCACGAGGGACCCGGCCAGCCCTGGCGCATCCCGGAGGGCGCCGCCTGCCCCCACGCCTGCAAAAAGCCGAAGGAAACAGAAAAATAAAAAAGAGGACAGCGGACGCTGTCCTCTTTTTTGTCGCGATTTCAGGAGAAAAGCCGCCTGTAAAGGGGCGGCGGATGCAATTCGAGTCGTATTTTTGTCGATTCGGGACACAGCCATTGACGGCCGCCCCGGCGTTCCGCTAGTATGATAACATGATATTTTATGGAGGAGGGACATACCATGAGCGAAGAGAAGAAACTGAACGACGAGGCCTTGAAGGACGTGTCCGGCGGGCTCAAACAGGAGGAATGGGAGCGATACAGCCTGTTCAATGCCAGGAATTGCGCCATCTGCACGGCTGGCAGACGCTGCCTCTATCAAACCACCTTTGAGGCCTTTGACAAAATGGGCGGGGTGGATTGCCCTGATTTCGTCGGTGACAGAAGGGCTTATAAATTTTGATACGACTGGAGGCAGGAGGAAAGGCCCAGGGCCGCAAAAGCCGCCTGTAAAGGGGCGGCGGATGCAATTCAGGTCGTGATTTTGTCGATTCGGGACACAGCCATTGACGGCCGCCCGGCGTTCCGCTAGTATGATATTGCGCTATGGCGCGAATAAAAACAAGGAGGAACAACCCATGAACGACGAAAAGAAACTGAACGATGAGACCGTGAAGGACGTCACAGGCGGGTTTGACTGGGCGCGGAATGGGGAAGCGTATGGTAAATTCAGTGCCAACAACTGCGCCGTCTGTGAGGCCGCCAGTGTCTGCCGCTTCAGCAGCGGCTTTGAAGCCTTTGAACAGCTGGGCGGACAGGATTGCCCCGATTTCCGAGGCCACCGCGTAAAGTATTGACCTTGATACGACAGGAGGATAAGCTATGAATGACGAAAAGAAACTGAACGACAAGGCCGTGGAGAATACCGACCCCACCGAACCCAAAACTCTATCCGAGGCTGAACTTGCCAAAGTTTCCGGCGGCAAGATCCCGGATCTGCTCGTCAGCTATATTGACCTTATCGCTAAATATCGACAGGGGATATTTAGAACTCAGATCGAGAACGGATGGGACGAGGCGTTTCTTGACTCTATGTATAACGCCATGTGGCAAACGGGACATAAAAAGGAAGCAAGCATTGTCGAGTATTATCGGAACAATGGCAGACTGCCGGATTGAGCCGCTTTCTCAATATGGTAAAACCGGGACGCATACGCGTCCCGGTCTTGCTTTTTATGTTCTTACGCTTCCTCGAAGGCGTCCTTGCCCATGCCGCAGATGGGGCACTCCCAATCGGCGGGCACATCCTCCCAGGCGGTGCCGGGGGCCACGCCGTGCTCGGGGTCGCCCACGGCCGGGTCGTATTCATACCCGCAGGGGCACACATACTTCTTCATGGTATGGTCTCCTTTGAATTACTTGAAGTAGCGGTTCAGCAGACCCTGGAAAGCCTTGCCGTGCCGGGCCTCGTCCCTCGCCATTTCATGCACGGTGTCATGGATGGCGTCCAGGTTCAGGGCCTTGGCCCGCTTGGCCAGGTCGAACTTGCCGGCGGTGGCGCCGTTCTCGGCCTCCACGCGCATCTCCAGGTTCTTCTTGGTGGAGTCGGTGACCTTCTCGCCCAGCAGCTCGCAGAACTTCGCGGCGTGCTCGGCTTCCTCATAGGCGGCCTTTTCCCAGTACAGGCCGATCTCGGGATAGCCCTCCCGATGGGCCACGCGGGCCATGGCCAGATACATGCCCACCTCGGTGCACTCGCCCTCGAAGTTGGCGCGCAGATCCATGATGATATCCTCGGGGACGCCCTGCGCCACGCCGACGACGTGCTCGGCGGCCCAGGTCATCTCGCCGGCCTGCTTCTGGAACTTGGAAGCGGGAGCCTTGCAAACGGGGCAGGCCTCGGGAGCCGTGTCGCCCTCATGTACGTAACCGCAAACGGTGCAGATCCATTTAGCCATAGGATAGTTACCTCCGTAAAAATTTAGGAATAATTCCTAATTACTGCAATCATTATACCATATCTTCCCGGATTGTCAATAGGACGGGCGGGCCCGCAAAAATTTTTTGCCACGGGAAAAAAGGGGCCGCCGCGGCACACTATCTTCAGAGGGCGTAACAGGTGGAAGAGAGTCCATACTTGCCAACGGCTGGGAATTGTGGTATTCTAAAAAACCGGGACCCACTGAAATACAAAGAAAGAGAAAAGAAAGGCGAGAGCCTTCCGGGAGGAGACCATGGGAGCCGTTTTAACGCCCAACGAAAACAAATCCCTCACCATCGAGACCAGCTTCGGCAAGTTCGACCGGGGCGCCATCAAGACCCATTTCGTCCAGATCGGCGAGGACTACTGCGACCTGGTGAGAAAGTACGTTCTGCCTGTCTATCAGGAGGGGGACATCCTCTCCATGGCGGAGAAGATCATCTCCCTGTGCCAGAAAAACATCATCTATAAAAAGGACATGCACCTGTCCCTGCTGGCCCGGTTCCTCTCCAAGTTCGCCTCCCACAGCACCGCCGGCATCGGCGTGGACAACCCCTGGAAGATGCAGTTCGCCATCGACCACTGCGGCGCCCTGAAGATCATCTGGGCCTCCATCGCCGGGGGTGTGGGAAAGCTGTTCGGCAAGAAAGGCATTTTCTATAAGATCGCCGGCCCCGAGGTGGCGGGCCTGGACGGGTTCTACACCGCCTCCTTCCAGGTCTACGGCGACTTCTGCATGATGCTCCCCAAGGACCCCAACGGCGTCTGCAAACGCATCAAGGAGGAGACCGGCGTCACCTGCATGCTGGTGGACGCCAACGACTTCGAGCGGGATATCCTGGGCAAGAGCCCGGACCTGACCCTCACCGACGAGCAGTGCACCGAGCTCATCCGGGACAACCCCACCGGCAACTCCACCCAGCTCACCCCCTTCATCATCATCCGCAAACACGCGGAATAAAATACGTAAAATATATGGAAAAGCACCCTCCCGTCTGAACTGCCCCAGGGAAAGTGGACAGGGAAAAGAAGAGGACCCTGCGTAGGAAATAAGATTTAAGCGGAGTGGCGCA